>NZ_UGTV01000010.1 GCF_900454865.1 Pasteurella canis | reverse complement strand
ATTTGGATCTGTATCTCGTAGTGCAGTATATAAACGTTCTAATGCACCTTGTGCAAGATTAAGATTTTCTTCACTGTAATTCAGTTGGCTACGATAATGTGCAGTTAATAAGAAATAACGTACACTTTCTGCATTATAATGATTCAAAACATCACGGATAGTAAAGAAGTTGCCAAGTGACTTCGACATTTTTTTCTTTATCAACCATGATCATGCCCGAATGAATCCAATAATTTACATAATCATTACCATGTGCACAACAAGATTGGGCTATTTCATTTTCATGATGCGGAAACATCAGATCGGAGCCGCCGCCGTGGATATCGAAATGTTCGCCTAGCTCTTTATAATTCATCGCAGAACATTCAATATGCCCTGGACGACCAGCCCCCCAAGGCGATTGCCAACTTGGTTCTTCTGGTTTTGACATTTTCCATAATACAAAATCCATTGGGTTTTTCTTGATTTCTACGATTTCAACACGTGCACCTGCCTGCAATTGTTCAAGATTTTGACGAGATAATTTACCGTATTGACTAAAACTTTCTACATCAAACATCACGTCACCATTCTCTGCGACATAAGCATGTCCACGCTCAATCAGTTTTTGTACAATCGCAATAATTTCAGAAATATGGTGTGTAGCTCTTGGCTCAACGTCAGGACGTAAAACATTAAGTGCATCAAAGTCTTTGTACATTTCTAAGACCATACGATTAACGAGTTGCTCACAGCTTTCTTTATTTTCTAATGCACGTTTAATGATTTTATCATCAACATCTGTGATGTTACGTACATAAGTTAATTGATAGCCTAAATAGCGTAGATAACGAGCAATAACATCAAAGCAAACAAAGGTTCGACCATGCCCAATATGGCATAAATCATAGACAGTAACGCCACAGACATACATCCCGACTTTACCTGCTTGTATAGGGGTAAAAACTTCTTTTCTCTCGTTAATGTATTAAAAATTTTTAGCATTTGTTTGCTCTCTTATTATTCTTCAAAATTTAGTGAAAACAGACCGCACTTTTAGTTAGCGTATATGCACATACGCCTAGAATTGCCACTTTATAGCATTTCTTGGGCTTTTATGGAATAATAAACGCTTTGAAATTTCAGAGGATAATGGCAATGGTTACATTACACACAAATTTTGGCGATATTAAAATTGAATTAAATCACGAAAAAGCACCCATCACTGCGGAAAATTTCTTAAATTACTGTCAAAGTGGTTTCTATAATAACACAATTTTTCACCGTGTTATTGATGGATTTATGATTCAAGGTGGTGGTATGGAAGTGGGTATGCGTGAGAAAAATACCAATGCGCCAATCCAAAATGAAGCAAATAATGGACTGAGTAACAAACGTGGTAGCATTGCAATGGCACGTACTTCTGATCCACATTCAGCAACAGCACAATTTTTTATCAATGTTGCAGATAATACGTTTTTAGATCATCGTGCAAAAGAATTATTTGGTAAAAAAGTTGTACAAGAATGGGGTTATGCCGTATTTGGTGAAGTTGTAGAAGGTATGGATGTTGTCGATAAAATAAAAGTGGTGCAAACTGGCAATAAAGGTTTCCACCAAGATGTACCAAAAGACGATGTTATTATTACTTCTGTCACTGTTGAATAATGAATTTCCCCTCAATTGAGGGGAGTTTTTTAGGAATATCATTATGAAAATATTTAAAGTATTGAGTATCCTTAGTATTGGTTTATTAGCAGTTAGTACACAAGCAAAAAATGTCGTTTTACATACTAACTACGGTGAAATCAAAATCGCTTTAGAGCAAGAGAAAGCACCTATTTCGAGTCAAAACTTTCTTCAATATAGTGAATCTGGTTTTTACAATGGAACAATTTTTCACCGAGTTATTGATGGTTTTATGGTGCAGGCTGGAGGCTTTGAGGTAGATATGAAACAAAAGAAAGCCAACGCACCTATCCACAATGAGGCAAATAACGGACTAAAAAACTTACGTGGTACAGTAGCAATGGCTCGTACTTCTGATCCCCATTCAGCGACATCGCAATTTTTTATTAATACTGTAGATAATGATTTTTTAAATTTTAGTGCAGAAACAGCACGAGGGTGGGGATATGCGGTCTTTGGCAACGTGATTGAGGGTATGGATGTTGTGGATAAGATAAGCCAAGTGGACACAGGGCGTTCAGGGTTTCATCGTGATGTACCGAAGCAAGAGATAATAATTCAGTCAGTTACTGTTGAATAGGGCTTTGGCATAATGGCATTTTTTGATACTCATACTCACTTAGACTATTTACAACGCGATACTGGTGAGTCGATTGAACAGCTATTGAGTAATGCATTACAAGTAGGGGTCAATAAAATTTTGATTGTCTCTGTACTTGCTCAAGATTTCAATTTTATTCAAAAATGACCGCACTTTATCCTCAACATTTATATTATGGGCTTGGGTTACATCCACTTTATATTGCCCAGCATAGCCAGCATGATCTTGTTTTATTAGAGAAAGCATTATCTGAACAGAGATTAAATTGTACGGCAGTAGCTGAGATTGGTTTAGAACGAGCGATTCCTGAATTATTAACAGATTTACTTTGGCGTAAGCAATGTGAGTTTTTAGAAGCACAACTTTATTTCGCAAAAGCGATATGATTTGCCAGTTAATTTACATTCGCGTAAAGCACATGATCAGTTATTTACTTTTCTAAAACGTATCCCACTAGCAAAACGAGGTGTAATACATGGTTTTGCTGGAAGCTATGAGCAAGCCAAGCGTTTTGTCGAGCTCGGTTATAAGATTGGTGTAGGAGGAACAATCACGTATCAGCGTGCCAATAAAACGCGTGATGCTGTTCGGCGTTTGCCTTTAGATTGTTTATTGTTAGAAACTGATTCACCAGATATGCCTGTATTTGGTTTCCAAGGACAAGTGAATCGCCCAGAGCGGGTATTTAATGTATTCCAATCTTTATGTGAGTTGAGAACAGAAACACCAGAACAGATAGAACAATGTATTTGGCAACAAAGTGTTGATTTATTTGCAAATGGAAATGGCTAAGTGAAACTTAGCCATTTTTGAGTGTGAGACTCGCTAGATATTTTTAACCAATAAGCGTAGATAGTCACGTAAATACTTGCCAATAAATGTTAATGTGCCTTGCTGTTCAATTTGACCTCTAGCGTATTGTGCACCTGTATTGATTACATTGTAATTAAAGGTTTTAACTGCTTTTTGCAGATAGTTACAAGTTTTTGTTTCGTGAATATCGAATCCACCGATTGTATTATGTACTTGTTTAGTCGTAAATAAACAGTCAAATGTACTTAATGGGTTCATAAATTTAGAAAGCCACATCAATAGATTAAATCCATCAAGGACTAAACGGGTGATTAATGACACGTCTTGTACTTGTAGCTTTCCACTAGCTAACCAAAGTTGTTGTTTATCTAAATAGGATAAAGATTGATAGATAAAATCGGGTGCTAAACGCAATTTAGGATTTAAAAATAGTAAACGCTCATACTTAGCTTTTTCTACAGCAAGATTTTTAGCAACATTTACTGCTTGTCCATCGAGTTGAATAAATTGTAAATCTAATTTATCACGATAGCTTTCAACAATAGCTTTATTTTGCTCTGTATTGCCTAAACTAGCCACAATAACCTCAAATTGTCGATGAGTCTGTGCTAATAGATCTTCTAGCAATATACCAAGTGATGTTTCAATAGGATCTAGAGTTAAAATAATGCTAACTGTGTTTGTTTTCATTGCGTCCTCCAACATAGTGAGTAATTTAAACAAGTATTACTTTACTAAAGAGATCTTAATGAAATCTTAAGTGTTAAGATTATTTAAAACGGTAGATGATTTGGTTTGATGACCCTCTCCATACTAGGCTAGGGTCTGCTTTTTCTTGTTCAAATTTACCATCAATAAGGACATCAATATAGGGCAAAATTTCACGCTGTAATCCGTCGAGCTCTTGTAATGTATAACCCGTCCACGCCCATATATCTTTTTCAGGACATTCTTGTTTAACTCTTTTTACGAAAGGTAAAAGCACAGCAATATTAGCTGGGTGTAAAGGATCTCCACCTGTCAGAGTTAGGCCTTGACGCTTGATTCGAGTATCTTTTAAATCACGGATAATTTGTTCTTCCATTGCATGATCAAAAGGAATACCAGCATTAAAAGACCAGCTTTTTTTGTTATAGCAACCTTTACAGGCATGAATACAACCGCTGACAAATAATGTACAACGTGTGCCTTCGCCATTAACAATATCAGTAGGGTAGTATTGAAGATAATTCATAATACTATTATTGCTTCTATATTAGGGATGATAGTCTGTTATTCATTATTTAAATTAATGTAAAAGAAAAAGAACTTATATGAATGTATATCTGGTATCAAAAATATTTTTTTCTTATAAATTAGATTTTCCATAATAAGCAATTTGCTTACATTAAAAAGGGCTTTAAATAAGTCAGTTATCAACAGATCACTCCTCCCCGCTTTTTATAAAAAGGGGGAGGGGGTAAAAGTAAATTACAAATGTTTCACGCGTCTTTTCACTTCTTCTTGCTTACCTGCGTTAAACGGTCTAGCATCGGGGCTACCTAAATAACCACAGACTCGGCGTGTTACAGATACTTTTTCACTGGCGAATTTGAATGTACGAGTAAAGGTTTTACTTGTCCAATTTAATCATGACAGTGAAAAAGTATCTGTAACACGCCGAGTCTGTGGTTATTTAGGTAGCCCCGATGCTAGACCGTTTAACGCAGGTAAGCAAGAAGAAGTGAAAAGACGCGTGAAACATTTGTAATTTACTTTTACCCCCTCCCCCCTTTTTATAAAAAGCGGGGAGGAGTGATCTGTTGATAACTGACTTATTTAAAGCCCTTTTTAATGTAAGCAAATTGCTTATTATGGAAAATCTAATTTATAAGAAAAAAATATTTTGATACCAGATATACATTCATATAAGTTCTTTTTCTTTTACATTAATTTAAATAATGAATAACAGACTATCATCCCTAATATAGAAGCAATAATAGTATTATGAATTATCTTCAATACTACCCTACTGATATTGTTAATGGCGAAGGCACACGTTGTACATTATTTGTCAGCGGTTGTATTCATGCCTGTAAAGGTTGCTATAACAAAAAAAGCTGGTCTTTTAATGCTGGTATTCCTTTTGATCATGCAATGGAAGAACAAATTATCCGTGATTTAAAAGATACTCGAATCAAGCGTCAAGGCCTAACTCTGACAGGTGGAGATCCTTTACACCCAGCTAATATTGCTGTGCTTTTACCTTTCGTAAAAAGAGTTAAACAAGAATGTCCTGAAAAAGATATATGGGCGTGGACGGGTTATACATTACAAGAGCTCGACGGATTACAGCGTGAAATTTTGCCCTATATTGATGTCCTTATTGATGGTAAATTTGAACAAGAAAAAGCAGACCCTAGCCTAGTATGGAGAGGGTCATCAAACCAAATCATCTACCGTTTTAAATAATCTTAACACTTAAGATTTCATTAAGATCTCTTTAGTAAAGTAATACTTGTTTAAATTACTCACTATGTTGGAGGACGCAATGAAAACAAACACAGTTAGCATTATTTTAACTCTAGATCCTATTGAAACATCACTTGGTATATTGCTAGAAGATCTATTAGCACAGACTCATCGACAATTTGAGGTTATTGTGGCTAGTTTAGGCAATACAGAGCAAAATAAAGCTATTGTTGAAAGCTATCGTGATAAATTAGATTTACAATTTATTCAACTCGATGGACAAGCAGTAAATGTTGCTAAAAATCTTGCTGTAGAAAAAGCTAAGTATGAGCGTTTACTATTTTTAAATCCTAAATTGCGTTTAGCACCCGATTTTATCTATCAATCTTTATCCTATTTAGATAAACAACAACTTTGGTTAGCTAGTGGAAAGCTACAAGTACAAGACGTGTCATTAATCACCCGTTTAGTCCTTGATGGATTTAATCTATTGATGTGGCTTTCTAAATTTATGAACCCATTAAGTACATTTGACTGTTTATTTACGACTAAACAAGTACATAATACAATCGGTGGATTCGATATTCACGAAACAAAAACTTGTAACTATCTGCAAAAAGCAGTTAAAACCTTTAATTACAATGTAATCAATACAGGTGCACAATACGCTAGAGGTCAAATTGAACAGCAAGGCACATTAACATTTATTGGCAAGTATTTACGTGACTATCTACGCTTATTGGTTAAAAATATCTAGCGAGTCTCACACTCAAAAATGGCTAAGTTTCACTTAGCCATTTCCATTTGCAAATAAATCAACACTTTGTTGCCAAATACATTGTTCTATCTGTTCTGGTGTTTCTGTTCTCAACTCACATAAAGATTGGAATACATTAAATACCCGCTCTGGGCGATTCACTTGTCCTTGGAAACCAAATACAGGCATATCTGGTGAATCAGTTTCTAACAATAAACAATCTAAAGGCAAACGCCGAACAGCATCACGCGTTTTATTGGCACGCTGATACGTGATTGTTCCTCCTACACCAATCTTATAACCGAGCTCGACAAAACGCTTGGCTTGCTCATAGCTTCCAGCAAAACCATGTATTACACCTCGTTTTGCTAGTGGGATACGTTTAGAAAAGTAAATAACTGATCATGTGCTTTACGCGAATGTAAATTAACTGGCAAATCATATCGCTTTGCGAAATAAAGTTGTGCTTCTAAAAACTCACATTGCTTACGCCAAAGTAAATCTGTTAATAATTCAGGAATCGCTCGTTCTAAACCAATCTCAGCTACTGCCGTACAATTTAATCTCTGTTCAGATAATGCTTTCTCTAATAAAACAAGATCATGCTGGCTATGCTGGGCAATATAAAGTGATGTAACCCAAGCCCATAATATAAATGTTGAGGATAAAGTGCGGTCATTTTTTGAATAAATTGAAATCTTGAGCAAGTACAGAGACAATCAAAATTTTATTGACCCCTACTTGTAATGCATTACTCAATAGCTGTTTCAATCGACTCACCAGTATCGCGTTGTAAATAGTCTAAGTGAGTATGAGTATCAAAAAATGCCATTATGCAAAGCCCTATTCAACAGTAACTGACTGAATTATTATCTCTTGCTTCGGTACATCACGATGAAACCCTGAACGCCCTGTGTCCACTTGGCTTATCTTATCCACAACATCCATACCCTCAATCACGTTGCCAAAGACCGCATATCCCCACCCTCGTGCTGTTTCTGCACTAAAATTTAAAAAATCATTATCTACCAGTATTAATAAAAAATTGCGATGTCGCTGAATGGGGATCAGAAGTACGAGCCATTGCTACTGTACCACGTAAGTTTTTTAGTCCGTTATTTGCCTCATTGTGGATAGGTGCGTTGGCTTTCTTTTGTTTCATATCTACCTCAAAGCCTCCAGCCTGCACCATAAAACCATCAATAACTCGGTGAAAAATTGTTCCATTGTAAAAACCAGATTCACTATATTGAAGAAAGTTTTGACTCGAAATAGGTGCTTTCTCTTGCTCTAAAGCGATTTTGATTTCACCGTAGTTAGTATGTAAAACGACATTTTTGCTTGTGTACTAACTGCTAATAAACCAATACTAAGGATACTCAATACTTTAAATATTTTCATAATGATATTCCTAAAAAAACTCCCCTCAATTGAGGGGAAATTCATTATTCAACAGTGACAGAAGTAATAATAACATCGTCTTTTGGTACATCTTGGTGGAAACCTTTATTGCCAGTTTGCACACTTTTATTTTATCGACAACATCCATACCTTCTACAACTTCACCAAATACGGCATAACCCCATTCTTGTACAACTTTTTTACCAAATAATTCTTTTGCACGATGATCTAAAAACGTATTATCTGCAACATTGATAAAAAATTGTGCTGTTGCTGAATGTGGATCAGAAGTACGTGCCATTGCAATGCTACCACGTTTGTTACTCAGTCCATTATTTGCTTCATTTTGGATTGGCGCATTGGTATTTTTTCTCACGCATACCCACTTCCATACCACCACCTTGAATCATAAATCCATCAATAACACGGTGAAAAATTGTGTTATTATAGAAACCACTTTGACAGTAATTTAAGAATTTTCCGCAGTGATGGGTGCTTTTTCGTGATTTAATTCAATTTTAATATCGCCAAAATTTGTGTGTAATGTAACCATTGCCATTATCCTCTGAAATTTCAAAGCGTTTATTATTCCATAAAAGCCCAAGAAATGCTATAAAGTGGCAATTCTAGGCGTATGTGCATATACGCTAACTAAAAGTGCGGTCTGTTTTCACTAAATTTTGAAGAATAATAAGAGAGCAAACAAATGCTAAAAATTTTTAATACATTAACGAGAGAGAAAGAAGTTTTTACCCCTATACAAGCAGGTAAAGTCGGGATGTATGTCTGTGGCGTTACTGTCTATGATTTATGCCATATTGGGCATGGTCGAACCTTTGTTTGCTTTGATGTTATTGCTCGTTATCTACGCTATTTAGGCTATCAATTAACTTATGTAACGTAACATCACAGATGTTGATGATAAAATCATTAAACGTGCATTAGAAAATAAAGAAAGCTGTGAGCAACTCGTTAATCGTATGGTCTTAGAAATGTACAAAGACTTTGATGCACTTAATGTTTTACGTCCTGACGTTGAGCCAAGAGCTACACACCATATTTCTGAAATTATTGCGATTGTACAAAAACTGATTGAGCGTGGACATGCTTATGTCGCAGAGAATGGTGACGTGATGTTTGATGTAGAAAGTTTTAGTCAATACGGTAAATTATCTCGTCAAAATCTTGAACAATTGCAGGCAGGTGCACGTGTTGAAATCGTAGAAATCAAGAAAAACCCAATGGATTTTTGTATTATGGAAAATGTCAAACCAGAAGAACCAAGTTGGCAATCGCCTTGGGGGGCTGGTCGTCCAGGCTGGCATATTGAATGTTCTGCGATGAATTATAAAGAGCTAGGCGAACATTTCGATATCCACGGCGGCGGCTCCGATCTGATGTTTCCGCATCATGAAAATGAAATAGCCCAATCTTGTTGTGCACATGGTAATGATTATGTAAATTATTGGATTCATTCGGGCATGATCATGGTTGATAAAGAAAAAATGTCGAAGTCACTTGGCAACTTCTTTACTATCCGTGATGTTTTGAATCATTATAATGCAGAAAGTGTACGTTATTTCTTATTAACTGCACATTATCGTA
>NZ_UGTV01000019.1 GCF_900454865.1 Pasteurella canis | reverse complement strand
TTAACATATTGTGGCGTTCTATATTAATTTCTGCGACACTTAATGCATCAGCAGAAAGATCTACCGCATCTACTTCTGATTCTGGGAATTGCTCTGCACAAGCGATAGCGATGCAGCCACTGCCAGTACACATGTCTAAAATGCGTTTCGGTTCTGTTTTTAATAAACCAGCAAAACCTGTTTGAATAAGAGCACTAATTGGTGAACGAGGAATAATAACACGCTCATCAATATAGAAATTTTAGACACAAAACCAAGCTTGCTTAGTCAGATAGGCAACAGGAATCCGTTTTTCAATACGCTGAATGACTGAACGTAATAATACTTCTTTTTCTGTACGAGTTAAATTCGCTGCATAGAATTCTGGAGGAAAGTCGATAGGTAGATCAAGTGTAGCAAAAACTAGCTGTAATGCCTCATCCCAAGCATTATCATAGCCATGACCATAATAAATATCTGCACGATTAAATGTACTGTAAGTCCAGCGTAAGAAGTCTTGGATAGAATGTAATTCATTATGTACTTGATCAGAAATAATGGTTTCAATGAGATCTTGATTATATGTCATAGTATGTCTATAGCTAAAAGAGAAAAGTGACTTAGTTATACCATATTCAATGAAATTTGGGAAATCAAGCTCAATAATAATATGCTATCATAACGGAATTTGAAAAATTAGGTCGAGGTGAATATGCTAAAACCAGAAGATATTGCGCTATTTCGTATAGCAACTCAAGGGTCAAAACGTTAAAACAAGATACTTTTGTAGCGCCTCGTCAGAACAAAAGAATCAAAAAAATCCACTAAGACAAATTCGAGAGCAAGAGGACACTTTATTTTTATTTTTCTGATGAATATGAACCATTACTAAATGAAGAAAGAGCGGTGAAATATTTGCGAGAAGGGGAAGATTCCCATTTATTAAAACAGCTTCGCCGAGGTGATTTCTCACCTGAATTGTTTTTGGATTTACATGGTTTAACACGTGAACAAGCTAAACTAGAATTAGCGAGTTTAATCCAAGCTTGTGAAAAGGAGCATATTTATTGTGCGAGTGTCATGACTGGTTATGGTTCGTACATATTAAAGCGCCAGATTCCTCGTTGGTTAGTGCAACATCCCAAGGTGAAAGCACTACACCAAGCCCCCAAAGAGTGGGGGGGGGATGCGGCAATTTTAATCTTACTCGATGTCTAATTGTTGAAGTATAGTATAGAGTAATGGCAATATTTGACTAATCATATTGAGTTGTTGGATTGGCACACTAAATTGGGGTTGTAGTAAATATTCACATTGCTCTATATTAGCTTTTGCTAAGTCTTCTTTTATTTTTTCCTGCAGTTTAGCGAAGATATCTGGTCTTAATCTATCAATATGCTCTAATACATAGATGATTTTTTTTAGCTACTGGATAAAATCCAGAAAGAAACTCAGTATTTTGTTGTAACTTTTTCATATTGCTGCGGTATGCCCCTAATGCAGAAATGTAGCTTAGTAGCGAATAGTTTACCTTAAGCAACTCGAATCCTTTTTGCAAATGAGCCTGATATTTTTGTGGTTCATTATTCATATTCGATATTATAGTGCTTAATGCAGTCGCATTCTCATGAGCATTACGGCGAACAATTCTATATTTCAGATTATCTCCTTTACCAAATTGTAATTGACTAATGATATAAAGGAGATATTTAGCATTACTCTTAATTGCTTGCCGACTGACTTTATCGAGCTGGAGATATTTCCAATCTGGCCATAAGTAAGAGACTGCAAACCACGCAATTGCAGCACCAATCAATGTATCTAACACACGAGAATACATAGCTTCATGAAGATCAAATCCCCATGACATCAAAACTAATTAAAACTTGCAACGTGATAAAAAAAGTTGAAAAACTGTAGTTATTACTTCGGAAAAAGAAAAATAAAGTGCTGGTTGCGACGATAAGCCCCAGCTGTAATTCAAGAGTGGGATTAATATAAGGTAATAATGAAACCGATGATGACACCTAAAATAGTACCAATTATGCGTTGTCTCAAGCGCATTTTGGGTTGCAGAGTAATTTGGTTGGCAAACAAAAACTGATGTCAATAAGATCCAATAACCTCTATCAGTTTGAAAAAATTCGACAATAGTACACGAAGTGAATACTACAATAGATAAGCGGACAGCATGACGGAATAATTGCGAATTAAAATGGCAATGGCTTTTAATTGCATACAGGATATTACTGAGCCCACGTATTTGTTCAGTATGAATTTGTGCTGTACCAGAGTGCTCATTTTGCTGAGACTCTTGATCTAAATGACTTAATTGCCATTCTACAGCTTGTAAATTTTCGATTAATGTTTTTAGATTCAGTAAAAGAGGTTCATTTTCAGGATGAGCTTGTGCATAAAGATCAAAGGATTGATTGAGCCCTAAAATCGCTTTTTCAACTTTATTATTGTAATTATATTTTTTATTTTGCTGTAAGCTCAAACCAATTTCACGACAGGCTTGTGCTTGCAATTCAAACAAACGTTGGATTCGAAAGATAAGATCTGTATTTTTGAGTTGCTCTGCAATAGCTTGATAGTTGAACAGGCTGGAATTGGCCCGCTCATGAATATCTTGTGCAGCAAAATAGTAACGAATCATTTTCGTCGTTCGGCTATGTCTGTGTTGTCCACGGATACGATAAAATAATGCTGTGCGAGCCGAGTTGAATGCATCAATTAATGCACTATCTTTCATAGCTAAATTGACTTCTTTATGACCTAACCATTCTATATCATCAGGATCGAAGAATCGCGCTTTGGCCTCTAAGTATTCGCCTAAGGCAATAAAGGATTTCGCCATACTTTCTTGTACTGGGCGGTTCGGAAAAAATAAATGAACAATTAATGTAGTTATGCTATAGAGCAATGTACCACATAAAATCATAATTGGATTGATAAACCAAACTGTATCAGGTAGGTAAGATAAAGTTGTGTATAATGCGATGACTAGGGTACCAAATGCAATTGTGCTATAGCGTTGACCAATGGCGCCTACCATAGTAAAGAGAAAGGTAATTACAGTCATTAATAATGTAAATTGAACGCTATTACCAATACTAATTTGAACAACAAGTGAGGAAATAGAAAATGCAATAAGTGTATAGAATACATTTTTTAATCGACCCGTTAAGCGGTTATCAAGATCAACTAAGCCACCTGCAATAATCCCTAAAATCAACGGCATGCTTTGTTGTGAGATATCGAGTAACCAAATAGCACAAGCCGCAATATTAACCGCGATGAAAATAGGGATTGTGGCAATGACTTTTGCATTCAGCCAATTATTCATTCTATTTCTTTCGATTATTTATAATGGTTATTGTAATGTTGCTGTGCAGCTTGTTTTCTTGCGATCTCAGCAACTTCTTTTGATACTACGCGTTGTCCAACTGGTAATAAGGCAATACCTGCTAATTTAAAATTAGCGAGTCCAACAGGAATACCGATAATAGTTAAGCATTGTGCAATACCTGAAAAAATATGGAATAAACAAAGCCACCAGCCGAAAAAGATAAACCAGAAGATATTTAAGATAGTGCCTAAGGAATTTCCTACTGTACTAGTAGGCTCGAGGTATTTCACATGAATAATGTCATTACCGAAAGGCATTAATGACATTTTACTAATTTCCCAGCAGCTTCTTGTATAAGGGCAATGTAATAATTAAGATAGCACTGACCACTTAGCAAGAAGCTGCTGGGAAATTAGTAAAATGTCATTAATGCCTTTCGGTAATGACATTATTCATGTGAAATACCTCGAGCCTACTAGTACAGTAGGAAATTCCTTAGGCACTATCTTAAATATCTTCTGGTTTATCTTTTTCGGCTGGTGGCTTTGTTTATTCCATATTTTTTCAGGTATTGCACAATGCTTAACTATTATCGGTATTCCTGTTGGACTCGCTAATTTTAAATTAGCAGGTATTGCCTTATTACCAGTTGGACAACGCGTAGTATCAAAAGAAGTTGCTGAGATCGCAAGAAAACAAGCTGCACAGCAACATTACAATAACCATTATAAATAATCGAAAGAAATAGAATGAATAATTGGCTGAATGCAAAAGTCATTGCCACAATCCCTATTTTCATCGCGGTTAATATTGCGGCTTGTGCTATTTGGTTACTCGATATCTCACAACAAAGCATGCCGTTGATTTTAGGGATTATTGCAGGTGGCTTAGTTGATCTTGATAACCGCTTAACGGGTCGATTAAAAAATGTATTCTATACACTTATTGCATTTTCTATTTCCTCACTTGTTGTTCAAATTAGTATTGGTAATAGCGTTCAATTTACATTATTAATGACTGTAATTACCTTTCTCTTTACTATGGTAGGCGCCATTGGTCAACGCTATAGCACAATTGCATTTGGTACCCTAGTCATCGCATTATACACAACTTTATCTTACCTACCTGATACAGTTTGGTTTATCAATCCAATTATGATTTTATGTGGTACATTGCTCTATAGCATAACTACATTAATTGTTCATTTATTTTTTCCGAACCGCCCAGTACAAGAAAGTATGGCGAAATCCTTTATTGCCTTAGGCGAATACTTAGAGGCCAAAGCGCGATTCTTCGATCCTGATGATATAGAATGGTTAGGTCATAAAGAAGTCAATTTAGCTATGAAAGATAGTGCATTAATTGATGCATTCAACTCGGCTCGCACAGCATTATTTTATCGTATCCGTGGACAACACAGACATAGCCGAACGACGAAAATGATTCGTTACTATTTTGCTGCACAAGATATTCATGAGCGGGCCAATTCCAGCCTGTTCAACTATCAAGCTATTGCAGAGCAACTCAAAAATACAGATCTTATCTTTCGAATCCAACGTTTGTTTGAATTGCAAGCACAAGCCTGTCGTGAAATTGGTTTGAGCTTACAGCAAAATAAAAAATATAATTACAATAATAAAGTTGAAAAAGCGATTTTAGGGCTCAATCAATCCTTTGATCTTTATGCACAAGCTCATCCTGAAAATGAACCTCTTTTACTGAATCTAAAAACATTAATCGAAAATTTACAAGCTGTAGAATGGCAATTAAGTCATTTAGATCAAGAGTCTCAGCAAAATGAGCACTCTGGTACAGCACAAATTCATACTGAACAAATACGTGGGCTCAGTAATATCCTGTATGCAATTAAAAGCCATTGCCATTTTAATTCGCAATTATTCCGTCATGCTGTCCGCTTATCTATTGTAGTATTCACTTCGTGTACTATTGTCGAATTTTTTCAACTTGATAGAGGTTATTGGATCTTATTGACATCAGTTTTTGTTTGCCAACCAAATTACTCTGCAACCAAAATGCGCTTGAGACAACGCATAATTGGTACTATTTTAGGTGTCATCATCGGTTCATTATTACCTTATATTAATCCACTCTTGAATTACAGCTGGGGCTTATCGTCGCAACCAGCACTTTATTTTTCTTTTTCCGAAGTAATAACTACAGTTTTTCAACTTTTTTTATCACGTTGCAAGTTTTAATTAGTTTTGATGTCATGGGATTTGATCTTCATGAAGCTATGTATTCTCGTGTGTTAGATACATTGATTGGTGCTGCAATTGCGTGGTTTGCAGTCTCTTACTTATGGCCAGATTGGAAATATCTCCAGCTCGATAAAGTCAGTCGGCAAGCAATTAAGAGTAATGCTAAATCTCCCTTTATATCATTAGTCAATTACAATTTGGTAAAGGAGATAATCTGAAATATAGAATTGTTCGCCGTAATGCTCATGAGAATGCGACTGCATTAAGCACTATAATATCGAATATGAATAATGAACCACAAAAATATCAGGCTCATTTGCAAAAAGGATTCGAGTTGCTTAAGGTAAACTATTCGCTACTAAGCTACATTTCTGCATTAGGGGCATACCGCAGCAATATGAAAAAGTTACAACAAAAATACTGAGTTTCTTTCTGGATTTTATCCAGTAGCTAAAAAAAATCATCTATGTATTAGAGCATATTGATAGATTAAGACCAGATATCTTCGCTAAACTGCAGGAAAAAATAAAAGAAGACTTAGCAAAAGCTAATATAGAGCAATGTGAATATTTACTACAACCCCAATTTAGTGTGCCAATCCAACAACTCAATATGATTAGTCAAAATATTGCCATTACTCTATACTATACTTCAACAATTAGACATCGAGTAAGATTAAAATTGCCGCATCCCCCCCCCTCTTTTGGGGGCTTGGTGTAGTGCTTTCACCTTGGGATGTTGCACTAACCAACGAGGAATCTGGCGCTTTAATATGTACGACCCATAACCAGTCATGACACTCGCACAATAAATATGCTCCTTTTCACAAGCTTGGATTAAACTCGCTAATTCTAGTTTAGCTTGTTCACGTGTTAAACCATGTAAATCCAAAAACAATTCAGGTGAAAATCACCTCGGCGAAGCTGTTTTAATAAATGGGAATCTTCCCCTTCTCGCAAATATTTCACCGCTCTTTCTTCATTTAGTAATGGTTCATATTCATCAGAAAAATAAAATAAAGTGTCCTCTTGCTCTCGAATTTGTCTTAGTGGTGATTTTTTGATTCTTTTGTTCTGACGAGGCGCTACAAAAAGTATCTTGTTTTAACGTTTTGACCCCTTGAGTTGCTATACGAAATAGCGCAATATCTTCTGGTTTTAGCATATTCACCTCGACCTAATTTTTCAAATTCCGTTATGATAGCATATTATTATTGAGCTTGATTTCCCAAATTTCATTGAATATGGTATAACTAAGTCACTTTTCTCTTTTAGCTATAGACATACTATGACATATAATCAAGATCTCATTGAAACCATTATTTCTGATCAAGTACATAATGAATTACATTCTATCCAAGACTTCTTACGCTGGACTTACAGTACATTTAATCGTGCAGATATTTATTATGGTCATGGCTATGATAATGCTTGGGATGAGGCATTACAGCTAGTTTTTGCTACACTTGATCTACCTATCGACTTTCCTCCAGAATTCTATGCAGCGAATTTAACTCGTACAGAAAAAGAAGTATTATTACGTTCAGTCATTCAGCGTATTGAAAAACGGATTCCTGTTGCCTATCTGACTAAGCAAGCTTGGTTTTGTGGTCTAAATTTCTATATTGATGAGCGTGTTATTATTCCTCGTTCACCAATTAGTGCTCTTATTCAAACAGGTTTTGCTGGTTTATTAAAAACAGAACCGAAACGCATTTTAGACATGTGTACTGGCAGTGGCTGCATCGCTATCGCTTGTGCAGAGCAATTCCCAGAATCAGAAGTAGATGCGGTAGACTTTCTGCTGATGCATTAAGTGTCGCAGAAATTAATATAGAACGCCACAATATGTTAATCGCGTTTATCCAATACAATCCGACTTGTTTA
>NZ_UGTV01000009.1 GCF_900454865.1 Pasteurella canis | reverse complement strand
AAGTAGTTGATCGTTTTATTCGTGAAGTTATCCAACCAAATGGTTTAGCTTATGAAGGAAGTGGTTACTTACATTGGGAAGGTCTAGTTTGCTTAGAAGCACTTGGAAATGTGATGAAAGTCACCGCACTTTAGTAAAAGAATGGTTAGAGAAAAACGGGTTGCAACAAATCGAAATCAGTCAATTATTCGACATTTGGTGGGAATACCCTGCAAAAGAAGCATAAATAGCTGATAAGGCGAACATCATTGTTCGCCTTTTTCATTTTAATTAGACAATAATTCTTTAATCCTCTGTAGAAACCCTTGACGAATCATCCTTTCAAGCGTAACATTCGCCCCGATTTAGTAATATGAGGACACACACTTTGGACAGTCACAGTCGATACCGAATTGCTTTTTTACTGTAACTTTCGCTGTTGCCTTTATATCAGCGAAGTTCGCTGATAGATCATTTCTAACACCATTTTATTCGGCATCTTTTTATGGTCATCGAGATATCGATAGCCAATAATCAAACGAAAAATTAATCATTCTTTTACTATCACGGCTTATTTCGTTTGGTTTCTTTTGTTCATTGCGTTGTTCATAATCCAATTAAGGAGTATGACAAAATGATAAATGCTTTCACTCTTGAAGATGCTCGTCTTGTTCGCATTGATGAAGATGAAAATACACAACTAAACAATGCAATCTGGCTCGATCTACTTGAACCGACGAGCGAAGAACGCGAAATTTTACAAGATAGTCTAGGACAAAGCCTCGCAACGTTTCTCGAATTAGAGGACATTGAAGCATCTGCTCGTTTCTTTGAAGACCAAGATGGCTTACACTTACACTCATTCTTTTATTGTGAAGACGAAGAAGATTATGCTGATTTAGCCAGCGTCGCCTTTACTGTACGTGATGGCCGCCTCTTTACACTACGTGATCGTGAACTGCCTGCCTTCCGTTTATATCGTATGCGCTCACGTAATCAACGCTTAATTGAATGTAATGCTTACGAAGTTTTATTAGATTTATTTGAAACTAAAATTGAGCAACTGGCTGATGTTATTGAAACTGTGTATTCTGATTAGAAAAATTAAGTCGTGTAATCTTAGATGGTACACAAGGTGAGGCTTTTGACCAGGCATTGTCGACGCTAACCGAACAAGAGGACACCAGCTCAAAAGTGCGTTTATGTCTGATGGATACACAACGAGCATTAAGCTTCTTAGTTCGTAAAACACGCTTACCTGCAAATCAGCTTGAACAAGCTCGTGAAATTTTACGTGATATTGAATCATTACAACCACATAATGAATCTTTATTCCAACGTGTAAACTTCTTAATGCAAGCAGCAATGGGTTTCATCAGTATTGAACAAAACCGCATTATTAAAATCTTCTCAGTTGTGTCAGTTATCTTCCTTCCACCGACATTAGTTGCTTCTAATTATGGGATGAACTTTGATGTAATGCCAGAGCTCGGGTTTGAAATTTGGCTATCCAATGGCATTAGGTTTAATGGCTCTCGCAGCATTTGCCCCATATTGGTATTTTAAACGCAAAGGTTGGTTATAAAAATTTAAGGTAATACAATGAACTCATTACAAATTTTAATTTTTACATTGATTGATGTATACGGATTTATTTTAGTTTTACGTGCATGGTTCCAATTTAGCAGAGTGGATTTTTTAAATCCACTCTCACAAGGCTTAGTTAAAATTACTCAACCTGTTTTATCTCCTTTGCGTACATTTATTCCTACATTCAGGAATATTGATTTAGCCGCGCTCATTTTGGCTTTCTTATTATTTAGTATCAAATTTCCCCTCGCACATTTAGTAGGTAATGTATTTATTAGTCATGCAGACATTCTCGACTATGCATTAGCAGGCTTACTCACATTAATACGTACATGTGGAAAAGCCGTTTTCTATGTTCTTTTACTTAGTGCAATCATGAGTTGGTTTAATCGCACCCCTAATCCAATGCAATTTGTTCTCCATCAGCTAACCTCTCCACTTTTAAGCCCAATTCAACGCATTTTACCTAATACAGGAATGATTGATTTTTCACCGATGATACTGGTTTTTGGTTTATTTTTCTTAGACAAAGTTCTACTGGATCTTTTCGGTGCTTACTGGTTATTAGCAAGCTACTAAAAGTGCGGTCAATTTGAAAGGTGTTTTGTAATAGTGACAATATTCGCAGTAGAAAAACAGGGTGAAGATTTAAGATTACGGATTTTTTTGCAACCAAAAGCAAGTAAAGATCACATTGTTGGGCTACATGACAATGAGCTTAAAATCACTATTACAGCACCGCCTATTGATGGGCAAGCAAATGCACATTTACTCAAATTTTTAAGCAAAACATTCAAAGTACCCAAAAGCAGTATTGTATTAGAAAAAGGTGAACTCAATCGACATAAACAGATTTTAATCCCAAACCCCAAAGTGATCCCAGAAGTCGTATCTGCCTTATTAAAATGAACCGCACAAACGTTCACTGCTTCTCTTTTACTTAAATAAAACGACTTGCCAACAAAATAAGCTGAAAATACTATAGGTTTAACTCAAAAAGACTTTTCTTTGGATTAATTTTGAACCCTTCGGCCTCTAATAAAGCTTGTTGTTGCTGTCCCTGTTCAACCAAACGCGTAGATTGTGTGTAGCGTACAAACTCTTTTGCCTTTGCAATTAAAGCTGCATAAACTTCTGCATAATTTGAATTAGGCGAGACAAAAATATCGGTTAATTGCCAATAACGTTGTAATTGAAGAGAAGAAAGACGGGGATAGAGCTGAATGAAACCAAGTGCGTGCTGGTTTTCATTCACTGCAATAAAGAAAATGCTTTCACTAAAACGAATACGATTGGTCAAAAAGGCTAAAGTGCGGTCAGGATTTTCCAGCATTCCATGAGAAAGACGATATTGCTCAAAGAGCGGTAATAGAATGTCTAAATTCCATTGTTCAGCTTTAAAAATTTTCATTTTCGTCACAATCGGGCATTTTTTGTTAAATCTATACAGTGAATTGTAGCTTTTTAAAACAAAATAATCATCTTTTACCAAAAAAATTTTTCAAATTTGCCTAAAATCAACAGAACTAAATAAAAAATTTGATATAGTAGTGCGGTCATTTTTTATTAATTTAATACGGAGAAAAATTATGGCTCGTCGTCCTTTAGTTATGGGTAACTGGAAATTAAACGGTAGCAAAGCATTCACAAAAGAATTAATTGAAGACTTAAAAACAGAATTATCGGATGTTAAAGGTTGTGATGTCGCAATTGCACCACCTGTCATGTATTTAGCTGAAGCCGAGGCAGCGTTGACTGGCAGTACAATTGCACTAGGCTCACAAAACGTCGATGTAAACGTACAAGGTGCATTTACAGGTGATATTTCAACCGAAATGTTAAAAGATTTTAGTGCGAAATATATCATTATCGGTCACTCTGAGCGTCGAACCTATCATAAAGAAAGCGATGAGTTTTATCGCGAAAAAATTCGCGGCATTAAAACAAGCAGGTTTAGTGCCAGTATTATGTATCGGTGAAAGCGAAGCGGAAAACGAAGCAGGCAAAACAGAAGAAGTGTGCGCACGTCAAATTGATGCAGTGTTGAATACATTAGGCGCTGAAGCATTTAACGGTGCAGTAATCGCATACGAACCCATTTGGGCAATCGGTACTGGTAAATCAGCCACTCCAGCGCAAGCACAAGCAGTTCACGCCTTTATCCGTAGCCACATTGCGAAGAAAGATCAAGCCGTCGCAGAACAAGTTATTATCCAATATGGTGGTTCTGTAAATGATGCAAATGCGGCTGAGTTATTCACTCAACCAGACATCGACGGTGCATTAGTTGGTGGCGCATCATTAAAAGCACCAGCATTTGCCGTGATCGTAAAAGCAGCTGCAAAAGCAAAAAACTAATTTAATCTCTTAAAACAAAAAGCAGATCAAATGATCTGCTTTTTTATTACCTAAAGTGCGGTCTGTTTTTCTATTTTTTCCAACTCACAAACGCCCAAGTTTTAAAATCTCCACGTGCAGAAGTGATATTTGGGTGTTTGGCGTAATAGTCTTTGAGTTTTGCCATTTCTTGTTCGGTTAACTCGCCAATCGACCACTGTACTGATTGGATAAAACTGTGCTCATCGATTTTTTCAGGCTTAATTAAACTGCATTCAGCAGTAATAAAATCCACAGAAGCGTAATAGCCTTTTTGATGTAACAAATTCAGCGCATACATATAATTCGGGAATCCCACCGAATCTCTGCCAATATATTGCAAAATGTCGCGTGCGATAAAGTCTTTTTCGACAATCATCGTCATATAAACTGCTTTTCTTGCTTTGGCATTCAGCTTATCCAATGCTTTATCTAAATCAGCCACCATTGAAGAACGTGATGACACACAGATATCACATTCTGGCACATCGTCCCAATTCTCTTCCCAAGATTTGCGAATAGGCTGCACGTTATCCAACCCTAAATTCTGCGCGCGTTGTTGTAAAACGGACAACATTCCTTCACTGTAATCTAAGCCATACACTTTTATTAGATGTGGGCTGCGGTGGTGGTGCGATTTCTCTGCCGTTGCCACATTAAAAAAGTGTATGGCTTAGATTACAGTGAAGGAATGTTGTCCGTTTTACAACAACGCGCGCAGAATTTAGGGTTGGATAACGTGCAGCCTATTCGCAAATCTTGGGAAGAGAATTGGGACGATGTGCCAGAATGTGATATCTGTGTGTCATCACGTTCTTCAATGGTGGCTGATTTAGATAAAGCATTGGATAAGCTGAATGCCAAAGCAAGAAAAGCAGTTTATATGACGATGATTGTCGAAAAAGACTTTATCGCACGCGACATTTTGCAATATATTGGCAGAGATTCGGTGGGATTCCCGAATTATATGTATGCGCTGAATTTGTTACATCAAAAAGGCTATTACGCTTCTGTGGATTTTATTACTGCTGAATGCAGTTTAATTAAGCCTGAAAAAATCGATGAGCACAGTTTTATCCAATCAGTACAGTGGTCGATTGGCGAGTTAACCGAACAAGAAATGGCAAAACTCAAAGACTATTACGCCAAACACCCAAATATCACTTCTGCACGTGGAGATTTTAAAACTTGGGCGTTTGTGAGTTGGAAAAAATAGAAAAACAGACCGCACTTTAGGTAATAAAAAAGCAGATCATTTGATCTGCTTTTTGTTTTAAGAGATTAAATTAGTTTTTTGCTTTTGCAGCTGCTTTTACGATCACGGCAAATGCTGGTGCTTTTAATGATGCGCCACCAACTAATGCACCGTCGATGTCTGGTTGAGTGAATAACTCAGCCGCATTTGCATCATTTACAGAACCACCATATTGGATAATAACTTGTTCTGCGACGGCTTGATCTTTCTTCGCAATGTGGCTACGGATAAAGGCGTGAACTGCTTGTGCTTGCGCTGGAGTGGCTGATTTACCAGTACCGATTGCCCAAATGGGTTCGTATGCGATTACTGCACCGTTAAATGCTTCAGCGCCTAATGTATTCAACACTGCATCAATTTGACGTGCGCACACTTCTTCTGTTTTGCCTGCTTCGTTTTCCGCTTCGCTTTCACCGATACATAATACTGGCACTAAACCTGCTTGTTTTAATGCCGCGAATTTTTTCGCGATAAACTCATCGCTTTCTTTATGATAGGTTCGACGCTCAGAGTGACCGATAATGATATATTTCGCACTAAAATCTTTTAACATTTCGGTTGAAATATCACCTGTAAATGCACCTTGTACGTTTACATCGACGTTTTGTGAGCCTAGTGCAATTGTACTGCCAGTCAACGCTGCCTCGGCTTCAGCTAAATACATGACAGGTGGTGCAATTGCGACATCACAACCTTTAACATCCGATAATTCTGTTTTTAAGTCTTCAATTAATTCTTTTGTGAATGCTTTGCTACCGTTTAATTTCCAGTTACCCATAACTAAAGGACGACGAGCCATAATTTTTCTCCGTATTAAATTAATAAAAAATGACCGCACTACTATATCAAATTTTTTATTTAGTTCTGTTGATTTTAGGCAAATTTGAAAAATTTTTTTGGTAAAAGATGATTATTTTGTTTTAAAAAGCTACAATTCACTGTATAGATTTAACAAAAAATGCCCGATTGTGACGAAAATGAAAATTTTTAAAGCTGAACAATGGAATTTAGACATTCTATTACCGCTCTTTGAGCAATATCGTCTTTCTCATGGAATGCTGGAAAATCCTGACCGCACTTTAGCCTTTTTGACCAATCGTATTCGTTTTAGTGAAAGCATTTTCTTTATTGCAGTGAATGAAAACCAGCACGCACTTGGTTTCATTCAGCTCTATCCCCGTCTTTCTTCTCTTCAATTACAACGTTATTGGCAATTAACCGATATTTTTGTCTCGCCTAATTCAAATTATGCAGAAGTTTATGCAGCTTTAATTGCAAAGGCAAAAGAGTTTGTACGCTACACACAATCTACGCGTTTGGTTGTTGAACAGGGACAGCAACAACAAGCTTTATTAGAGGCCGAAGGGTTCAAAATTAATCCAAAGAAAAGTCTTTTTGAGTTAAACCTATAGTATTTTCAGCTTATTTTGTTGGCAAGTCGTTTTATTTAAGTAAAAGAGAAGCAGTGAACGTTTGTGCGGTTTCATTTTAATAAGGCAGATACGACTTCTGGGATCACTTTGGGGTTTGGGATTAAAATCTGTTTATGTCGATTGAGTTCACCTTTTTCTAATACAATACTGCTTTTGGGTACTTTGAATGTTTTGCTTAAAAATTTGAGTAATGTGCATTTGCTTGCCCATCAATAGGCGGTGCTGTAATAGTGATTTTAAGCTCATTGTCATGTAGCCCAACAATGTGATCTTTACTTGCTTTTGGTTGCAAAAAAAATCCGTAATCTTAAATCTTCACCCTGTTTTTCTACTGCGAATATTGTCACTATTACAAAACACCTTTCAAATTGACCGCACTTTTAGTAGCTTGCTAATAACCAGTAAGCACCGAAAAGATCCAGTAGAACTTTGTCTAAGAAAAATAAACCAAAAACCAGTATCATCGGTGAAAAATCAATCATTCCTGTATTAGGTAAAATGCGTTGAATTGGGCTTAAAAGTGGAGAGGTTAGCTGATGGAGAACAAATTGCATTGGATTAGGGGTGCGATTAAACCAACTCATGATTGCACTAGTAAAAGAACATAGAAAACGGCTTTTCCACATGTACGTATTAATGTGAGTAAGCCTGCTAATGCATAGTCGAGAATGTCTGCATGACTAATAAATACATTACCTACTAAATGTGCGAGGGGAAATTTGATACTAAATAATAAGAAAGCCAAAATGAGCGCGGCTAAATCAATATTCCTGAATGTAGGAATAAATGTACGCAAAGGAGATAAAACAGGTTGAGTAATTTTAACTAAGCCTTGTGAGAGTGGATTATAAAAATCCACTCTGCTAAATTGGAACCATGCACGTAAAACTAAAATAAATCCGTATACATCAATCAATGTAAAAATTAAAATTTGTAATGAGTTCATTGTATTACCTTAAATTTTATAACCAACCTTTGCGTTTAAAATACCAATATGGGGCAAATGCTGCGAGAGCCATTAAACCTAATGCCATTGGATAGCCAAATTTCAAACCGAGCTCTGGCATTACATCAAAGTTCATCCCATAATTAGAAGCAACTAATGTCGGTGGAAGGAAGATAACTGACACAACTGAGAAGATTTTAATAATGCGGTTTTGTTCAATACTGATGAAACCCATTGCTGCTTGCATTAAGAAGTTTACACGTTGGAATAAAGATTCATTATGTGGTTGTAATGATTCAATATCACGTAAAATTTCACGAGCTTGTTCAAGCTGATTTGCAGGTAAGCGTGTTTTACGAACTAAGAAGCTTAATGCTCGTTGTGTATCCATCAGACATAAACGCACTTTTGAGCTGGTGTCCTCTTGTTCGGTTAGCGTCGACAATGCCTGGTCAAAAGCCTCACCTTGTGTACCATCTAAGATTACACGACTTAATTTTTCTAAATCAGAATACACAGTTTCAATAACATCAGCCAGTTGCTCAATTTTAGTTTCAAATAAATCTAATAAAACTTCGTAAGCATTACATTCAATTAAGCGTTGATTACGTGAGCGCATACGATATATAAACGGAAGGCAGGCAGTTCACGATCACGTAGTGTAAAGAGGCGGCCATCACGTACAGTAAAGGCGACGCTGGCTAAATCAGCATAATCTTCTTCGTCTTCACAATAAAAGAATGAGTGTAAGTGTAAGCCATCTTGGTCTTCAAAGAAACGAGCAGATGCTTCAATGTCCTCTAATTCGAGAAACGTTGCGAGGCTTTGTCCTAGACTATCTTGTAAAATTTCGCGTTCTTCGCTCGTCGGTTCAAGTAGATAGATCGAGCCAGATTGCATTGTTTAGTTGTGTATTTTCATCTTCATCAATGCGAACAAGACGAGCATCTTCAAGAGTGAAAGCATTTATCATTTTGTCATACTCCTTAATTGGATTATGAACAACGCAATGAACAAAAGAAACCAAACGAAATAAGCCGTGATAGTAAAAGAATGATTAATTTTTCGTTTGATTATTGGCTATCGATATCTCGATGACCATAAAAAGATGCCGAATAAAAATGGTGTTAGAAATGATCTATCAGCGAACTTCGCTGATATAAAGGCAACAGCGAAAGTTACAGTAAAAAAGCAATTCGGTATCGACTGTGACTGTCCAAAGTGTGTGTCCTCATATTACTAAATCGGGGCGAATGTTACGCTTGAAAGGATGATTCGTCAAGGGTTTCTACAGAGGATTAAAGAATTATTGTCTAATTAAAATGAAAAAGGCGAACAATGATGTTCGCCTTATCAGCTATTTATGCTTCTTTTGCAGGGTATTCCCACCAAATGTCGAATAATTGACTGATTTCGATTTGTTGCAACCCGTTTTTCTCTAACCATTCTTTTACTAAAGTGCGGTGACTTTCATCACATTTTCCAAGTGCTTCTAAGCAAACTAGACCTTCCCAATGTAAGTAACCACTTCCTTCATAAGCTAAACCATTTGGTTGGATAACTTCACGAATAAAACGATCAACTACTTCATCA
>NZ_UGTV01000002.1 GCF_900454865.1 Pasteurella canis | reverse complement strand
TTAGACTACGTTAGTTTCACTTTATTTCAATTATAAATGTATCAGTGAAGAAGCTTGTTTCAACTCTACACCATCTCAACCAATGTCTATTCAAATAGCCTTTCACTTTAGTCTAACTAATTACATACATATGAACGCTAATATGTAGATAAAATAGTGTGTACTGAGAGGTGAAGTGAGTATTATGGAGGCTTTGGTAAGATATAGAAGAAAAAATATTTTATATATAAAAAAGTCACACTTTAAAAAAAAAGAGTGACTTTTTTATTTTGAAACTATTTATCAATGGTGCCTAGGGTCGGACTCGAACCGACACACCCGAAGGCGGTTGATTTTGAATCAACTGCGTCTACCAATTTCGCCACCCAGGCAGCAACGGTGAATAGTCTTCAAAAGTTGTTGGACATTATACCTATTCAATGGTTGGTTACAAGTAAAAAATTATAGTGTGAGTATTAATTGTACTTATTTTCACCGTTTCTATTTTCCATATTGATATTTGAACGTGTTGTAACTCAAATACCTATAAAAAATGGGTGATTGTGCCTCGATTTTTTTCCTAACTCTTCGATATTTATCATATTTTTTT
Source organism: Pasteurella canis (assembly GCF_900454865.1). GTDB lineage: Bacteria > Pseudomonadota > Gammaproteobacteria > Enterobacterales > Pasteurellaceae > Pasteurella > Pasteurella canis. The sequence goes on along the minus strand of NZ_UGTV01000002.1, from coordinate 7,974 downwards.
CAAAAAAGATGTAAGTTTTTTTTGAAAAAAGTGCCAATCACAAATATAATTAATAATTATTATCAATACTATTATTGAGTGGTTTTTTATAATAGTTTTTTATTGAGGATCAAAAAACAATGACTCTTAAACAACAAGTTGCAGACTATATTACAGAAAATCCAATGGCAATTACATTGGATATGGCAGCGCATTTTAATCAGCCAGAAGGTAAGATTTTGTGTGCTTTGCCTGATGCTTTTGTACGCATTTTTGCTGGAATAAGAACAGAAGAAATTTTGAGTGAAGTGAGTAAATGGGGGACTTTTACGACTATCATCGAAAAAGAAGGTTCTATTTTTGAAATCAAAGATCGTTTTCCAACAGGCATGATTGGGCGAGGTTATTACAATTTAAATATGAAAGGGGATGAAGGCGCATTACATGGACATTTAAAGTTAGATAATATCGATAAAATTGCTTTTGTTAGTTTACCTTTTCGTGGTAAAGAAAGTTATAACATCGCATTTATCGCTAATAATGGACAAACTATTTTTAAAATTTATTTAGGACGTGATGAAGAGCGTCAATTATTTCCAGAACAAGTAGAAAAATTTAAACAATTTATTTAAGCAGTAAAACTAAGGAAAAAACAATGATTACAAATCGTCAAGAAGTATTACAAAATCGTTTAGGACCAGAGATTCAAGAGTTAAAAGCACAGTGTAAAACCATTATGTTAGCAACAGTAGGAGAAGATGGTAATCCTAATGTAAGTTATGCCCCTTTTGCTATTACTAATGGAGAATATCAAGTCTTCATTTCAACAATCGCACGTCATGCTCGGAATTTACAAGAAGTACCAAAAGTTTCATTAATGTTAATTGAGGATGAAAGCAAAAGTCGTCAAATTTTTGCACGTCGTCGACTTTCTTTTGATGCAACTGTGCGAATTATTGAACGTGAAACAGATGAATGGAAAGAGAGTATTGCAGCATTAAAAACAAGGCAAGGTAATTTGATTGATGAGTTATCAAAAATGAAAGATTTTCATTTATTTAGTTTTAAGCCAACTCAAGGTTTATTTGTTAAAGGCTTTGGTCAAGCTTTCCAAGTGAGTAATGATGATCTAGTTAGTTTTGTTCATTTAGACGAAGGTCATTTAGACGGTTAGAAAACTTTTAGCATTATTATTTTAGGGTATATCCATTTATTTCAGGAAAATATTATGACAATTATAGCAAATAAAAAAGTCAAGCTTTCATTGATTACTTTAGCTGTATTTAGTTATTGTGGTTCCGTTTTAGCTGATGAAGAAACTGAGTCATTAGATACCATTACTGTAACTTCTCAACAAGATGCTATAGATATAAAAGAGAAAAAAATTGGTGAGACAGTAAAAACTTCTTCAGTTTTAACGCGTCAGCAAGTTCAAGATAGTCGTGATTTAGTTCGTTATGAGACAGGTGTCAGTGTTGTTGAAGCTGGTCGTTTCGGGTCAAGTGGCTATGCTATTCGTGGTGTGATGAAAACCGTGTTGCGATTACTGTAGACGGTTTACACCAAGCAGAGACACTCTCTTCACAAGGTTTCAAAGAGCTTTTTGAGGGTTATGGCAATTTTAATAATACAAGAAATAGTGTTGAGGTTGAAACATTAAAAGTTGCGAAGATTGCAAAAGGCGCAGATTCAGTCAAAGTAGGTAGTGGCTCTCTTGGTGGTGCAGTGTTATTTGAGACAAAAGATGCCAGAGACTTTTTAACGGAGAAAGATTGGCATCTTGGCTATAAAACAGGTTATAGTACAGCAGATGATCAAGGGTTGAATGGAGTTACTGTAGCAGGTCGTTATAAATACTTTGATGTATTATTTATGCATACAAAACGCCATGGGCATGAGCTAGAAAATTATGATTATAAATATGCTATGGACATCCAAGGAAAAGAAAGAGAAAAAACAGATCCATATACGATTACTAAAGATAGTACTTTAGTAAAATTCTCTTTTTCTCCAACCGATAACCATCGTTTTACAGTTGCTTCGGACTTATATCAAACTCATACACGTGGTCATGATCGTTCTTATTCCCTACAGCCACAATCTAATTATTTAACTTATGATGAAAAAGAATCTCGTCATTCAAATGATAGAGTGAAACGTAAAAATTTATCATTTACTTATGAGAATTATACAGCGATACCATTTTGGGATACTTTGAAACTGACTTATTCTCAACAAAAAATCACGACCAGAGCGAGAACAGAAGATTACTGTGATGGTAATGAGAAATGTGATTCTTATAAGAATTCGCTAGGATTACAACTAAAAGATGGGCAAATTGTTGATCGCGAGGGCAATCCTATCTGGTTGGATCTAAAAGATGGTACTCATCAATTTTAGATAAAAATGGTAATCCTTTTGTTGTGATAAAGGAACAAATAATGCTGCTTTATCGGTAAACGATTAAGTACATCTGATTTTTGGTTAGATTGTTCTATTTTTAATTGTGAGAAACCTGTAACAACTTATAAATATCGTTATTCATCTGATAAACCTGAAAAAGTAGATGTCATGTTAAATAAATTCATGGATGTTAATGGTAAAAAATTTGCTACTTACGACATGGGATGGGAGCGTCATCATATTATTTTACCTAATTCTCTGGGATATCGTCCTTTTGATTATAAAGAGCGTGATTTGAATACAAACACAAAACAAGTTAATTAGACCTAACTAAAACTTTTTCTGTATTTGAGATTGAAAATAGTATCTCTATGGTGGTATTTATTCAAAAACACGCAAGAAATGATAAATAAGGCGGGTTATAATGGAACTAATCCAACTTGGTGGGCAGAAAGAACATTAGGACAAAACTTTTCAGGCCAATTAAGAGACTGTAAAACAAGTCATCCTTTAACGGTCTTCTTTGTCCTCGTCATGAACCTAAAACCTCTTTCCTAATTCCTGTGGAGACAACAACCAAGTCATTATATTTTGGCAGATACAGTTCAGTTACATGATATATTAAGTGTGGATTTAGGTTATCGTTATGATGCTATTAACTATCAACCAGAATATATTCCAGGTATAACACCTAAGATTGAGATGATATGGTTAAAGGTTATTTATACCTTTACATAAAATTGAACCTTGGGCTCCTAGCCCTTATTCTCCTAAATATAATGGAAGTACAGATCCTAAATACCTTGCTGATTTGGCTGAATGGAAAGCTAAAAAAGCAGAAAATGATCAGAATGCAGAAAAAAATATTGCTTATATCGGCACAAGAAAAGAAATTTAAAAAGCATTCTTATTCTTTAGGTGCGACTTTTGATCCACTAGATTTTGTAAGACTTCAAGTAAAATATTCAAAAGGCTTTAGAGCACCTACCTCAGATGAATTGTATTTTACGTTTAAGCATCCTGACTTTTACGATTTTACCGAATCCAAATATGAAGCAGAAGAAGCAAAAAACCAAGAAATTGCTTTGACTTTCCACCATGATTGGGGCTTTTTCAGTACAAGTGTATTTCAAACTAAATATCGCCACTTTATTGATTTAGCTTATCTAGGATCACGAAATTTATCTAATTCTGTAGGTGGTCAGGCACAAGCAAGGGATTTCCAAGTCTATCTAAACGTAGATTCCTCGATTCGGTAAATCGTAAAGTCAGGATGCTTAAACGTAAAATACAATTCATCTGAGGTAGGTGCTCTAAAGCCTTTTGAATATTTACTTGAAGTCTTACAAAATCTAGTGGATCAAAAGTCGCACCTAAAGAATAAGAATGCTTTTTAAATTTCTTTTCTTGTGCGATATAAGCAATTTTTTTTTCTGCATTCTGATCATTTTCTGCTTTTTTAGCTTTCCATTCAGCCAAATCAGCAAGGTATTTAGGATCTGTACTTCCATTATATTTAGGAGAATAAGGGCTAGGAGCCCAAGGTTCAATTTTATGTAAAGGTATAAATAAACCTTTAACCATATCATCTGCAATCTTAGGTGTTATACCTGGAATATATTCTGGTTGATAGTTAATAGCATCATAACGATAACCTAAATCCACACTTAATATATCATGTAACTGAACTGTATCTGCAAAATATAATGACTTGGTTGTTGTCTCCACAGGAATTAGGAAAGAGGTTTTAGGTTCATGACGAGGACAAAGAAGACCGTTAAAGGATGAACTTGTTTTACAGTCTCTTAATTGGCCTGAAAAGTTTTGTCCTAATGTTCTTTCTGCCCACCAAGTTGGATTAGTTCCATTATAACCCGCCTTATTTATCATTTCTTTGCGTGTTTTTGAATAAATACCACCATAAGAGATACTATTTTCAATCTCAAATACAGAAAAAGTTTTAGTTAGGTCTAAATTAACTTGTTTTGTGTTTGTATTCAAATCACGCTCTTTATAATCAAAAGGACGATATCCCAGAGAATTAGGTAAAATAATATGATGACGCTCCCATCCCATGTCGTAAGTAGCAAATTTTTTTTACCATTAACATCCATGAATTTATTTAACATGACATCTACTTTTTCAGGTTTATCAGATGAATAACGATATTTATAAGTTGTTACAGGTTTCTCACAATTAAAAATAGAACAATCTAACCAAAAATCAGATGTACTTAATCGTTTACCGATAAAAGCAGCATTATTTGTTCCTTTATCAGCAACAAAAGGATTACCATTTTTATCTAAAATTTGATGAGTACCATCTTTTAGATCCAACCAGATAGGATTGCCCTCGCGATCAACAATTTGCCCATCTTTTAGTTGTAATCCTAGCGAATTCTTATAAGAATCACATTTCTCATTACCATCACAGTAATCTTCTGTTCTCGCTCTGGTCGTGATTTTTGTTGAGAATAAGTCAGTTTCAAAGTATCCCAAAATGGTATCGCTGTATAATTCTCATAAGTAAATGATAAATTTTTACGTTTCACTCTATCATTTGAATGACGAGATTCTTTTTCATCATAAGTTAAATAATTAGATTGTGGCTGTAGGGAATAAGAACGATCATGACCACGTGTATGAGTTTGATATAAGTCCGAAGCAACTGTAAAACGATGGTTATCGGTTGGAGAAAAAGAGAATTTTACTAAAGTACTATCTTTAGTAATCGTATATGGATCTGTTTTTTCTCTTTCTTTTCCTTGGATGTCCATAGCATATTTATAATCATAATTTTCTAGCTCATGCCCATGGCGTTTTGTATGCATAAATAATACATCAAAGTATTTATAACGACCTGCTACAGTAACTCCATTCAACCCTTGATCATCTGCTGTACTATAACCTGTTTTATAGCCAAGATGCCAATCTTTCTCCGTTAAAAAGTCTCTGGCATCTTTTGTCTCAAATAACACTGCACCACCAAGAGAGCCACTACCTACTTTGACTGAATCTGCGCCTTTTGCAATCTTCGCAACTTTTAATGTTTCAACCTCAACACTATTTCTTGTATTATTAAAATTGCCATAACCCTCAAAAAGCTCTTTGAAACCTTGTGAAGAGAGTGTCTCTGCTTGGTGTAAACCGTCTACAGTAATCGCAACACGGTTTTCATCAACACCACGAATAGCATAGCCACTTGACCCGAAACGACCAGCTTCAACAACACTGACACCTGTCTCATAACGAACTAAATCACGACTATCTTGAACTTGCTGACGCGTTAAAACTGAAGAAGTTTTTTACTGTCTCACCAATTTTTTTCTCTTTTATATCTATAGCATCTTGTTGAGAAGTTACAGTAATGGTATCTAATGACTCAGTTTCTTCATCAGCTAAAACGGAACCACAATAACTAAATACAGCTAAAGTAATCAATGAAAGCTTGACTTTTTTATTTGCTATAATTGTCATAATATTTTCCTGAAATAAATGGATATACCCTAAAATAATAATGCTAAAAGTTTTCTAACCGTCTAAATGACCTTCGTCTAAATGAACAAAACTAACTAGATCATCATTACTCACTTGGAAAGCTTGACCAAAGCCTTTAACAAATAAACCTTGAGTTGGCTTAAAACTAAATAAATGAAAATCTTTCATTTTTGATAACTCATCAATCAAATTACCTTGCCTTGTTTTTAATGCTGCAATACTCTCTTTCCATTCATCTGTTTCACGTTCAATAATTCGCACAGTTGCATCAAAAGAAAGTCGACGACGTGCAAAAATTTGACGACTTTTGCTTTCATCCTCAATTAACATTAATGAAACTTTTGGTACTTCTTGTAAATTCCGAGCATGACGTGCGATTGTTGAAATGAAGACTTGATATTCTCCATTAGTAATAGCAAAAGGGGCATAACTTACATTAGGATTACCATCTTCTCCTACTGTTGCTAACATAATGGTTTTACACTGTGCTTTTAACTCTTGAATCTCTGGTCCTAAACGATTTTGTAATACTTCTTGACGATTTGTAATCATTGTTTTTCCTTAGTTTTACTGCTTAAATAAATTGTTTAAATTTTTCTACTTGTTCTGGAAATAATTGACGCTCTTCATCACGTCCTAAATAAATTTTAAAAATAGTTTGTCCATTATTAGCGATAAATGCGATGTTATAACTTTCTTTACCACGAAAAGGTAAACTAACAAAAGCAATTTTATCGATATTATCTAACTTTAAATGTCCATGTAATGCGCCTTCATCCCCTTTCATATTTAAATTGTAATAACCTCGCCCAATCATGCCTGTTGGAAAACGATCTTTGATTTCAAAAATAGAACCTTCTTTTTCGATGATAGTCGTAAAAGTCCCCCATTTACTCACTTCACTCAAAATTTCTTCTGTTCTTATTCCAGCAAAAATGCGTACAAAAGCATCAGGCAAAGCACACAAAATCTTACCTTCTGGCTGATTAAAATGCGCTGCCATATCCAATGTAATTGCCATTGGATTTTCTGTAATATAGTCTGCAACTTGTTGTTTAAGAGTCATTGTTTTTTGATCCTCAATAAAAAAACTATTATAAAAAACCACTCAATAATAGTATTGATAATAATTATTAATTATATTTGTGATTGGCACTTTTTTTCAAAAAAAACTTACATCTTTTGAAAAAAATATGATAAATATCGAAGAGTTAGGATAAAAAAATCGAGGCACAATCACCCATTTTTATAGGTATTTGAGTTACAACACGTTCAAATATCAATATGGAAAATAGAAACGGTGAAAATAAGTACAATTAATACTCACACTATAATTTTTTACTTGTAACCAACCATTGAATAGGTATAATGTCCAACAACTTTTTGAAGACTATTCACCGTTGCTGCCTGGGTGGCGAAATTGGTAGACGCAGTTGATTCAAAATCAACCGCCTTCGGGTGTGTCGGTTCGAGTCCGACCCTAGGCACCATTGATAAATAGTTTTCAAAATAAAAAAGTCACTCTTTTTTTTTAAAGTGTGACTTTTTTATATATAAAATATTTTTCTTCTATATCTTACCAAAGCCTCCATAATACTCACTTCACCTCTCAGTACACACTATTTTATCTACATATTAGCGTTCATATGTATGTAATTAGTTAGACTAAAGTGAAAGGCTATTTGAATAGACATTGGTTGAGATGGTGTAGAGTTGAAACAAGCTTCTTCACTGATACATTTATAATTGAAATAAAGTGAAACTAACGTAGTCTAACAACGACCCTTACGGATTCTAAGTCAGGGATGACTCAAGAAAGTAAAGAGAAAAAGAAGAAAAGATAAACTTAAACTAAAGGATGTAAAATGACAAACGAAGAGATATAAAGAGATATAAAATGAAGTAAGCTGAAGTAAAAAGAGGCTGAGCTTTGTTTTAGTTTGATTTGGTTTGCTTAGTCTTGTCTGCTTTAGCTTTATCTGATTTTATTCCAGCTAGATTTTTTCCGCTGCCACTTTATCTCACCCTCCTTCCCATAACAAAAAAACCCCAGGTATCTCTACCTAGGGCCTCTCATTTTCTACCTGGCGGTGTC
>NZ_UGTV01000001.1 GCF_900454865.1 Pasteurella canis | reverse complement strand
AACGCGCTTATTCAGCTTATTTATTAACCCGTTTAGGGCAAGTTCCATCAAATGCCCTATTATCTATTCGAACTATGCTCGAACAACATTTCAATGCTAAAGATTGGCAAAGTGATACCCTATCTGCTTGGTTATCCCGCTGCCTACCAATTACTCAAACAAGATGAGGAAGCCCATAAACTGCTTGAAAATGTTATAGCAAAATTAAATAGTGAGCGTGACGTACAATGGTTATACCGCCATTATAGCGATCCTCTGATTCAAGACAGCTCAATGTTATATGTCATTGCACGCCCATTTCCCGAAAGAACTTGCAAAAGTATCCGAGAAAGTTTTAACTCGCATAGCACAAGATCTGAATCAGCAACGTTATAATACGCTCTCTTCAGCAATGGTATTATTAGCATTAGATGCTTATGCCCAACAGAATCAAGCGGAATTATCTGCATTACATATTCAGCAAAATGGACAAGATATCAGCCAAAGTAACTCACTTTTCCGTTATGCTGATTTTAACAGAAACACAGATGAACTTAGATTTTGTCAATAGCAGTACACAAACAGCATGGTTTGCACTAAGTCAATCGGGCTACCCACAAAAAGCTGATAACAAAAGCACTTAGTAATGGCTTAGAAATTTATCGTACTTATACTGATAAAGAGGGGAATGAAGTAAAATCGGTCCAAATTGGGAGAGACCATTTATGCCACTATCAAAGTCAGATCGATTGCTGATTATTTAACCCGATGTGATTATTACAGACCTTTATCCTGCTGGCTTTGAAGTGATTTGGCAATCGGACGTAGAAGAAGCTTCTGTAGATGCGTGGTATCCACAACATTCCGAAGTACGCGAAGATCGTATTTTAAGCTACGGTAATGTGGAAGGTGAAATGAAGACTTTGAAATACCAACTTAAAGCAGTGAATATTGGCACATTCCAAATTCCTCCTGTTTATGCGGAAAGTATGTACGATCGTACAATCAAAGCTTACTCTGCAAATGAAGGACAAATTAAAGTCACCAAATAACATAAAAAAACTAAAATGCCCATAGGAACAGCACTATGGGCATTTTTTATTTCTCTTCTAAGATGTATAAATAATGCTATTGACTTTGCACTTTTCTAAAAAATGTGCTTAACGTAATTCCAATTCAACACCTTCAAACAATTTTTTTCACAGCATCTTTATCACGTAAACGCTCCGCTTTCTCTACAACATCACGAGTCAAATGTGGTGAGAAATATTGCATGAAATCATACATATAAGTACGTAAAAAAGTACTGTGTTTAAATGCAATTTGTACTGCGCTTGGTGCAAATAAATGATCTGCATTTAATGCCAATAAATCCGTATCTGCTTCAGTATGTGCCATTGATGCCATAATTCCAACTCCTAGTCCTAAACGAACATAAGTTTTTATCACATCAGCATCTGTTGCAGTAAACACAATGTTCGGTAGGATACCTGCTCTATTGAAGGCATAATCTAAGTCAGATACGCCCGTAAAACCGAAAGTATAAGTAACTAATGGATATTTACCTAATTCTTCAATCGTTAAATGCTTACATTGTGCAAGTGGATGGTCACGCTTTACGACTATCGAACGGTTCCACATATAGCAAGGCAATAAAACCACATCATCAAACAAATATTGAGCTTCTGTTGTAATCGCTATATCGACTTCACCAGATAGCAACGCATCATAAATTTGATTAGGTGACCCCTGATGAATATGTAAACTCACATCAGGATATTTTTTAGAAAAACGCTCAACGACAGGGGGCAAAAAATATCGTGCTTGCGTATTGGTTGTCGCAATACGTAAAACACCATGATTAGGCTGAGTATATTCATTCGCAACGGCTTTAATACTTTGTGTTTTAACCAGTAATTCACGTGCAATAGCGACAATCTTTTGCCCAGCAGGTGTCAATGATTTAATATGCTTCCCATTACGTTCAAAAATTTCTAAAACCAAGTTCATCTTCTAATAAACGGACTTGTTTACTAATACCAGGTTGCGAAGTAAAAAGTGCATTAGCAGCTTCCGTCACATTCAAGTTTTGGTTAACAATTTCAACAATATAACGTAGTTGTTGTATTTTCATACATTCATTCCCTCACTGCACTTGTTCAGAAGAAAAATTATTTTTTATAACGCTTACTTAACTCTGTATAACGCTTGACAGCCTTACGAATTTGTCCTGTTTTCGCACGACGACGAGGTTTTGTGACGTCAAGTTTTCGTTTCCACCTCTGGTGGTAACCCAACTAATTCCCTTAGATAATTTACATTGGTTAAATCCATTTCTTCCCAACCGCCTCGTGGTAATGATTTCATTAATGAAATATTACCATAGCGAGTGCGAATTAAACGGCTGACTTGTACCCCTTGAGATTCCCATAAACGTCGAACTTCGCGATTACGTCCTTCCATCAGAGTAACATCAAACCATGATTAATACCTACTCCCCCAGCAAATTTAATTTCTTTAAAGTTAGCTGGACCATCTTCTAATTGCACACCTTTTTTTAAACGATGCAGCATAGCATCATCGACTTGCCCAAATACACGTACGGAATATTCTCTTTCTACTTCGCCGGCTTGGATGCATTAAACGATTGGCTAATTCTCATCCGTTGTAAAAAGTAATAAACCTGATGTATTTATATCCAAACGACCTACCGCAATCCAACGTGCTCCCGTTAAACGAGGTAGGCGATCAAATACTGTGGCACGTCCTTCTGGATCATGACGTGTACAAAGTTCACCTTCTGGTTTGTAATACATTCAAGACACGGCATACTTCTTTTTGTGCTTGTGTCAAATTTACAATATGTCCATCAATACGTACTTTTATACCAGAATGCACATTAATGCGATCACCTAATGTAGCTATTTTTCCATCAACACTGACTCTTTTTTCAGCAATCATGGTTTCAATTTCACGACGTGATCCCTGCCCAGCTCGAGCTAATACTTTCTGTAACTTCTCACCTTCAACATTGGTTTTAGAAATGACTTTTAAGCTCGATGGATTTTTCGGCGCTCTTTTTTCCTTTTCAAAGTGCGGTCGATTTTGATGAGAATGTGTTTTAGTAGACTTCATGTTTCCTCTAAGTTGTCGCTTTCACAAAGCGTCTAGATAAATAAAATAATATGCGTTAAATAAAAGGAGTAATAGTACCACTACCTTCACGCATAATAACGGGGGTATCTTCTGTTAAATCAACTACTGTTGTCGGTTCTTGACCAAGATATCCACCATGAATAATTAAATCCACTTGGTGCTCCAAACGCTCTCTAATCTCTTCTGGATCTGATTGTGTGATATATTCCTCACCAGGTAGCATAAGCGAGCAAGATAAAATAGGTTCACCTAATGCTTTTAATAAATCTAAAGCAATTTGATTATCTGGCACTCGAATACCAATCGTCTTACGCTTTGAAGTCATCAAACGTCTTGGTAATTCTTTTGTAGCTGTTAAAATAAACGTATAACGCCCAGGTGTATTATTTTTAATTAAGCGATAGGCAGTATTATTCACTAACGAATAAGTCGATAGCTCCGATAAATCACTACATACTAGTGTAAAATTATGCCCTTCTGGTAACTGGCGAATGTTTACTATTCTATCCATCGCATGTTTATTACCAATCATACAACCCAGTGCATAACCCGAATCAGTCGGATAAACAATCACGCCACCATCCCGTAAAATACTCACTGCTTGATTGATTAATCTCGCTTGAGGATTTTCTGGGTGATATAAAAAATTGACTGATCGAGTCCATTTCACCCTCAAGCAAGCGAGCCAATCGGGCAGTGAGCGTGGCGTGATTATTCTGAGCTATTTCTTATTATGCTACTGGTCAGGGCTATATGCACTCATGAAATATCTGCGTTTATTTTGTATTTTAACAAAGCGGACTTCTTTTTACTTTTGACTATTTTGTCTCAAATCGTTATTACATTGGCGTAACAAAGTGTATAATAATATTATTTTTGATAAAATATTTAGATTATGAGTCAATTTTTTTATATTCACCCAGAAAATCCTCAAGCGAGATTAATCAATCAAGCAGTGAGTATTTTACGGGATGGTGGCGTGATTGTTTATCCGACTGATTCGGGTTATGCACTGGGTTGTATGATTGGTAATAAACATGCGATGGATAGAATAGTAAACATTCGCCAGTTACCAGAAGGGCATAATTTTACACTAGTATGTAGTGATTTATCGGAGCTATCGACTTATTCGTTAGTGAATAATACTGCCTATCGCTTAATTAAAAATAATACACCTGGGCGTTATACGTTTATTTTAACAGCTACAAAAGAATTACCAAGACGTTTGATGACTTCAAAGCGTAAGACGATTGGTATTCGAGTGCCAGATAATCAAATTGCTTTAGATTTATTAAAAGCATTAGGTGAACCTATTTTATCTTGCTCGCTTATGCTACCTGGTGAGGAATATATCACACAATCAGATCCAGAAGAGATTAGAGAGCGTTTGGAGCACCAAGTGGATTTAATTATTCATGGTGGATATCTTGGTCAAGAACCGACAACAGTAGTTGATTTAACAGAAGATACCCCCGTTATTATGCGTGAAGGTAGTGGTACTATTACTCCTTTTATTTAACGCATATTATTTTATTTATCTAGACGCTTGTGAAAGCGACAACTTAGAGGAAACATGAAGTCTACTAAAACACATTCTCATCAAAATCGACCGCACTTTGAAAAGGAAAAAAGAGCGCCGAAAAATCCATCGAGCTTAAAAGTCATTTCTAAAACCAATGTTGAAGGTGAGAAGTTACAGAAAGTATTAGCTCGAGCTGGGCAGGGATCACGTCGTGAAATTGAAACCATGATTGCTGAAAAAAGAGTCAGTGTTGATGGAAAAATAGCTACATTAGGTGATCGCATTAATGTGCATTCTGGTATAAAAGTACGTATTGATGGACATATTGTAAATTTGACACAAGCACAAAAAGAAGTATGCCGTGTCTTGATGTATTACAAACCAGAAGGTGAACTTTGTACACGTCATGATCCAGAAGGACGTGCCACAGTATTTGATCGCCTACCTCGTTTAACGGGAGCACGTTGGATTGCGGTAGGTCGTTTGGATATAAATACATCAGGTTTATTACTTTTTACAACGGATGGAGAATTAGCCAATCGTTTAATGCATCCAAGCCGCGAAGTAGAAAGAGAATATTCCGTACGTGTATTTGGGCAAGTCGATGATGCTATGCTGCATCGTTTAAAAAAAGGTGTGCAATTAGAAGATGGTCCAGCTAACTTTAAAGAAATTAAATTTGCTGGGGGAGTAGGTATTAATCAATGGTTTGATGTTACTCTGATGGAAGGACGTAATCGCGAAGTTCGACGTTTATGGGAATCTCAAGGGGTACAAGTCAGCCGTTTAATTCGCACTCGCTATGGTAATATTTCATTAATGAAATCATTACCACGAGGCGGTTGGGAAGAAATGGATTTAACCAATGTAAATTATCTAAGGGAATTAGTTGGGTTACCACCAGAGGTGGAAACGAAACTTGACGTCACAAAACCTCGTCGTCGTGCGAAAACAGGACAAATTCGTAAGGCTGTCAAGCGTTATACAGAGTTAAGTAAGCGTTATAAAAAATAATTTTTCTTCTGAACAAGTGCAGTGAGGGGAATGAATGTATGAAAATACAACAACTACGTTATATTGTTGAAATTGTTAACCAAAACTTGAATGTGACGGAAGCTGCTAATGCACTTTTTACTTCGCAACCTGGTATTAGTAAACAAGTCCGTTTATTAGAAGATGAACTTGGTTTAGAAATTTTTGAACGTAATGGGAAGCATATTAAATCATTGACACCTGCTGGGCAAAAGATTGTCGCTATTGCACGTGAATTACTGGTTAAAACACAAAGTATTAAAGCCGTTGCGAATGAATATACTCAGCCTAATCATGGTGTTTTACGTATTGCGACAACCAATACGCAAGCACGATATTTTTTGCCCCCTGTCGTTGAGCGTTTTTCTAAAAAATATCCTGATGTGAGTTTACATATTCATCAGGGGTCACCTAATCAAATTTATGATGCGTTGCTATCTGGTGAAGTCGATATAGCGATTACAACAGAAGCTCAATATTTGTTTGATGATGTGGTTTTATTGCCTTGCTATATGTGGAACCGTTCGATAGTCGTAAAGCGTGACCATCCACTTGCACAATGTAAGCATTTAACGATTGAAGAATTAGGTAAATATCCATTAGTTACTTATACTTTCGGTTTTACGGGCGTATCTGACTTAGATTATGCCTTCAATAGAGCAGGTATCCTACCGAACATTGTGTTTACTGCAACAGATGCTGATGTGATAAAAACTTATGTTCGTTTAGGACTAGGAGTTGGAATTATGGCATCAATGGCACATACTGAAGCAGATACGGATTTATTGGCATTAAATGCAGATCATTTATTTGCACCAAGCGCAGTACAAATTGCATTTAAACACAGTACTTTTTTACGTACTTATATGTATGATTTCATGCAATATTTCTCACCACATTTGACTCGTGATGTTGTAGAGAAAGCGGAGCGTTTACGTGATAAAGATGCTGTGAAAAAATTGTTTGAAGGTGTTGAATTGGAATTACGTTAAGCACATTTTTTAGAAAAGTGCAAAGTCAATAGCATTATTTATACATCTTAGAAGAGAAATAAAAATGCCCATAGTGCTGTTCCTATGGGCATTTTAGTTTTTTTATGTTATTTGGTGACTTTAATTTGTCCTTCATTTGCAGAGTAAGCTTTGATTGTACGATCGTACATACTTTCCGCATAAACAGGAGGAATTTGGAATGTGCCAATATTCACTGCTTTAAGTTGGTATTTCAAAGTCTTCATTTCACCTTCCACATTACCGTAGCTTAAAATACGATCTTCGCGTACTTCGGAATGTTGTGGATACCACGCATCTACAGAAGCTTCTTCTACGTCCGATTGCCAAATCACTTCAAAGCCAGCAGGATAAAGGTCTGTAATAATCACATCGGTTAAATAATCAGCAATCGATCTGACTTTGATAGTGGCATAATGGTCTCTCCAATTTGGACCGATTTTACTTCATTCCCCTCTTTATCAGTATAAAGTACGATAAATTTCTAAGCCATTACTAAGTGCTTTGTTATCAGCTTTTTGTGGGTAGCCCGATTGACTTAGTGCAAACCATGCTGTTTGTGTACTGCTATTGACAAAATCTAAGTTCATCTGTGTTTCTGTTAAATCAGCATAACGGAAAAGTGAGTTACTTTGGCTGATATCTTGTCCATTTTGCTGAATATGTAATGCAGATAATTCCGCTTGATTCTGTTGGGCATAAGCATCTAATGCTAATAATACCATTGCTGAAGAGAGCGTATTATAACGTTGCTGATTCAGATCTTGTGCTATGCGAGTTAAAACTTTCTCGGATACTTTTGCAAGTTCTTTCGGGAAATGGCGTGCAATGACATATAACATTGAGCTGTCTTGAATCAGAGGATCGCTATAATGGCGGTATAACCATTGTACGTCACGCTCACTATTTAATTTTGCTATAACATTTTCAAGCAGTTTATGGGCTTCCTCATCTTGTTTGAGTAATTGGTAGGCAGCGGATAACCAAGCAGATAGGGTATCACTTTGCCAATCTTTAGCATTGAAATGTTGTTCGAGCATAGTTCGAATAGATAATAGGGCATTTGATGGAACTTGCCCTAAACGGGTTAATAAATAAGCTGAATAAGCGCGTTGGCG
>NZ_UGTV01000008.1 GCF_900454865.1 Pasteurella canis | reverse complement strand
TTTAGGTTATTGTCCCTTTGATTTTGCTTATTAACGTAGAGGGAGGTTATCTACAAGTTTAGCAAAACTTTCGAAAGTTTGACCGCACTTTATCTATCGGATAGTCTTAAAGTTGATGTGATTTACATATTTCTTGAGTTAGAGATATTATTGATTCTAACGCTCATCAATTCCCTTCAGTAAGTATCCTCCATTGATATCACATACGCTACGAAAACCAACATTTGTGATTTGATAACTATACGTATCTACCATACTATCGTAATCAAAATTTTCATGGTGGTGACCATGAAAAATATGGCGTACATTCATTTTATATGCAAGTTCATTTATTACACTAAAACCTGAAGGGTGAGGTCTAGGAGCCTCATGACAGATCAAAATATCTGCTTGCATTTTTTCTAAAGTTTCTATGTCTGAAGGAAAAATAGATGTACGATGACGTAATGGAATACCTCCTCGCCAAATTTTTTTCTTGTGAACAGTATTGACAATAATGAATAGGGTCAAAAAGAGAGGTTTGTTTGGTGGCATCCAAATTTGTCCTCGAAAGACACCACCTAAACCTGCAATACGTTTACCTTTGTATTTCAGTGACTCTGCCGTGTAAGTTGCGTGATTGCCAGTCGCTTTCCCCAAATTGCCTCAAATGCAGATATAGTTTTACTGTCATGATTGCCATGGATGAACCAGAGATCACAATGTTGTGCTAATTTTTCTAATTCGTGAGGTGTAGTGAGTTGTAAGTCACCTAATATAATAAGTGCAACATTTTGTTGTGCTTGTATAAAGGGATATAGGTGATCCAAAACTACCATGTGGATCACCTGCGAATAAAATCATACCTCTTCCTCAAAAATTGATTGAATATTGTGCTCATTTGTGTGTAAAGGCAATTCTTCTTCATTTAAGATCTTTTCAACAATTTTTTTTACTTGATTATAGCGTTCTAAATAGCTTGGTGACTCAATTTCGATATAAGGCACATTGTATTTATCAAGCAGTTTTTTCAATAATAATTGAAAGCGTTGACGTTGTTTTTGATTACCTAAGCTGCGTAAACCATCATTAACGCCATTTTGTATTATTATTGAGCAGAATAGTAACATCAAATGGATATTCTTTTATCATAGAGTCTAAAAATGGGTGTGCTTTGCCTTCATATTGAATACAAAAAGCTTGAGTCGTAATAAATCAGTATCAATAATTGCAACTTTGTGTGCATGGCGTACAGCATAGTCAATATAGCGTTGATGACCTAGTGCCATTTGTGGAAGTCCAGAATATTGCATGGCTTGCTCATCACCACCTAATTTTTCAAAAAACAAATTCGCGTCCATATTCCCAAGCTGATGTTGTATTAAAGACAGTTGCTAGCTTATTAACTAGTACGGTTTTACCGCTACTTTCACCACCTAAAATCGCAATAGTTTTAGCGAAGAAAGGACGAACTTCTTTTGGAATGAATTTCCAATAATGGAACGGATTATTACGAATTTTTGGTTGCAGATACATTAAAGAATTGACGTTGTGGATCAACTAATATGACTTCCAAGCCTAAATATTTTCATAAGGTGCTTTATCTTGAACTTCACTACTAAAAACAATACTTGGCATAAAGTTTTTTTTCTTTAAAAAGTAGTTTGACTTGTTCTGCCCATGCCTGCCAGCCATTTGGGTAGCTTGGAATGCCATCTTCGATGAGATGATGGATAAATATTTGGTTTTTCTGATATTTGAAAATTTGTTGCATCCAACGTAAGCGGTCTTGTACTGTTGGCATACGCTTCATTTTACTATCATAGAACAGTTTTAAATCTCTTTCAGTATCACTACATACAATAATGTGGATTTCATCTACTTTACTGAACGCCTCATAGATCATATTAATATGACCTGTATGTACAGGGAATAAAAATTTGCCGAAAATGACACCTACTTTTTTATTATTAGGTTCCGTAATTTGTAGCACTTTATGTAACGCACTGAGTTTTTGTTGCACTTGGATTCTTTATTTTTCCACTTACCAGTTGATTAAAATAAGCACGTGTAATATTTGCCTGTTGACAAATATCGTTTACCTTTAAGTTTAATTGTTTGCGTTTTTGTTGTAAGTAGGCAAAAGAAGACATAATTTATTCCTTGTGATAGTGAGAAATGCTATCAAAACAAATCGTACGTTGAATTTCTTTGAGAGCAATAAAAATTAAGGTAATGCCTTTTGATCTAATAATTCATTAACACGCTGTTCAAGCTCCGCAAGCTTTTCACGTGTTCGCATTAGTACTTGAGTTTGTACATCAAATTCTTCTCGAGTCACTAAATCTAATTTTGATAATTGTGCTTGTAATGTTTGTTTTTAATTTTGCTTCTGCATCTTGACCTAATTCTTTAATACCTTGTGGTAGTGAATCTTGGATTTGTTGTATAACTTGCTCTATTTTTTTAGGGTTTAGCATAATGACCTCATATTGGGGAAAATTTTATCTATTGTATGTAATCTTGTAGCAAATAAAAACATTTTTTCAAGATTAAGTTTGCGTTATACTATACATGCATTCTCAGGGCAGGGTGAAACTCCCTACCGGTGGTAAATGTTTTATTTAGCATAAGCCCACGAGCGTTTGTTATTCACATAAAAATAACAAAGTCAGCAGATTTGGTGTAAATCCAAAGCCGACAGTATAGTCTGGATGAAAGAGAATAGGCAGGTTTTGAAAATAAATCCTGTCTTTTTTGTTTGTTTAAGATTTTCTTAGCCACATAATTTTTCTCATCAGCCCTGATTCTGGTATTTAACTCTCTCTATATTTCAAGGAATTTACTATGAATCAGTCAATTTTATCTCCTTTTGGTGACGCAGAAACGCGTGTTGTTGCTGCTATTGAGGCTTTTAAACAAGGTAACGGCGTTTTAGTATTAGATGATGAAGATCGGGAAAATGAAGGAGATTTGATTTTTCCAGCAGAAACCATCAATGCTGAACAAATGACAATGTTGATTCGTTATGGCAGTGGAATTGTTTGTCTTTGTCTAACAGAACAATTGTGCCAAGCGCTAGATTTACCACCAATGGTACAAGATAATACCAGTGTTAATAAAACCGCATTTACAGTAACAATTGAAGCGGCTAAAGGTGTAGCAACAGGTGTATCAGCTAAAGATCGTGTGACTACCATTAAAGCAGCAGTTGCTGATGGCGCAAAACCAAATGACTTAAGCCGCCCCCGGACATATTTTCCCATTACGAGCTGTCGAAGGGGGAGTATTAAGTCGTCGTGGACACACTGAGGCCTCTGTAGATTTAGCACGTTTAGCTGGCTATAAAGGTGCAGGTGTGATTTGTGAAATTACGAATGATGATGGTTCAATGGCGAGAGCACCTGAAATCGTCGAATTTGCTCATAAATTTGGTTTTCCTGTTGTGACTATCGAAGATTTAGTAGCGTATCGTCAAAAACATAATGTATAAGTTTATATAATTAGTTGATAAAAATACCTGTGTAAATTGCTAGCACAGGTATTTTTTATTAAGAAAGTCTTCTCTCATATTATTTAGCTATAGTCGTTTGTATGAAAGTCAGGCAATTAGGATTTTGAGCTTCATTCAGTAAAATGAATAAGGATGTATTAATTCTCTCTACGCTATCAAGGTCTTTAATCTAGAGAATCGTCTTAAGAAAAACCTGATAGCAGTAAGAGGAATTAATACATCCTTATTCATTTTACTGAATGAAGCTCAAAATCCTAATTGCCTGACTTTCATACAAACGACTATAGCTAAATAATATGAGAGAAGACTTTCTAATAAAAAATACCTGTGCTAGCAATTTACACAGGTATTTTATCACTAATTTATATAAACTTATACATTATGTTTTGACTACAAATCTTCGATATCACAACAGGAAAACCAAATTTATGAGCAAATTCGACGATTTCAGGTGCTCTCGCCATTGAACCATCATCATTCGTAATTTCACAAATCACACCTGCACCTTTATAGCCAGCTAAACGTGCTAAATCTACAGAGGCCTCAGTGTGTCCACGACGACTTAATACTCCCCCTTCGACAGCTCGTAATGGGAAAATATGTCCGGGGCGGCTTAAGTCATTTGGTTTTGCGCCATCAGCAACTGCTGCTTTAATGGTAGTCACACGATCTTTAGCTGATACACCTGTTGCTACACCTTTAGCCGCTTCAATTGTTACTGTAAATGCGGTTTTATTAACACTGGTATTATCTTGTACCATTGGTGGTAAATCTAGCGCTTGGCACAATTGTTCTGTTAGACAAAGACAAACAATTCCACTGCCATAACGAATCAACATTGTCATTTGTTCAGCATTGATGGTTTCTGCTGGAAAAATCAAATCTCCTTCATTTTCCCGATCTTCATCATCTAATACTAAAACGCCGTTACCTTGTTTAAAAGCCTCAATAGCAGCAACAACACGCGTTTCTGCGTCACCAAAAGGAGATAAAATTGACTGATTCATAGTAAATTCCTTGAAATATAGAGAGAGTTAAATACCAGAATCAGGGCTGATGAGAAAAAATTATGTGGCTAAGAAAATCTTAAACAAACAAAAAAGACAGGATTTATTTTCAAAACCTGCCTATTCTCTTTCATCCAGACTATACTGTCGGCTTTGGATTTACACCAAATCTGCTGACTTTGTTATTTTTATGTGAATAACAAACGCTCGTGGGCTTATGCTAAATAAAACATTTACCACCGGTAGGGAGTTTCACCCTGCCCTGAGAATGCATGTATAGTATAACGCAAACTTAATCTTGAAAAAATGTTTTTATTTGCTACAAGATTACATACAATAGATAAAATTTTCCCCAATATGAGGTCATTATGCTAAACCCTAAAAAAATAGAGCAAGTTATACAACAATCCAAGATTCACTACCACAAGGTATTAAAGAATTAGGGTCAAGATGCAGAAGCAAAATTAAAACAAACATTACAAGCACAATTATCAAAATTAGATTTAGTGACTCGAGAAGAATTTGATGTACAAACTCAAGTACTAATGCGAACACGTGAAAAGCTTGCGGAGCTTGAACAGCGTGTTAATGAATTATTAGATCAAAAGGCATTACCTTAATTTTTATTGCTCTCAAAGAAATTCAACGTACGATTTGTTTTGATAGCATTTCTCACTTATCACAAGGAATAAATTATGTCTTCTTTTGCCTACTTACAACAAAAACGCAAAACAATTAAAACTTAAAGGTAAACGATATTTGTCAACAGGCAAATATTACACGTGCTTATTTTAATCAACTGGTAAGTGGAAAAATAAAGAATCCAAGTGCAACAAAACTCAGTGCGTTACATAAAGTGCTACAAATTACGGAACCTAATAATAAAAAAGTAGGTGTCATTTTCGGCAAATTTTATCCTGTACATACAGGTCATATTAATATGATCTATGAGGCGTTCAGTAAAGTAGATGAAATCCACATTATTGTATGTAGTGATACTGAAAGAGATTTAAAACTGTTCTATGATAGTAAAATGAAGCGTATGCCAACAGTACAAGACCGCTTACGTTGGATGCAACAAATTTTCAAATATCAGAAAAACCAAAATATTTATCCATCATCTCATCGAAGATGGCATTCCAAGCTACCCAAATGGCTGGCAGGCATGGGCAGAACAAGTCAAACTACTTTTTAAAGAAAAAAAACTTTATGCCAAGTATTGTTTTTAGTAGTGAAGTTCAAGATAAAGCACCTTATGAAAAATATTTAGGCTGGAAGTCATATTAGTTGATCCACAACGTCAATTCTTTAATGTATCTGCAACAAAAATTCGTAATAATCCGTTCCATTATTGGAAATTCATTCCAAAAGAAGTTCGTCCTTTTCTTCGCTAAAACTATTGCGATTTTAGGTGGTG
>NZ_UGTV01000006.1 GCF_900454865.1 Pasteurella canis | reverse complement strand
CGAGATTACTATTTACGCAGATGAGAAATCTGCTGAATTATTAAAGCAATTACAAGATGAATTACGTTTTGTGTTGATTACGTCAAAAGCCGAAGTCAAACCATTAGCTGAATCAGATGTGCCAGAAGGAGAAGTTAAAGGATTAGCTGTTAAAGTCATTCGTTCTATTGCAGAGAAATGTCCACGTTGTTGGCACTTCCGATACTATTGGCATAAACTCAAATCATCCAACGCTTTGCTCACGCTGTATTGAGAATGTGGAAGGTGAGGGTGAAATCAGAAAATTCGCTTAAATAAAGCCAAGACGTTCATTAAACGTCCCTTTATAAAATTTGTTTAATCTCTTCTAGGGCGAACAGTAGTTCGCCCATACAATTTTGAAAATGTTTAAAGGTACTTATGACACAAACTAGAACGGGTCTTTCTTTTTTATGGCTAAGTGTAATTGCTTTTATACTCGATTTAAGCACAAAATATCTTGTTGTACAAAATTTCACTTTATATGAGAGTATTAACATCTTTCCTTTCTTTAATTTAACTTATGTACGAAACTATGGTGCTGCATTTAGTTTTTTAGCTGAACATAGTGGCTGGCAAAAATATCTGTTTATTATATTAGCTTGTGTCATTTCTTTAATGCTAATCTATTTCTATACAAAAATGATGTCGGACAAAAATACAAAACAGTGCTTATGCCTTAATTATTGGAGGGCACTTGGAAATATGATTGATCGTACTTACCATGGTTTTGTAGTCGACTTCTTTGACTTTTATTGGGATATTTACCATTATCCTGTGTTTAATGTTGCTGATGTGGCTATCTCAATAGGAGCTGGTCTTCTAGTATTGGATGCGTTCAAAAATCGCAATGATCGGCACACAAGCCGAAACAAGAAGATAAATAAGGGAAAATAATGAAAATTATTTTAGCTAATCCGAGAGGGTTTTGTGCAGGTGTTGACCGCGCTATTAGCATTGTCGAATCTGCATTAGAAATTCACGGCTCACCTATTTATGTACGTCATGAAGTAGTACATAACCGCTTTGTCGTCAATGGATTACGCGAACGAGGGGCAATTTTTGTCGAAGAGTTAAATGAGGTACCAGATGGCGCCATTGTTATTTTCTCTGCCCATGGCGTTTCACAGGCTGTTCGTCAAGAAGCCAAAAAGCGTAACCTTAAGGTCTTTGATGCCACTTTGTCCGTTAGTTACGAAAGTACATATGCAAGTTGCTCGTGCAAGCCGTAAAGGCACAAAAGCAATTCTGATTGGGCATGAAGGACACCCCGAAGTAGAAGGAACTATGGGGCAATATGACAATCAAGAAGGCGGCATTTTTTTAGTCGAAAGTGTAGAGATATTGCTAAGTTAAATTTAAAAAAACGATGAAGATTTGACTTTTATGACTCAAACGACATTATCGATTGATGATACTAGTGAGGTTATTGAAGCTTTAAAACAAAAATATCCTGCTATTCAGGGTCCGCGTAAAAATGATATTTGTTATGCTACAACTAACCGTCAACAAGCAGTACGTGAACTTGCTCAACAATCTGATTTAGTCATTGTAGTCGGCTCAAAAAACTCTTCAAATTCAAATCGACTAGCTGAACTTGCTTCTCGGATGGGAGTTAATTCTAAATTAATCGATGATGCTGATGACATCGACCCTAAATGGCTTGATAATGTAAAAACAATTGGTATTACTGCGGGCGCTTCCCGCTCCTGAAGTGTTAGTCCAATCAGTCGTAAATCGATTACAAGAACTAGGGGTAACAAGTGTAGAAGAGCTGCAAGGCTGTGAAGAAAATACGATATTTGAAGTACCGAAAGAATTACGTATTAAAGAAGTCAATTAAGTATAAAGCTAGAATGGTTTTCTAGCTTTTTTTCTTTATCTTTTCTACTTATTAAAGCTATTTTCTACGATCCAGATCGTAAAAGTGCGGTCAATTTTTTGTAAGTTTTCCTATTTTCACCAAAATAACTTTCCGTTGAGACAACTCAACAGTTCATTGTTAATTTAACTATTTGAAGGAAAATTTATGACATTTAATTCAGTTATTATTGCCATTTTAACTTTAAGCTCAATTTTTACTAGCACAAATCTATTCGCTAATTCAACAAAACACTACAAACACACCACTTATCGCAGTAGACTATGTTTCAACTGAATCTGTTACAGGTATAGGAAAAATCAATATAAATAATGCGACAGCTGCCGAATTACAACATGACTTAATTGGAGTTGGTGCTAAAAAAGCAGAAGCGATTATCCAGTATCGTGAAGCACATGGTCCTTTCACAAAGATAGAGCAATTACTTGAAGTACAGGGTATTGGTAATGTTATTTTAGAAAAAAATAAAGATCGTTTAATCTTCTAATTTTTTCTTTATCATTTAAATATTATATAGTAAGCGGAATCCAGCAATTCCGCTTATTTATGATTTTGGCTTATTAAATAGAAAAGCGTATAATTTCCCCAGTTTTTCTTAAATACTAGGATATTAAATGAAACAAAAAGTAGTTCTTGCAACAGGAAATCAAGGTAAAGTCAAAGAAATGGCAGATGTGTTAGCAGATTTTGGCTTTGATGTCATAGCACAAACAGATTTAAACATTGAAAGTCCAGAAGAGACTGGACTTACTTTCATTGAGAATGCTTTACTAAAAGCACGCTATGCCAGCAAAATATCAGGTTTACCAGCAATTGCCGATGATTCAGGGTTAGTAGTTAAAGCATTATCAGGCGCACCAGGTCTATACTCTGCACGTTATGGTGTAGACGACAATACTGCTGATGCTAAAAATCGTGCTAAATTGTTAAGTGACCTCGCACATGTCGCACCAACTGAACGTCAAGCTAAATTTGTTAGCTGTATAGTTATGCTACAACATGAAACAGATCCATCCCCAATTATCGCTGAAGGGGAATGTTTTGGTGAAATTGCATTAGCAGAGAAAGGAGACAATGGTTTTGGCTACGATAGCATATTTTTTAGCCCAGAAGTCAATTGCACGTTTGCTGAATTAGAGACTGAACAAAAGAAAAAAATCTCTCACCGAGCAAAAGCCTTATCAGTATTAAAGAATAAACTTGCTATACGAGCTTAAGCGATAAGAATATATACAAAAATAGTAATTTTCTTTACTACTATTTTTTCTATTTTACCTCATCTTAAAAATTAATTAAGGAAATAACATATGATTATTACAACAACACCTAATGTAGAAGGCAAACAAATTGTAGAATATAAACAAGTAGTTTTTGGTGAAGTTGTCGCAGGTTCAAATTTTATTCGTGATTCTTTGCGGGTATTACAGACATTTTAGGTGGTCGTTCTGGCGCATACGAATCTAAAATCACTAAAGCGCGCCAAGAAGCTCTTGAGGAAATGCAAAAACATGCAAAACATTTAGGTGCAAATGCAATCGTTGGTGTGGAAGTAAACTATACCTCAATTAATGGTGATGGTAAAAGTATGTTTATGATCGTTGCCAGTGGTACAGCTGTAGTGGTACGTTAAGTGAATCTGACGCTCCCGCCACTAAGCCTGTATATTCACATTCCTTGGTGTGTACAGAAATGCCCCTATTGCGATTTTAATTCGCATGCCCAAAAAGGTGTAATTCCTGAACAGGAATACATACAACATTTATTACAAGATCTCAGTCAAGATCTTGTTCGTTTTTTCTGCAGGCATTCAACAACGTCAATTACATTCTATCTTTATCGGTGGTGGGTACACCGAGCTTATTTTCAGCACAAAGTATCCATTATTTATTAAGTGAAATCAAAAAGCGTATTCCATTTGAACAAGATATTGAAATCACTTTAGAGGCGAATCCTGGGACCGTAGAGGCAGAACGGTTTCAGGGCTATGTACAAGCTGGAGTAACTCGTATCTCCATGGGGATTCAGAGTTTTAATGACGATAAATTACAGCGTTTAGGGCGAATCCATAATTCTGCTGAAGCTAAAAGTGCGGTCCATTTTGCCAAAATTTCGGGGCTCAAGAGTTTCAATCTTGATCTTATGCATGGCTTACCAAATCAAAGTTTAGTAGAAGCTCTCGATGATCTTAAACAAGCTATCACGTTAGCTCCCCCCCATCTATCTTGGTATCAGCTCACTATTGAACCGAATACGATGTTCGCTTATCGTCCACCAGTTTTACCTGATGATGATGAGCTCTGGGATATTTTTGAGCAAGGGCATAAATTATTAATTGCTGCAGGTTATACACAATATGAAACTTCCGCCTATGCAAAGGGGATTCGAATGTAAACATAATTTAAATTATTGGCGTTTTGGTGATTATTTAGCTATCGGCTGTGGCGCACATGGTAAAGTCAGTTTTGAGCATGGTGATATTATTCGTTATTCTAAAACTAAACATCCTAAAGGCTACATGCGAGGCGAAATTTGTATGATGAGAAATATATTGAAGCTGAAGATCGTGCCGAATTTTTCAAAAAGCAGTGTAATTAGCAAGGGCCCAGTTTATTGTTTTTCAACAGTACTGTGGTAATCCAGTAAACTGTTGAAAAGCAGTTTTAGGCACTGCCTCTAGTAAGCGAAAACGATTCATGAAAAATTCGAATGCACGATCTTCAGCTTCAATATATTTCTCATCATACAAATATTCGCCTCGCATGTAGCCTTTAGGATGTTTAGTTTTAGAATAACGAATAATATCACCATGCTCAAAACTGACTTTACCATGTGCCACAGCCGATAGCTAAATAATCACCAAAACGCCAATAATTTAAATTATGTTTACATTCGAATCCTACCTTTGCATAGGCGGAAGTTTCATATTGTGTATAACCTGCAGCAATTAATAATTTATGCCCTTGCTCAAAAATATCCCAGAGCTCATCATCATCAGGTAAAACTGGTGGACGATAAGCGAACATCGTATTCGGTTCAATAGTGAGCTGATACCAAGATAGATGGGGGGGAGCTAACGTGATAGCTTGTTTAAGATCATCGAGAGCTTCTACTAAACTTTGATTTGGTAAGCCATGCATAAGATCAAGATTGAAACTCTTGAGCCCCGAAATTTTGGCAAAATGGACCGCACTTTTAGCTTCAGCAGAATTATGGATTCGCCCTAAACGCTGTAATTTATCGTCATTAAAACTCTGAATCCCCATGGAGATACGAGTTACTCCAGCTTGTACATAGCCCTGAAACCGTTCTGCCTCTACGGTCCCAGGATTCGCCTCTAAAGTGATTTCAATATCTTGTTCAAATGGAATACGCTTTTTGATTCACTTAATAAATAATGGATACTTTGTGCTGAAAATAAGCTCGGTGTACCACCACCGATAAAGATAGAATGTAATTGACGTTGTTGAATGCCTGCAGAAAAACGAACAAGATCTTGACTGAGATCTTGTAATAAATGTTGTATGTATTCCTGTTCAGGAATTACACCTTTTTGGGCATGCGAATTAAAATCGCAATAGGGGCATTTCTGTACACACCAAGGAATGTGAATATACAGGCTTAGTGGCGGGAGCGTCAGATTCACTTAACGTACCACTACAGCTGTACCACTGGCAACGATCATAAACATACTTTTACCATCACCATTAATTGAGGTATAGTTTACTTCCACACCAACGATTGCATTTGCACCTAAATGTTTGCATGTTTTTGCATTTCCTCAAGAGCTTCTTGGCGCGCTTTAGTGATTTTAGATTCGTATGCGCCAGAACGACCACCTAAAATGTCTGTAATACCCGCAAAGAAATCACGAATAAAATTTGAACCTGCGACAACTTCACCAAAAACTACTTGTTTATATTCTACAATTTGTTTGCCTTCTACATTAGGTGTTGTTGTAATAATCATATGTTATTTCCTTAATTAATTTTTAAGATGAGGTAAAATAGAAAAAATAGTAGTAAAGAAAATTACTATTTTTGTATATATTCTTATCGCTTAAGCTCGTATAGCAAGTTTATTCTTTAATACTGATAAGGCTTTTGCTCGGTGAGAGATTTTTTTCTTTTGTTCAGTCTCTAATTCAGCAAACGTGCAATTGACTTCTGGGCTAAAAAATATGCTATCGTAGCCAAAACCATTGTCTCCTTTCTCTGCTAATGCAATTTCACCAAAACATTCCCCTTCAGCGATAATTGGGGATGGATCTGTTTCATGTTGTAGCATAACTATACAGCTAACAAATTTAGCTTGACGTTCAGTTGGTGCGACATGTGCGAGGTCACTTAACAATTTAGCACGATTTTTAGCATCAGCAGTATTGTCGTCTACACCAGCATAACGTGCAGAGTATAGACCTGGTGCGCCTGATAATGCTTTAACTACTAACCCTGAATCATCGGCAATTGCTGGTAAACCTGATATTTTGCTGGCATAGCGTGCTTTTAGTAAAGCATTCTCAATGAAAGTAAGTCCAGTCTCTTCTGGACTTTCAATGTTTAAATCTGTTTGTGCTATGACATCAAAGCCAAAATCTGCTAACACATCTGCCATTTCTTTGACTTTACCTTTGATTTCCTGTTGCAAGAACTACTTTTTGTTTCATTTAATATCCTAGTATTTAAGAAAAACTGGGGAAATTATACGCTTTTCTATTTAATAAGCCAAAATCATAAATAAGCGGAATTTGCTGGATTCCGCTTACTATATAATATTTAAATGATAAAGAAAAAATTAGAAGATTAAACGATCTTTATTTTTTTCTAAAATAACATTACCAATACCCTGTACTTCAAGTAATTGCTCTATCTTTGTGAAAGGACCATGTGCTTCACGATACTGGATAATCGCTTCTGCTTTTTTAGCACCAACTCCAATTAAGTCATGTTGTAATTCGGCAGCTGTCGCATTATTTATATTGATTTTTCCTATACCTGTAACAGATTCAGTTGAAACATAGTCTACTGCGATAAGTGGTGTGTTTGTAGTGGTTTGTGAATTAGCGAATAGATTTGTGCTAGTAAAAATTGAGCTTAAAGTTTAAAATGGCAATAATAACTGAATTAAATGTCATAAATTTTCCTTCAAATAGTTAAATTAACAATGAACTGTTGAGTTGTCTCAACGGAAAGTTATTTTGGTGAAAATAGGAAAACTTACAAAAAATTGACCGCACTTTTACGATCTGGATCGTAGAAAATAGCTTTAATAAGTAGAAAAGATAAAGAAAAAAAGCTAGAAAACCATTCTAGCTTTATACTTAATTGACTTCTTTAATACGTAATTCTTTCGGTACTTCAAATATCGTATTTTTCTTCACAGCCTTGCAGCTCTTCTACACTTGTTACCCCTAGTTCTTGTAATCGATTTACGACTGATTGGACTAACACTTCAGGAGCGGAAGCGCCCGCAGTAATACCAATTGTTTTTACATTATCAAGCCATTTAGGGTCGATGTCATCAGCATCATCGATTAATTTAGAATTAACTCCCATCCGAGAAGCAAGTTCAGCTAGTCGATTTGAATTTGAAGAGTTTTTTGAGCCGACTACAATGACTAAATCAGATTGTTGAGCAAGTTCACGTACTGCTTGTTGACGGTTAGTTGTAGCATAACAAATATCATTTTTACGCGGACCCTGAATAGCAGGATATTTTTGTTTTAAAGCTTCAATAACCTCACTAGTATCATCAATCGATAATGTCGTTTGAGTCATAAAAGTCAAATCTTCATCGTTTTTTAAATTTAACTTAGCAATATCCTCTACACTTTCGACTAAAAAAATGCCGCCTTCTTGATTGTCATATTGCCCCATAGTTCCTTCTACTTCGGGGTGTCCTTCATGCCCAATCAGAATTGCTTTTGTGCCTTTACGGCTTGCACGAGCAACTTGCATATGTACTTTCGTAACTAACGGACAAGTGGCATCAAAGACCTTAAGGTTACGCTTTTTGGCTTCTTGACGAACAGCCTGTGAAACGCCATGGGCAGAGAAAATAACAATGGCGCCATCTGGTACCTCATTTAACTCTTCGACAAAAATTGCCCCTCGTTCGCGTAATCCATTGACGACAAAGCGGTTATGTACTACTTCATGACGTACATAAATAGGTGAGCCGTGAATTTCTAATGCAGATTCGACAATGCTAATAGCGCGGTCAACACCTGCACAAAACCCTCTCGGATTAGCTAAATAATTTTCATTATTTTCCCTTATTTATCTTCTTGTTTCGGCTTGTGTGCCGATTCATTGCGATTTTTGAACGCATCCAATACTAGAAGACCAGCTCCTATTGAGATAGCCACATCAGCAACATTAAACACAGGATAATGGTAAATATCCCAATAAAAGTCAAAGAAGTCGACTACAAAACCATGGTAAGTACGATCAATCATATTTCCAAGTGCCCCTCCAATAATTAAGGCATAAGCACTGTTTTGTATTTTTTGTCCGACATCATTTTTGTATAGAAAATAGATTAGCATTAAAGAAATGACACAAGCTAAT
>NZ_UGTV01000011.1 GCF_900454865.1 Pasteurella canis | reverse complement strand
AAAAATTGGCTCTCATGGGATTTTATGTTATAACTACACTCGGAAATTTATCTTTCACTTTCTAAGAAGGAAAACAATGAACAAAGAAACACAAACCATGATGTTGGTTCCACAAGGCAGTATTGAAGCATATATTCGTGCTGCAAATGAATATCCAATGCTTACCGCTGAGGAAGAAAAGGAATTAGCGGAGCGTTTGTATTATCAAGAAGATTTGGAAGCGGCTAAAAAGCTGATTCTTTCACATCTTCGTTTTGTTATCCATGTAGCGCGTGGTTATTCAGGCTATGGCTTACCTCAAGCGGATTTAATCCAAGAAGGTAATATTGGTCTGATGAAGGCCGTTAAACGCTTTAATCCTGAAGTAGGGGTGCGTTTAGTTTCTTTCGCTGTACATTGGATCAAAGCAGAAATTCACGAATATGTATTACGCAACTGGCGTATTGTAAAAGTAGCAACCACGAAAGCACAACGTAAATTATTTTTTAATCTACGTAAAACGAAACAACGCTTAGGTTGGTTTAATGAAAATGAAGTAGAGATGGTCGCAAATGAACTTGGTGTTTCTCCTGAAGATGTGATGGAAATGGAATCACGGATGACAGGTTCAGATGTTGCTTTTGACTTACCAACAGATGACAATGAAGAAACCTACTCACCATCATTATATTTAGAAGATAAAACCTCTAATTTTGCAGCAGAATTAGAGAATGAAAATTACGAAACACAAGCCACTGAGCAATTAACTGTTGCTTTAGAAGGGTTAGATGAACGTAGCCTAGATATTATTAAAGCACGTTGGTTAGATGAAAATAAAGCAACATTGCAAGATCTAGCTGCAAAATATAATATTTCAGCAGAACGTGTGCGCCAACTTGAAGCTAACGCACTGAAGAAACTGAAAAGTGCGGTTAACTTTTAATAAAGTTTAACATACAGAAAAAGCCAAAGTTTTGTACTTTGGCTTTTTTTATTACCTTCGATAAGAATGTAAACATTTCATTACAAAAAATATCCATCATTATCTTATATCAAAATAAGAATAAAACTGGCTTTATTATTTCTCTATTGCTAATATAAATATACATCTATAAAAAATGTAAATATATGTTTACAATTAATCATTTTGATTAAAAAAGGAAACTATCGTGAATAAAACAGCTGGCAGTACACTGCTTGTATCAGGCACTATGATTGGTGCAGGGATGCTTGCAATGCCTCTCACTTCAGCAGGCATTGGCTTTAGCTTTACTTTGGTCTTATTAATTGCACTGTGGGCATTACTCACTTGTACTGCACTCTTATTTGTCGAAGTCTATCAAACTACTGACGCAGATGCAGGTATTGGCACATTAGCCGCACAATACTTTGGTCGTTTCGGACGAATTGTTGCAACAACAGTATTACTCGTTTTCTTATATGCATTATTATCTGCTTATGTTACAGGCGGGGGTTCAATTCTTGCTTCAAGCCTACCTACTATTGTCAATGAGAATACAACATCCAAAATCGCTATTGGTATATTTACTTTATTTTTGGTGCATTTGTTATTATTGGTACAAAAAGTGTTGATGGTATAAATCGCTTATTATTTTTCATCATGCTCACAACATTTGTATTTGTACTGTGTCTGATGTTACCTAAAGTTACTGTCAATAATCTGATGGCGATGCCTATTGATAAAGCCTTATTACTCTCAGCAAGTCCGATTTTTTTCACTTCTTTTGGTTTCCATGGTTCAATTCCAAGTTTAAACCATTATTTACAAGGCAACGTGAAAGCATTACGATTTGCTATTCTCACAGGTTCAACTATCACTCTGGTCTTTTATATTGTGTGGCAATTTTCGACTCATGGTGTGCTGAGCCAATCTCATTTTTTAGATATTTTACAACAAGATCCAACGTTAAATGGCTTAGTGAATGCTAGTTTTCAAATTACAGGCAGCACAATGTTAGCGCAAGCCGTGAAAATTTTCTCAGCTTTAGCTTTAATTACTTCGTTCTTAGGCGTGGCATTAGGGTTATTTGAATGTATTGAAGATCTATTAAAACGTGTCTTTAATATTTCAGGAAATCGAATGATACTAGGCATATTAACCTTTCTACCACCATTACTTTTTGCTTTTTTCTACCCACAAGGGTTCGTCTTAGCCCTCAGTTATGCAGGTCAGATGTTCGCTTTCTATGCTGTAGTGTTACCTGTTGCTTTAGTTTGGAAGGTTCGTCAGATACACCCTAACCTACCTTATCGAGTCAGTGGCGGTACACCTGTACTAGTGCTTGTTCTTATACTTGGTGTGGCAATTACATTGATTCCGTTTATTACGAGAGCAGGCTATTTACCACAAGTTGTAGGTTAAGCGTTTCCTTCTGCCTGAAGAAAATTGACTATAAAAATTCAATAAGAATGTTATAGTGAGCAAATAAAATACAGGTCAAGTGGAATAAAATATGAATATCAGAACTTTTTTCAGTACAACTTTATGTATCGGCACATTACTTAGTTCGACAATCACATCAGCAAATACGTCTATTTATGTTGAACCACCTGCAATTGAAAACGTGACTAATACAAGCTCTTACGTTTCGTATATGTACCGAACCGAAGCTTTACGGAGCCAATGGATTGGCAATAACCCCATGTTCTTTATTCGATTATCAAGTATTGATACTTTTGGTGATACACGTACTGCTTTAATCGCCACGTTATTAAATGGTGCTTATGCTATTGAGCGTATAGCAACAAACTGCAATACTAAAGAAACCGTGATTAAAACGAAAGCGATCTATGATGCAACAGGTAAATTAATTGAGTCCAATAACCAAGACATTAACCTTGGTCGTCCAATTCCAGATAGTTATGTCGCAGAGGCTATTTTAGTGATGTGCGATGCATTAGCACTTGTTCCTGGTAATCCCAATGTACATGATGAAAAAATTAAAGCCTCTGTTCCATTTATCAATATTATTAATGAGCATGTAAGAGGTAAAAGCGTCAATCGTGGAGCAATCATAGTAGATAATATTGAGGACTATTTTAAATCTCAACTCAATAGAAAAAAATAAACAAAAGGGCTTATTTCATCAAATAAGCCCTTTATCTTTAAAAAAGTAATAACTTTTTACTCAGCAAGCAGTTCTTCGAGCTCCTCTTGAAGAGCTAACCATTGCATTTCAATCTCCTCTAATTGCTTCTTATGACTGACTTGTTCAGCTAACAGCGTAGTCAACTTATCTTTATTTTCCGCTAAATACAGCTCACTTTCGCCAAGCTGTGTTTCTATCTCTACTAACTTAGTTGATAAATTGTCCATCTGCATTTCAAATTGTTGTAGTTTTTTGCGTAGCGGAGCCGTCTGTTGTCTTAATTCTGCTTCACGACGTTTTTGCTCCTTACGATTCACACTACTTTGATTATTTTCTTGCTCAGCTTGTGGTACTAGCTTTGAGTCTGGCACACGAGACAATTCATTCAACCACTTTTGATAATCGTCTAAATCACCTGAAAACTGCTCTACTTTTTTATCATGTACTAAATAAAACTCTTCTACTGTATTACGTAATAAATGGCGGTCATGAGAGACCACAACTAATGAGCCTTGATAATCTACTAATGCTTCAGTAAGTGCTTGGCGCATATCAAGATCTAAATGGTTAGTCGGTTCATCAAGTAACAATAAATTCGGACGCTGCCAGACGATAAGCGCTAACACTAAACGAGCTTTCTCTCCACCAGAAAAAGAGCCAACTATCTCATTGACTTTATCACCCTTAAATGCAAAACCACCAAGATAATCTCTTAGTTGTTGTTCCGTCTGCTGTGGTGCTAATTTTGCAAATGCCATAATGGACTTTCATCTGCACGTAAAGTATCTAATTGATGCTGAGCGAAATACCCATTGTACACCCTTAGCAAGCTGTATTTGTCCAGCCAGCGCAGATAGCTCACCTGCTAATAATTTAATCAATGTTGATTTACCAGGCTCACGATTGTTGTTAGTAAAAATGGAGCAGGTAAATCAACATTGATTAAATTATTAGCAGGTGAGCTATCTGCGCTGGCTGGACAAATACAGCTTGCTAAGGGTGTACAATTGGGGTATTTCGCTCAGCATCAATTAGATACTTTACGTGCAGATGAAAGTCCATTATGGCATTTGCAAAAATTAGCACCACAGCAGACGGAACAACAACTAAGAGATTATCTTGGTGGTTTTGCATTTAAGGGTGATAAAGTCAATGAGATAGTTGGCTCTTTTTCTGGTGGAGAGAAAGCTCGTTAGTGTTAGCGCTTATCGTCTGCAGCGTCCGAATTTATTGTTACTTGATGAACCGACTAACCATTTAGATCTTGATATGCGCCAAGCACTTACTGAAGCATTAGTAGATTTCAAGGCTCATTAGTTGTGGTCTCTCATGACCGCCATTTATTACGTAATACAGTAGAAGAGTTTTATTTAGTACATGATAAAAAAGTAGAGCAGTTTTCAGGTGATTTAGACGATTATCAAAAGTGGTTGATGAATTGTCTCGTGTGCCAGACTCAAAGCTAGTACCACAAGCTGAGCAAGAAAATAATCAAAGTAGTGTGAATCGTAAGGAGCAAAAACGTCGTGAAGCAGAATTAAGACAACAGACGGCTCCGCTACGCAAAAAACTACAACAATTTGAAATGCAGATGGACAATTTATCAACTAAGTTAGTAGAGATAGAAACACAGCTTGGCGAAAGTGAGCTGTATTTAGCGGAAAATAAAGATAAGTTGACTACGCTGTTAGCTGAACAAGTCAGTCATAAGAAGCAATTAGAGGAGATTGAAATGCAATGGTTAGCTCTTCAAGAGGAGCTCGAAGAACTGCTTGCTGAGTAAAAAGTTATTACTTTTTTAAAGATAAAGGGCTTATTTGATGAAATAAGCCCTTTTGTTTATTTTTTTCTATTGAGTTGAGATTTAAAATAGTCCTCAATATTATCTACTATGATTGCTCCACGATTGACGCTTTTACCTCTTACATGCTCATTAATAATATTGATAAATGGAACAGAGGCTTTAATTTTTTCATCATGTACATTGGGATTACCAGGAACAAGTGCTAATGCATCGCACATCACTAAAATAGCCTCTGCGACATAACTATCTGGAATTGGACGACCAAGGTTAATGTCTTGGTTATTGGACTCAATTAATTTACCTGTTGCATCATAGATCGCTTTCGTTTTAATCACGGTTTCTTTAGTATTGCAGTTTGTTGCTATACGCTCAATAGCATAAGCACCATTTAATAACGTGGCGATTAAAGCAGTACGTGTATCACCAAAAGTATCAATACTTGATAATCGAATAAAGAACATGGGGTTATTGCCAATCCATTGGCTCCGTAAAGCTTCGGTTCGGTACATATACGAAACGTAAGAGCTTGTATTAGTCACGTTTTCAATTGCAGGTGGTTCAACATAAATAGACGTATTTGCTGATGTGATTGTCGAACTAAGTAATGTGCCGATACATAAAGTTTGTACTGAAAAAAGTTCTGATATTCATATTTTATTCCACTTGACCTGTATTTTATTTGCTCACTATAACATTCTTATTGAATTTTTATAGTCAATTTTCTTCAGGCAGAAGGAAACGCTTAACCTACAACTTGTGGTAAATAGCCTGCTCTCGTAATAAACGGAATCAATGTAATTGCCACACCAAGTATAAGAACAAGCACTAGTACAGGTGTACCGCCACTGACTCGATAAGGTAGGTTAGGGTGTATCTGACGAACCTTCCAACTAAAGCAACAGGTAACACTACAGCATAGAAAGCGAACATCTGACCTGCATAACTGAGGGCTAAGACGAACCCTTGTGGGTAGAAAAAAGCAAAAAGTAATGGTGGTAGAAAGGTTAATATGCCTAGTATCATTCGATTTCCTGAAATATTAAAGACACGTTTAATAGATCTTCAATACATTCAAATAACCCTAATGCCACGCCTAAGAACGAAGTAATTAAAGCTAAAGCTGAGAAAATTTTCACGGCTTGCGCTAACATTGTGCTGCCTGTAATTTGAAAACTAGCATTCACTAAGCATTTAACGTTGATCTTGTTGTAAAATATCTAAAAAATGAGATTGGCTCAGCACACCATGAGTCGAAAATTGCCACACAATATAAAAGACCAGAGTGATAGTTGAACCTGTGAGAATAGCAAATCGTAATGCTTTCACGTTGCCTTGTAAATAATGGTTTAAACTTGGAATTGAACCATGGAAACCAAAAGAAGTGAAAAAAATCGGACTTGCTGAGAGTAATAAGGCTTTATCAATAGGCATCGCCATCAGATTATTGACAGTAACTTTAGGTAACATCAGACACAGTACAAAATACAAATGTTGTGAGCATGATGAAAAATAATAAGCGATTTATACCATCAACACTTTTTGTACCAATAATAACAAATGCACCAAAAAATAAAGTAAATATACCAATAGCGATTTTGGATGTTGTATTCTCATTGACAATAGTAGGTAGGCTTGAAGCAAGAATTGAACCCCCGCCTGTAACATAAGCAGATAATAATGCATATAAGAAAACGAGTAATACTGTTGTTGCAACAATTCGTCCGAAACGACCAAAGTATTGTGCGGCTAATGTGCCAATACCTGCATCTGCGTCAGTAGTTTGATAGACTTCGACAAATAAGAGTGCAGTACAAGTGAGTAATGCCCACAGTGCAATTAATAAGACCAAAGTAAAGCTAAAGCCAATGCCTGCTGAAGTGAGAGGCATTGCAAGCATCCCTGCACCAATCATAGTGCCTGATACAAGCAGTGTACTGCCAGCTGTTTTATTCACGATAGTTTCCTTTTTTAATCAAAATGATTAATTGTAAAACATATATTTACATTTTTATAGATGTATATTTATATTAGCAATAGAGAAATAATAAAGCCAGTTTTATTCTTATTTTGATATAAGATAATGATGGATATTTTTTGTAATGAAATGTTTACATTCTTATCGAAGGTAATAAAAAGCCAAAGTACAAAACTTTGGCTTTTCTGTATGTTAAACTTTATTAAAAGTTAACCGCACTTTTCAGTTTCTTCAGTGCGTTAGCTTCAAGTTGGCGCACACGTTCTGCTGAAATATTATATTTTGCAGCTAGATCTTGCAATGTTGCTTTATTTTCATCTAACCAACGTGCTTTAATAATATCTAGGCTACGTTCATCTAACCCTTCTAAAGCAACAGTTAATTGCTCAGTGGCTTGTGTTTCGTAATTTTCATTCTCTAATTCTGCTGCAAAATTAGAGGTTTTATCTTCTAAATATAATGATGGTGAGTAGGTTTCTTCATTGTCATCTGTTGGTAAGTCAAAAGCAACATCTGAACCTGTCATCCGTGATTCCATTTCCATCACATCTTCAGGAGAAACACCAAGTTCATTTGCGACCATCTCTACTTCATTTTCATTAAACCAACCTAAGCGTTGTTTCGTTTTACGTAGATTAAAAAATAATTTACGTTGTGCTTTCGTGGTTGCTACTTTTACAATACGCCAGTTGCGTAATACATATTCGTGAATTTCTGCTTTGATCCAATGTACAGCGAAAGAAACTAAACGCACCCCTACTTCAGGATTAAAGCGTTTAACGGCCTTCATCAGACCAATATTACCTTCTTGGATTAAATCGCTTGAGGTAAGCCATAGCCTGAATAACCACGCGCTACATGGATAACAAAACGAAGATGTGAAAGAATCAGCTTTTTAGCCGCTTCCAAATCTTCTTGATAATACAAACGCTCCGCTAATTCCTTTTCTTCCTCAGCGGTAAGCATTGGATATTCATTTGCAGCACGAATATATGCTTCAATACTGCCTTGTGGAACCAACATCATGGTTTGTGTTTCTTTGTTCATTGTTTTCCTTCTTAGAAAGTGAAAGATAAATTTCCGAGTGTAGTTATAACATAAAATCCATGAGAGCCAATTTTTCATACTCTTTATGGAATGGGTAAAGATTAGACTATAAATTTACCTTAAAGTTCCAATTATCGTATAGAAAAGGAATAGATGTATTTATAGGTTATGTCGAATATTATACCGCACTTTGTCTTAAAGTGCGGTATGTTTGAGATGAATATCAATGATACTATATTTTATAAGAAGGTAGATAACGCAAGTACCCATAAAATACTTAAAACAGGTCCTAAGAAACCAATAACGACACCACCT
>NZ_UGTV01000007.1 GCF_900454865.1 Pasteurella canis | reverse complement strand
AAAAAAACACACCGCACTTTTAAACATTTATCAGCCAACAGAGAGGAGAATCGAAAATGGCGATCAAACGTAACAGAAGACAACGTAAAAAAATGCACTTGCTGAATTCCAAGAATTAGGTTTCTTAGTGAATTGGCAATTTGCAGAAGGCACTGCTATTGAACAAATTGATGAAGTAGTTGATCGTTTTATTCGTGAAGTTATCCAACCAAATGGTTTAGCTTATGAAGGAAGTGGTTACTTACATTGGGAAGGTCTAGTTTGCTTAGAAGCACTTGGAAAATGTGATGAAAGTCACCGCACTTTAGTAAAAGAATGGTTAGAGAAAAACGGGTTGCAACAAATCGAAATCAGTCAATTATTCGACATTTGGTGGGAATACCCTGCAAAAGAAGCATAAATAGCTGATAAGGCGAACATCATTGTTCGCCTTTTTCATTTTAATTAGACAATAATTCTTTAATCCTCTGTAGAAACCCTTGACGAATCATCCTTTCAAGCGTAACATTCGCCCCGATTTAGTAATATGAGGACACACACTTTGGACAGTCACAGTCGATACCGAATTGCTTTTTTACTGTAACTTTCGCTGTTGCCTTTATATCAGCGAAGTTCGCTGATAGATCATTTCTAACACCATTTTATTCGGCATCTTTTTATGGTCATCGAGATATCGATAGCCAATAATCAAACGAAAAATTAATCATTCTTTTACTATCACGGCTTATTTCGTTTGGTTTCTTTTGTTCATTGCGTTGTTCATAATCCAATTAAGGAGTATGACAAAATGATAAATGCTTTCACTCTTGAAGATGCTCGTCTTGTTCGCATTGATGAAGATGAAAATACACAACTAAACAATGCAATCTGGCTCGATCTACTTGAACCGACGAGCGAAGAACGCGAAATTTTACAAGATAGTCTAGGACAAAGCCTCGCAACGTTTCTCGAATTAGAGGACATTGAAGCATCTGCTCGTTTCTTTGAAGACCAAGATGGCTTACACTTACACTCATTCTTTTATTGTGAAGACGAAGAAGATTATGCTGATTTAGCCAGCGTCGCCTTTACTGTACGTGATGGCCGCCTCTTTACACTACGTGATCGTGAACTGCCTGCCTTCCGTTTATATCGTATGCGCTCACGTAATCAACGCTTAATTGAATGTAATGCTTACGAAGTTTTATTAGATTTATTTGAAACTAAAATTGAGCAACTGGCTGATGTTATTGAAACTGTGTATTCTGATTTAGAAAAATTAAGTCGTGTAATCTTAGATGGTACACAAGGTGAGGCTTTTGACCAGGCATTGTCGACGCTAACCGAACAAGAGGACACCAGCTCAAAAGTGCGTTTATGTCTGATGGATACACAACGAGCATTAAGCTTCTTAGTTCGTAAAACACGCTTACCTGCAAATCAGCTTGAACAAGCTCGTGAAATTTTACGTGATATTGAATCATTACAACCACATAATGAATCTTTATTCCAACGTGTAAACTTCTTAATGCAAGCAGCAATGGGTTTCATCAGTATTGAACAAAACCGCATTATTAAAATCTTCTCAGTTGTGTCAGTTATCTTCCTTCCACCGACATTAGTTGCTTCTAATTATGGGATGAACTTTGATGTAATGCCAGAGCTCGGTTTGAAATTTGGCTATCCAATGGCATTAGGTTTAATGGCTCTCGCAGCATTTGCCCCATATTGGTATTTTAAACGCAAAGGTTGGTTATAAAATTTAAGGTAATACAATGAACTCATTACAAATTTTAATTTTTACATTGATTGATGTATACGGATTTATTTTAGTTTTACGTGCATGGTTCCAATTTAGCAGAGTGGATTTTTATAATCCACTCTCACAAGGCTTAGTTAAAATTACTCAACCTGTTTTATCTCCTTTGCGTACATTTATTCCTACATTCAGGAATATTGATTTAGCCGCGCTCATTTTGGCTTTCTTATTATTTAGTATCAATTTCCCCTCGCACATTTAGTAGGTAATGTATTTATTAGTCATGCAGACATTCTCGACTATGCATTAGCAGGCTTACTCACATTAATACGTACATGTGGAAAAGCCGTTTTCTATGTTCTTTTACTTAGTGCAATCATGAGTTGGTTTAATCGCACCCCTAATCCAATGCAATTTGTTCTCCATCAGCTAACCTCTCCACTTTTAAGCCCAATTCAACGCATTTTACCTAATACAGAATGATTGATTTTTCACCGATGATACTGGTTTTTGGTTTATTTTTCTTAGACAAAGTTCTACTGGATCTTTTCGGTGCTTACTGGTTATTAGCAAGCTACTAAAAAGTGCGGTCAATTTGAAAGGTGTTTTGTAATAGTGACAATATTCGCAGTAGAAAAACAGGGTGAAGATTTAAGATTACGGATTTTTTTGCAACCAAAAGCAAGTAAAGATCACATTGTTGGGCTACATGACAATGAGCTTAAAATCACTATTACAGCACCGCCTATTGATGGGCAAGCAAATGCACATTTACTCAAATTTTTAAGCAAAACATTCAAAGTACCCAAAAGCAGTATTGTATTAGAAAAAGGTGAACTCAATCGACATAAACAGATTTTAATCCCAAACCCCAAAGTGATCCCAGAAGTCGTATCTGCCTTATTAAAATGAAACCGCACAAACGTTCACTGCTTCTCTTTTACTTAAATAAAACGACTTGCCAACAAAATAAGCTGAAAATACTATAGGTTTAACTCAAAAAGACTTTTCTTTGGATTAATTTTGAACCCTTCGGCCTCTAATAAAGCTTGTTGTTGCTGTCCCTGTTCAACAACCAAACGCGTAGATTGTGTGTAGCGTACAAACTCTTTTGCCTTTGCAATTAAAGCTGCATAAACTTCTGCATAATTTGAATTAGGCGAGACAAAAATATCGGTTAATTGCCAATAACGTTGTAATTGAAGAGAAGAAAGACGGGATAGAGCTGAATGAAACCAAGTGCGTGCTGGTTTTCATTCACTGCAATAAAGAAAATGCTTTCACTAAACGAATACGATTGGTCAAAAAGGCTAAAGTGCGGTCAGGATTTTCCAGCATTCCATGAGAAAGACGATATTGCTCAAAGAGCGGTAATAGAATGTCTAAATTCCATTGTTCAGCTTTAAAAATTTTCATTTTCGTCACAATCGGGCATTTTTTGTTAAATCTATACAGTGAATTGTAGCTTTTTAAAACAAAATAATCATCTTTTACCAAAAAATTTTTTCAAATTTGCCTAAAATCAACAGAACTAAATAAAAAATTTGATATAGTAGTGCGGTCATTTTTTATTAATTTAATACGGAGAAAAATTATGGCTCGTCGTCCTTTAGTTATGGGTAACTGGAAATTAAACGGTAGCAAAGCATTCACAAAAGAATTAATTGAAGACTTAAAAACAGAATTATCGGATGTTAAAGGTTGTGATGTCGCAATTGCACCACCTGTCATGTATTTAGCTGAAGCCGAGGCAGCGTTGACTGGCAGTACAATTGCACTAGGCTCACAAAACGTCGATGTAAACGTACAAGGTGCATTTACAGGTGATATTTCAACCGAAATGTTAAAAGATTTTAGTGCGAAATATATCATTATCGGTCACTCTGAGCGTCGAACCTATCATAAAGAAAGCGATGAGTTTATCGCGAAAAAATTCGCGGCATTAAAACAAGCAGGTTTAGTGCCAGTATTATGTATCGGTGAAAGCGAAGCGGAAAACGAAGCAGGCAAAACAGAAGAAGTGTGCGCACGTCAAATTGATGCAGTGTTGAATACATTAGGCGCTGAAGCATTTAACGGTGCAGTAATCGCATACGAACCCATTTGGGCAATCGGTACTGGTAAATCAGCCACTCCAGCGCAAGCACAAGCAGTTCACGCCTTTATCCGTAGCCACATTGCGAAGAAAGATCAAGCCGTCGCAGAACAAGTTATTATCCAATATGGTGGTTCTGTAAATGATGCAAATGCGGCTGAGTTATTCACTCAACCAGACATCGACGGTGCATTAGTTGGTGGCGCATCATTAAAAGCACCAGCATTTGCCGTGATCGTAAAAGCAGCTGCAAAAGCAAAAAACTAATTTAATCTCTTAAAACAAAAAGCAGATCAAATGATCTGCTTTTTTATTACCTAAAGTGCGGTCTGTTTTTCTATTTTTTCCAACTCACAAACGCCCAAGTTTTAAAATCTCCACGTGCAGAAGTGATATTTGGGTGTTTGGCGTAATAGTCTTTGAGTTTTGCCATTTCTTGTTCGGTTAACTCGCCAATCGACCACTGTACTGATTGGATAAAACTGTGCTCATCGATTTTTTCAGGCTTAATTAAACTGCATTCAGCAGTAATAAAATCCACAGAAGCGTA
The DNA here is from genome assembly GCF_900454865.1 of Pasteurella canis. Taxonomy (GTDB): domain Bacteria; phylum Pseudomonadota; class Gammaproteobacteria; order Enterobacterales; family Pasteurellaceae; genus Pasteurella; species Pasteurella canis. The sequence goes on along the minus strand of NZ_UGTV01000007.1, from coordinate 5,896 downwards.
ATAGCCTTTTTGATGTAACAAATTCAGCGCATACATATAATTCGGGAATCCCACCGAATCTCTGCCAATATATTGCAAAATGTCGCGTGCGATAAAGTCTTTTTCGACAATCATCGTCATATAAACTGCTTTTCTTGCTTTGGCATTCAGCTTATCCAATGCTTTATCTAAATCAGCCACCATTGAAGAACGTGATGACACACAGATATCACATTCTGGCACATCGTCCCAATTCTCTTCCCAAGATTTGCGAATAGGCTGCACGTTATCCAACCCTAAATTCTGCGCGCGTTGTTGTAAAACGGACAACATTCCTTCACTGTAATCTAAGCCATACACTTTTTTAAAATGTGAAGCAACGGCAAGAGAAATCGCACCACCACCGCAGCCCACATCTAATAAAGTGTCCGCGTTACTCAAATCCATTCGGCTCACAAACGCTCGCACATATTCATTATGTAAATCGTATTCGGATTGATGCATTTTCTCTGCTTTACGATCCCAATCTTGTGCCGTTTTTGGTTCTCTTGAGGAAAGTTGATAGTGATTTCTATACAATTCGGCAAAATTCACGTCCCAAAGTGTTTGAGATTTAATCATAAATCATCCTTAAATTTTTAATCAAAATCTAAACAATATAAGTAATGTTTTTAAATACTTATATCTTAAACGTGGATACTAAGTAACTTCCTAGTTCAGTGACTTATTACATAATAAAATAAAGCTAATAATTGAGTCGACAAATATAATGAATAAATTAAACTCGCCGTTCTGTCTCTATTCAAAATTGAGAAAGTTATCGTTGTGTTAGTACTAACCTTTTGTAAGTTGAACGTACTATTTTGAATAGAGACAGAACGGCGAGTTTAATTTATTCATTATATTTGTCGACTCAATTATTAGCTTTATTTTATTATGTAATAAGTCACTGAACTAGGAAGTTACTTAGTATCCACGTTTAAGATATAAGTATTTAAAAACATTACTTATATTGTTTAGATTTTGATTAAAAATTTAAGGATGATTTATGATTAAATCTCAAACACTTTGGGACGTGAATTTTGCCGAATTGTATAGAAATCACTATCAACTTTCCTCAAGAGAACCAAAAACGGCACAAGATTGGGATCGTAAAGCAGAGAAAATGCATCAATCCGAATACGATTTACATAATGAATATGTGCGAGCGTTTGTGAGCCGAATGGATTTGAGTAACGCGGACACTTTATTAGATGTGGGCTGCGGTGGTGGTGCGATTTCTCTTGCCGTTGCTTCACATTTTAAAAAAGTGTATGGCTTAGATTACAGTGAAGGAATGTTGTCCGTTTTACAACAACGCGCGCAGAATTTAGGGTTGGATAACGTGCAGCCTATTCGCAAATCTTGGGAAGAGAATTGGGACGATGTGCCAGAATGTGATATCTGTGTGTCATCACGTTCTTCAATGGTGGCTGATTTAGATAAAGCATTGGATAAGCTGAATGCCAAAGCAAGAAAAGCAGTTTATATGACGATGATTGTCGAAAAAGACTTTATCGCACGCGACATTTTGCAATATATTGGCAGAGATTCGGTGGGATTCCCGAATTATATGTATGCGCTGAATTTGTTACATCAAAAAGGCTATTACGCTTCTGTGGATTTTATTACTGCTGAATGCAGTTTAATTAAGCCTGAAAAAATCGATGAGCACAGTTTTATCCAATCAGTACAGTGGTCGATTGGCGAGTTAACCGAACAAGAAATGGCAAAACTCAAAGACTATTACGCCAAACACCCAAATATCACTTCTGCACGTGGAGATTTTAAAACTTGGGCGTTTGTGAGTTGGAAAAAATAGAAAAACAGACCGCACTTTAGGTAATAAAAAAGCAGATCATTTGATCTGCTTTTTGTTTTAAGAGATTAAATTAGTTTTTTGCTTTTGCAGCTGCTTTTACGATCACGGCAAATGCTGGTGCTTTTAATGATGCGCCACCAACTAATGCACCGTCGATGTCTGGTTGAGTGAATAACTCAGCCGCATTTGCATCATTTACAGAACCACCATATTGGATAATAACTTGTTCTGCGACGGCTTGATCTTTCTTCGCAATGTGGCTACGGATAAAGGCGTGAACTGCTTGTGCTTGCGCTGGAGTGGCTGATTTACCAGTACCGATTGCCCAAATGGGTTCGTATGCGATTACTGCACCGTTAAATGCTTCAGCGCCTAATGTATTCAACACTGCATCAATTTGACGTGCGCACACTTCTTCTGTTTTGCCTGCTTCGTTTTCCGCTTCGCTTTCACCGATACATAATACTGGCACTAAACCTGCTTGTTTTAATGCCGCGAATTTTTTCGCGATAAACTCATCGCTTTCTTTATGATAGGTTCGACGCTCAGAGTGACCGATAATGATATATTTCGCACTAAAATCTTTTAACATTTCGGTTGAAATATCACCTGTAAATGCACCTTGTACGTTTACATCGACGTTTTGTGAGCCTAGTGCAATTGTACTGCCAGTCAACGCTGCCTCGGCTTCAGCTAAATACATGACAGGTGGTGCAATTGCGACATCACAACCTTTAACATCCGATAATTCTGTTTTTAAGTCTTCAATTAATTCTTTTGTGAATGCTTTGCTACCGTTTAATTTCCAGTTACCCATAACTAAAGGACGACGAGCCATAATTTTTCTCCGTATTAAATTAATAAAAAATGACCGCACTACTATATCAAATTTTTTATTTAGTTCTGTTGATTTTAGGCAAATTTGAAAAATTTTTTTGGTAAAAGATGATTATTTTGTTTTAAAAAGCTACAATTCACTGTATAGATTTAACAAAAAATGCCCGATTGTGACGAAAATGAAAATTTTTAAAGCTGAACAATGGAATTTAGACATTCTATTACCGCTCTTTTGAGCAATATCGTCTTTCTCATGGAATGCTGGAAAATCCTGACCGCACTTTAGCCTTTTTGACCAATCGTATTCGTTTTAGTGAAAGCATTTTCTTTATTGCAGTGAATGAAAACCAGCACGCACTTGGTTTCATTCAGCTCTATCCCCGTCTTTCTTCTCTTCAATTACAACGTTATTGGCAATTAACCGATATTTTTGTCTCGCCTAATTCAAATTATGCAGAAGTTTATGCAGCTTTAATTGCAAAGGCAAAAGAGTTTGTACGCTACACACAATCTACGCGTTTGGTTGTTGAACAGGGACAGCAACAACAAGCTTTATTAGAGGCCGAAGGGTTCAAAATTAATCCAAAGAAAAGTCTTTTTGAGTTAAACCTATAGTATTTTCAGCTTATTTTGTTGGCAAGTCGTTTTATTTAAGTAAAAGAGAAGCAGTGAACGTTTGTGCGGTTTCATTTTAATAAGGCAGATACGACTTCTGGGATCACTTTGGGGTTTGGGATTAAAATCTGTTTATGTCGATTGAGTTCACCTTTTTCTAATACAATACTGCTTTTGGGTACTTTGAATGTTTTGCTTAAAAATTTGAGTAAATGTGCATTTGCTTGCCCATCAATAGGCGGTGCTGTAATAGTGATTTTAAGCTCATTGTCATGTAGCCCAACAATGTGATCTTTACTTGCTTTTGGTTGCAAAAAAAATCCGTAATCTTAAATCTTCACCCTGTTTTTCTACTGCGAATATTGTCACTATTACAAAACACCTTTCAAATTGACCGCACTTTTAGTAGCTTGCTAATAACCAGTAAGCACCGAAAAGATCCAGTAGAACTTTGTCTAAGAAAAATAAACCAAAAACCAGTATCATCGGTGAAAAATCAATCATTCCTGTATTAGGTAAAATGCGTTGAATTGGGCTTAAAAGTGGAGAGGTTAGCTGATGGAGAACAAATTGCATTGGATTAGGGGTGCGATTAAACCAACTCATGATTGCACTAAGTAAAAGAACATAGAAAACGGCTTTTCCACATGTACGTATTAATGTGAGTAAGCCTGCTAATGCATAGTCGAGAATGTCTGCATGACTAATAAATACATTACCTACTAAATGTGCGAGGGGAAATTTGATACTAAATAATAAGAAAGCCAAAATGAGCGCGGCTAAATCAATATTCCTGAATGTAGGAATAAATGTACGCAAAGGAGATAAAACAGGTTGAGTAATTTTAACTAAGCCTTGTGAGAGTGGATTATAAAAATCCACTCTGCTAAATTGGAACCATGCACGTAAAACTAAAATAAATCCGTATACATCAATCAATGTAAAAATTAAAATTTGTAATGAGTTCATTGTATTACCTTAAATTTTATAACCAACCTTTGCGTTTAAAATACCAATATGGGGCAAATGCTGCGAGAGCCATTAAACCTAATGCCATTGGATAGCCAAATTTCAAACCGAGCTCTGGCATTACATCAAAGTTCATCCCATAATTAGAAGCAACTAATGTCGGTGGAAGGAAGATAACTGACACAACTGAGAAGATTTTAATAATGCGGTTTTGTTCAATACTGATGAAACCCATTGCTGCTTGCATTAAGAAGTTTACACGTTGGAATAAAGATTCATTATGTGGTTGTAATGATTCAATATCACGTAAAATTTCACGAGCTTGTTCAAGCTGATTTGCAGGTAAGCGTGTTTTACGAACTAAGAAGCTTAATGCTCGTTGTGTATCATCAGACATAAACGCACTTTTGAGCTGGTGTCCTCTTGTTCGGTTAGCGTCGACAATGCCTGGTCAAAAGCCTCACCTTGTGTACCATCTAAGATTACACGACTTAATTTTTCTAAATCAGAATACACAGTTTCAATAACATCAGCCAGTTGCTCAATTTAGTTTCAAATAAATCTAATAAAACTTCGTAAGCATTACATTCAATTAAGCGTTGATTACGTGAGCGCATACGATATAAACGGAAGGCAGGCAGTTCACGATCACGTAGTGTAAAGAGGCGGCCATCACGTACAGTAAAGGCGACGCTGGCTAAATCAGCATAATCTTCTTCGTCTTCACAATAAAAGAATGAGTGTAAGTGTAAGCCATCTTGGTCTTCAAAGAAACGAGCAGATGCTTCAATGTCCTCTAATTCGAGAAACGTTGCGAGGCTTTGTCCTAGACTATCTTGTAAAATTTCGCGTTCTTCGCTCGTCGGTTCAAGTAGAATCGAGCCAGATTGCATTGTTTAGTTGTGTATTTTCATCTTCATCAATGCGAACAAGACGAGCATCTTCAAGAGTGAAAGCATTTATCATTTTGTCATACTCCTTAATTGGATTATGAACAACGCAATGAACAAAAGAAACCAAACGAAATAAGCCGTGATAGTAAAAGAATGATTAATTTTTCGTTTGATTATTGGCTATCGATATCTCGATGACCATAAAAAGATGCCGAATAAAATGGTGTTAGAAATGATCTATCAGCGAACTTCGCTGATATAAAGGCAACAGCGAAAGTTACAGTAAAAAGCAATTCGGTATCGACTGTGACTGTCCAAAGTGTGTGTCCTCATATTACTAAATCGGGGCGAATGTTACGCTTGAAAGGATGATTCGTCAAGGGTTTCTACAGAGGATTAAAGAATTATTGTCTAATTAAAATGAAAAAGGCGAACAATGATGTTCGCCTTATCAGCTATTTATGCTTCTTTTGCAGGGTATTCCACCAAATGTCGAATAATTGACTGATTTCGATTTGTTGCAACCCGTTTTTCTCTAACCATTCTTTTACTAAAGTGCGGTGACTTTCATCACATTTTCCAAGTGCTTCTAAGCAAACTAGACCTTCCCAATGTAAGTAACCACTTCCTTCATAAGCTAAACCATTTGGTTGGATAACTTCACGAATAAAACGATCAACTACTTCATCAATTGTTCAATAGCAGTGCCTTCTGCAAATTGCCAATTCACTAAGAAACCTAA
>NZ_UGTV01000016.1 GCF_900454865.1 Pasteurella canis | reverse complement strand
ATTTTTTCTCCCATTAGGTTTATCGTTCTTTTATCTTTCTTAAATAAACACTACATCAGTCTTATATTGATTTAAAACTAAGTCAATATTTTTTTAAAAAACAACTAGGAAGAATAATAAATTACTAATGTAAATATAGTAGATGCGCAAGAAAAGTTGGCAAGAAAAAAATATTTACTACCTTTAATCACAATTTTAGTAGTTTTAGGCGGTTTTTCGGGGAGAGTTGAATGTAGGTATTGGATTCAAAGTATTTGGATTCGAGCGCTTGAATAAACTCGCATTCCTCTGCGCTGATTCCTTTGTTTGAATAAGCATATCGACCATAGTTAAACGATAAGACGGTAGCTGTTTTACCGTCAATAAGACAATGAATGGCAACGTAGCTGTTAATTTCAATCGTAAAAGGGCTTAAAACAATATCGTATTTCTCTAAGGATTTTTCAAAAAACGTTAAGGCGTCATCAGACAGTAACGCCATAAAGTCCAATAGATTGGCGTTAAGCGCTTGCCATTTCACTGTAAAACACCTCATCAATGATCTTTTTGTTTTGAACAAACGCCGCACGTTTTTGATTAGCACGCGCTTTAATCGCCTGTTTACTGGTTGGGATAAGCGTGTTTTCTTCTTTCGCTTTTAAATATACCGCTAAAAGCTCTTCTTTTTGCGCTTTGGTGAGTTTCATAATACCTCCTTAAGTTTGTTTCCCTATTCTACCCCCTATCTAAAAAGCAAGCTAGCAAGCTTAAATAAAGTGAAAAAGAAAGACGTTGTCACAAGCAAAAAAACGAAAAGAAATATTAAACATTCGGGCATAGTTTCGCCCCCGTTTTTAACATAAAAGCAGAAAAGTTATTTCCCTAAATTCAGGTGAACGGGTGACAAATTATTAAGCAATTTCTTTAAAAGATGAGAAATATTTACACACCACTCGCAAAACTGCGTTTTGCCTTTAAAACCAGTAATATCAAGGGATTATAAAAAAGTTGATTAAAGAATAGGCGTTTTTTGTGGTTCAAATTTGGTGCAAATCTGGCGCAAATTTTAATGCGTTAATTTTAAAGGTTTTTTGAGCCACTTGGTTCAAATTTGAACCACAAAATAGCGCAAAAACACACCTAAATGGGAGGTTTAATTTTGGATAGACCCGTTAAAAATGAAAAAAGACTACGCTATTTTTCACTTTTAACGTGCCAAGATTATACCAGTTTTTAGAAAAGATATTATGCCATTCGCAATAATATTGAGGTAAAAAATTTTTTATCTTGGCGTTAAAGTTATTTATTAAAACGTGGGAATTTTAGCGGCTAAAATTTTTAAGACAAAAGAATCCATAAAGCTCCGATGTGGTATATAAAAAATACGGAGCCCTTGGGCGACTTCATCTTTTAGCCCGTAAGGGCTTTCCTAATAAAAAACAAAAAAGACTTATTAAAACTTTAGCGTTCGTGGAGCTTGTGGAGTGTAGGTTTTTAGTGTGGGCAAGACCTGTGTGGTAACTTGTGTGCAACTCAAAGAGTTGTGCAAGGCGTAGCCGTCAAGTTATCCATCAGGTTTGTCCATACGATCGCAACGCGAAAAAACCGTTAAGCAATCCACAAATCCACAACGCCACAAAGAGCGCTGTCCTTTTGCTTGCGTTCAGTCAACCGAGTGTGAATGGCACTCAAAAGATGTTGTTCTTATTCTGGGTGGGAATTGCAGACCCGAGACAATCAATTCCGCTGTATCCGTAACTTCTCGCTTATCAGGTACCTGTTATCGTACGGTGAGACGGTGGCAGAGCTTACATTTCGTTGTAAGTACGTTGTTTTTACACCACAATTTGCCTGTTTATGCTTTCCAGCAGTCCGAGCTAATGACCCTTGAAGTTATGGTTTGCGTTTCTTGTTTACGTCGTTGAATGGTTTTTTGGTAGTAGGGACGCTTCGCAATCTCTTGCATTACTAGCTACCTTTGCTAAGATTTGACTTGTCTAGGGTCTGGTCTTAGCAAAGAACGCTGAAACAGATTATCGAAAAAGGGCTTAGGTGTCAAAACCTAAGCCCTTTTTTCTTATAATTATCATTTTGTTCCAAATGTACTTAAGTATCTTCCTTGTGGAATCCATAATTCATTTTGGCTATTTTGTTTATAGTAAAATGTGGTAACGGATAGAGAACACAGGCGAGATAGTGCAGAACGCTATCAAACAGCACGAGCAAAACTTGATACAGCTGTTACAGCACGCAGAGAACAATTTAGCCGAAAATATCCAAATCGAGCAGGCGAAATTGATAAAAAATACCGTGAGAATGTATCGTTTGCCGAACCTAATCGCCTTGACGATATTAGCCTTGATAGCCATATAAGCAGATAAAACAGGGTATACGGCGAGAGCTTTTTGCCAATAATGAGCATTATTTAACCCTTCATCGCCAAAATGCGTCTGGCACCGTTAAGTACAATGCCCCCCGCGATGGTGCCGATAATCAGATCTGGATAATTGGAACCGGTCCACGCGACCAGGGCGCCGGCGGTGATGCCCCCCAGGTTGATCACCACGTCGTTGGCCGAGAATATCCAGCTTGCCTTCATGTGCGCCCCGCCTTCCCGATGTTTGGATATGAGCAGCAGACAACTGGTATTGGCAATCAATGCGACGAATGCGATAGCCATCATCACCAGCGATTCAGGCTCACTACCGAATACAAAGCGTCTCACCACCTCTACGAGCACGCCCACAGCCAAGATCAGTTGCAGTACACCAGCAAGATGCGCGGCACGTACCTGCATTTTCACGCTATGTCCAACCGCATAAAGGGCAAGCCCGTACACCGCCGCATCGGAAAAATTGTCCAGGGATTCTCCAATCAGGCCAGTGGACTGGGCGATCAGACCGGCAGTCATTTCCACCACGAACAGAAGTGCATTGATGCCGAGCAACCAGCGCAGGGTCCCGGATTCTTGCTTAGCAGAAGCTGCCGAAAACTCGGCGGCCTTGATGGTCTCTGGATTTGCAGCGACGGTTTCCTGAAGCGAGGCGCCTAGCCCCAAGGTCTTCAGTTTCGAGGTGACGGGCTCGACCTCGCCGTCATGCACGACCTTCAGCCGGCGGTTCGACAAGTCGAAGGACAGCGCCCGAATCTCCTCAAAACCGTTCAGGGCTAGGCGAATCATTCGTTCTTCTGATGGACAGTCCATCTTCGGTACGGCATAAACACTGACCCATCTCCCTAGCGCCTCGGAGGAGGCCTGTATATCGATATCCGCTGCGGACGTTGCATCACCGCCACAGGCGCCACCACAGGATTTGCTCATGATACGACTCCACTTAAACAATGTTGTGGTACCATTTTAAACTATAAAGCTACTATAAGGTCAATACGCCATTCGAACTCAAAGATTTATAAAAAACCGCCTTAAAAGGCGGTTTTTTTTCAGTATTTTTTTTGGTTTTTGCATACCTATGCATGAACCTTCGCATAAAGTGCGATTATGTTAAACCACTCCACGCACTTTTATTGAATAAGCATGCAATTCCAAGAAAACTAAAAATCACCAATTTAGAATTGGTGATTTTTGTCTAACAACACCCAAAAGTCATCGTTTTTGATTTAGTTGATTGATATTAATTTCCAAGGAAAATCTCTTACTAAAATTACGTTATTGCCATAAATTATGTGGATTTCTTCTTTTTGTAGAGCTTTTTTTATGTTCTCAGTAACCACATCTGCCAGTCTTTCTCTTCCGCATACTTTATAGAAATCAGGCCAACTTAGCATGATGCATTCATTATTTCCTTTTAGTCTTAATTGATCTCTTAAATCATTGGATATTGCATTTACTGATTTAGACAT
>NZ_UGTV01000003.1 GCF_900454865.1 Pasteurella canis | reverse complement strand
TTTGATTTTGTTAAGAAAGTGTTGGTAACAATACCAATCTCATTTTGAGAAAATGATTCATCAACATCTGTAAATTGAAAAGAAAAATATGTCTCTTTATAAGTACAATTTTCTGTGATTAGATGTTCATAATGCTCATCTTTTTCTTGGTTAATAACATATTTAACAATCCATTGTTTAATCGCTTGAAAATCCTGCTGTAATTTTTTGTGAAAAGTAATGCAATGTTGATTATGAAAACAAATTGCATTGTTCAACATTACATGGCTAAATTGTTTATACTCATCATCTTTTAGATAAAAGCCAATGGACTCACTATCACTGATTTTTAATGGGTAGGCTTGATCAATGATAATATTAAAATCAATAGGTTTATCTAATTCTTCAAAATCAAAAGTAATGTCAAAACTTACCTGCTCTTGTGAAAAGTGAAGGGCAGATAAATTTTGAATGTATGGAATGGATTGAATAGCTTGCTCTAATTCAATTTGCGAAAATTTCATATCAACCAAATCTTTGTGAAACTGGCGGTGTTGAAATTAAAACTGAACTTTTAAGACCATAAGCCTTATTCTCATCTTTATTATCTTCGGCAAATTTTTCATTTAATGGGAGATAAAACTCTATTTGCTTCTCATTTGATTCAATTTGTTCCAACATAGATTTTAATCTGAAAACCAACATATTTTTCTCAATATCATCTAGCGATAATGCCAAATCGTTATTGCTGTTGCCAGGGTCTTTGAGTGTAAAATTTTCGCTTTGAATATTATCAATAATATAATTTAGAACAGTTTTAAATTGTTCCCATAAGTTACCCTGTGGAGATGATTTTTCATAAGCCTTAATTACCAATAGTTCAATAAAAAAAGACTTGTATTTATATTGATGACAAGCTTTCCATATTTTTAGCAAGCGAATAACTTTTCTTTCATTTTCTTTGGCTTTAATGTGTTCAATTTGAGCATGAATATTGGTTTTAAGATATCCATCACTTTGTGTTTTATGTAAATTTAAGTTTTTTTCTACTGGAAATGAATCTTGACTTGTCTCTCTTGCAGGGACAACATCAATATTAATTTCATCTTCTTCATCAAAAGTCAAACCAATCGAAACACCTTGTTTTTTAATGGTCGTTTCATGCTGATATTTTTCAGTTAATTTTTCAAAAACATCTTCAAACATGTCTTCTAATGTTGAAAAAACATTGCGTTTAAATGGTACAACCAAATCCAAATCAAATTTGGTATTGATGGCGGTATGTTTTTTATACGAGCCAGAATTAAATGGCTCATAAATTTTACTACCATATTGTTCATTTAAAAATTGCTTAATCTCATCTCGTTTGGTGCGATATGTGTTAATCAACTCTTCAATATGTTTCATCCTGTAACTTTCTAGCACAGAGTTCAAGTAATCACTTTTATAGTTAGCCATAGTTAATCTCCATAAAATTTTCAGTACATAATAGATTATTTTGGGTTTTAATAAGCCCAAAATCGTTTGCTTTTACTATATTGAGTCATGCTACAGGATTTCAAGCCTTAACAGATAGTAAAGATGCTTCTGATTAAAATATAAGGTGCTGTGCTAGATAACGACTAAAACTCGATTTGGGTTAAGATAGTCAAATAATAAATTTGTCGTCGCCAACTATTCAAGGCTGATTGGCTAACTCGCATCATTTTACACACTTGGGTAACACTGTGTTTTCCATCTAATACCATTTCAACACATTGCTTTTTATATTCAGGGGTAAACAATTTACCCATTTTGCAATTATCCATTTTGAGAAAGTTTATCAAAAAGAGTCTTTGGTTTGTTGAAATTGGTTAGACCATTACTGTAAAAAAAGAGAACCCTTATCAATAAAGGATTCTCCATCTTTATATAGATTTTATTTTACATTTTTAATTTATATGGAATTCAGAATGGAATATTATCTTCTTCAAAGCCCATGTCCATTGGTGGCTCACTTTGTGGTGCAGACTGTTGTGGACGGTTAGATTGTGAGCTAAAGTTATTACCATAGCTGCCACTAGTCGGCGAATTGTATTGTGGCGCAGAGGCTTGAGGTGCGTAACCACCTGCTTGTGGTCGATCATTGCGGCTGTCTAGCATTTGTAGTACATCGCCTTGAATCTCTGTTGTGTAGCGATCTTGACCATTTTGATCTTGCCATTTACGTGTTCTTAAGCGCCCTTCTACATACACTTTTAGAGCCTTTACGTAAATACTCTCCAGCCACTTCAGCTTGACGACGATAGAATACGATGCGATGCCATTCTGTGATTTCACGGCGTTCGTTAGTATTTTTTATCAATCCAGCTTTCGCTTGTTGCAACGCTAATATTCGCTACGGCGTCGCCATTTGGCATTGTGCGAATTTCAGGATCATTTCCTAAATTGCCCACAATGATTACTTTATTTACTCCAGCCATATAATCCTCTTTCTCATTTTGAATTGGGGTGAAAATTCTTATTTATTTTGCCCTAAAATCACAAAAAAATCTATGCTTAAAACAAGTTTAACTGGATATTTGCACAGTTATTTGAGAATGTGCGATAATGATCGCAATTTGAACACTTTCTAATGGCTTTTTGTATTTATGGATAAAATTGAAGTACGTGGGGCGAGAACCCATAATTTAAAAATATAAACTTAACAATTCCACGTGATAAATTAATTGTAATCACAGGGCTTTCAGGCTCAGGAAAGTCTTCTTTAGCATTTGATACTTTATATGCGGAAGGACAACGTCGTTATGTAGAGTCACTCTCTGCTTATGCGCGCCAATTTTTATCTTTAATGGAAAAGCCCGATGTGGATCACATTGAAGGTCTGTCTCCAGCTTATTCAATTGAGCAAAAAATCTACTTCTCATAATCCGCGCTCTACTGTAGGGACAGTCACTGAAATCCATGATTATTTACGTTTGTTATTTGCAAGAGTTGGTGAGCCACGATGTCCAACACATCAAGTGGCGTTAACGGCACAAACGATTAGCCAAATGGTTGATAATGTGTTGAGTTTACCAGAAGACAGTCGAATGATGCTGCTTGCACCTGTAGTGAAAGAGCGTAAAGGTGAGCATATCAAGTTGCTTGAGCAAATTGCGTCACAAGGCTATATTCGTGCTCGAATCGATGGTGAGATTTGTGATTTATCCGATGCACCTAAATTAGAATTACATAAAAAACATACTATTGAGGTCGTGGTAGATCGCTTTAAAGTGCGTGCTGATTTATCTACAAGGTTGGCAGAATCTTTTGAAACGGCGTTGGAATTATCTGGTGGTACAGCTGTAGTGGCTTCAATGGATGATGATAATGCAGAGGAATTAGTATTTTCAGCAAATTTTGCTTGCCCACACTGTGGTTATTCTGTACCTGAATTGGAGCCTCGTTTTTCTTTTTAACAATCCTGCTGGTGCCTGTCCCACTTGTGATGGTTTAGGTGTACAACAATATTTTGATGAAAATAGGATTGTACAAAATCCAAGTATTTCTTTGGCGAGTGGGGCCGTAAAAGGCTGGGATCGTCGTAATTTTTATTATTACCAAATGCTGACTTCGTTAGCAAAACATTATGATTTTGATATTGAGCTGCCGTTTGAGCAGCTTCCTAAAAAATCAAAAATATTATTTTACATGGATCTGGTAAAGAGGAAATTGAATTTCAGTATATGAATGATCGTGGTGATGTTGTAGTCAGACACCATGCGTTTGAGGGCATTTTGAATAATATGTCACGCCGTTATAAAGAGACAGAGTCAATGTCGGTGCGTGAGGAATTAGCTAAAAATATTAGTACTTGCCCTTGCCATGATTGTAGTGGTTCTCGACGTCAAGAAGCCCGTCTTTGGGCTAGCGAAACAATCGAATGGTGAGAAATTTTGCCCAGTTTAAACTCATTTCATTGAAAAAACGTAATGTTTCCCCAATACTTTTTTCTGCTACATCTGGTAAATTTGTACTACCAATATACACATGACGGGCTTCTTGACGTAATCGAGAACCACTACAATCATGGCAAGGGCAAGTACTAATATTTTTAGCTAATTCCTCACGCACCGACATTGACTCTGTCTCTTTATAACGGCGTGACATATTATTCAAAATGCCCTCAAACGCATGGTGTCTGACTACAACATCACCACGATCATTCATATACTGAAATTCAATTTCCTCTTTACCAGATCCATGTAAAATAATATTTTTGATTTTTTTAGGAAGCTGCTCAAACGGCAGCTCAATATCAAAATCATAATGTTTTGCTAACGAAGTCAGCATTTGGTAATAATAAAAATTACGACGATCCCAGCCTTTTACGGCCCCACTCGCCAAAGAAATACTTGGATTTTGTACAATCCTATTTTCATCAAAATATTGTTGTACACCTAAACCATCACAAGTGGGACAGGCACCAGCAGGATTGTTAAAAGAAAATAAACGAGGCTCCAATTCAGGTACAGAATAACCACAGTGTGGGCAAGCAAAATTTGCTGAAAATACTAATTCCTCTGCATTATCATCATCCATTGAAGCCACTACAGCTGTACCACCAGATAATTCCAACGCCGTTTCAAAAGATTCTGCCAACCTTGTAGATAAATCAGCACGCACTTTAAAGCGATCTACCACGACCTCAATAGTATGTTTTTTATGTAATTCTAATTTAGGTGCATCGGAAAATCACAAATCTCACCATCGATTCGAGCACGAATATAGCCTTGTGACGCAATTTGCTCAAGCAACTTGATATGCTCACCTTTACGCTCTTTCACTACAGGTGCAAGCAGCATCATTCGACTGTCTTCTGGTAAACTCAACACATTATCAACCATTTGGCTAATCGTTTGTGCCGTTAACGCCACTTGATGTGTTGGACATCGTGGCTCACCAACTCTTGCAAATAACAAACGTAAATAATCATGGATTTCAGTGACTGTCCCTACAGTAGAGCGCGGATTATGAGAAGTAGATTTTTGCTCATTGAAATAGCTGGAGACAGACCTTCAATGTGATCCACATCGGGCTTTTCCATTAAAGATAAAAATTGGCGCGCATAAGCAGAGAGTGACTCTACATAACGACGTTGTCCTTCCGCATATAAAGTATCAAATGCTAAAGAAGACTTTCCTGAGCCTGAAAGCCCTGTGATACAATTAATTTAATCACGTGGAATTGTTAAGTTTATATTTTTAAATTATGGGTTCTCGCCCCACGTACTTCAATTTTATCCATAAATACAAAAAGCCATTAGAAAGTGTTCAAATTGCGATCATTATCGCACATTCTCAAATAACTGTGCAAATATCCAGTTAAACTTGTTTAAGCATAGATTTTTTTGTGATTTTAGGGCAAAATAATAAGAATTTTCACCCCAATTCAAAATGAGAAAGAGGATTATATGGCTGGAGTAAATAAAGTAATCATTGTGGGCAATTTAGGAAATGATCCTGAAATTCGCACAATGCCAAATGGCGGACGCCGTAGCGAATATTAGCGTTGCAACAAGCGAAAGCTGGATTGATAAAAATACTAACGAACGCCGTGAAATCACAGAATGGCATCGCATCGTATTCTATCGTCGTCCAAGCTGAAGTGGCTGGAGAGTATTTACGTAAAGGCTCTAAGTGTATGTAGAAGGGCGCTTTAAGAACACGTAAATGGCAAGATCAAAATGGTCAAGATCGCTACACAACAGAGATTCAAGGCGATGTACTACCAAATGCTAGACAGCCGCAATGAATCGACCACAAGCAGGTGGTTACGCACCTCAAGCCTCTGCGCCACAATACAATTCGCCGACTAGTGGCAGCTATGGTAATAACTTTAGCTCACAATCTAACCGTCCACAACAGTCTGCACCACAAAGTGAGCCACCAATGGACATGGGCTTTGAAGAAGATAATATTCCATTCTGAATTCCATATAAATTAAAAATGTAAAATAAAATCTATATTAAAGATGGAGAATCCTTTATTGATAAGGGTTCTCTTTTTTTACAGTAATGGTCTAACCAATTTCAACAAACCAAGACTCTTTTTGATAAACTTTCTCAAAATGGATAATTGCAAAATGGGTAAATTGTTTACCCCTGAATATAAAAAGCAATGTGTTGAAATGGTATTAGATGGAAAACACAGTGTTACCCAAGTGTGGTAAAATGATGCGAGTTAGCAATCAGCCTTGAATAGTTGGCGACGACAAATTTATTATTTGACTATCTTAACCCAAATCGAGTTTTAGTCGTTATCTAGCACAGCACCTTATATTTTAATCAGAAGCATCTTTACTATCTGTTAAGGCTTGAAATCCTGTAGCATGACTCAATATAGTAAAAGCAAAACGATTTTGGGCTTATTAAAACCCAAAATAATCTATTATGTACTGAAAATTTTATGGAGATTAACTATGGCTAACTATAAAAGTGATTACTTGAACTCTGTGCTAGAAAGTTACAGGATGAAACATATTGAAGAGTTGATTAACACATATCGCACCAAACGAGATGAGATTAAGCAATTTTTAAATGAACAATATGGTAGTAAAATTTATGAGCCATTTAATTCTGGCTCGTTATAAAAAAACATACCGCCATCAATACCAAATTTGATTTGGATTTGGTTGTACCATTTAAACGCAATGTTTTTTCAACATTAGAAGACATGTTTGAAGATGTTTTTGAAAAATTAACTGAAAAATATCAGCATGAAACGACCATTAAAAAACAAGGTGTTTCGATTGGTTTGACTTTTGATGAAGAAGATGAAATTAATATTGATGTTGTCCCTGCAAGAGAGACAAGTCAAGATTCATTTCCAGTAGAAAAAAACTTAAATTACATAAAACACAAAGTGATGGATATCTTAAAACCAATATTCATGCTCAAATTGAACACATTAAAGCCAAAGAAAATGAAAGAAAAGTTATTCGCTTGCTAAAAAATATGGAAAGCTTGTCATCAATATAAATACAAGTCTTTTTTTATTGAACTATTGGTAATTAAGGCTTATGAAAAATCATCTCCACAGGGTAACTTATGGGAACAATTTAAAACTGTTCTAAATTATATTATTGATAATATTCAAAGCGAAATTTTACACTCAAAGACCCTGGCAACAGCAATAACGATTTGGCATTATCGCTAGATGATATTGAGAAAAATATGTTGGTTTTCAGATTAAAATCTATGTTGGAACAAATTGAATCAAATGAGAAGCAAATAGAGTTTTATCTCCCATTAAATGAAAAATTTGGCCGAAGATAATAAAGATGAGAATAAGGCTTATGGTCTTAAAAGTTCAGTTTTAATTTCAACACCGCCAGTTTCACAAAGATTTGGTTGATATGAAATTTTCGCAAATTGAATTAGAGCAAGCTATTCAATCCATTCCATACATTCAAAATTTATCTGCCCTTCACTTTTCACAAGAGCAGGTAAGTTTTGACATTACTTTTGATTTTGAAGAATTAGATAAACCTATTGATTTTAATATTATCATTGATCAAGCCTACCCATTAAAAATCAGTGATAGTGAGTCCATTGGCTTTTATCTAAAAGATGATGAGTATAAACAATTTAGCCATGTAATGTTGAACAATGCAATTTGTTTTCATAATCAACATTGCATTACTTTTCACAAAAAATTACAGCAGGATTTTCAAGCGATTAAACAATGGATTGTTAAATATGTTATTAACCAAGAAAAAGATGAGCATTATGAACATCTAATCACAGAAAATTGTACTTATAAAGAGACATATTTTTCTTTTCAATTTACAGATTGATGAATCATTTTCTCAAAATGAGATTGGTATTGTTACCAACACTTTCTTAACAAAATCAAAATATAAAGATAAGGATATGTACCATTATTTAGTGCAATCTTTTACGCATAATATTACCCAAAGAAATTGCCAATGGTCATCGTTTTACTCAAACAAGGAAAATGATTTATCAGGGATTTATGTCTTTATTGGTAAAAGACCATCAAATTATGATAGATTTTCATTTTCAAATTGGCAAGAATTTAAATCCTTATTTAACCAAGAAATGTTAAGTGAGATTTGGAAAATTACTTTTTCTATTCAACAAAAATATATACCTATTTTTATTGGATATAATACAAAAAATCAAAACATCCACTGGCAAGTTGCGATGATTGATTTGAAAGACCAATTTTTCAAAAATACGCAAGGAATATATGAACTTTGCGATAAGAAAAAAACTGGGTTATTTCAAAAATTCATCCTATCATTATTTTTTCGGACGAGGTGCGTTTCATCCAAATCTAACGATAAAAAAGTGCTTATTATTGGGCTAGGAGCGATTGGAAGTCAAGTTGCTAAGACAC
>NZ_UGTV01000005.1 GCF_900454865.1 Pasteurella canis | reverse complement strand
TTTTGCTGCATAATAAGCAGAAGCTGCTTTACCCGCAAGAATAAACACTCGTGGTACCCAATCTTTTTCTGGGTTTTCAATCATCGCATTATAGCGAGCGATGATATGTAGCACATTTAAAATTTGACGTTTATATTCATGGATACGTTTCACTTGTACATCAAATAAAGCATTTGGACTAACCTCAATACCTAATTCATTTTTAATGTAATTTGCTAATCTAACTTTATTATTGTACTTAATTTTCGCCACTGATTTTTTCAATTCAGGATCTTGTACTTTTTCTTTTAACAACGTTAATTGACTCAGATCACGGCGCCATTCTTTACCTATATATTTATCAAATAATGCTGAGAGTTCTGGTTAGCAACACCGATCCAGCGACGAGGTGTAATACCATTCGTTACATTAGTAAAACGCTCTGGATAAATACGTGCAAAATCAGCAAAAGTCGACGTTACCATTAAGTCAGAATGAATCGCAGCTACACCGTTAACTTTATTTGAGCCGACAACCGATAACCAGCCCATACGAACTTTACGGTGATCCCCTTCTTCAATCAATGAAACACGACGGATGAAATCAGCATCAGTTGTCACATAAGTACGTACATATTCAAGGAAATAATCATTGATTTCGAAAATCATTTGTAAATGGCGTGGTAAAATCTGTGCCATCATTTCTACTGGCCACGTTTCCAACGCTTCAGACATTAACGTGTGGCAGGTATAAGAGAATACGCGACGAGTAATATCCCATGCTTTTTTCCACTCAAAACCTTCCTCGTCGATTAAAATTACCATTAATTCAGGAATCGCTAATGCAGGATGAGTATCATTTAAATGGATAGCGACTTTATCTGCAAAATTTTCCATCGTATTATGAATACGTTTATGGCGATAAATAATATCTTGTAATGAAGCGGAAACTAAGAAATATTCTTGGCGTAAACGTAACTCACGACCACTCCAAGTTGAGTCATCTGGATATAAAACACGAGTAATATTTTTACTTAATGTACGATCTTGTACCGCAGCAAAATAATCACCCTTATTAAAATCGGCTAAATCAAAACGATCACCAGCATAAGCGCCCCATAAACGTAATGTAGCAGCAGAATCATTAGCATAACCAGGAATGATCTGATCATAAGCTAATGCCACAACTTCTTCTTTACTCGTCCAAATGCATTTTTTACCTTCAAAATGAATGCCTCCGCCAAAACGAATAGTATGGCGTTTTGAAGGACGAATAAATTCCCATGGCGCACCTTTATCTAACCAAGCATCAGGTTTTTCAACTTGATGACCATCTTCAATTTCTTGCTTGAACATGCCATACTCATAGCGAATACCATAGCCCACACCAGGTAATGCTAATGTAGCAATTGAGTCCATAAAACAAGCTGCTAAACGACCTAATCCACCATTACCTAATCCTGGATCGACTTCTTTTTCTAAAACGTCTTCAAGGTTCACATTAAGTTCAGATAACGCTTGTTTAGCAATATCGTAGACACCTTCTGCAAGCATTGCATTAGACAATGTACGACCAATTAAGAATTCCATTGATAAGTAGTAAACTCGACGTGTTTCTTCACTTCTCGCTTGACGAGCAGTTGTTATCCAACCCTCAGTTACAAAATCACGTACAGCATATAATGTTGCATTAAGCCAATCACGCTGACTAGCTTCTTTTGGTGAGCGGCCAATTAAAAAAATAAGTTTCGATACAATGGTTTTTTTCAAAGACTCTACTGTAATCTCTGGACGATTATATAAAAACGGAGAGTCGAAGTTATCCATGATCATAGTTATATTACACTCCTAAATGATTTAAAAAACGTTGCAATTTAGTCATTTTTGCACAAAAATGCAACAGTTTTTTTGTTAAAAATCTTAATAAATAAAATTAATACTTAATAGCTCGATAAAATACGTTGGTATAAGTGTTGGTAACCTTTCGCCGAAATTTGCCAACTAAAATCTTGTTCCATCGCAATAGTTCTGACACTAAACCATAAACGCTGCTTCTGCCATAATGCAAATGCATTTACGAGAGCATGACGAAGAGATTCGCCATTTGCATGCTCAAAAACAAAACCTGTTGCAACACGTGTTTTAATATTTTCAGCATTTGAATCAACAACAGTATCAGCAAGCCCTCCTGTGGAGCGTACTAGTGGTAAAGTACCATATTTCAAGCCATATAATTGTGTTAAGCCACAAGGTTCAAAACGGCTTGGCACCAAAATTACATCGCCACCTGCCACCATTAAATGTGAGAGTGCCTCATCATAACCAATCTTCACAGCAATATTCTGTGGATATTGCTCAGCTAAATATTTAATACCTGCTTCTAAATGAGGTGATCCAGAACCAAGTAATGCAAGTTGCCCACCTTGTTTTACAATTTCATCTGCGCTTTCAATCAATAAGTCCACACCTTTTTGTTCGGTTAAGCGTGTAACCATAACAAATAATAAAGCTTCGGGATCTTGCGGCAAATTAAAATATGCTTGTAACGCCTCTTTATTTTTGCGTTTGCCCGTCATAGCTTTTAATTTATAGTGATGTTCAATATAACTATCATTGTTAGGATGCCAAATTTGTTCATCAACGCCATTGAGAATACCCACTAAACGTCCTTGCTGTGCCAATGTATTCAATAAACCTTGTAAACCATAAGCAAACTCAGGGGTTGTAATTTCTTGAGCATAAGTCGGACTGACTGCTGTCACGGCATCAGAATAATATAATCCTGCTTTTAAATAAGAAATTTGCCCGTATAGTTCTAAACCATCAACATGGAACATACTCGCAGGTAACCCTATTTCAAATAGATGATGATAAGAAAATTGCCCCTGATAAGCTAAATTATGAATAGTAAAAACGGATTTTGCAGGACGTCCTTTATTAAATAAATAAGCACTACTTAAGCCCGCATGCCAATCATGAGCGTGTACCACTTCGGCACGCCACCAACTGTCTAGCCCCGTAGCTAATTCAGCCGCAACCCAACCTAATAATGCAAAACGTTTATAATTATCAGCATAATCGTTATACCATTGATCATGATACGGATTGCCTTCTCGTTGATATAAATGTGGCGCATCAATTAAGTAGACCCCCACCCCTTTATATTCGCCATAACGTAAAACGATATGCCCCGCAAAGTTATCAAATTCACTGACAACTACAGTATCTGGAATCCCTGCTATAATAGCTGGATAAGCTGGTAGTACAATGCGAGCATCAATACCAATCTCTTTTTGTGCAAAAGGCAATGCACCCATCACATCAGCTAACCCACCTGTTTTCAATAAAGGATATAATTCCGAGCAAGCATGTAGTACTTTCATTTTGTTACCTTTAAAGTGTCAAATATGTACAAACTATTGGTCGTTTGTATTTCAATATAAAAGGGCGAACACATAGGTCCGCCCTACGTTTATTTAATTCATAATTTGAATCGGTAAAACGTCTCCAAAACTGACCGCACTTTAATCTAAGTGGGATTCTGAAATAACTTTTTCACCGTTCAACTTTTTTAGCATCGATGGCGTAACTAATACAACACCACCAGAACTTACTCTAAAGCGTTGGCGATCAAGTTCAAGATTAACACCGATTTCCATCCCATCTGGGATCACAGAATGGCGATCAATAATACAACGTTTCAATTTACAGTTTTTACCAATTGTGACTTGTGGTAAAACAACACAGTGGATCAATTTCTGAATCTTCATCAATTTTAATACGATAGAACTAATAGAAAATCACGCCCAGTAGATAATTCACTAATTTCAGGTGGGTGTGTTATTACGGATGCTCTATTAGTATTCGGTTCTTTTTGATCGTATTAAAATTGATGAAGATTCAGAAATTGATCACTGTGTTGTTTTACCACAAGTCACAATTGGTAAAAACTGTAAATTGAAACGTTGTATTATTGATCGCCATTCTGTGATCCCAGATGGGATGGAAATCGGTGTTAATCTTGAACTTGATCGCCAACGCTTTAGAGTAAGTTCTGGTGGTGTTGTATTAGTTACGCATCGATGCTAAAAAAGTTGAACGGTGAAAAAGTTATTTCAGAATCCCACTTAGATTAAAGTGCGGTCAGTTTTGGAGACGTTTTACCGATTCAAATTATGAATTAAATAAACGTAGGGCGGACCTATGTGTTCGCCCTTTTATATTGAAATACAAACGACCAATAGTTTGTACATATTTGACACTTTAAAGGTAACAAAATGAAAGTACTACATGCTTGCTCGGAATTATATCCTTTATTGAAAACAGGTGGGTTAGCTGATGTGATGGGTGCATTGCCTTTTGCACAAAAAGAGATTGGTATTGATGCTCGCATTGTACTACCAGCTTATCCAGCTATTATAGCAGGGATTCCAGATACTGTAGTTGTCAGTGAATTTGATAACTTTGCGGGGCATATCGTTTTACGTTATGGCGAATATAAAGGGGTGGGGTCTACTTAATTGATGCGCCACATTTATATCAACGAGAAGGCAATCCGTATCATGATCAATGGTATAACGATTATGCTGATAATTATAAACGTTTTGCATTATTAGGTTGGGTTGCGGCTGAATTAGCTACGGGGCTAGACAGTTGGTGGCGTGCCGAAGTGGTACACGCTCATGATTGGCATGCGGGCTTAAGTAGTGCTTATTTATTTAATAAAGGACGTCCTGCAAAATCCGTTTTTACTATTCATAATTTAGCTTATCAGGGGCAATTTTCTTATCATCATCTATTTGAAATAGGGTTACCTGCGAGTATGTTCCATGTTGATGGTTTAGAACTATACGGGCAAATTTCTTATTTAAAAGCAGGATTATATTATTCTGATGCCGTGACAGCAGTCAGTCCGACTTATGCTCAAGAAATTACAACCCCTGAGTTTGCTTATGGTTTACAAGGTTTATTGAATACATTGGCACAGCAAGGACGTTTAGTGGGTATTCTCAATGGCGTTGATGAACAAATTTGGCATCCTAACAATGATAGTTATATTGAACATCACTATAAATTAAAAGCTATGACGGGCAAACGCAAAAATAAAGAGGCGTTACAAGCATATTTTAATTTGCCGCAAGATCCCGAAGCTTTATTATTTGTTATGGTTACACGCTTAACCGAACAAAAAGGTGTGGACTTATTGATTGAAAGCGCAGATGAAATTGTAAAACAAGGTGGGCAACTTGCATTACTTGGTTCTGGATCACCTCATTTAGAAGCAGGTATTAAATATTTAGCTGAGCAATATCCACAGAATATTGCTGTGAAGATTGGTTATGATGAGGCACTCTCACATTTAATGGTGGCAGGTGGCGATGTAATTTTGGTGCCAAGCCGTTTTGAACCTTGTGGCTTAACACAATTATATGGCTTGAAATATGGTACTTTACCACTAGTACGCTCCACAGGAGGGCTTGCTGATACTGTTGTTGATTCAAATGCTGAAAATATTAAAACACGTGTTGCAACAGGTTTTGTTTTTGAGCATGCAAATGGCGAATCTCTTCGTCATGCTCTCGTAAATGCATTTGCATTATGGCAGAAGCAGCGTTTATGGTTTAGTGTCAGAACTATTGCGATGGAACAAGATTTTAGTTGGCAAATTTCGGCGAAAGGTTACCAACACTTATACCAACGTATTTTATCGAGCTATTAAGTATTAATTTTATTTATTAAGATTTTTAACAAAAAAACTGTTGCATTTTTGTGCAAAAATGACTAAATTGCAACGTTTTTTAAATCATTTAGGAGTGTAATATAACTATGATCATGGATAACTTCGACTCTCCGTTTTTATATAATCGTCCAGAGATTACAGTAGAGTCTTTGAAAAAAACCATTGTATCGAAACTTATTTTTTTAATTGGCCGCTCACCAAAAGAAGCTAGTCAGCGTGATTGGCTTAATGCAACATTATATGCTGTACGTGATTTTGTAACTGAGGGTTGGATAACAACTGCTCGTCAAGCGAGAAGTGAAGAAACACGTCGAGTTTACTACTTATCAATGGAATTCTTAATTGGTCGTACATTGTCTAATGCAATGCTTGCAGAAGGTGTCTACGATATTGCTAAACAAGCGTTATCTGAACTTAATGTGAACCTTGAAGACGTTTTAGAAAAAGAAGTCGATCCAGGATTAGGTAATGGTGGATTAGGTCGTTTAGCAGCTTGTTTTATGGACTCAATTGCTACATTAGCATTACCTGGTGTGGGCTATGGTATTCGCTATGAGTATGGCATGTTCAAGCAAAGAAATTGAAGATGGTCATCAAGTGAAAAACCTGATGCTTGGTTAGATAAAGGTGCGCCATGGGAATTTATTCGTCCTTCAAAACGCCATACTATTCGTTTTGGCGGAGGCATTCATTTTGAAGGTAAAAAATGCATTTGGACGAGTAAAGAAGAAGTTGTGGCATTAGCTTATGATCAGATCATTCCTGGTTATGCTAATGATTCTGCTGCTACATTACGTTTATGGGGCGCTTATGCTGGTGATCGTTTTGATTTAGCCGATTTTAATAAGGGTGATTATTTTGCTGCGGTACAAGATCGTACATTAAGTAAAAAATTACTCGTGTTTTATATCCAGATGACTCAACTTGGAGTGGTCGTGAGTTACGTTTACGCCAAGAATATTTCTTAGTTTCCGCTTCATTACAAGATATTATTTATCGCCATAAACGTATTCATAATACGATGGAAAATTTTGCAGATAAAGTCGCTATCCATTTAAATGATACTCATCCTGCATTAGCGATTCCTGAATTAATGGTAATTTTAATCGACGAGGAAGGTTTTGAGTGGAAAAAAGCATGGGATATTACTCGTCGCGTATTCTCTTATACCTGCCACACGTTAATGTCTGAAGCGTTGGAAACGTGGCCAGTAGAAATGATGGCACAGATTTTACCACGCCATTTACAAATGATTTTCGAAATCAATGATTATTTCCTTGAATATGTACGTACTTATGTGACAACTGATGCTGATTTCATCCGTCGTGTTTCATTGATTGAAGAAGGGGATCACCGTAAAGTTCGTATGGGCTGGTTATCGGTTGTCGGCTCAAATAAAGTTAACGGTGTAGCTGCGATTCATTCTGACTTAATGGTAACGTCGACTTTTGCTGATTTTGCACGTATTTATCCAGAGCGTTTTACTAATGTAACGAATGTATTACACCTCGTCGCTGGATCGGTGTTGCTAACCCAGAACTCTCAGCATTATTTGATAAATATATAGGTAAAGAATGGCGCCGTGATCTGAGTCAATTAACGTTGTTAAAAGAAAAAGTACAAGATCCTGAATTGAAAAAATCAGTGGCGAAAATTAAGTACAATAATAAAGTTAGATTAGCAAATTACATTAAAAATGAATTAGGTATTGAGGTTAGTCCAAATGCTTTATTTGATGTACAAGTGAAACGTATCCATGAATATAAACGTCAAATTTTAAATGTGCTACATATCATCGCTCGCTATAATGCGATGATTGAAAACCCAGAAAAAGATTGGGTACCACGAGTGTTTATTCTTGCGGGTAAAGCAGCTTCTGCTTATTATGCAGCAAAACAAACAATCAATTTGATTAATGATGTGGCAAATGTAATCAACAAGGATGAACGCTTAAAAGGACGCTTAAAGCTAGTATTTATTCCTAACTATAGTGTGAGTCTGGCTGAATTGATTATTCCAGCAGCCGATATT
>NZ_UGTV01000018.1 GCF_900454865.1 Pasteurella canis | reverse complement strand
AAAACGGAGGAGCAATTTTGCTCGTTAAAATAAAATTGCGTTAGGATAACCTGAAATAGCATTTTATGCTATAATTTTGCTGGTTTTTTTCGCAGTTTTATACATAAAATAATAACAAATCTCAAATTAGGAGGCGTTATGTCAGAGATCCAAACATTACAACCAAAATTACTGTGGAAATGGTTTAGTCAAATCTGTGCAATCCCACATCCATCTTATCAAGAAGAACAAATTGCTCAGTTCATTGTACATTGGGCAAAGGGAAAAGGCTTTTATGCTGAACGTGATGAAGTAGGTAATATTTTGATCCGTAAACCTGCAACCGCAGGTATGGAAGATCATGTGCCTGTAGCATTGCAAGCCCACTTGGATATGGTGCCACAAGCTAATGAAGGTACACAGCATGATTTTAAGAAAGATCCAATTCAACCTTATATTGATGGGGAATGGGTAAAAGCTCGTGGTACAACATTAGGTGCTGATAATGGAATTGGGATGGCATCTGCATTAGCAGTATTAGATTCTGAAGACTTGGTACACCCGCCTCTTGAAGTTTTATTAACGATGACTGAAGAAGCTGGTATGGAAGGGGCAATTGGCTTACGTCCAAACTGGCTACAAAGCGAAGTCATGGTTAATACCGATACAGAAGAGAATGGCGAAATTTACATTGGCTGTGCTGGTGGTGAAAACGCGAATATCTCATTAGAAATTGAACGTAAACTGAATACGTTTGAACATAGTTATCAATTGGTACTAAAAGGTTTATCTGGCGGTCACTCTGGTGGTGATATTCATACAGGACGAGCGAACGCAATTAAAGTACTTGCTCGTTTTTTAGCAAGACTGACTCAAGATGAACCTCAATTCCAATTTTCCTTAAGCGAGATTCGTGGCGGCTCTGTACGTAATGCTATTCCTCGTGAAGCTTTTGCTACATTAGTATTTAATGAAGGACTAGATACATTGAAAAATGCGGTTCAAGATTTTGAAAGTGTATTAAAACATGAGCTAGCAAAAGTAGAACCTAATCTAACATTTACACTACAATCTGTAGAAAAAGCGGATACAGTTTTCTCACAAAGTACAACACATAAAGCAATTCATTTATTGAATGTATTACCAAATGGTGTCATTCGTAATAGTGATGTGTTAGATAATGTAGTAGAGAGTTCATTAAGCATTGGTATATTGCGTACAGATGAGACTCATATTAAAGGAACAATTTTAATTCGTTCATTGATTCATAGTGGAAATCGTTATGTTGGTAGTTTATTGAAATCTTTAGTTTCTTTAGTCGGTGCTGAAGTTGAGTTTAATGGCTACTATCCAGGTTGGGAGCCACATAATGATGCGCCGATTGTGAACTTAACAGAGAGAATCTATGCGGACGTACTCGGGTATGCGCCAGTAGTTAAAGTGATTCATGCAGGTTAGAATGTGGTCTTTTGAAGAAAATCTATCCAAATATAGATATGGTTTCTATTGGACCAACTATTCGTAATGCCCATTCACCTGATGGAAAAAGTGCATTTTCCAGCAGGTTCAAATATTGGGCATTACGAATAGTTGGTCCAATAGAAACCATATCTATATTTGGATAGATTTTCTTCAAAAGACCACATTCTAAACCTGCATGAATCACTTTAACTACTGGCGCATACCCGAGTACGTCCGCATAGATTCTCTCTGTTAAGTTCACAATCGGCGCATCATTATGTGGCTCCCAACCTGGATAGTAGCCATTAAACTCAACTTCAGCACCGACTAAAGAAACTAAAGATTTCAATAAACTACCAACATAACGATTTCCACTATGAATCAATGAACGAATTAAAATTGTTCCTTTAATATGAGTCTCATCTGTACGCAATATACCAATGCTTAATGAACTCTCTACTACATTATCTAACACATCACTATTACGAATGACACCATTTGGTAATACATTCAATAAATGAATTGCTTTATGTGTTGTACTTTGTGAGAAAACTGTATCCGCTTTTTCTACAGATTGTAGTGTAAATGTTAGATTAGGTTCTACTTTTGCTAGCTCATGTTTTAATACACTTTCAAAATCTTGAACCGCATTTTTCAATGTATCTAGTCCTTCATTAAATACTAATGTAGCAAAAGCTTCACGAGGAATAGCATTACGTACAGAGCCGCCACGAATCTCGCTTAAGGAAAATTGGAATTGAGGTTCATCTTGAGTCAGTCTTGCTAAAAAACGAGCAAGTACTTTAATTGCGTTCGCTCGTCCTGTATGAATATCACCACCAGAGTGACCGCCAGATAAACCTTTTAGTACCAATTGATAACTATGTTCAAACGTATTCAGTTTACGTTCAATTTCTAATGAGATATTCGCGTTTTCACCACCAGCACAGCCAATGTAAATTTCGCCATTCTCTTCTGTATCGGTATTAACCATGACTTCGCTTTGTAGCCAGTTTGGACGTAAGCCAATTGCCCCTTCCATACCAGCTTCTTCAGTCATCGTTAATAAAACTTCAAGAGGCGGGTGTACCAAGTCTTCAGAA
This sequence comes from Pasteurella canis, assembly GCF_900454865.1. GTDB lineage: Bacteria > Pseudomonadota > Gammaproteobacteria > Enterobacterales > Pasteurellaceae > Pasteurella > Pasteurella canis. The sequence goes on along the minus strand of NZ_UGTV01000018.1, from coordinate 2,137 downwards.
TCTAATACTGCTAATGCAGATGCCATCCCAATTCCATTATCAGCACCTAATGTTGTACCACGAGCTTTTACCCATTCCCCATCAATATAAGGTTGAATTGGATCTTTCTTAAAATCATGCTGTGTACCTTCATTAGCTTGTGGCACCATATCCAAGTGGGCTTGCAATGCTACAGGCACATGATCTTCCATACCTGCGGTTGCAGGTTTACGGATCAAAATATTACCTACTTCATCACGTTCAGCATAAAAGCCTTTTCCCTTTGCCCAATGTACAATGAACTGAGCAATTTGTTCTTCTTGATAAGATGGATGTGGGATTGCACAGATTTGACTAAACCATTTCCACAGTAATTTTGGTTGTAATGTTTGGATCTCTGACATAACGCCTCCTAATTTGAGATTTGTTATTATTTTATGTATAAAACTGCGAAAAAAACCAGCAAAATTATAGCATAAAATGCTATTTCAGGTTATCCTAACGCAATTTTATTTTACGAGCAAAATTGCTCCTCCGTTTTTAAATAGGTGTGTCTATGAGTGAAAAATATGTAGTGACTTGGGATATGTTCCAAATGCACGCACGTAAATTATCAGAGCGTTTACTCCCCGCCTCTCAATGGAAAGGGATTATCGCGGTCAGTCGTGGTGGATTATTTCCTGCCGCAGTATTAGCACGTGAATTAGGTATTCGTCATGTTGAAACAGTTTGTATCGCGAGTTACCACGACCATTCAGAACAGGGTGAATTAAAAGTGTTACACCGTGCAGAAGGTGATGGTGACGGTTTTATCGTAGTTGATGATTTAGTTGATACAGGCAATACTGCGCGTGCAATCCGTGAAATGTATCCAAAAGCAAGATTTGTCACTGTATTCGCAAAACCTGCAGGTGCGCCATTAGTGGATGATTATGTCATTGATATTCCACAAAACACTTGGATCGAACAACCTTGGGATTTAGGTTTAACTTTTGTACCACCTTTGGCAAGAAAATAATTCAGCCTTAAATTTACAACATAAAAAAATGCGAGTAATAAACTCGCATTTTTTGTTATCTGTGATTCAACTTATTGATTAAATTTTGCTTTTAACACATCAAGTAATTGTTCTTTAGCGATCATTTCTTTTTCGCCAGAACGACGATTTTTATATTCAATTTCGCCTTTCTCAAGATTTTTCTCACCAATCACAATCATATGTGGCACGCCGATCAATTCCATATCCGCAAACATCACACCTGGACGCTCTTTACGATCATCGAAAATCACCTCCACACCTTGTGCCATTAAAGTGCGGTATAATTCTTCAGAAAATTGTTGCACGCTTTCAGATTTATGCATATTCATTGGTACAATAGCTACTTTAAACGGCGCAATATTTTCTGGCCAAATAATACCACGTTCATCATGATGTTGTTCAATCGCTGCGGCAATGACACGTGTTACACCGATACCATAGCAACCCATGATCATGGTTTGTGGACGCCCATCTTCGCCTTGTACTGTGGCATTCATTGCTGCTGAATATTTCGTTCCTAATTGGAAAATATGACCCACTTCAATACCACGTTTGATCTGTAACACACCTTTACCATCTGGACTTGGATCGCCTTCCACCACATTACGTAAATCGGCAATTTGTGGCACTGGTAAATCACGTTCCCAGTTAATACCAAAATAATGCTTACCATCTTGATTCGCGCCCGCTGAGAAGTTATCCATATTTGCAACAGTGCGATCAATCACAATTGGCATTGGTAAGTTAATTGGGCCTAAAGAACCCGTACCAGCCCCCACTACATTACGGATTTCTTCGTCTGTTGCAAATTGTAACGGGCTAGCGACAATATCGACTTTTTTCCGCTTTAATTTCGTTTAACTCGTGATCACCGCGCACTAACAACGCCACTAACTTGTGACCGCTTTCTTCAGTCGCGTGTACCACTAACGTTTTCACAGTTTTCTCAATAGGTTGATTAAAATTGTTCAACTAATTCGGCAATCGTTTTTGCATTTGGCGTATCGACTAAACGCAATGCTTCTGTTGGTGCACCACGTTCACCTAAAGCCACCGCTTCGGCGAGTTCAATATTGGCGGCAAAATCTGACTCAGTTGAAAAACACCACATCATCTTCA
>NZ_UGTV01000004.1 GCF_900454865.1 Pasteurella canis | reverse complement strand
CGATTCAACAACGTTTAACAATTGTCATTGCTCAAGAAAAATTGATAATGAGCACGGTATTTCTTATGCTTTAAGAAACAGTAAAGGTACATCTATGCGTTTAGCTATCGAAGCTGTACAAAAAGGTGAGGCGCAAGGATGTGTTAGTGCAGGTAATACTGCCGCACTAATGGGACTTTCAAAAATTTTATTGCAGCCCCTTAAAGGGATTCAGCGACCTGCATTAATTTCAGTGATACCGACAGTTGACGGTGAAAAAAGCGTGATGCTTGATCTTGGCGCCAATATTGACTGTGATGCAGAAAACTTATACCAATTTGCCTTGATGGGCAGCATTTTTTGCTGAAAATAGTTTAAATTTAGTTTATCCAAGAATTGCTTTACTCAATATTGGTAGTGAAGATATTAAAGGGCATAAATCCATTCGAGATGCAGCAGTTTTGTTAGAAAATGATACTGCGCTTAATTATATTGGTTTTATTGAAGGTAACTTTTTGTTAAATGGAAAAGCAGATGTTATTGTAAGCGATGGATTTGCGGGTAATGTCGCCTTAAAAACACTTGAGGGCGCAGCTAAAAATGTAATTGCCTTATTGAAAGGTAAATCGAAGAATAGTTTACTGAAACCGATTTTTTCTTGGTTATTACGCCATTTATTTAAAGATAGCTATCAGCGTTTAAAAACAAATTAACCCAGATGAATATAATGGCGCATCTCTAATTGGATTAACATCCGTTGTAGTGAAAAGTCATGGTGGGGCAAATGTTGATGCTTTTTCTTATGCCATTGCTGATGCTGCGCTTCAAGTACGTCAACAAATCCCCACAAAAATTTTAGCTGGTCTCGAAAAATACGAGTCATCTGAGCATATAAAAATAACAAGTGATTATTAATTTAATATAGCGACTTCGCTATTATTTTTTAACGAGATTTATTATGTACAGTAAAATCTTATCAACAGGTAGTTATTTACCCAAAAATATCCGTACTAATGCAGACCTAGAAAAAATGGTGGAAACCTCTGATGAATGGATTTCCGAAACGTACAGGTATTAAAGAGCGTCGTATTGCTGAGGAGCATGAAACTGTGGCTTCGATGGGCTTTGAAGCTGCAAAAAAATGTTTAGATATGTCGCCTATGGATGTGAATGAAATTGACTTGATTATTGTTGCGACTACAAGCTCGACTCATGCATTTCCAAGTGCTGCTTGTCAAATTCAAAAAATGCTTGAAATTAAAGATGCGATTGCCTTTGATGTTGCAGCAGCTTGTTCGGGGTTTGTCTATGCATTAACAGTTGCAGATCAGTTTATTCGTACTGGAAAAGTTAATAAAGCGCTTGTCATTGGAGCTGATCTTTTTCTCTCGTACTTTAAATCCAGAAGATCGCGGTACGATTATTTTATTTGGGTGACGGAGCGGGTGCTGTTATTTTAGAGCGTTCTACGGAAGCTGGTATTATCTCTACTCACTTGCATGCGACAGGAGAAAATGCGGATGTATTAACTTTGGCTAATCAAGCACGAGGTGTCGAAAGTGACCCAGCATATTAGAAATGCAAGGTAATGCTACTTTTTAAAATTGCTGTACGTGAATTAGCAAATGTAGTAGAAGAAACACTTGAAGCAAATAATTTAGATAAAAAAAGACATTGATGGTTAGTTCCACATCAAGCTAATTTACGTATTATTGCGGCAACAGCAAAAAAATTAGAAATGGATATGTCACAAGTGGTTGTAACATTAGATCGACATGGCAATACTTCTGCAGGCAGTATTCCAAGTGCATTGGATGAGGCGGTGCGTGATGGACGTATTCAACGGGGGCAAATGTTATTATTAGAGGCTTTTGGTGGTGGTCTGACTTGGGGATCGGCATTAGTTAGGTTTTAATAATATTGTTCATTTATAAAAGTGCGGTCGATTTTAAAAAAGTTTTAAGCGTTTTTAAAAACTAAGGAAAAAACATGAAAAAATTTGCAATGGTGTTTCCAGGACAAGGCTCACAAGCAGGTTGGTATGTTATCTGAGCTTGCAGAACAATATCCTGTTGTGCAACAAACTTTTAGCAGGCTTCTGATGTATTAGGTTATGATTTATGGCAGTTAGTGCAAAACGGACCAGTAGAAGAATTAAATAAAACTTGGCAAACTCAACCTGCATTATTAGCAGCTTCTGTCGCGATTTACCGTGTTTGGCAACAACAATATCCAAACTTAAAGCCTACATTAATGGCAGGACATAGCCTGGGAGAATATTCTGCGTTAGTTTGTGCGGATGTGATTGATTTTGAAGATGCCATTAAATTAGTAGAATTACGTGGTAAATTAATGCAGCAAGCCGTACCAGAGGGCACAGGGGCAATGTATGCTATTATTGGACTAGATAATGAAGCAATTATTAAAGCATGCGCGGACTCAGAGCAAGGTGAAGTTGTTTCAGCTGTAAACTTTAATTCTCCTGGTCAAGTAGTTATTGCAGGTGCAAAAGCAGCTGTTGAGCGTGCTGCTGTGGCTTGTAAAGAAGCGGGTGCAAAACGTGCTCTTCCTTTAGCTGTTAGTGTGCCTTCTCATTGTGCATTGATGAAACCAGCAAGCCGATCAATTAGCGGTTTCTTTAGATAATATTGCAATTAAAACACCAACGACACATGTAATGAATAATGTAGATGTTGCAACAGAAACAGAAAGTTCACTCATTCGAAATGCACTTGTTCGTCAACTTTATAATCCCGTTCGTTGGACTGAAACTGTTGAGACAATGGCAAATGAAGGCGTAGAAGTGTTGGTGGAAATCGGGCCAAAATAAAGTATTGACTGGTTTAACAAAACGTATTGTTGCAGATTTACAGGCAATTGCAGTGAATGATATTGCATCATTAAATGCAGTTGAAGAAGTGTTGGCTTAATTCATAAAAGGGGATATTTAATGCAAGGTAAAATCGCGTTAGTAACAGGGGCAACTCGAGGTATTGGACGAGCAATAGCGGAAGAATTAGCAGAGAAAGGCGCATTCGTGATTGGTACTGCGACATCAGAGAAAGGGGCAGAAAGTATTTCTGCTTATTTTTAGGTGAAAAAGGGAAAGGATTAGTTTTAAATGTCTCGGATCCCACTTCAATTGACGCCACATTAGAGAAAATTAAAGCAGATTTTGGTGATATTGAGATATTAGTCAATAATGCAGGCATCACTCGTGATAACTTATTGATGAGAATGAAAGATGAAGAATGGTTTGACATTATGCAAACTAATTTAACATCAGTGTACTATTTATCAAAAGCGATGTTACGCTCAATGATGAAAAAAACGCTTTGGGCGTATTATTACTATTGGCTCTGTTGTGGGCTCAATGGGAAATCCTGGGCAAACTAACTATTGTGCAGCAAAAGCAGGTCTAATTGGCTTCAGTAAAAGCACTTGCAAAAGAAGTAGCTTCTCGTGGTATTACCGTGAATGTGGTTTCACCTGGATTTATTGCAACAGATATGACAGAAGTCTTAACAGATGAGCAAAAGTGGGTATTTTATCACAAGTGCCAGCAGGTCGTCTGGGCGAGCCAAAAGATATTGCTAAAGCAGTTTCGTTTTTAGCTTCAGAAGATGCTAGCTATATTACAGGTACAACTTTACATGTGAATGGCGGGATGTATACCAACTAATTGTACAAAATCAATTACTGATTTTAGGGGATAAAAGCGTAGCCAAAGGTTGAGGTTAATGTTAAAATCCTGATCGCAATGTAACTTGGTTACGCCACTTTAAGCGTAGATGAAGTAAGTAACGTAACTATGGGCCCATAGTTATAGTTACGTTACTTCATCTACGCTTAAAGTGGCGTAACCAAGTTACATTGCGATCAGGATTTTAACATTAACCTCAACCTTTGGCTACGCTTTTATCCCCTAAAATCAGTAATTGATTTGTACAATTAGTTGGTATACATCCCGCCATTCACATGTAAAGTTGTACCTGTAATATAGCTAGCATCTTCTGAAGCTAAAAACGAAACTGCTTTAGCAATATCTTTTGGCTCGCCCAGACGACCTGCTGGCACTTGTGATAAAATACCCACTTTTTGCTCATCTGTTAAGACTTCTGTCATATCTGTTGCAATAAATCCAGGTGAAACCACATTCACGGTAATACCACGAGAAGCTACTTCTTTTGCAAGTGCTTTACTGAAGCCAATTAGACCTGCTTTTGCTGCACAATAGTTAGTTTGCCCAGGATTTCCCATTGAGCCCACAACAGAGCCAATAGTAATAATACGCCCAAAGCGTTTTTTCATCATTGAGCGTAACATCGCTTTTGATAAATAGTACACTGATGTTAAATTAGTTTGCATAATGTCAAACCATTCTTCATCTTTCATTCTCATCAATAAGTTATCACGAGTGATGCCTGCATTATTGACTAATATCTCAATATCACCAAAATCTGCTTTAATTTTCTCTAATGTGGCGTCAATTGAAGTGGGATCCGAGACATTTAAAACTAATCCTTTCCCTTTTTCACCTAAATAAGCAGAAATACTTTCTGCCCCTTTCTCTGATGTCGCAGTACCAATCACGAATGCGCCTTTCTCTGCTAATTCTTCCGCTATTGCTCGTCCAATACCTCGAGTTGCCCCTGTTACTAACGCGATTTTACCTTGCATTAAATATCCCCTTTTATGAATTAAGCCAACACTTCTTCAACTGCATTTAATGATGCAATATCATTCACTGCAATTGCCTGTAAATCTGCAACAATACGTTTTGTTAAACCAGTCAATACTTTATTTGGCCCGATTTCCACCAACACTTCTACGCCTTCATTTGCCATTGTCTCAACAGTTTCAGTCCAACGAACGGGATTATAAAGTTGACGAACAAGTGCATTTCGAATGAGTGAACTTTCTGTTTCTGTTGCAACATCTACATTATTCATTACATGTGTCGTTGGTGTTTTAATTGCAATATTATCTAAAGAAACCGCTAATTGATCGGCTGCTGGTTTCATCAATGCACAATGAGAAGGCACACTAACAGCTAAAGGAAGAGCACGTTTTGCACCCGCTTCTTTACAAGCCACAGCAGCACGCTCAACAGCTGCTTTTGCACCTGCAATAACTACTTGACCAGGAGAATTAAAGTTTACAGCTGAAACAACTTCACCTTGCTCTGAGTCCGCGCATGCTTTAATAATTGCTTCATTATCTAGTCCAATAATAGCATACATTGCCCCTGTGCCCTCTGGTACGGCTTGCTGCATTAATTTACCACGTAATTCTACTAATTTAATGGCATCTTCAAAATCAATCACATCCGCACAAACTAACGCAGAATATTCTCCCAGGCTATGTCCTGCCATTAATGTAGGCTTTAAGTTTGGATATTGTTGTTGCCAAACACGGTAAATCGCGACAGAAGCTGCTAATAATGCAGGTTGAGTTTGCCAAGTTTTATTTAATTCTTCTACTGGTCCGTTTTGCACTAACTGCCATAAATCATAACCTAATACATCAGAAGCCTGCTTAAAAGTTTGTTGCACAACAGGATATTGTTCTGCAAGCTCAGATAACATACCAACTGCTTGTGAGCCTTGTCCTGGAAACACCATTGCAAATTTTTTCATGTTTTTTCCTTAGTTTTTAAAACGCTTAAAACTTTTTTAAAATCGACCGCACTTTTATAAATGAACAATATTATTAAAACCTAACTAATGCCGATCCCAAGTCAGACCACCACCAAAAGCCTCTAATAATAACATTTGCCCCCGTTGAATACGTCCATCACGCACCGCCTCATCCAATGCACTTGGAATACTGCCTGCAGAAGTATTGCCATGTCGATCTAATGTTACAACCACTTGTGACATATCCATTTCTAATTTTTTTGCTGTTGCCGCAATAATACGTAAATTAGCTTGATGTGGAACTAACCAATCAATGTCTTTTTTATCTAAATTATTTGCTTCAAGTGTTTCTTCTACTACATTTGCTAATTCACGTACAGCAATTTTAAAAGTAGCATTACCTTGCATTTCTAAATATGCTGGGTCACTTTCGACACCTCGTGCTTGATTAGCCAAAGTTAATACATCCGCATTTTCTCCTGTCGCATGCAAGTGAGTAGAGATAATACCAGCTTCCGTAGAACGCTCTAAAATAACAGCACCCGCTCCGTCACCAAATAAAATAATCGTACCGCGATCTTCTGGATTTAAAGTACGAGAGAAAAGATCAGCTCCAATGACAAGCGCTTTATTAACTTTTCCAGTACGAATAAACTGATCTGCAACTGTTAATGCATAGACAAACCCCGAACAAGCTGCTGCAACATCAAAGGCAATCGCATCTTTAATTTCAAGCATTTTTTGAATTTGACAAGCAGCACTTGGAAATGCATGAGTCGAGCTTGTAGTCGCAACAATAATCAAGTCAATTTCATTCACATCCATAGGCGACATATCTAAACATTTTTTTGCAGCTTCAAAGCCCATCGAAGCCACAGTTTCATGCTCCTCAGCAATACGACGCTCTTTAATACCTGTACGTTCGGAAATCCATTCATCAGAGGTTTCCACCATTTTTTTCTAGGTCTGCATTAGTACGGATATTTTTGGGTAAATAACTACCTGTTGATAAGATTTTACTGTACATAATAAATCTCGTTAAAAAATAATAGCGAAGTCGCTATATTAAATTAATAATCACTTGTTATTTTTATATGCTCAGATGACTCGTATTTTTCGAGACCAGCTAAAATTTTTGTGGGGATTTGTTGACGTACTTGAAGCGCAGCATCAGCAATGGCATAAAGAAAAAGCATCAACATTTGCCCCACCATGACTTTTCACTACAACGGATGTTAATCCAATTAGAGATGCGCCATTATATTCATCTGGGTTAATTTGTTTTAAACGCTGATAGCTATCTTTAAATAAATGGCGTAATAACCAAGAAAAAATCGGTTTCAGTAAAACTATTCTTCGATTTACCTTTCAATAAGGCAATTACATTTTTAGCTGCGCCCTCAAGTGTTTTTAAGGCGACATTACCCGCAAATCCATCGCTTACAATAACATCTGCTTTTCCATTTAACAAAAAGTTACCTTCAATAAAACCAATATAATAAGCGCAGTATCATTTTCTAACAAAACTGCTGCATCTCGAATGGATTTATGCCCTTTAATATCTTCACTACCAATATTGAGTAAAGCAATTCTTGGATAAACTAAATTTAAACTATTTTCAGCAAAAATGCTGCCCATCAAGGCAAATTGGTATAAGTTTTCTGCATCACAGTCAATATTGGCGCCAAGATCAAGCATCACGCTTTTTTCACCGTCAACTGTCGGTATCACTGAAATTAATGCAGGTCGCTGAATCCCTTTAAGGGGCTGCAATAAAAATTTTTGAAAGTCCCATTAGTGCGGCAGTATTACCTGCACTAACACATCCTTGCGCCTCACCTTTTTGTACAGCTTCGATAGCTAAACGCATAGATACCTTTACTGTTTCTTAAAGCATAAGAAATACCGTGCTCATTATCAATTTTTCTTGAGCAATGACAAATTGTTAAACGTTGTTGAATCGAAACAGGTAGGTTTTCAAGTAAAGGCAGAATTTGTTGGCTATCACCAAACAATAATAAAGAAAGCATTGGATCTTTTTCCAACGCAATTATGGATGCGGGGATAGTAATACGGGGACCTATGTCCCCGCCCATCACATCTAACGCAAGGGTTAGACGACTCAAGTGATTACCTTATTTTTCTAATAATCTAGAATTACTTATTAATCACTTTACGACCACGATAGTAACCGTCAGCAGTTACATGGTGACGTAAATGAGTTTCACCACTAGCTTTATCAACTGATACTGCTGCTGTGGTTAAGGCATCATGCGAACGACGCATATCACGACGTGAACGAGATTTTTGTTTTGTTGAACAGCCATTGGCTATACTCCTAAATTTACTTTTGCTTTAAACTAGCTAATACAGCGAACGGGTTCGGTTTTTTTGCCAGCTCTTCGGGCAATTCGCCAAAAACCTGTTCAGCCACGGACACTTCACAGTGTTCAGATGAATGCATTGGCACAATTGGCAGACTTAAAATTAATTCATCTTCAATCACACCAAGTAAATCTATTTCACCAAACGAATTAAATTCAATTGGCTCATAAATTTCGGGCAATACATCGGCTTGATCCAAATTAGCCACAGGACTATAACAAAACGTACAGTCAATAGTTTGCATAAAAGGTTTCTCACAACGCTGACAAATAAGTTCTACTTCAACAGTTGCTTGACCTTTCATAACCACTAATTTTTGTGGATCAATAAAAAACGATAATCTAACCTGTGCATCGCTGAGCACTTTGCTTACTGACTCAGAAAGTCGCTGCAATTGATTGATAGCATAATAACCATCATAATCCAATCGTCGTTGAGCATCTTTAACTGGGTCAACAGTTAGGGGTAATTTTACCTTTTGCATAGGGCGTGAATATTACCTTTTGAGAACAAAATAGTCAAAGGAAATTATAATTTTTTAACAGAATGTCACGATAAGCATTAACAAAGTGCTTTTTTATTTCTCAGTATGCTTTACTTACAATTATATAAAGCGTGATTCTCTATTGTAGAAAAACTCCAAAAGAGAATCCAAAACGAATAATCTAAATCAAATTATTCTATCATAGTTCAAAAATAATACTTTCAAGACTTTACAGCTCAACATTTTTCCTTTATTAATAGAGTTTTCTTTTACTCACAAAAAAGGTAAAATTATGACAAACACAATGAAAAAAACATTTCTTAACATTGCATTAACAAGTGCATTAACACTTTTAGCGAGCCAAAGTACTTTCGCTGCTGAAGTCCCTACTGGTACAACTCTTGCTGATAAGCAAGAACTCAGAATGAACAATGGTTCAGATCCAGCCTCGCTTGATCCTCATAAAATAGAAGGCACGCCAGAAGCCTTAGTTGCACGTCAACTTTTCGAGACATTAGTCATCTCTGATGCTGATGGTCATATCATTCCAGGCGCTGCTGAAAAATGGGAACATAGTCCAGATTTCAAAACTTGGACATTCCACCTTCGTAAAGATGGTAAATGGTCAAATGGTGAGCCAGTTACTGCAGAAGATTTTGTGTTTGCTTTCCAACGCTTAGCTGATCCAAAAACAGCATCACCTTATTCTAGCTATTTAAAATATTTAAAACTCTTAAATTCAGAAGATATTGTTGCGGGTAAAAAACCAGTAACAGATTTAGGTGTAAAAGCGCTTGATTCACATACGCTACAACTTATGCTTTCTGAAAGTGTCCCTTATGCAGATAAGCTCACAGAACACTATGTGCTTGCACCAGTTAATAAAAAAGTTGTAGAACAATTTGGAGATAAATGGACCGATCTTAAAAATATCGTTGGTAATGGTGCATTTAAAATTACTAATTGGATCATTAATGAAAAATTAGAAATGGTGCCAAATAATCATTATTGGGATAATGCAAAAACTGTATTAACTCATGTTACATTATATCCAATTACGTCTGAAAACACTGACGTTTCGCGCTACCGTGCAGGGGATCTCGATATCACAAACCATGCACTCCCAGTAGAACTTTTCGCTAAATTAAAAAGCAGAACTTCCAAATGAAGTATATACACCACCAGTTATGTACTTATTTATATGAAATCAACCATAAAAAAGCGCCATTTAATGATGTTCGTGTAAGAAAAGCATTATCCATGGCAATGGATCGTAACATTATTACTGAAAAAGTTACTGCTCAAGGTCAAGTTCCTGCATATAGCTTTACCCCACCTTATATTAATGGTGGTGAAAAAATTGCAACACCAGAATGGGTAAACTTACCACAGGCAGAACGTAATAAAAAAGCAATTGAATTATTAAAAGAAAGCTGGCTTCGATAAAAAGAACCCATTAACTTTCAACTTACTGTATAACACCTCTGATAACCATAAGAAAATTGCGATCGCTGCAACATCTATCTGGAAGAAAAATCTTGATGGTGCGGTCAATATTAAGTTAGAAAACCAAGAATGGAAAACCTACTTAGACTCACGCCACCAAGGTAACTATGATGTTACTCGTGCTGGCTGGTGCGCTGACTATAACGAAGCAACAACATTCTTAAATTATTTCTTATCAACCAGTAGCAACAATACTGCTTTCTATAAGAGCGCAGAATATGATGCATTGTTAGCATCGTCCTACCAAGTAGAAAGCGACGAAGGTCGTGCTGAAGTTTATGCTAAACTTGAGCAACAACTAGAGAAAGATGCAGCATTAGTACCAATGTATTACTATGTTGATCCTCGTATGGTAAAACCTTATGTGAAAGGTTTTGCGACTAAACATCCTGGCAAAAACTATTACTTAAAAGATGTTTATTTAATTAAGCAATAATTTCTCTACTGCTTTATAGTGCGGTCAATACTTTTGTAAAATCGACCGCACTTCTTGTTTTTTTACACGTTGGCGTGTTTTAAATTGGATATCTTGTATGTTTAAATTGATTATTCGTCGTTTGTTTCAGGCAATTCCAACGCTTTTTATTTTGATTACTATTTCATTTTTTATGATGCGATTGGCTCCAGGTAGCCCATTTACGAGTG
>NZ_UGTV01000012.1 GCF_900454865.1 Pasteurella canis | reverse complement strand
AAATTTGGCTATTTTATATTAATTAAATAGAGTTTTTTATTTATTTTATTCATTTGGCTGTTAATTGAAATTAAACTTTTTAAACAAGATAGATCAAGGTAATTGACTTGTGATAAATCTAAAATAAAACAAACTATTTTTTATCTTTATTTAAAATAGTATTAATTTTATTTTTCTATATAATCAATGTTAGCAAAATATAAATTACCTTCAATTTTTAGAATAACACTCTCTTCTTTACAGCAGTCATATTGTTTGTATGATATGTCATTTTGATTAATTTGACTAATTTTAGGTTGGATAGTTCGATAAATATATGCTACCAAAGAGATAAGAATACCAGTTGCAAGCCCTATTTCCATTCCTTTAATCAGAGTTAAAATAATAGTTGTAAGCATAACTACTCCTTCCAGCTTATCGTAGCGAAAGGCTTGTTTTAGTGCTGAATAATCGATCATTGGGATAACTGCAATAATAATTGTCACAGATAGGATACTCAGTGGCATATAGTATAAAAAGTCGGAAAACCATAAAATGGTCATTAATGTACCGAATGCAGTAAAAATACTCGCTAATTGTGTTTGAGCACCAGCTTCTTCGTTGACAACAGAACGTGAAAATCCTCCCGTTACTGGCATTCCGCCACTTAATGCAACACCAATATTTGCTATACCTAAACCAAAGAGTTCTTGGTTAGCTTTGATTTGTTCATGTTTTTTTGTTGCTAATAATTTACCAATTGAAATGCTGCTGGCGAAGCTAACGAGACTAATTAAGAATGCGCCAGGTAAAAGTGCGTTGAGTTTTTCAAGAGAAATACTATTCCAGTGAATAAAATCAAATTTAGAGGGGATTTCTCCAACAATTTTGGTATTTTGAAAAAATAGCTGCCAGTACCATATGAAAAATGAAAGTAGCGCTATCACGATGACAGGTGAAAAGCGTCTTAGACTTTGTGAAAGCGTGTTATTTGATATATAACGTGAAAAATGCTTGATTGAATAAAGTAAGCCAAATCCAATGAGACTTAGACAAAATGTGATCCAATTAATATGTTGCAGATCGGCATATAAGGAAACAATAAGATCGTATAAGTTATCACCTTGTGCCTGAATGCCCAGTAAATGTTTAATTTGACTAAAGATAATAATAATTGCAGATGCAGTAGTAAATCCTATGTTGACAGGATTACTTAAGAAGTTAGCCAAAAATCCTAGACGTAAACTACTCATAATAATTAGGATTATGCCTGATAATAGTGCTAATAAAATTACAGTTGTCAAATAGTCTGCAGAGTTAGGGTCTGCATAAGAACTGGCAATGGAAGCGGTCATTAATGATGTAATAGCAATAGGGCCAACAGAAAGTGTTCGACTACTACCAAATAAAGCATATAAAAGCAGTGGTGCAATACTGGAATAAAGACCAATATACGGTGGAACACCTGCTAAAAGTGCATAAGAAAGTGATTGTGGCACTAGCATAAGGGTAACCACAATGGCAGCTAAAAAATCTTGTCTAAATAATGTAATATTATAGTGAGAAAGCCAATGTGTAATAGGCAGATAACGTAACATAGAGAATTAGATAAGAAGGAAGTAGAAGTCTTTTGACTTCTACTTTTTATATTTTTATTGACGATTCCAAGGCATAAATGCTAACAAACGTGCCATTCCACAGAATCCTGTTGTTCCTGCTAATAATAAACCTGCACCAACAAAAGCGCATAATCCATAAAACACAGGTGATACTTGCCAACCTAAAATTGCCCCGAGCAATGTTAAACCTCCTGCAGCAATTTGGACTTGTCTCATCATTTCTAAAGGTTGAGAACGATTGAGGCGAGTTGGCTGGTTGTTGGCCTTCCAAGCATCAATTCCACCTTCTAAAATAAATGCTTGTTTGCCAGAAGTCAGCGCAGAGAGCAAACTGCTTGCTTGCTGTGTGCGACGTCCAGAACGACAATGGAAAATAACCACATTCGCATTAGCGGCATTTCCTTTAATCCTTGACTCTCCAGTTGTGATAATGGTTGAAGCTCTGCGGCTTCAATATTTTCTCTTAATTTCATCAGGTTCTGATATCTACTAATACTGCTTGTTTGAGTTTTCCATACTTCATTGTGCTAATTGTTTGAATAGTCATTTATTTTTTTTATTTTGATTTGAATAATTATTGGAACTTGAGAGTAAACTGACATTATCTTCTAGCTGAGTATGTCCAAGCGATTTAGCACAGTAAGGGATTATTTCATGCGCCGCTAATGCGAATGTGGTTATTTCCATTGTCGTTCTGGACGTCGCACACAGCAAGCAAGCAGTTTGCTCTCTGCGCTGACTTCTGGCAAACAAGCATTTATTTTAGAAGGTGGAATTGATGCTTGGAAGGCCAACAACCAGCCAACTCGCCTCAATCGTTCTCAACCTTTAGAAATGATGAGACAAGTCCAAATTGCTGCAGGAGGTTTAACATTGCTCGGGGCAATTTTAGGTTGGCAAGTATCACCTGTGTTTTATGGATTATGCGCTTTTGTTGGTGCAGGTTTATTATTAGCAGGAACAACAGGATTCTGTGGAATGGCACGTTTGTTAGCATTTATGCCTTGGAATCGTCAATAAAAATATAAAAAGTAGAAGTCAAAAGACTTCTACTTCCTTCTTATCTAATTCTCTATGTTACGTTATCTGCCTATTACACATTGGCTTTCTCACTATAATATTACATTATTTAGACAAGATTTTTTAGCTGCCATTGTGGTTACCCTTATGCTAGTGCCACAATCACTTTCTTATGCACTTTTAGCAGGTGTTCCACCGTATATTGGTCTTTATTCCAGTATTGCACCACTGCTTTTATATGCTTTATTTGGTAGTAGTCGAACACTTTCTGTTGGCCCTATTGCTATTACATCATTAATGACCGCTTCCATTGCCAGTTCTTATGCAGACCCTAACTCTGCAGACTATTTGACAACTGTAATTTTATTAGCACTATTATCAGGCATAATCCTAATTATTATGAGTAGTTTACGTCTAGGATTTTTGGCTAACTTCTTAAGTAATCCTGTCAACATAGGATTTACTACTGCATCTGCAATTATTATTATCTTTAGTCAAATTAAACATTTACTGGGCATTCAGGCACAAGGTGATAACTTATACGATCTTATTGTTTCCTTATATGCCGATCTGCAACATATTAATTGGATCACATTTTGTCTAAGTCTCATTGGATTTGGCTTACTTTATTCAATCAAGCATTTTTCACGTTATATATCAAATAACACGCTTTCACAAAGTCTAAGACGCTTTTCACCTGTCATCGTGATAGCGCTACTTTCATTTTTCATATGGTACTGGCAGCTATTTTTTCAAAATACCAAAATTGTTGGAGAAATCCCCTCTAAATTTGATTTTATTCACTGGAATAGTATTTCTCTTGAAAAACTCAACGCACTTTTACCTGGCGCATTCTTAATTAGTCTCGTTAGCTTCGCCAGCAGCATTTCAATTGGTAAATTATTAGCAACAAAAAAACATGAACAAATCAAAGCTAACCAAGAACTCTTTGGTTTAGGTATAGCAAATATTGGTGTTGCATTAAGTGGCGGAATGCCAGTAACGGGAGGATTTTCACGTTCTGTTGTCAACGAAGAAGCTGGTGCTCAAACACAATTAGCGAGTATTTTTACTGCATTCGGTACATTAATGACCATTTTATGGTTTTCCGACTTTTTATACTATATGCCACTGAGTATCCTATCTGTGACAATTATTATTGCAGTTATCCCAATGATCGATTATTCAGCACTAAAACAAGCCTTTCGCTACGATAAGCTGGAAGGAGTAGTTATGCTTACAACTATTATTTTAACTCTGATTAAAGGAATGGAAATAGGGCTTGCAACTGGTATTCTTATCTCTTTGGTAGCATATATTTATCGAACTATCCAACCTAAAATTAGTCAAATTAATCAAAATGACATATCATACAAACAATATGACTGCTGTAAAGAAGAGAGTGTTATTCTAAAAATTGAAGGTAATTTATATTTTGCTAACATTGATTATATAGAAAATAAAATTAATACTATTTTAAATAAAGATAAAAAAATAGTTTGTTTTATTTTAGATTTATCACAAGTCAATTACCTTGATCTATCTTGTTTAAAAAGTTTAATTTCAATTAACAGCCAAATGAATAAAATAAATAAAAAACTCTATTTAATTAATATAAATAGCCAAATTTATTCCCATTTTAGAAAAGTCGAATATGCTTATTTAATAAATAAAAAGAATACAGAAAATAAAAACCATACTGGAGTATAGTAAAAATAATGGAAGAAATATTCTCGAAATGTGATGAAGCAACCTCTTTTTTAAAATCATTCTCTAATCCTAATAGACTAATGATTTTATGTTGCATTCTAGACCAAAAACGCAATGTAACTGATATTACTAAGTTAACAGGATTACCTCAAGCCTCTGTATCAAATCAACTCTCTGTATTAAGAGAAAAAAAATTAATTGATTGTGAAAAACGACATAGAGAAAGATTATATTATATTGCTGATCCTAAAGTACTCGAAATAATGCATCTTCTTCATAAATTCTTCTGTGAAAAAGAATAATTAATATTGGAAAAAATTAAAAAAGCACTATAAAAATAGTGCTTTTTTATAAAAAAAAATAAATTATGCACCAATAATTCGATAAAGCGCAGTATCTTTTCTATCTAAATAATGAACAGATTGAATACGACGAATAGTACGTGAACGACCACGAATTAATAAGGTTTCTGTTGTAGCTAAATTACCTTTACGATGAATTCCTTTCAATAAATCACCATTTGTAATACCTGTCGCGGAAAAAACTAAGTTATCATCACGAACCAAATCATCTAATTTTAATACCTGATTAACTTCAATTCCCATTGCCTGACAACGATGAATTTCATCTGCAGCAATCGCTTGATTTTCAGGGTGTTACCTTTTACCTGATGACGAGGTAATAAACGCGCTTGCATTTCACCGCCTAAAGCACGTACTGCAGCCGCAGCAATCACGCCTTCTGGCGCACCACCAATACCATACAACATATCTACCCCACCATCAGGTAAACAACATAAAATAGAAGCAGCAACATCACCATCAGGAATAGCAAGTACTTTCACACCTAACTGTTGCATTTTTTTTGATTGTTTCATGATGACGTGGTTTATCTAATGTAATCACAGTTAATTGAGAAAGAAGTTTACCCATTTTAGATGCAACTCGGCGCAAATTTTGTTCTAAAGGTAAACTTAAATCAATCATTCCCTTTACTTCTGGACCAACAACTAATTTTTCCATATACATATCTGGTGCTTTTAAAAAGGTGTTTTTACCACCTGCAGCAAGTACAGATAATGCGTTAGCTTGTCCCATAGCTGTCATTCGTGTTCCTTCTATTGGATCAACAGCAATAGAAACTTCCTCACCTTTACCAACACCTACTTTTTCACCAATATAAAGCATAGGTGCTTGATCAATTTCTCCTTCTCCAATAACTACCTCACCTATCATTTCAATTTGATTTAACATTAGACGCATTGCTTGGACTGCAGCATTATCTGCCGCTTCCTTATCACCACGCCCCAACCAAGCAAATCCTGCTAATGCTGCTGCTTCAGTGACTCTTGAAAATTCAATGGCTAATGCTCTATTCATATTTATTTATCCTCTATTTTAGTTGATCAAAACTCAGCGCTATTTTAGCA
>NZ_UGTV01000013.1 GCF_900454865.1 Pasteurella canis | reverse complement strand
GTGCATGACGTAATTCAACGGCCTCTAAGAATGTCCAATATAATGCGATAAAAATAGGCATTTGTAAAAGAATTGGTAAACAACCACCTAAAGGGTTAACTTTTTCTTCTTTATACAATTTCATCATCTCTTGGCTCATCCGTTGACGATCTTCGCCAAAACGTTCACGCATTTCTTGTAGTTTTGGTTGAAGCATACGCATTTTTGCCATTGAGGTATATTGTGCTTTTGTTAATGGATATAGAAGGGCTTTCACAACTAATGTTACACCAATAATAGCAAGACCCCAGTTATGGACTATACTTTGAATAAAAGTCAATAACATAAAGAGTGGTTTGGCAATGAACCAAGCCCAGCCATAGTCTACGGTTAAATCAAGGTGATTAGCCACAGTTTCCATTTTGTCTTGTAACTTAGGACCTGTCCAAAGTGCACTTTTGATCGTTTCAGTTGTCCCGGCTGGAACAATCGTTGTTGGACCGCGATAACCAATAGAAGCAAGATTATTCGCTTTATCTGTTAAGCTATAAAGTTGGTTATCTGCATCTTGGTTTGGAATCCAAGCGGAGACAAAATAGTGTTGTAATACAGCGATCCAACCTGCTTTTGTTGAAATAGCGAGGTTTGCTTTTTGCATATCATCAAAGCTATATTTTTTATAATTTGTCTCAGAAGAGGAATAGGCTCCTCCTGTATAAGTTGGCATTGCGACATTACCAGTATCTTCAACTAAAGTATGACGTAATTGACCGTAAGGTTCTACTTCGATCGTTTTGTCACTTTGGTTATCAATTTCAAAATTCACACCAACATCATAAGCGCCTCGTTTTAATACGAAAACTTTTCGATAAATGACCCCATCTTTTTCAAAAACTAATGGAACAGAGAGTTCGTTTTGACCATCAGCTAAGATAAAATTATCGCCTTCAACTTGATAATTAGCACGTCCGGCTTTCGTATCAATACCGTCTTTTCCTACTAAGCCACTTTGCGCAATATAGACATGGTTTGGTTTATTAGTTAATAATGTGAATGGGGTATCAGAGTTCAATTCAGCATCATAATTTAGTAATTCTGAATGAATTACATCGCCACCTAGCGTATCAACTTGTAAACGAAAAACATCGTTTTCTAAGGTAACCACACGCCCCCTTTGTTGTGATGTTGTGATATCTGCAGTTGATGTACTCGCAGAGATCGTAGGCACATCTGAAGTAGAGTTTACTTGTTCTGTTACAACAGGCTTAGGCGTGTGATAGTCAAGCTGCCATTGTTGATAAACAAGAAAAGAAATGAAGAGTAGTGCGATGACTAACAGGCTACGTCTTGAGTCCATTATTTTTTCTCTTTTTTGTTATTGATCTTTGGTGGAACAGGATCGTATCCACCCTCGTTTAAAGGATGACATTTTAATATACGTTTTACTGTAAGCCAACTCCCTTTTACTGCACCATGTGTTTTTAATGCTTCAATACCATAACAAGAGCAGGTTGGTGTAAAGCGACAGCGAGGACCAATAAGTGGACTAATGACAATTTGGTAAATACGAATTAGCCCAATTAAGATTTTTGAGCTAAACGAATGTGTCGTTGCCATAATTTATCCAGTGTTTGATTCAAGGTGCGGTTATCTAACTTGCCTATACCCTGTTTTGCTACAATCACGAAATCATAATGTGGAAGTGTGTGTTGTAATAAACGAAAACTTTCACGACATAAACGTTTGATACGATTACGATCATGCGCTCTTTTTAAATGCTTTTTAGCAACAGTCAGACCTAAACGTGGATGCAGGAGATTATTTGGGCGAGCAAGAATAGTGATTTCTGGTGTACTAGCACGGAACGGCTGTTCAAAGACATATTTAAAATGAATGGGAGTTAACAAACGTAACTCCCTAGAAAAATTCAGCTTAATCACACCAATAGAACTAGCATTATGCTGATAAAGATTTACGACCTTTAGCACGACGACGAGCTAACACTTGGCGGCCATTTTTTGTTGCCATACGTGCACGGAAACCGTGAGTACGGCTACGTTTTAATACTGATGGTTGAAATGTACGTTTCATAACTATAATTTACCTAAATCAAAAAATTGTTCAGTAATCTTGAAAACAAGGATTAATAAAATTAAGGAACGGAATTGTAATCATAAATTCAACGTTCGTCAAATTTAGAATAGGAAAAATGAGTAAATAAGTCTCAGTTTCCTTAATAACCTTAATAAAAAGCAAAGATGCGGTCGAAATTATACGTTTTTTAATAAAAATCTCAAGCAACCTTTTTCGTTTTTTTTAAGCCTTATATGCAGATCTTTAGACGACTTTATTGTAGAATTAGTTTTCTTAAGACCGCGCTTTTGGCGGAATTTCTTCCAATAAATTTTAACTATAACGATAATAGAATATGAAACCAGACCTGTCTTCCCTTTGGCAAGAATGCCTATTGCAGCTACAAGACCAAATTTCACTAACAGATTTTAGTACATGGCTACGTCCATTACAGGCAGATTTTAATGTACCAAATATGATCGTTTTGTATGCCTCAAATGTGTTCATTAAGCAAAAAGTGGATGAAAGTTATTTAGCACAATTAACCAAAGTTGCACAAGAGTTAAGTGGGCAGGCTGAGTTAGTCATTCAAGTTAAGGTTGGTGTCAAACCAGAAGTACGCCTCCCTCAAATCGAAAATAAAAAAATTGAAGTCAATAAAAATGAAAAACCACAGATGGTAATTCGTTCTTATTTAAATCCTAAGCATTTATTTGAAAATTTTGTTGAAGGTAAGTCAAATCAATTAGCACGTGCTGTTGCACAAAAAGTAGCAGAAATGCCAGGTGAGCAAAGCTCGAATCCACTATTTTTGTATGGTGGAACGGGTTTGGGTAAAACACATTTATTGCACGCAATTGGTAATGGTATTTTGTTACGCAATCCTAATGCCCGTGTACTTTATATTCACGCTAATAATTTTATGCAACAAATGGTTAATGCAGTACGTGATAACAAGATGGATGAATTTAAAAAATTCTATCGCTCTTTAGATGCATTATTAGTTGATGATATTCAATTTTTTGCAGAGAAAGAAAAAACACAAGAAGAGTTTTTTCATATTTTCAATAGCTTATTTGATACAGGTCGCCAAATTATTTTAACTTCAGATCGTTATCCAAAAGAAATTGAAAAGTTAGAGGAACGTTTAAAATCTCGTTTTGGTTGGGGGTTAACAACAGCAATTGAACCACCAGAATTAGAAACTCGCGTTGCTATTTTGCTGAAAAAAGCAGAAGAAAAAAATATTTATTTACCAGAAGAAGTTGCATTTTTCATCGGACAAAAATTACGTACTAACGTACGTGATTTAGAAGGTGCATTAAATCGCGTCAGTGCTAATGCAGAATTTATGGGGGCACCAATTACGATTGATTTTGTTCGAGAAACCTTAAAAGATATGTTGGCATTACAAGATAAACTTGTGACAGTTGAAAATATTCAAAAAGTAGTGGCAGAATATTATCGAATTAAAGTATCTGACTTAAAAGGGAAAAGTCGTTCTCGTTCTATTGCCAGACCAAGACAATTAGCCATGGCATTATCGAAAGAGTTAACAAATCGCAGCTTGCCAGAAATTGGTAAGAGTTTTGGTGATAAAGATCATACAACAGTATTGCATGCTTGCCGAAAAATTGCCGAATTAAGGGAACAAGAACATTCTTTACAAGAAGATTGGTCAAATTTAATCCGCACACTATCTGTGTAAAAAGGGGAAAATATGCAGTTTATTGTTTCAAGAGAAAACCTATTAAAACCATTGCAACAAGTTTGTGGCGTATTGAGTAGTCGTCCAAATATTCCCGTATTAAATAATGTATTGTTGCAGATTCATACTGATCATTTAGTGATTACTGGTACTGATTTAGAAGTTGAGCTTTCAACGCAAACTGAGTTATTAAGCTCATCTCAGCAAGGTAGCTTTACTATTCCAGCCAAGAAGTTTTTAGATATATGTCGTAGTTTACCAGAAGGGGCAGAAATTTCGGTTAGTTTTGAGGAAGATCGTGCAATTATAAAATCTGAGCGGAGTAAATTTAATCTTTCAACATTGCCAGCAGAAGAGTATCCGAATTTAACTGACTGGCAGTCTGAAGTGGATTTTACGATTGAACAAAGCACATTACGTCGTTTAATTGATGCGACTCAGTTTTCTATGGCAAATCAGGATGCACGTTATTTTTTAAATGGTATGAAGTTTGAAACAGAAGGGAACTTATTACGTACTGTTGCTACTGATGGGCATCGCTTAGCTGTTTGTACTATTGCTTTAGAGCAAGATTTGCAAAATCATTCTGTCATTGTACCGCGTAAAGGTGTATTGGAATTAGCGCGTTTACTTGAAAATACGGATTTGCCTGCTCGTTTACAAATTGGCACGAACAATTTACGTATTGAGCTAGGAAATATTATTTTTACTTCAAAGTTGATTGATGGTCGTTTCCCTGACTATCGTCGAGTTTTACCGCGTAATGCGACACGTATTTTAGAGGCGGATTGGAATGTGCTAAAACAGGCCTTTGTACGTGCAGCAATTTTATCGAATGAACGCTTTCGTAGTGTGCGTTTACAATTAAGTGAAAATCAACTTAAAATTACTGCCACTAACCCAGAACAAGAAGTAGCAGAAGAAGTCATTGACGTTTCTTATCGTGGTGAAGAAATGGAAGTCGGTTTTAATGTTAGTTATATTTTAGATGTACTTAATGCGTTGAAATGTAATCAAGTACGTATGCGTCTAACAGATGCGTCTTCAAGTTGCTTAATTGAAGACTGTGAAGATGCAAGTGCTGAATATGTCATTATGCCTATGCGTCTATAATTACGTTTCATGTCTTTATGGCTATTTCTCGCCTACTTTATTCCAAAACAAAGTTAAAGCCGTGATCTAATTCAAGATCCACGGCTGTTAAATTTCTAAAGTTTTCAATTAGTAAGCGAGAAATAGCCATAAAGACATGAAACGTAATTATAGACGCATAGGCATAATGACATATTCAGCACTTGCATCTTCACAGTCTTCAATTAAGCAACTTGAAGACGCATCTGTTAGACGCATACGTACTTGATTACATTTCAACGCATTAAGTACATCTAAAATATAACTAACATTAAAACCGACTTCCATTTCTTCACCACGATAAGAAACGTCAATGACTTCTTCTGCTACTTCTTGTTCTGGGTTAGTGGCAGTAATTTTAAGTTGATTTTCACTTAATTGTAAACGCACACTACGAAAGCGTTCATTCGATAAAATTGCTGCACGTACAAAGGCCTGTTTTAGCACATTCCAATCCGCCTCTAAAATACGTGTCGCATTACGCGGTAAAACTCGACGATAGTCAGGGAAACGACCATCAATCAACTTTGAAGTAAAAATAATATTTCCTAGCTCAATACGTAAATTGTTCGTGCCAATTTGTAAACGAGCAGGCAAATCCGTATTTTCAAGTAAACGCGCTAATTCCAATACACCTTTACGCGGTACAATGACAGAATGATTTTGCAAATCTTGCTCTAAAGCAATAGTACAAACAGCTAAGCGATGCCCATCAGTAGCAACAGTACGTAATAAGTTCCCTTCTGTTTCAAACTTCATACCATTTAAAAAATAACGTGCATCCTGATTTGCCATAGAAAACTGAGTCGCATCAATTAAACGACGTAATGTGCTTTGTTCAATCGTAAAATCCACTTCAGACTGCCAGTCAGTTAAATTCGGATACTCTTCTGCTGGCAATGTTGAAAGATTAAATTTACTCCGCTCAGATTTTATAATTGCACGATCTTCCTCAAAACTAACCGAAATTTCTGCCCCTTCTGGTAAACTACGACATATATCTAAAAACTTCTTGGCTGGAATAGTAAAGCTACCTTGCTGAGATGAGCTTAATAACTCAGTTTGCGTTGAAAGCTCAACTTCTAAATCAGTACCAGTAATCACTAAATGATCAGTATGAATCTGCAACAAT
Source organism: Pasteurella canis (assembly GCF_900454865.1). Taxonomy (GTDB): domain Bacteria; phylum Pseudomonadota; class Gammaproteobacteria; order Enterobacterales; family Pasteurellaceae; genus Pasteurella; species Pasteurella canis. The sequence continues at coordinate 3,448 of NZ_UGTV01000013.1, read as the reverse complement.
ACATTATTTAATACGGGAATATTTGGACGACTACTCAATACGCCACAAACTTGTTGCAATGGTTTTAATAGGTTTTCTCTTGAAACAATAAACTGCATATTTTCCCCTTTTTACACAGATAGTGTGCGGATTAAATTTGACCAATCTTCTTGTAAAGAATGTTCTTGTTCCCTTAATTCGGCAATTTTTCGGCAAGCATGCAATACTGTTGTATGATCTTTATCACCAAAACTCTTACCAATTTCTGGCAAGCTGCGATTTGTTAACTCTTTCGATAATGCCATGGCTAATTGTCTTGGTCTGGCAATAGAACGAGAACGACTTTTCCCTTTTAAGTCAGATACTTTAATTCGATAATATTCTGCCACTACTTTTTGAATATTTTCAACTGTCACAAGTTTATCTTGTAATGCCAACATATCTTTTAAGGTTTCTCGAACAAAATCAATCGTAATTGGTGCCCCCATAAATTCTGCATTAGCACTGACGCGATTTAATGCACCTTCTAAATCACGTACGTTAGTACGTAATTTTTGTCCGATGAAAAATGCAACTTCTTCTGGTAAATAAATATTTTTTTCTTCTGCTTTTTTCAGCAAAATAGCAACGCGAGTTTCTAATTCTGGTGGTTCAATTGCTGTTGTTAACCCCCAACCAAAACGAGATTTTAAACGTTCCTCTAACTTTTCAATTTCTTTTGGATAACGATCTGAAGTTAAAATAATTTGGCGACCTGTATCAAATAAGCTATTGAAAATATGAAAAAACTCTTCTTGTGTTTTTTCTTTCTCTGCAAAAAATTGAATATCATCAACTAATAATGCATCTAAAGAGCGATAGAATTTTTTAAATTCATCCATCTTGTTATCACGTACTGCATTAACCATTTGTTGCATAAAATTATTAGCGTGAATATAAAGTACACGGGCATTAGGATTGCGTAACAAAATACCATTACCAATTGCGTGCAATAAATGTGTTTTACCCAAACCCGTTCCACCATACAAAAATAGTGGATTCGAGCTTTGCTCACCTGGCATTTCTGCTACTTTTTGTGCAACAGCACGTGCTAATTGATTTGACTTACCTTCAACAAAATTTTCAAATAAATGCTTAGGATTTAAATAAGAACGAATTACCATCTGTGGTTTTTCATTTTTATTGACTTCAATTTTTTTATTTTCGATTTGAGGGAGGCGTACTTCTGGTTTGACACCAACCTTAACTTGAATGACTAACTCAGCCTGCCCACTTAACTCTTGTGCAACTTTGGTTAATTGTGCTAAATAACTTTCATCCACTTTTTGCTTAATGAACACATTTGAGGCATACAAAACGATCATATTTGGTACATTAAAATCTGCCTGTAATGGACGTAGCCATGTACTAAAATCTGTTAGTGAAATTTGGTCTTGTAGCTGCAATAGGCATTCTTGCCAAAGGGAAGACAGGTCTGGTTTCATATTCTATTATCGTTATAGTTAAAATTTATTGGAAGAAATTCCGCCAAAAGCGCGGTCTTAAGAAAACTAATTCTACAATAAAGTCGTCTAAAGATCTGCATATAAGGCTTAAAAAAAACGAAAAAGGTTGCTTGAGATTTTTATTAAAAAACGTATAATTTCGACCGCATCTTTGCTTTTTATTAAGGTTATTAAGGAAACTGAGACTTATTTACTCATTTTTCCTATTCTAAATTTGACGAACGTTGAATTTATGATTACAATTCCGTTCCTTAATTTTATTAATCCTTGTTTTCAAGATTACTGAACAATTTTTTGATTTAGGTAAATTATAGTTATGAAACGTACATTTCAACCATCAGTATTAAAACGTAGCCGTACTCACGGTTTCCGTGCACGTATGGCAACAAAAAATGGCCGCCAAGTGTTAGCTCGTCGTCGTGCTAAAGGTCGTAAATCTTTATCAGCATAATGCTAGTTCTATTGGTGTGATTAAGCTGAATTTTTCTAGGGAGTTACGTTTGTTAACTCCCATTCATTTTAAATATGTCTTTGAACAGCCGTTCCGTGCTAGTACACCAGAAATCACTATTCTTGCTCGCCCAAATAATCTCCTGCATCCACGTTTAGGTCTGACTGTTGCTAAAAAGCATTTAAAAAGAGCGCATGATCGTAATCGTATCAAACGTTTATGTCGTGAAAGTTTTCGTTTATTACAACACACACTTCCACATTATGATTTCGTGATTGTAGCAAAACAGGGTATAGGCAAGTTAGATAACCGCACCTTGAATCAAACACTGGATAAATTATGGCAACGACACATTCGTTTAGCTCAAAAATCTTAATTGGGCTAATTCGTATTTACCAAATTGTCATTAGTCCACTTATTGGTCCTCGCTGTCGCTTTACACCAACCTGCTCTTGTTATGGTATTGAAGCATTAAAAACACATGGTGCAGTAAAAGGGAGTTGGCTTACAGTAAAACGTATATTAAAATGTCATCCTTTAAACGAGGGTGGATACGATCCTGTTCCACCAAAGATCAATAACAAAAAAGAGAAAAAATAATGGACTCAAGACGTAGCCTGTTAGTCATCGCACTACTCTTCATTTCTTTTCTTGTTTATCAACAATGGCAGCTTGACTATCACACGCCTAAGCCTGTTGTAACAGAACAAGTAAACTCTACTTCAGATGTGCCTACGATCTCTGCGAGTACATCAACTGCAGATATCACAACATCACAACAAAGGGGGCGTGTGGTTACCTTAGAAAACGATGTTTTTCGTTACAAGTTGATACGCTAGGTGGCGATGTAATTCATTCAGAATTACTAAATTATGATGCTGAATTGAACTCTGATACCCCATTCACATTATTAACTAATAAACCAAACCATGTCTATATTGCGCAAAGTGGCTTAGTAGGAAAAGACGGTATTGATACGAAAGCCGGACGTGCTAATTATCAAGTTGAAGGCGATTAATTTTATCTTAGCTGATGGTCAAAACGAACTCTCTGTTCCATTAGTTTTTGAAAAAGATGGGGTCATTTATCGAAAAGTTTTCGTATTAAAACGAGGCGCTTATGATGTTGGTGTGAATTTTGAAATTGATAACCAAAGTGACCAAAACGATCGAAGTAGAACCTTACGGTCAATTACGTCATACTTTAGTTGAAGATACTGGTAATGTCGCAATGCCAACTTATACAGGAGGAGCCTATTCCTCTTCTGAGACAAATTATAAAAAATATAGCTTTGATGATATGCAAAAAGCAAACCTCGCTATTTCAACAAAAGCAGGTTGGATCGCTGTATTACAACACTATTTTGTCTCCGCTTGGATTCCAAACCAAGATGCAGATAACCAACTTTATAGCTTAACAGATAAAGCGAATAATCTTGCTTCTATTGGTTATCGCGGTCCAACAACGATTGTTCCAGCCGGGACAACTGAAACGATCAAAAGTGCACTTTGGA
>NZ_UGTV01000020.1 GCF_900454865.1 Pasteurella canis | reverse complement strand
AATAAATAAGATTGTTGCAATTACAGGACCACCAAAAGATTCGATTAACCCTAATATACTAGGATTTAGAATGGTAACGCTCCATAGCGTGAGAAAGAAGGAAAAGTGCGGTTAGATAATTTAATTTTTTGTGGCTTAGATGTTTATGCGGCATGATCTTTTGTATTAAGCCGATTAAGCCCTCTTGCACCCAAATAATGCCCAAAGAAGGAACTTGTAATAGCAAGAAATGCGACTAGTGGACCTAAGTAGGAAATATAAGGGTTATGAAATTTGTTTGCGAGAAAAGATAGGATACTAATATTTGGTTTTTAGCTTGACTAAGTTCAGTAGGCGTTAAACTTAATACACAGCTAAATACAAAAAACATAACAAAAATAAGTAATAGTGTTGAGGCCAACTTTAATGTATGGCTGGCATGTTTTTCTGTCGTGTCAGGATGATTGTATTGGCGTTGTTGAGATTGAGTAAAAGAAGAAATTGCTGGTGAATGATTAAAAGAAAACACTAATACAGGTAATGTAATCCATAATGTACTGAGACACTGATTCAATGTTGGTAATTCAGTTATCATCGCTATATTCCATTTCGGTATAAGATATATTGATAAAGCAAACAAAATAAATACAAGTGGATAAACAAGAAACTCTGTAATTTTAAGCATAGTTTTCTCGCTCAGTAGCATGACTCCAATTAATGAGGCAATCAGAATAAGAGAAAGTAATGCTCGGTTAGGCGGCATAACAGCCATTTGGTGAACAAGAAAAGTATCTACTGTATTTGTAATACCGTTACCATAGATTAATAATATTGGGAAAATTGCTAAAAAATAGAGAAAAGTGATGAGTTTTCCTGCTGATTTACCAAAATATTCTTCTACAACCTCAGTTATATTACTTCCCTTTTTTGAGGAGCAAAGGATGAAACGTGTCAGCCCCAAGTGCGCAAAGTAAGTCATAGGTCCAACAATAAGTGCTATGATAATAAGGGGCCAAAAGCCACTTTGACCAGCATTAATTGGGAGAAATAAGACTCCCGCGCCAACTGCTGTACCAAATAAATTGAGTGCCCAAAGGAGATTAAATTTGTTCCATTTTACATCAGACTTCTTTGTCATATACAACTCCATAGAAAATAGGAAAATAACCAGTAAGGACTTGTTAGTGAGTAGAGTGATATATAGTAAAGAGATTGAATAATAAATTCAAAAGGAGAGATGCGTTAAATGGAGAAAATATGATTTAGATCGTTTTTTTATATGCTGTTTGCTTAAAAAATAATAGATAAATAATGTAAAATTTAATTTAAAACAGTATATTTCTCTATGGAATATGAGGTTGAATAGTGATTTATCATTTATTCAGCCTTTAATTTTAAGCACATTTTGCTAAAACCTAAAGTGCCATCATCAATAGCTTCCCTTTTGACACCAATAATTTCAGCAATTTTTTCCCCTTGTTTGAAGAAGACAAAACCACCATATTCCATTTTTGTCCAGGTTTCGTCTTTAGTCAGTGGGAAAGTCGTGATAATCGTGACAAGATCGCCTTCTTTAGCATAGTCATTGAAATCAATAATCCCATCATCATCAACACGTTGGGCTTTACCAAAGGGTGCTTTTCGAGTCAGGTAATGGAGATTTGTTGAACAATGTGCAATCATCCACTCACCATTAGATAAGATAAAATTGAACGTACCGCCTGTCGAAATAGTATGTGTGATTTGTTGTAACGCATCAAATAACTCATCTTCTGTAGGCTTGATTTTAAAACGAGTTTTTAATTCACTTACCATGTAACAAAAAGCCGCCTCAGAATCTGTACTACCAATAGGTTGGTATAATGAATTGTTTAAATCAAATTTTGTAGTTAAGTTACCATTATGTGCAAATACCCAGTTTTGTCCCCATAACTCACGGATAAAAGGATGTGTATTTTCAATATTAACTTCGCCTTGTGTAGCTTTACGAATATGGGCAATAACATTGAGTGATTTAATATGATATTGTTTAACGCAATCTGCGATAGGAGAAGAGTGTGCCGCATTATTATCGCGAAAAACACGTACTCCTTTCCCTTCAAAAAATGCGATGCCAAATCCATCAGAATGACAATCTGTTAAGCCTGCTCTACGACGAAACCCCTCAAAAGAAAAAACAATATCCGTGGGTGTATTACAATTCATTCCTAATAATTGACACATAAAAACAATATCTAAAATAACCTTATAATTTGCACAGATTTAACACTATAATCTAAAAATTTTCAATATAAAAAATAAAAAGAAATTAGATAAAAAAGTTATAAGCTATAGTGAACTAATTACAGATTTAAGTTGGTACATTCGCCGATTTTATTGCCTGTTTTAATTGAATAAATGTCACAATCATTTGCAAAAGTGATATTACCTTGAAATTGAGATTTAATTACTTGTTCTGTCTGTGTTTTGACCTGTTCAGTACGTCGCATTAAATGGCTAAGTACGAGATTTTTTATATTACTATTATGTGCGATTCGAGCAATTTCAGATGGACGCATATGAAGTTTTTGTGCCACATTGTCTTGACTTGTTTCGGGTATCGCATTGTGTGCAATAAACAAATCGGCATCTTTTGTAATCAGATCTAAAGTACGACCTAGATTACTTGTATCACCTGAAAAAACAACTGAACAACCTGCTTTTTCAATCCGCCATGCAAGTGCAGGGAGTAGCCCATGTTCAGTCCCCACTGCTTTAATATCAAATCCATCAATAGTCGTATGAAAAATGGTTGGTTGTTGCTTATTGGCATCGACCGAAGTAGGTATGATTTGATAGCTTTCCTCACCAGTTAGAAAGTCAGCAAGATAAGCATAGGCTCCTTTTTCACCTAATAGGCGACTGAGAAAATCCACTGTATCTGGAATAAATTCATTGCCTGTTGGACCGTAAATGAGGAGATCTTGTTTTCGTTCAGAAAAAAAGACGATTTAATAAGTGTAGGTAGATCGTTAATATGATCAACATGAAAATGAGTGACTAAAATAGCTTGTAAATCCTCTATTTTTGCGTTGGTTTGCGCAAAACGTTGTAATGCGCCTGAACCCAGATCAATGATAAACTTTGCTTGACCATTTTCACGTAGTAAATAACTTGCTGAAGCTCGGGGCTGTAGTGGTTGGCTTGATCTGAAAAGTGCGATTTCAGGTCCACCTGAGCCTAAAATTACAACATCTAAATTCGAATTTGTGCAACTTGTTCCCTGTGCAGTAAAAGCACACACTAATAAGAAAAGTGAAATCGCTTTTTTCCAATAGTACATCATGTTGTTTCACCTAAATATAATTCATTTTTAATTGAGGAAAATATACAAAACTTTTATGAGAAATGACCGCACTTCCATTGATATTTCAAACTTTGGAAAACAACAATTTTGTTAAAGTGCGGTGAGTTTTTGAGAAGTTTTATTTGGTCAAATAATCTAATACAACTTGGTGGTGATTTGAGGTTTTAAATTGAGTAAAAACTTGTTCTATTTTACCTTTTTCATCGATCAAAAAGCTGATGCGGTGAATACCATGATACGTTTTGCCTAAAAATGTCTTTCTCCCCATACGCCAAATTGCTCTGCCACTTGATGATCTTGATCAGCAAGCAAAAGAAAATTAAGTGCCTTCTTATCAGTAAATTTAGCCAGTTTTTCAGGTGAGTCAGGGCTAATCCCTAAAATGACTACACCTAATTTTTCCAATTCTGTCTTACTATCACGTAAGCCGCAGGCTTGAGTATTACAACCTGGTGTAAGTGCCTTAGGATAGAAATAAATGAGCACTTTTTTACCAGCAAATTGTGCTAGAGAAATTGGCTCATTATATTGATTTAAAAGCGTGAATTGTGGTGCAGAAGCTCCAATTTGTAAGATTTTTCATCAAAATCTCCCTATGAAAAATAAGTTTAGATAAAAAAATTTCAAAAATGACTTGCAAATTAAGACTATTTTAGCGATCTTAAACTACAATTTACAAGCAAACTCAACAAAACAAACAATAGAATGAATATCATTCAAAATGAAAACTAGTTTCAAATTTATAAATATGCTCAGGAGGCGTTATGTTAGCAAATAATTATTTATTCTCAGGTAGCATTGTTGCAATTGTGACACCCATGGACAACTCTGGTGAGATTGACTTTGTAGCACTGAAAAATTTAGTCGAGCATCACATTAATGCGGGTACTGATGCGATTGTTTCGGTGGGGACGACAGGTGAGGCGGCTACATTAAGTATTGATGAGAATGTCAAAACAATTTTAAAAACAGTTGAATTTGCCGATGGGCGTATTCCGATTATTGCAGGTGCAGGCGCGAACGCGACAAGTGAAGCAATTGTAATGACAAAACTCTTAAATGATAGTGGTGTCGCGGGCTGCCTTTCTGTCGTACCTTATTACAATAAGCCAACACAAGAAGGAATGTATCAACATTTTAAAGCAATTGCAGAATGTACAGATTTACCTCAAATCCTATATAACGTCCCTGGACGTACTGGCAGCGATTTATTGCCTGAGACTGTAGGACGCTTATCACAAATTAAAAATATTGTTGGTATCAAAGAGGCAACAGGTGATTTAACTCGTGTTGCAAAGATTAAAGAACTTGCTGGAGAGGACTTTATTTTCTTAAGTGGTGATGATGCAACAGGTCTTGAATCAATGAAATTAGGTGGACAAGGTGTGATCTCTGTCACAAACAATGTTGCTGCAGCTGATATGGCAAAAATGTGTCATTTAGCATTAGCTGGTAAATTTGATGAGGCTGAAGTGATTAATCAACGTCTCATGGCGTTACATACAGATCTTTTTGTTGAATCTAATCCTATTCCTGTTAAATGGGCTGCATATCGTTTAGGCTTGATTGAAACACCAACCTTACGTTTGCCTTTAACTACATTAAGTGAATCTTTGCAACCTAAAGTTGAAAATGCATTGAAAATAGCGGGATTAATTTAATTCACCGATTAGTTTAGGGTCTGTATTATAAGACCCTAAACTTTTTTATCATTTCACTGTCAAAGTGCGGTAATTTAAAAATTAAAATGAAGGAAAAATTTTATGAAAAAGTGGTTATTCCCTTTTGCACTTATTACTACACTTGCAGCTTGTTCTGCAAGCAATGAAAGTAAACAACAAGCTAATGATACCTATCAAAATTCAGATGATGCACTACCTGCATTTATGCCTTTAGCTACTGGTGGTGTGAATTTACCGAAACAAGATACCACTTATCAACTTCCTCAGATTAAAGTAAAAAAAGCACAACACATTGATATCCGTCCACCTGAAAACCCATTAGCGATTATTCAAAACTCAATTGCTCAATTTGATGGTGAACGAGCACTTATTGCCTATCCTGAAGACAAACAACAAGTATATAGTCTAGTACAAGTTCAGCGTTTATTAAAGAGCAAGGTGTAGAGTATAAGTTAGATGGTAATAAAATTATAACGGATTGGACAACAACTGGCGGAGTGATGATATTGGCAAAACACAAATTCGTTATGAAATCGAGCAAGTCAGCTCAGGTGGTTATAGTGCACTCTTTATTTCCGTGTTACAAATGAAGCGTGATGATGTAATTTTTACTCCTAATATGGTAGATAAACAGCGTTATAGTTCAGATCGTTTAAATCAATTAGTCGGCGAATTAAATTCAGCCTATCAAAAACAAGAACAATCGTTGAGTAATACTAATTTAGCACCTATTCAATCGAGCTTTGCGACTGACAGTAACGGCCGAGAGGCTTTAGTGTTAGCAGCACCTTTTAATCAAGCTTGGGCAAAGCTAGGTCAAGTGTTGCCACAGCTTGAATTTAGTATTAAAGATGAAGTAGCTGGTCGTGGTTCTCGAGAATTAAGATACAGTCCTGTAGGGGCGAAAAGTTGGTGGTGGCCATTTGGTAGTTCAGAAACAAGCACTGGTTTAGATAAAGGGACTTATTTTATGCAGTTATCACAGAAAAAAAGTGCATTGTGATAACGAAGATTAAAGCTTGTGCTGAGCACAAGCTTTACATTTCGTCCGTCATCACAATGCACTTGTTCCTAGGCATTAACTGCATAAAATAAGTCCTTTATCTAAACCAGTGCTTGTTTCTGAACTACCAAATGGCCACCACCAACTTTTCGCCCCTACAGGACTGTATCTTAATTCTCGAGAACCACGACCAGCTACTTCATCTTTAATACTAAATTCAAGCTGTGGCAACACTTGACCTAGCTTTGCCCAAGCTTGATTAAAAGGTGCTGCTAACACTAAAGCCTCTCGGCCGTTACTGTCAGTCGCAAAGCTCGATTGAATAGGTGCTAAATTAGTATTACTCAACGATTGTTCTTGTTTTTGATAGGCTGAATTTAATTCGCCGACTAATTGATTTAAACGATCTGAACTATAACGCTGTTTATCTACCATATTAGGAGTAAAAATTACATCATCACGCTTCATTTGTAACACGGAAATAAAGAGTGCACTATAACCACCTGAGCTGACTTGCTCGATTTCATAACGAATTTGTGTTTTGCCAATATCATCACTCCGCCCAGTTGTTGTCCAATCCGTTATAATTTTATTACCATCTAACTTATACTCTACACCTTGCTCTTTTAATAAACGCTGAACTTGTACTAGACTATATACTTGTTGTTTGTCTTCAGGATAGGCAATAAGTGCTCGTTCACCATCAAATTGAGCAATTGAGTTTTGAATAATCGCTAATGGGTTTTCAGGTGGACGGATATCAATGTGTTGTGCTTTTTTTACTTTAATCTGAGGAAGTTGATAAGTGGTATCTTGTTTCGGTAAATTCACACCACCAGTAGCTAAAGGCATAAATGCAGGTAGTGCATCATCTGAATTTTGATAGGTATCATTAGCTTGTTGTTTACTTTCATTGCTTGCAGAACAAGCTGCAAGTGTAGTAATAAGTGCAAAAGGGAATAACCACTTTTTCATAAAATTTTTCCTTCATTTTAATTTTTAAATTACCGCACTTTGACAGTGAAATGATAAAAAAGTTTAGGGTCTTATAATACAGACCCTAAACTAATCGGTGAATTAAATTAATCCCGCTATTTTCAATGCATTTTCAACTTTAGGTTGCAAAGATTCACTTAATGTAGTTAAAGGCAAACGTAAGGTTGGTGTTTCAATCAAGCCTAAACGATATGCAGCCCATTTAACAGGAATAGGATTAGATTCAACAAAAAGATCTGTATGTAACGCCATGAGACGTTGATTAATCACTTCAGCCTCATCAAATTTACCAGCTAATGCTAAATGACACATTTTTGCCATATCAGCTGCAGCAACATTGTTTGTGACAGAGATCACACCTTGTCCACCTAATTTCATTGATTCAAGACCTGTTGCATCATCACCACTTAAGAAAATAAAGTCCTCTCCAGCAAGTTCTTTAATCTTTGCAACACGAGTTAAATCACCTGTTGCCTCTTTGATACCAACAATATTTTTAATTTGTGATAAGCGTCCTACAGTCTCAGGCAATAAATCGCTGCCAGTACGTCCAGGGACGTTATATAGGATTTGAGGTAAATCTGTACATTCTGCAATTGCTTTAAAATGTTGATACATTCCTTCTTGTGTTGGCTTATTGTAATAAGGTACGACAGAAAGGCAGCCCGCGACACCACTATCATTTAAGAGTTTTGTCATTACAATTGCTTCACTTGTCGCGTTCGCGCCTGCACCTGCAATAATCGGAATACGCCCATCGGCAAATTCAACTGTTTTTAAAATTGTTTTGACATTCTCATCAATACTTAATGTAGCCGCCTCACCTGTCGTCCCCACCGAAACAATCGCATCAGTACCCGCATTAATGTGATGCTCGACTAAATTTTTCAGTGCTACAAAGTCAATCTCACCAGAGTTGTCCATGGGTGTCACAATTGCAACAATGCTACCTGAGAATAAATAATTATTTGCTAACATAACGCCTCCTGAGCATATTTATAAATTTGAAACTAGTTTTCATTTTGAATGATATTCATTCTATTGTTTGTTTTGTTGAGTTTGCTTGTAAATTGTAGTTTAAGATCGCTAAAATAGTCTTAATTTGCAAGTCATTTTTGAAATTTTTTATCTAAACTTATTTTTCATAGGGAGATTTTGATGAAAATCTTACAAATTGGAGCTTCTGCACCACAATTCACGCTTTTAAATCAATATAATGAGCCAATTTCTCTAGCACAATTTGCTGGTAAAAAAGTGCTCATTTATTTCTATCCTAAGGCACTTACACCAGGTTGTAATACTCAAGCCTGCGGCTTACGTGATAGTAAGACAGAATTGGAAAAAATTAGGTGTAGTCATTTTAGGGATTAGCCCTGACTCACCTGAAAAACTGGCTAAATTTACTGATAAGAAGGCACTTAATTTTCTTTTGCTTGCTGATCAAGATCATCAAGTGGCAGAGCAATTTGGCGTATGGGGAGAAAAGACATTTTTAGGCAAAACGTATCATGGTATTCACCGCATCAGCTTTTTGATCGATGAAAAAGGTAAAATAGAACAAGTTTTTACTCAATTTAAAACCTCAAATCACCACCAAGTTGTATTAGATTATTTGACCAAATAAACTTCTCAAAAACTCACCGCACTTTAACAAAATTGTTGTTTTCCAAAGTTTGAAATATCAATGGAAGTGCGGTCATTTCTCATAAAGTTTTGTATAATATTTCTCCTCAATTAAAAATGAATTATATTTAGGTGAAACAACATGATGTACTATTGGAAAAAAGCGATTTCACTTTTCTTATTAGTGTGTGCTTTTACTGCACAGGGAACAAGTTGCACAAATTCGAATTTAGATGTTGTAATTTTAGGCTCAGGTGGACCTGAAATCGCACTTTTCAGATCAAGCCAACCACTACAGCCCCGAGCTTCAGCAAGTTATTTACTACGTGAAAATGGTCAAGCAAAGTTTATCATTGATCTGGGTTCAGGCGCATTACAACGTTTTGCGCAAACCAACGCAAAAATAGAGGATTTACAAGCTATTTTAGTCACTCATTTTCATGTTGATCATATTAACGATCTACCTACACTTATTAAATCGTCTTTTTTTCTGAACGAAAACAAGATCTCCTCATTTACGGTCCAACAGGCAATGAATTTATTCCAGATACAGTGGATTTTCTCAGTCGCCTATTAGGTGAAAAAGGAGCCTATGCTTATCTTGCTGACTTTCTAACTGGTGAGGAAAGCTATCAAATCATACCTACTTCGGTCGATGCCAATAAGCAACAACCAACCATTTTTCATACGACTATTGATGGATTTGATATTAAAGCAGTGGGGACTGAACATGGGCTACTCCCTGCACTTGCATGGCGGATTGAAAAAGCAGGTTGTTCAGTTGTTTTTTCAGGTGATACAAGTAATCTAGGTCGTACTTTAGATCTGATTACAAAAGATGCCGATTTGTTTATTGCACACAATGCGATACCCGAAACAAGTCAAGACAATGTGGCACAAAAACTTCATATGCGTCCATCTGAAATTGCTCGAATCGCACATAATAGTAATATAAAAAATCTCGTACTTAGCCATTTAATGCGACGTACTGAACAGGTCAAAACACAGACAGAACAAGTAATTAAATCTCAATTTCAAGGTAATATCACTTTTGCAAATGATTGTGACATTTATTCAATTAAAACAGGCAATAAAATCGGCGAATGTACCAACTTAAATCTGTAATTAGTTCACTATAGCTTATAACTTTTTTATCTAATTTCTTTTTATTTTTTATATTGAAAATTTTTAGATTATAGTGTTAAATCTGTGCAAATTATAAGGTTATTTTAGATATTGTTTTTATGTGTCAATTATTAGGAATGAATTGTAATACACCCACGGATATTGTTTTTTCTTTTGAGGGGTTTCGTCGTAGAGCAGGCTTAACAGATTGTCATTCTGATGGATTTGGCATCGCATTTTTTGAAGGGAAAGGAGTACGTGTTTTTTCGCGATAATAATGCGGCACACTCTTCTCCTATCGCAGATTGCGTTAAACAATATCATATTAAATCACTCAATGTTATTGCCCATATTCGTAAAGCTACACAAGGCGAAGTTAATATTGAAAATACACATCCTTTTATCCGTGAGTTATGGGGACAAAACTGGGTATTTGCACATAATGGTAACTTAACTACAAAATTTGATTTAAACAATTCATTATACCAACCTATTGGTAGTACAGATTCTGAGGCGGCTTTTTGTTACATGGTAAGTGAATTAAAAACTCGTTTAAAATCAAGCCTACAGAAGATGAGTTATTTGATGCGTTACAACAAATCACACATACTATTTCGACAGGCGGTACGTTCAATTTTATCTTATCTAATGGTGAGTGGATGATTGCACATTGTTCAACAAATCTCCATTACCTGACTCGAAAAGCACCCTTTGGTAAAGCCCAACGTGTTGATGATGATGGGATTATTGATTTCAATGACTATGCTAAAGAAGGCGATCTTGTCACGATTATCACGACTTTCCCACTGACTAAAGACGAAACCTGGACAAAAATGGAATATGGTGGTTTTGTCTTCTTCAAACAAGGGGAAAAAATTGCTGAAATTATTGGTGTCAAAAGGGAAGCTATTGATGATGGCACTTTAGGTTTAGCAAAATGTGCTTAAAATTAAAGGCTGAATAAATGATAAATCACTATTCAACCTCATATTCCATAGAGAAATATACTGTTTAAATTAAATTTTACATTATTTATCTATTATTTTTAAGCAAACAGCATATAAAAAAACGATCTAAATCATATTTTCTCCATTTAACGCATCTCTCCTTTTGAATTTATTATTCAATCTCTTTACTATATATCACTCTACTCACTAACAAGTCCTTACTGGTTATTTTCCTATTTTCTATGGAGTTGTATATGACAAAGAAGTCTGATGTAAAATGGAACAAATTTAATCTCCTTTGGGCACTCAATTTATTTGGTACAGCAGTTGGCGCGGGAGTCTTATTTCTCCCAATTAATGCTGGTCAAAGTGGCTTTTGGCCCCTTATTATCATAGCACTTATTGTTGGACCTATGACTTACTTTGCGCACTTGGGGCTGACACGTTTCATCCTTTGCTCCTCAAAAAAGGGAAGTAATATAACTGAGGTTGTAGAAGAATATTTTTGGTAAATCAGCAGGAAAACTCATCACTTTTCTCTATTTTTTAGCAATTTTCCCAATATTATTAATCTATGGTAACGGTATTACAAATACAGTAGATACTTTTCTTGTTCACCAAATGGCTGTTATGCCGCCTAACCGAGCATTACTTTCTCTTATTCTGATTGCCTCATTAATTGGAGTCATGCTACTGAGCGAGAAAACTATGCTTAAAATTACAGAGTTTCTTGTTTATCCACTTGTATTTATTTTGTTTGCTTTATCAATATATCTTATACCGAAATGGAATATAGCGATGATAACTGAATTACCAACATTGAATCAGTGTCTCAGTACATTATGGATTACATTACCTGTATTAGTGTTTTCTTTTAATCATTCACCAGCAATTTCTTCTTTTACTCAATCTCAACAACGCCAATACAATCATCCTGACACGACAGAAAAACATGCCAGCCATACATTAAAGTTGGCCTCAACACTATTACTTATTTTTGTTATGTTTTTTGTATTTAGCTGTGTATTAAGTTTAACGCCTACTGAACTTAGTCAAGCTAAAAACCAAAATATTAGTATCCTATCTTTTCTCGCAAACAAATTTCATAACCCTTATATTTCCTACTTAGGTCCACTAGTCGCATTTCTTGCTATTACAAGTTCCTTCTTTGGGCATTATTTGGGTGCAAAAGAGGCTTAATCGGCTTAATACAAAAGATCATGCCGCATAAACATCTAAGCCACAAAAAATTAAATTATCTAACCGCACTTTTCTTCTTTTCTCACGCTATGGAGCGTTACCATTCTAAATCCTAGTATATTAGGGTTAATCGAATCTTTTGGTGGTCCTGTAATTGCAACAATCTTATTTATTATGCCGATGTATGCAATA
>NZ_UGTV01000014.1 GCF_900454865.1 Pasteurella canis | reverse complement strand
GACGTCAAGTCATCATGGCCCTTACGAGTAGGGCTACACACGTGCTACAATGGTGCATACAGAGGGCGCGAGACGGCGACGTTGAGCGAATCTCAGAAAGTGCATCTAAGTCCGGATTGGAGTCTGCAACTCGACTCCATGAAGTCGGAATCGCTAGTAATCGCAAATCAGAATGTTGCGGTGAATACGTTCCCGGGCCTTGTACACACCGCCCGTCACACCATGGGAGTGGGGTTGTACCAGAAGTGGATAGCTTAACGGAAACGAGGGCGTTCACCACGGTATGATTCATGACTGGGGTGAAGTCGTAACAAGGTAAACCGTAGGGGAACCTGCGGTTGGATCACCTCCTTACCTAAAATGGGACGACAGCAAGTGTTCACACAGATTGTTTGATGAATTGTGTAAATTAGAGAAGTAACCTAAAATCCTGTTGGGTCTGTAGCTCAGGTGGTTAGAGCGCACCCCTGATAAGGGTGAGGTCGGTGGTTCAAGTCCACTCAGACCACCACTCAATGATGAGTGATAAGCAAATGGGATTCTAGTTGATAGTATTATGATGTAAATGGGGATATAGCTCAGCTGGGAGAGCGCCTGCCTTGCACGCAGGAGGTCAGCGGTTCGATCCCGCTTATCTCCACCAAAAATCATCATTGCTAAATATTTTTGGTTAAGTTTTATTAAGCTTTCAAATAATTAATAACTTAATTATTTGATAAGTTGTTAGTTACTTAATCAATTAAAATATTTAGCAATGATGGTAAAACAACTGATATAAAGATGATGTAATGATTTTATATTAGGTTGTTTATTTTTGTCTATTAGTTCTTTAAAAAATTGGAAACAAGCTGAAAAACTGAAGAGACTTTCAAGTTTATTGCTTTGTATTTAGAAGTAAGTAATGTAAATATAAAGTGATGAATAACATGAAGTCTGAGTAGAAAAAATCTTGACTGAGAAAAGGCAGTCAAGTGTTTAGTAGTTAATAGCAACATTAAGTATAGAAAAGTACTTGAGGTTGTATAGTTAAGTGACTAAGCGTACACGGTGGATGCCTAGGCAATCAGAGGCGAAGAAGGACGTGCTAATCTGCGAAAAGCTTGGATGAGTTGATAAGAAGCGTTTAATCCAAGATGTCCGAATGGGGAAACCCAGTAGATGAAGAATCTACTATCATTATCTGAATAAATAGGATAATGAGGCGAACCGGGAGAACTGAAACATCTAAGTACCCCGAGGAAAAGAAATCAACCGAGATTCTGTAAGTAGCGGCGAGCGAAAGCGGAGGAGCCAGTAAGTGATAACAACAGAGACAGAGGAATTGGCTGGGAAGCCAAATCACAGAGGGTGATAATCCCGTACTCGAAGTCCAGGTTGTGGTACTAAGTTTACGATAAGTAAGGCGGGACACGAGAAATCCTGTTTGAAGATGGGGGGACCATCCTCCAAGGCTAAATACTCCTGATTGACCGATAGTGAACCAGTACTGTGAAGGAAAGGCGAAAAGAACCCCTGTGAGGGGAGTGAAATAGAACCTGAAACCGTGTACGTACAAGCAGTGGGAGCCCGAAAGGGTGACTGCGTACCTTTTGTATAATGGGTCAGCGACTTATATTTTGTAGCGAGGTTAACTGAATAAGGGAGCCGAAGGGAAACCGAGTCTTAACTGGGCGTTTTAGTTGCAAGGTATAGACCCCGAAACCCGGTGATCTAGCCATGGGCAGGTTGAAGGTTGGGTAACACTAACTGGAGGACCGAACCGACTAATGTTGAAAAATTAGCGGATGACTTGTGGCTGGGGGTGAAAGGCCAATCAAACCGGGAGATAGCTGGTTCTCCCCGAAATCTATTTAGGTAGAGCCTTGAGCGGACACCTTCGGGGGTAGAGCACTGTTTCGGCTAGGGGTCCATCCCGGATTACCAACCCGATGCAAACTGCGAATACCGAAGAGTGATACTCAGGAGACACACGGCGGGTGCTAACGTTCGTCGTGGAGAGGGAAACAACCCAGACCGCCAGCTAAGGTCCCAAAGTCTATATTAAGTGGGAAACGAAGTGGGAAGGCTTAGACAGCTAGGATGTTGGCTTAGAAGCAGCCATCATTTAAAGAAAGCGTAATAGCTCACTAGTCGAGTCGGCCTGCGCGGAAGATGTAACGGGGCTAAATATAGCACCGAAGCTGCGGCATCAGAATTTTATTCTGTTGGGTAGGGGAGCGTTGTGTAAGCGGATGAAGGTGAATCGAGAGGTTTGCTGGACGTATCACAAGTGCGAATGCTGACATAAGTAACGATAAAACGAGTGAAAAACTCGTTCGCCGGAAGACCAAGGGTTCCTGTCCAACGTTAATCGGGGCAGGGTGAGTCGGCCCCTAAGGCGAGGCTGAAAAGCGTAGTCGATGGGAAACGGGTTAATATTCCCGTACTTGGATAAACTGCGATGTGGGGACGGAGAAGGTTAGGTTATCGACCTGTTGGATGGTCGTTTAAGGTGGTAGGTGGAGAGATTAGGCAAATCCGGTCTCTTATACAACACTGAGAGCTGATGACGAGGTGCTACGGCACTGAAGTAACTGATACCACACTTCCAGGAAAAGCCACTAAGCTTCAGGTTTATCTAAACCGTACTGAAAACCGACACAGGTGGTCAGGTAGAGAATACTCAGGCGCTTGAGAGAACTCGGGTGAAGGAACTAGGCAAAATAGCACCGTAACTTCGGGAGAAGGTGCGCCGGCGTAGATTGTAAATCCTCGCGATTGAAGGTTGAACCGGTCGAAGATACCAGCTGGCTGCAACTGTTTATTAAAAACACAGCACTCTGCAAACACGAAAGTGGACGTATAGGGTGTGATGCCTGCCCGGTGCTGGAAGGTTAATTGATGGTGTTATCGAAAGAGAAGCTCCTGATCGAAGCCCCAGTAAACGGCGGCCGTAACTATAACGGTCCTAAGGTAGCGAAATTCCTTGTCGGGTAAGTTCCGACCTGCACGAATGGCATAATGATGGCCAGGCTGTCTCCACCCGAGACTCAGTGAAATTGAAATCGCCGTGAAGATGCGGTGTACCCGCGGCTAGACGGAAAGACCCCGTGAACCTTTACTATAGCTTGACACTGAACATTGAATTTTGATGTGTAGGATAGGTGGGAGCCTTTGAAGATGACACGCCAGTGTTGTTGGAGGCGTCCTTGAAATACCACCCTTTAACGTTTGATGTTCTAACGAAGTGCCTGAAACGGGTACTCGGACAGTGTCTGGTGGGTAGTTTGACTGGGGCGGTCTCCTCCCAAAGCGTAACGGAGGAGCACGAAGGTTTGCTAATGACGGTCGGACATCGTCAGGTTAGTGCAATGGTATAAGCAAGCTTAACTGCGAGACAGACAAGTCGAGCAGGTGCGAAAGCAGGTCATAGTGATCCGGTGGTTCTGAATGGAAGGGCCATCGCTCAACGGATAAAAGGTACTCCGGGGATAACAGGCTGATACCGCCCAAGAGTTCATATCGACGGCGGTGTTTGGCACCTCGATGTCGGCTCATCACATCCTGGGGCTGAAGTAGGTCCCAAGGGTATGGCTGTTCGCCATTTAAAGTGGTACGCGAGCTGGGTTTAGAACGTCGTGAGACAGTTCGGTCCCTATCTGCCGTGGGCGTTGGATGATTGAAAGGGGCTGCTCCTAGTACGAGAGGACCGGAGTGGACGCATCACTGGTGTTCCAGTTGTCTCGCCAGAGGCATTGCTGGGTAGCTAAATGCGGAAGAGATAAGTGCTGAAAGCATCTAAGCACGAAACTTGCCTTAAGATGAGTCATCCCTGACTTAGAGTCAGTAAGGGTTGTTGTAGACTACGACGTAGATAGGTCTGGTGTGTAAGCGTTGCGAGACGTTGAGCTAACAGATACTAATTGCCGAGAGGCTTAACTATACAACGCTCAAGTATTTTAATACAAGACGACATGTTTCTGACTGTAGGGGTTGGAGAGAAAGGATAGTAGTTCAGCTTGTTGACAATTGAGAATCTTATACTGTACTGGATGAGGGTAGAGTATGAAGATGTGAAGAACGAGATGAGAGTAAATCATCAAACAGGATTATCTTGGCGGCGATAGTGCAGTGGACCCACCTAATTCCATGCCGAACTTAGAAGTGAAACGCTGTAACGCCGATGGTAGTGTGGGGCTTCCCCATGTGAGAGTAGGACACCGCCAGGTAGAAATGAGAGGCCTAGGTAGAGATACCTGGGGTTTTTTGTTATGGGAAGGAGGGTGAATAAAGTGGCAGCGGGAAAAAATCTAGTTGTCTGCATTAAAGCTAAGCAACCAGACTAGATTTTTTTCCGCTGCCACTTTATCTCACCCTCCTTCCCATAACAAAAAACCCCAGGTATCTCTACCTAGGGCCTCTCATTTCTACCTGGCGGTGTCCTACTCTCACATGGGGAAGCCCCACACTACCATCGGCGTTACAGCGTTTCACTTCTAAGTTCGGCATGGAATTAGGTGGGTCCACTGCACTATCGCCGCCAAGATAATCCTGTTTGATGATTTACTCTCATCTCGTTCTTCACATCTTCATACTCTACCCTCATCCAGTACAGTATAAGATTCTCAATTGTCAACAAGCTGAACTACTATCCTTTCTCTCCAACCCCTACAGTCAGAAACATGTCGTCTTGTATTAAAAATACTTGAGCGTTGTATAGTTAAGCCTCTCGGGCAATTAGTATCTGTTAGCTCAACGTCTCGCAACGCTTACACACCAGACCTATCTACGTCGTAGTCTACAACAACCCTTACTGACTCTAAGTCAGGGATGACTCATCTTAAGGCAAGTTTCGTGCTTAGATGCTTTCAGCACTTATCTCTTCCGCATTTAGCTACCCAGCAATGCCTCTGGCGAGACAACTGGAACACCAGTGATGCGTCCACTCCGGTCCTCTCGTACTAGGAGCAGCCCCTTTCAATCATCCAACGCCCACGGCAGATAGGGACCGAACTGTCTCACGACGTTCTAAACCCAGCTCGCGTACCACTTTAAATGGCGAACAGCCATACCCTTGGACCTACTTCAGCCCCAGGATGTGATGAGCCGACATCGAGGTGCCAAACACCGCCGTCGATATGAACTCTTGGGCGGTATCAGCCTGTTATCCCCGGAGTACCTTTTATCCGTTGAGCGATGGCCCTTCCATTCAGAACCACCGGATCACTATGACCTGCTTTCGCACCTGCTCGACTTGTCTGTCTCGCAGTTAAGCTTGCTTATACCATTGCACTAACCTGACGATGTCCGACCGTCATTAGCAAACCTTCGTGCTCCTCCGTTACGCTTTGGGAGGAGACCGCCCCAGTCAAACTACCCACCAGACACTGTCCGAGTACCCGTTTCAGGCACTTCGTTAGAACATCAAACGTTAAAGGGTGGTATTTCAAGGACGCCTCCAACAACACTGGCGTGTCATCTTCAAAGGCTCCCACCTATCCTACACATCAAATTCAATGTTCAGTGTCAAGCTATAGTAAAGGTTCACGGGGTCTTTCCGTCTAGCCGCGGGTACACCGCATCTTCACGGCGATTTCAATTTCACTGAGTCTCGGGTGGAGACAGCCTGGCCATCATTATGCCATTCGTGCAGGTCGGAACTTACCCGACAAGGAATTTCGCTACCTTAGGACCGTTATAGTTACGGCCGCCGTTTACTGGGGCTTCGATCAGGAGCTTCTCTTTCGATAACACCATCAATTAACCTTCCAGCACCGGGCAGGCATCACACCCTATACGTCCACTTTCGTGTTTGCAGAGTGCTGTGTTTTTAATAAACAGTTGCAGCCAGCTGGTATCTTCGACCGGTTCAACCTTCAATCGCGAGGATTTACAATCTACGCCGGCGCACCTTCTCCCGAAGTTACGGTGCTATTTTGCCTAGTTCCTTCACCCGAGTTCTCTCAAGCGCCTGAGTATTCTCTACCTGACCACCTGTGTCGGTTTTCAGTACGGTTTAGATAAACCTGAAGCTTAGTGGCTTTTCCTGGAAGTGTGGTATCAGTTACTTCAGTGCCGTAGCACCTCGTCATCAGC
>NZ_UGTV01000017.1 GCF_900454865.1 Pasteurella canis | reverse complement strand
TTGCCATTGATTACGTAAAAAAAACTTTCTCACATAAACATTCGTTTCTGGAGTATCTTTTCCTTTCTTACGTGTGCCGTTAAGTTTACACCAAAAAAAGCTGTTCTTTTTTTTTTAAAAGCGCGGTTGATTTTTGAATAAAATTACTCAAGATTGAATTAAAATGGCCATAACGTATTGAGGCCAATAATAATATTATCAAAACTTTCTATTTGTATATTTTCTGTTAATGCTTTAATCTTACTTCACCTTGTAAATGGGCGGCAATATATTTCGGCGATTTTTTTAGTCTGTCCATCATGACTTGAATATAAAATTAATGTTTTCATTATTCTTTCCAAAATGCTGGGCTAAATAAAACAAGTAATGAAAAAATCTCTAATCGCCCACAAATCATGGCGAAAGTCAGTATCCACTTAGCATTATCTGGGATACTAACAAAATTACTACTAACTTGCCCTAAACCCGTCCTAAATTATTTAAGCAAGCAACAACTGCATTGAAAGCATTAAAAATATCAACTCCACAAGCAATTACACCAAATAAACAGAGCACAAACACAAGAGCATAAGCAGAAAAAAATGCCCAAATCCCTTCTAAAACTCGTTCAGGTACAATATTGCGTCCTAATTTAATTGGATAAACTAAGTTTGGATGTACAAAACGCTTAATTTCTCGATTCCATTGTAATGATAAAATTAAAATTCTTACTGCTTTTAAACCGCCTCCTGTCGATCCAGCGCATCCCCCTACAAAAGAAGAAAAAAAGTAAAAGTATAGGTATAAAAGAAGGCCAATGAGTAAAATCTGTCGTTGTATAACCCGTTGTAGTAGAAATAGATACTGCTTGAAAAGCAGCCTCCTCTAAGCTATTTTCATGACCACTCCACCAAAGAAAAAGAAAACAAATCACAATAAGTACGATTTGAAAACTCATAAAAAATTTAAATTCAGGATCACGTAAATATATTCTAAGCGATTTACCACGTTTTCAATTCTGAAAATGCAGCAAAATGCAATGCATAATTACAAGCAGAAATAAGCAAAAACACAATGGTAATAATATTAATTATACTATTATTAAAATACCCCATACTTGCATCATGAGTAGAGAAGCCACCGATAGATACTGTTGAAAAACTATGACTAATTGCATCAAAAATTGACATACCTGCTAACCAATAGGCAAATGCACAAAAAATGGTAAGTGATGTATAGATAAACCATAAAATTTTGCAGTCTCTGCTATACGTGGACGCATTTTTTGATCTTTCAATGGACCTGACATTTCAGCACGATATAATTGCATTCCTCCTATCCCTAAGAGAGGAATAATTGCAACAGCTAATACAATGATTCCCATACCACCCATCCATTGTAATAACTGACGATAAAATAGAATTGCTTTAGGTAAATTATCTAATCCAGTAATGTTTGTCGCTCCAGTTGTTGTTAAACCAGAAAAAGATTCAAAAAAAGCGCCAGATAAACTAAGTTCTGGCTTTTCGAAAAGCATAAAAGGTATAGCACCGAGGCTACCTAATACAATCCAAAAAGCGACAACAATGAAAAAACCATCACGAGAACGTAATTCCTCCTTATGATGATGAGACAAGACCACCACAATGATAAACCTACAATTGAACTCATTACAAAAGTTTGTACAAATGCTTTACCACCACCATCGCCATATAATAATGCAACAAAAGCAGGCGCTAACATAGTGATAGAAAAACACATAACTAGGATACCGATAATTCGGATAATCGATAATATTCGCACAAATTACTCTCTTTTAATTGTAGTTGTCCACTTGAACGTTCTATTATTTCTTGTTCAAAGATATTTAGTTTATCATCTCTAATACCTAGCTCAAAATCTACCTTTTCGCTATACATTTGACCAATTACTAATATTTCATATTTTTCAAACAATAATTTCAACCAATTAATCTGCGTGTAATCAGACCTTAATTTATAATTTTTATACTGTACTTTTAATGTTGTTTCTAAGTTTAGTAATGCTTGTTGAACACCGTTACTATAAGCTCTTACTAATCCACCAGTTCCTAATAGGACACCACCATAATAACGTACAATAACAGCACTTATCTCACCGATATCACTTCCTTGCAATACTGATAACATTGGTTTTCCTGCTGTACCAGCTGGCTCACCATCATCAGAAAAACCAAATTGTTGCGAATCTATTGGTGAACCGGCTACTGTTGCCCAACAATGATGACGAGCATTAGGATGTAGTTCTTTAATCTCTTGCCAAAATATTTTTGCTTCAGCAATACCTTCAGTATGACGTAAATAAGTAATAAAGCGGCTTTTTTTTATTTCTTCCTCAAAAACAACCGCACTTTTTGGAATGTTATATTCAATCATTCAATTTATTAAACTTTTAGGCTACCTGAGTTTGATGTATTATACCGCTTAAGTTTATTCAACAAACGATAAAATTCATGAATGAAATTACTGTTACTCAAACATTAGACACTTTAGGATTACGCTGTCCAGAACCTGTCATGTTAATAAGAAAACATATACGCTATTTAGAAAATGGAGATGTATTACTATTAATTGCAGATGATCCAGCAACAACAAGGGATATTCCAAGTTTTTGCCAATTTATGGAACATACTTTATTAAAAAGTGAAGTAGAAACAACTCCTTTTAAATATTGGGTAAAAAAAGGAAAATAGATATAAAAATAAAAGACCACAAATAGGTGGTCTTTTATTTTTCAATGTTTGATTTAATTAGCGTTTATTTTTTACTAATTTTTCTGTCAATTCATAAGCACGTAGTTTCGCCAATTCTTTAGATAGTTTAGATGCCAACATTTCATAATTTGCATCACCATGACGAGAACGAATATTTTCTTCTGCACGTTTTTTCGCAGCTAAAATACGATCACCATCAAGTTCATCGCCTCGAATTGCTGTATCAGCTAATACAGTAACAATATTTGGCTGAACTTCTAAAAAACCACCTGAAACATAAACAACTTCTTCTTTACCATCTTCAAGAGTAAGTTTAACAATACCAGGCTTAATTGCAGTAAGTAATGGGGTATGACCTGCCAAAATACCAAGTTCACCTTCAATACCCGTTGCCTGAATACTCTTTACTAGACCAGAAAATATTTGTTGTTCCGCACTAACTACAGTTAAATTAAATACTGACATGTTTTCTCCTTCAAGCCTGGTTAGTTGCTTTCAGAAGCAATTATAATTTTGCTGCTTTTTCTAATACTTCATCAATGGTGCCTGCCATATAGAACGCTTGTTCTGGAATATGGTCATATTCACCCTCTAAAATACCTTTAAGCCACGAATTGTTTCTTTCAATGGAACGTATTTACCTGGCGTACCGTTAAATACTTCCGCTACGAAGAACGGTTGTGATAAGAAACGTTCGATCTTACGTGCACGTGCCACTACTAATTTATCATCTTCTGATAATTCATCCATACCAAGAATTGCAATGATATCTTTCAATTCCTTATAGCGTTGTAATGTTGTTTGAACACCACGAGCTACATTGTAATGTTCTTCACCAACAACTAATGGATCCAATTGACGAGAAGTTGATTCTAACGGGTCAACTGCAGGATAAATACCTAATGATGCAATTTGACGACTTAATACGACTGTTGAGTCTAAGTGCGCAAATGTTGTTGCTGGAGACGGATCAGTTAAGTCATCAGCTGGTACATAAACCGCTTGAACAGAGGTAATAGAACCTGTTTTGGTCGAAGTAATACGTTCTTGAAGCACACCCATTTCTTCTGCTAAAGTTGGTTGGTAACCTACCGCAGATGGCATACGACCTAATAATGCTGATACCTCAGTACCTGCAAGGGTATAACGATAAATATTATCTACGAAAAATAATCCTACCCGTAGGAATTTTTCGTAGATAATATTTATCGTTATACCCTTGCAGGTACTGAGGTATCAGCATTATTAGGTCGTATGCCATCTGCGGTAGGTTACCAACCAACTTTAGCAGAAGAAATGGGTGTGCTTCAAGAACGTATTACTTCGACCAAAACAGGTTCTATTACCTCTGTTCAAGCGGTTTATGTACCAGCTGATGACTTAACTGATCCGTCTCCAGCAACAACATTTGCGCACTTAGACTCAACAGTCGTATTAAGTCGTCAAATTGCATCATTAGGTATTTATCCTGCAGTTGACCCGTTAGAATCAACTTCTCGTCAATTGGATCCATTAGTTGTTGGTGAAGAACATTACAATGTAGCTCGTGGTGTTCAAACAACATTACAACGCTATAAGGAATTGAAAGATATCATTGCAATTCTTGGTATGGATGAATTATCAGAAGATGATAAATTAGTAGTGGCACGTGCACGTAAGATCGAACGTTTCTTATCACAACCGTTCTTCGTAGCGGAAGTATTTAACGGTACGCCAGGTAAATACGTTCCATTGAAAGAAACAATTCGTGGCTTTAAAGGTATTTTAGAGGTGAATATGACCATATTCCAGAACAAGCGTTCTATATGGCAGGCACCATTGATGAAGTATTAGAAAAAGCAGCAAAATTATAATTGCTTCTGAAAGCAACTAACCAGGCTTGAAGGAGAAAACATGTCAGTATTTAATTTAACTGTAGTTAGTGCGGAACAACAAATATTTTCTGGTCTAGTAAAGAGTATTCAGGCAACGGGTATTGAAGGTGAACTTGGTATTTTGGCAGGTCATACCCCATTACTTACTGCAATTAAGCCTGGTATTGTTAAACTTACTCTTGAAGATGGTAAAGAAGAAGTTGTTTATGTTTCAGGTGGTTTTTTAGAAGTTCAGCCAAATATTGTTACTGTATTAGCTGATACAGCAATTCGAGGCGATGAACTTGATGGTGATCGTATTTTAGCTGCGAAAAAACGTGCAGAAGAAAATATTCGTTCTCGTCATGGTGATGCAAATTATGAAATGTTGGCATCTAAACTATCTAAAGAATTGGCGAAACTACGTGCTTATGAATTGACAGAAAAATTAGTAAAAAATAAACGCTAATTAAATCAAACATTGAAAAATAAAAGACCACCTATTTGTGGTCTTTTATTTTTTATATCTATTTTCCTTTTTTTACCCAATATTTAAAAGGAGTTGTTTCTACTTCACTTTTTAATAAAGTATGTTCCATAAATTGGCAAAAACTTGGAATATCCCTTGTTGTTGCTGGATCATCTGCAATTAATAGTAATACATCTCCATTTTCTAAATAGCGTATATGTTTTCTTATTAACATGACAGGTTCTGGACAGCGTAATCCTAAAGTGTCTAATGTTTGAGTAACAGTAATTTCATTCATGAATTTTATCGTTTGTTGAATAAACTTAAGCGGTATAATACATCAAACTCAGGTAGCCTAAAAGTTTAATAAATTGAATGATTGAATATAACATTCCAAAAAGTGCGGTTGTTTTTGAGGAAGAAATAAAAAAAAGCCGCTTTATTACTTATTTACGTCATACTGAAGGTATTGCTGAAGCAAAAATATTTTGGCAAGAGATTAAAGAACTACATCCTAATGCTCGTCATCATTGTTGGGCAACAGTAGCCGGTTCACCAATAGATTCGCAACAATTTGGTTTTTCTGATGATGGTGAGCCAGCTGGTACAGCAGGAAAACCAATGTTATCAGTATTGCAAGGAAGTGATATCGGTGAGATAAGTGCTGTTATTGTACGTTATTATGGTGGTGTCCTATTAGGAACTGGTGGATTAGTAAGAGCTTATAGTAACGGTGTTCAACAAGCATTACTAAACTTAGAAACAACATTAAAAGTACAGTATAAAAATTATAAATTAAGGTCTGATTACACGCAGATTAATTGGTTGAAATTATTGTTTGAAAAATATGAAATATTAGTAATTGGTCAAATGTATAGCGAAAAGGTAGATTTTGAGCTAGGTATTAGAGATGATAAACTAAATATCTTTGAACAAGAAATAATAGAACGTTCAAGTGGACAACTACAATTAAAAAGAGAGTAATTTGTGCGAATATTATCGATTATCCGAATTATCGGTATCCTAGTTATGTGTTTTTCTATCACTATGTTAGCGCCTGCTTTTGTTGCATTATTATATGGCGATGGTGGTGGTAAAGCATTTGTACAAACTTTTGTAATGAGTTCAATTGTAGGTTTATCATTGTGGTGGTCTTGTCATCATCATAAGGAGGAATTACGTTCTCGTGATGGTTTTTTCATTGTTGTCGCTTTTTGGATTGTATTAGGTAGCCTCGGTGCTATACCTTTTATGCTTTTCGAAAAGCCAGAACTTAGTTTATCTGGCGCTTTTTTTGAATCTTTTTCTGGTTTAACAACAACTGGAGCGACAAACATTACTGGATTAGATAATTTACCTAAAGCAATTCTATTTTATCGTCAGTTATTACAATGGATGGGTGGTATGGGAATCATTGTATTAGCTGTTGCAATTATTCCTCTCTTAGGGATAGGAGGAATGCAATTATATCGTGCTGAAATGTCAGGTCCATTGAAAGATCAAAAAATGCGTCCACGTATAGCAGAGACTGCAAAAATTTTATGGTTTATCTATACATCACTTACCATTTTTTGTGCATTTGCCTATTGGTTAGCAGGTATGTCAATTTTTGATGCAATTAGTCATAGTTTTTCAACAGTATCTATCGGTGGCTTCTCTACTCATGATGCAAGTATGGGGTATTTTAATAATAGTATAATTAATATTATTACCATTGTGTTTTTGCTTATTTCTGCTTGTAATTATGCATTGCATTTTGCTGCATTTTCAGAATTGAAACGTGGTAAATCGCTTAGAATATATTTACGTGATCCTGAATTTAAATTTTTTATGAGTTTTCAAATCGTACTTATTGTGATTTGTTTTCTTTTTCTTTGGTGGAGTGGTCATGAAAATAGCTTAGAGGAGGCTGCTTTTCAAGCAGTATCTATTTCTACTACAACGGGTTATACAACGACAGATTTTACTCATTGGCCTTCTTTTATACCTATACTTTTACTTTTTTCTTCTTTTGTAGGGGGATGCGCTGGATCGACAGGAGGCGGTTTAAAAGCAGTAAGAATTTTAATTTTATCATTACAATGGAATCGAGAAATTAAGCGTTTTGTACATCCAAACTTAGTTTATCCAATTAAATTAGGACGCAATATTGTACCTGAACGAGTTTTAGAAGGGATTTGGGCATTTTTTTCTGCTTATGCTCTTGTGTTTGTGCTCTGTTTATTTGGTGTAATTGCTTGTGGAGTTGATATTTTTAATGCTTTCAATGCAGTTGTTGCTTGCTTAAATAATTTAGGACCGGGTTTAGGGCAAGTTAGTAGTAATTTTGTTAGTATCCCAGATAATGCTAAGTGGATACTGACTTTCGCCATGATTTGTGGGCGATTAGAGATTTTTTCATTACTTGTTTTATTTAGCCCAGCATTTTGGAAAGAATAATGAAAACATTAATTTTATATTCAAGTCATGATGGACAGACTAAAAAAATCGCCGAATATATTGCCGCCCATTTACAAGGTGAAGTAAGAGTTAAAGCATTAACAGAAAATATACAAATAGAAAGTTTTGATAATATTATTATTGGAGCCTCAATACGTTATGGCCATTTTAATTCAATCTTGAGTAATTTTATTCAAAAATCAACCGCGCTTTTAAACAAAAAAAGAACAGCTTTTTTTGGTGTAAACTTAACGGCACGTAAGAAAGGAAAAGATACTCCAGAAACGAATGTTTATGTGAGAAAGTTTTTTTTACGTAATCAATGGCAACCGACTTTAAAAGCTGTATTTGCTGGTGCATTATTTTATCCTCGTTATAATTTTTTTGATCGAATAATGATTCAGTTTATTATGAAAATTACAGGTGGTGAAACTGATACAACAAAAGAAATTGAATATACTGATTGGGATAAAGTGAGACTGTTTGCAGAGCAATTCAATATGATGAAATAATTGACCTAGTGATTAGTCTCGCAAAAATATAATAAATTAGTTAATAGAGAAATAAATAGTCAATAACATTGCTTAAAAAAATAGCAGTTGTGTTTAAATTTCATATCTTTAACAAAAAAGGACTTGCCAGAGAAAAATAAAAGCCTATAATGCACGACCGCAAAGCAAGGAAGGCAATGAATAGTGAAAGGTAGTTGTTTTTTAGGAAAAATTTCTAATATTTCTACTTAAAATTGCTTGACAGTGAATCTGTAATTTATTATTATTTTCAGCCTTGCTTAAATGCAACGTTCTTTAACAATTTATCAGACAATCTGTGTGGGCACTTGTTGATTGATTTCATTTTGAAAAAAATTTTAATTATTGAAGTCTTAATAGGTGCTTATAACTGAAAATTCATACTGATTTAATATTAAGAGCTTAATATTAAATAGAAGTGTAAACTTTAGCTAAGCAGTTTATTGAGCGATTGAACTTTGAATTGAAGAGTTTGATCATGGCTCAGATTGAACGCTGGCGGCAGGCTTAACACATGCAAGTCGAACGGTAGCAGGAAGAAAGCTTGCTTTTTTTGCTGACGAGTGGCGGACGGGTGAGTAATGCTTGGGAATCTGGCTTA
>NZ_UGTV01000015.1:1490000-2191993 GCF_900454865.1 Pasteurella canis | reverse complement strand
ATTCTATTATCGTTATAGTTAAAATTTATTGGAAGAAATTCCGCCAAAAGCGCGGTCTTAAGAAAACTAATTCTACAATAAAGTCGTCTAAAGATCTGCATATAAGGCTTAAAAAAAACGAAAAAGGTTGCTTGAGATTTTTATTAAAAAACGTATAATTTCGACCGCATCTTTGCTTTTTATTAAGGTTATTAAGGAAACTGAGACTTATTTACTCATTTTTCCTATTCTAAATTTGACGAACGTTGAATTTATGATTACAATTCCGTTCCTTAATTTTATTAATCCTTGTTTTCAAGATTACTGAACAATTTTTTGATTTAGGTAAATTATAGTTATGAAACGTACATTTCAACCATCAGTATTAAAACGTAGCCGTACTCACGGTTTCCGTGCACGTATGGCAACAAAAAATGGCCGCCAAGTGTTAGCTCGTCGTCGTGCTAAAGGTCGTAAATCTTTATCAGCATAATGCTAGTTCTATTGGTGTGATTAAGCTGAATTTTTCTAGGGAGTTACGTTTGTTAACTCCCATTCATTTTAAATATGTCTTTGAACAGCCGTTCCGTGCTAGTACACCAGAAATCACTATTCTTGCTCGCCCAAATAATCTCCTGCATCCACGTTTAGGTCTGACTGTTGCTAAAAAGCATTTAAAAAGAGCGCATGATCGTAATCGTATCAAACGTTTATGTCGTGAAAGTTTTCGTTTATTACAACACACACTTCCACATTATGATTTCGTGATTGTAGCAAAACAGGGTATAGGCAAGTTAGATAACCGCACCTTGAATCAAACACTGGATAAATTATGGCAACGACACATTCGTTTAGCTCAAAAATCTTAATTGGGCTAATTCGTATTTACCAAATTGTCATTAGTCCACTTATTGGTCCTCGCTGTCGCTTTACACCAACCTGCTCTTGTTATGGTATTGAAGCATTAAAAACACATGGTGCAGTAAAAGGGAGTTGGCTTACAGTAAAACGTATATTAAAATGTCATCCTTTAAACGAGGGTGGATACGATCCTGTTCCACCAAAGATCAATAACAAAAAAGAGAAAAAATAATGGACTCAAGACGTAGCCTGTTAGTCATCGCACTACTCTTCATTTCTTTTCTTGTTTATCAACAATGGCAGCTTGACTATCACACGCCTAAGCCTGTTGTAACAGAACAAGTAAACTCTACTTCAGATGTGCCTACGATCTCTGCGAGTACATCAACTGCAGATATCACAACATCACAACAAAGGGGGCGTGTGGTTACCTTAGAAAACGATGTTTTTCGTTTACAAGTTGATACGCTAGGTGGCGATGTAATTCATTCAGAATTACTAAATTATGATGCTGAATTGAACTCTGATACCCCATTCACATTATTAACTAATAAACCAAACCATGTCTATATTGCGCAAAGTGGCTTAGTAGGAAAAGACGGTATTGATACGAAAGCCGGACGTGCTAATTATCAAGTTGAAGGCGATAATTTTATCTTAGCTGATGGTCAAAACGAACTCTCTGTTCCATTAGTTTTTGAAAAAGATGGGGTCATTTATCGAAAAGTTTTCGTATTAAAACGAGGCGCTTATGATGTTGGTGTGAATTTTGAAATTGATAACCAAAGTGACAAAACGATCGAAGTAGAACCTTACGGTCAATTACGTCATACTTTAGTTGAAGATACTGGTAATGTCGCAATGCCAACTTATACAGGAGGAGCCTATTCCTCTTCTGAGACAAATTATAAAAAATATAGCTTTGATGATATGCAAAAAGCAAACCTCGCTATTTCAACAAAAGCAGGTTGGATCGCTGTATTACAACACTATTTTGTCTCCGCTTGGATTCCAAACCAAGATGCAGATAACCAACTTTATAGCTTAACAGATAAAGCGAATAATCTTGCTTCTATTGGTTATCGCGGTCCAACAACGATTGTTCCAGCCGGGACAACTGAAACGATCAAAAGTGCACTTTGGACAGGTCCTAAGTTACAAGACAAAATGGAAACTGTGGCTAATCACCTTGATTTAACCGTAGACTATGGCTGGGCTTGGTTCATTGCCAAACCACTCTTTATGTTATTGACTTTTATTCAAAGTATAGTCCATAACTGGGGTCTTGCTATTATTGGTGTAACATTAGTTGTGAAAGCCCTTCTATATCCATTAACAAAAGCACAATATACCTCAATGGCAAAAATGCGTATGCTTCAACCAAAACTACAAGAAATGCGTGAACGTTTTGGCGAAGATCGTCAACGGATGAGCCAAGAGATGATGAAATTGTATAAAGAAGAAAAAGTTAACCCTTTAGGTGGTTGTTTACCAATTCTTTTACAAATGCCTATTTTTATCGCATTATATTGGACATTCTTAGAGGCCGTTGAATTACGTCATGCACCATTCTTTGGTTGGATTCAAGATTTATCTGCACAAGATCCTTACTATATCCTCCCAATTTTAATGGGTGCATCTATGTTCTTGTTGCAGAAAATGTCTCCTACACCTGTAGCAGATCCAACACAGCAAAAAGTCATGAATTTCATGCCAGTACTATTCACAGGATTCTTCCTGTTCTTCCCATCAGGCTTAGTGTTATACTGGTTAGTATCAAACTTGATTACGATTGCTCAGCAACAACTCATTTATCGTAGTTTAGAGAAGAAAGGCTTACACTCTCGCCATAAATAAGTTGCACTAAAATGAATCTAAAAGGCATCAATTTGGTGCCTTTTGTTTTAATAGTAAAGTGCGGTCCTTTTGGAGAAAGTTTTTATGAAAGAAACAATTGTTGCACAAGCAACTGCACCAGGCCGTGGAGGCATTGGAATTTTACGTGTATCAGGTCCCAAATCAGTAGAAGTTGCTAATGCGGTATTAGGTAAATGCCCAAAGCCTCGTGTAGCGGATTATTTACCCTTTAAAGATCTTGATGGCACAATATTAGATCAAGGTATTGCTCTGTATTTCAAAGCACCTCATTCTTTTACGGGCGAAGATGTACTAGAGTTGCAAGGTCATGGTGGTCAAGTTGTACTTGATCTTTTGCTTAAACGTATTTTACAAATAGAGGGGGTACGTTTAGCACGTCCTGGCGAATTCTCTGAACAAGCATTTCTAAATGATAAACTCGATTTAGCGCAAGCTGAAGCAATTGCAGACTTGATTGATGCGAGCTCTGAACAAGCTGCTCGCTCTGCATTAAAGTCGCTGCAAGGTGAATTTTCAAATAAAGTCAATCAGCTTGTAGACAGTGTGATTTATTTACGTACTTATGTGGAAGCTGCGATTGATTTCCCTGATGAAGAAATTGACTTTTTAGCAGACGGAAAAATCGAAGCTCATTTAAATGAGATTATTCTGCAACTAGATAAAGTACGTTCTGAAGCTAAACAAGGCTCCATTCTACGTGAAGGAATGAAAGTTGTGATTGCGGGTCGCCCTAATGCAGGTAAATCAAGTTTATTAAATGCACTAGCAGGGAGAGAGGCAGCAATTGTAACTGATATTGCAGGTACTACTCGCGATGTGTTGCGTGAGCATATTCATATTGATGGTATGCCGTTACACATTATAGATACTGCTGGCTTACGTGAAGCAACGGATGAAGTTGAACGTATAGGTATTGTAAGAGCTTGGAGCGAAATTGAACAAGCCGATCGTATTTTACTTATGTTGGATAGTACTGAACCTAATAACCAAGATTTAGAAACTATACGAGTAGAATTTTTAGCTAAATTACCTGCAACAATTCCAATCACTATGATACGTAATAAAGCAGATTTAAGTGGCGAAATTGAAGGACTAAAAGAACAAAGTGGCTACACTGTGATCACTCTTTCAGCAAAAACACAGCAAGGTGTTGATTTACTACGTGAACATTTAAAACAATCAATGGGGTATCAAACAAATACAGAGGGGGGTTTTCTTGCCCGCCGTCGCCATTTAGAAGCTCTCGAAAAAGCCGCACACCATTTGCGACAAGGTCATATTCAATTGACTCAATTCTATGCTGGTGAACTATTAGCGGAAGAACTACGGATGGTACAAAATCATCTAAGTGAAATTACAGGCCAATTTACCTCTGATGATTTACTAGGAAATATATTTAGCTCATTCTGTATCGGTAAGTAATCAATAATAAAGTGCGGTTAACATTTTGTAGATATTAACCGCACATTGTCTACTGAAAAAAATCTAATGGGTTATAAGCAATGTTCATTCAGTGCTTATTTTGCTAACCAGAAATAATAGCCAATAGTTGCAATTACGAAGATACAAATAATATTGAGTATTACCCCTGCTTTAATCATTTCACTCTGTCTAATATCACCAGTACCGAATACAATCGCATTTGGCGGTGTGGCCACTGGTAACATGAAAGCACATGATGCACCTAAGCCGATAATTAAAGCTAGTCCAAGTTCTGGCATATTTAATGACTGTGCAATAGAAATAAAAATTGGTACTAATAAGGCAGCACTTGCTGTATTTGATGTAAATTCCGTTAAGAAAATAATGAAAGCTGCAACAATTAAACCAATCAAGTAGAAATGACCACCATCAATTAAAAATACAATGCCATCTGCCAGTACTTTACTTGCCCCAGAGTCCCTTAATACCGCACTTAATGTTAAGCCACCACCAAATAGCATTAAAACACCCCAATCTGTATTGTCTTGGATTTGTTTCCAAGTTGCCACTCCTGTGGTACAAATTGCCACGGCAGCTAATAAGGCAATCACACTATCAAAACTAGCAATTTTCTTTTCTAAACCAAGCAAGCTAGATACAGCTGGGTTAATTTTACTGCTGAACACCCAACATAATGCAATAATAACGAAAATAGCTAATGTCGTAATCCGTTTACCATTCATTTCTATCGCTTCAAATGTTTTTTCAAAACGGACATTCAATTTTGGCTTAAACACAATATAAAGCGTACCAATCATGATCGGCATTAAAATTAGCATAATTGGTAAACCATAAACTAACCAATCAGAAAAAGTTAAGTTTAATTGAGAAGCAACAATGGCATTAGGTGGGCTTCCGACTAAGGTTCCCATCCCACCGATATTGGCACTATACGCAATACCTAACAAAATAAAAACATAAGTATTATGACTTTCTTCTCTATCCATTTGACTTAATACCCCCATTGCAAGCGGTAACATCATCGCCGCTGTTGCAGTATTACTCATCCACATTGATAAAAATGCAGTAATAGAAAAAAGGTAGATACTCGCCAAGAATAAACGACCATTTGCTAATGCCATGATCTTATTCGCAATCATACGATCAAGACGTTGAATATGTAATGCAGTTGCTAAAGCAAAGCCTCCGAAGAAAAGGAAAATCGTTGGATTAGCAAATTCAGCCAGCGCTGCTTTAGTAGTCACTAAACCTAAACTAATAGCTAATAGAGGAACAAGTAATGCAGTTACAGTCACATGTAATGCTTCCGTTAACCAGAGTACAGCAATAAAGACAAGTAATGCCAAGCCCTTATTTGCTTTAGCGTCAAAAGGTAACACCTTAAGCAAAACAAAAAATATGACAATATCTAATAGAAAAATAATGGCATTGCGGTTCAATCCATTTTTTACTGGGGTCTCTGCGACATTCATAATATTATCCTTCTAAAATAAACAACAAAGGGGAAGAAAGCTGCTTAGCTTATAAGCAGAATTCTTGCAGAAGTTAGCATTATGTTAATAAAAAGCAACACATTTCTTATGGATTTGTGAACAAACGCATAAAAATAAATAAATAATAAAAAAGTGCGGTCAAAATTTTAACAATTTTTTAACCACACTTTTTTTTATTTTTAGCTTAAATGAAAATATTACTCTTCACCAAACTCATCAAGCTCTAGAGGTTCTTGTGACAGAATAATTCCTGTTAAATCAGCATAAACATAATCTTCAGGAAAGAATGTTACACCACCAAAATTAACAGGCACATCGGTTTCACCACTATTATATCGATCAGCGCCAACAGGGATTGGTGCTAAAGCATGAATACCAATATCAATATTCTCTAATTGCTGAATTTGGCGTACCGCACCATAAACAATGATGCCCTCCCAGCCATTATCCGCAGCCAATTGAGCAATCTCCGCATCAACTAATGCTCGACGTACGGCACCGCCACCATCAATCAATAAGACTCGTCCTTCACCGTTTTCTTCTAAAATTTCTGTAATCAGTCCATTATTTTCAAAGCATTTGACTGTTGTCACTTTGCCATAAAAACTACTGACACCGCCAAAACTTGAAAAAATAGGCTCAACTACATCCACTTGATCAAGATAAATATCACAAAGCTCAGAAGTATCAATGTACATAATATTACCTTATATTGCAGAAAATTAATTTAGCTAGTATATGCCTATTGTTAGCTGAGAAGCAAGCCTAAACTAAATAGCCCGTTGATAAGTAACGCAATTAACGACATTTGTGCCAGCATTGGACGTAATGCAAGCGGTTCTTTATGTTTAGAAACAAAAACCCCATGCTTAATTAACCAAGGTAATGCTAAAACAAATAAAAAAGCGGTCACTGTTTGCACATAAATAACAGCAAAAATGCAATAGCATAACGTCGAAACAATTAACAATAAGCAATGATAACGTCGACCATTTTCTGGACCTAGCCGAACAGCAAGCGTATTTTTTCCCGCTTTACGATCTTGCTCAATATCCCGTAGATTATTAATATTTAAAACTGCACTGGCGAGTAATCCTGTTGCAATTGCAGGCAATAAAATTGAAAAATTAAGTTGTTGAGTTTGTAGATAATAGGTGCCACCAACACCTAAAATACCAAAGAAAAGCAATACTGATAAATCCCCTAAGCCCATATAGCCATAGGGCTTTGTCCCTACAGTATAAGTAATCGCAGCAACAACAGCCAATACACCTAATAGAGTAAATGCTAATAAATCTGCTATATTTTGATATGCTATTATAATCAGTAATCCACCACAGCATAGGCTTGCTATAGCAACAATAATCAGACCTTTTCTTAGCTGCTTCGCATCAATCATGCCTTGTTGAATTCCTCTAAGAGGCCCAATACGTTCGACTGTATCAGAACCTTTCTGATGATCACCATAGTCATTAGCAAAGTTCGATAAAATCTGCAATAAAATGGTAGTAAGCAAACACAGTAATGTTATTATCCAATTGAATTGACTAGACCAAGCTGCTAATGCTGCTCCAGTAATAATTGAAGCAACAGCAAGGGGGAGTGTTTTTGGCCTTGCTGTATCGATCCACATTTTAATAGCATTTTTTGTCATAAAAATCACTTATAAAAAGAAAAAGCACGATCTAAAGCGCACTTTTGCGTAAAATAGTCATAATTTGGCTCTATTCTACACGAAATCATAATATTAAGGAAAATATGTCTAACTTATCTCTGACCTTAACTCCTGTTGCAATCCTACATAGCCCCTACAAAGAAAAGTTTTCTGTGCCACGTCAGCCTGATTTAGTTCAAGATGGTACTGCAATCATCGAATTACTACCACCTTATAATCAATTCGAAAGTGTCAGAGGTTTAGAACAATTCAGTCACCTATGGCTTATTTTTCAGTTTAATAAAGTACCTGCTGGTAAATGGAGCCCAACAGTTCGTCCACCTCGATTAGGCGGAAATCAACGTATTGGTGTTTTTGCTTCACGCGCCACTCATCGCCCGAATCCTCTAGGCTTATCAAAAGTTGAGCTACGTCAAATAGAATCTAAAAATGGGAAAATCTTGTTATATGTCGGTCCAGTTGATTTAGTTGATGGCACACCTATTTTTGATATTAAACCTTATCTTGCTTATGCCGATAATCAACCTAATGCAAAATCTGGTTACGCACAAAATAAACCTAATTCTCAATTAAAAGTAACTGTTAGTGAACAAGCACAGCGTAAATTTAAAGAAATTGAAAAAAAACGACCGCACTTTCAGCGTTTTGTGACTGAAGTCATTGCTCAAGATCCACGTCCAGCTTATCAACAAAATAAGCTGTCAGATCGTATTTATGGAATCCGATTATATGAATTTAATATTCGTTGGAAAATGCAAGAGAATAGCTTAAATGAAGCAATAATTTTAAATATTGAAGAAGTTACAACGACTTTGTAAAAAGTGCGACCATACTTAATAAAAGCTGGCCGCAATAAATTGATTATTTAGAAATATCCTTCACATCAATTTCAGTTCTATTCCATTCTTTATCAACATAGCCCTGAATACTAATTTTATCTGTTGGTTGGATAGTTTGTCCTCGCCAAGCACGATTGCTTACATCCAGCTGGATTTCATTACCTGCAACATCACGAAAAACAAACTCATCATCATCAATTTGTTTTACGATATAGCCTTCAATAATGACTGGCGTTTTATCAGCGGAATTTAATGCATCTTTTACCGTTTTTACAACAGATGCACTATCATAGAAACCGCCTTTACCTTGTTTACCATCATGCTTAGGAGCAAAACCACCCTGTGCAACAGCGGCACTTGATACAGCTAATACTGACATTAATGCAATTAATTTTTTCATAATACGTTCCTATAAAAGTAAGTTAAGTGAATAGTCGAAAGGCTAATTACCTTTTGATGATGACATTAAACAACAAAAATATTAAGAAAAGCTTAATAATTACTCATCTGAGTTTTTTTTATTTTCTAGCTTAAAAGAAATGCGTACTTACTTATTCAATGGGTTGTTTTTATTGCTATATTTATTACACCTCAAGCGGGATTATTTGGTTTGTTCCGTTATGATGTACTACTAATTTTTGCTATCCTCGCCCAATTCATCATGTTTTATACAACGTTTGAAACAGCCTATGAAATTAAATTCAATAAAAAAAGACCGCACTTAAAAGTGCGGTCGATATTCACAAAATTTTGAGTTAGTAAGTGCTAGTACTGGTTGTAGTACGACTTGCACGCTTACGATCTACTTCCGTTAATAATTTTTTACGGATACGGATTGAACTTGGTGTGACTTCTACTAGTTCATCATCATCAATAAACTCAATAGCTTGTTCTAAACTAAAACGTACAGGTGGCACTAACACTAAAGCTTCATCTTTACCAGATGCACGCATATTAGTGAGCTTTTTACCTTGTAAGCAGTTTACAGTTAAGTCATTTGAACGACTATGAATACCAATAATTTGTCCTTCATATACTTCAGTACCATGATCAATCATTAATTTACCACGTTCTTGTAAACCAAATAAGGCATAAGCTAGCGCCTTACCCGTCGAGTTAGAAATCAAGACACCATTTTTACGTTGACCAATTTCACCCGCCTTCACATCATCATAGTGACTAAAACTTGAATATAATAAACCAGTACCTGAAGTCATCGTCATAAACTCACCACGGAATCCAATTAGACCACGGCTTGGAATCACATATTCTAAACGGGTACGACCTTTACCATCTGGTACCATATCACGGACTTCGCCTTTACGAATACCTAAGGCTTCCATAACTGCACCTTGATGCTGCTCTTCAATATCAATCGTCACTTGCTCAAATGGCTCTTGTTTACGCCCCTCTACTTCTTTATAAATAACTCGTGGGCGTGAAACGGCAAGCTCATAACCTTCACGACGCATATTTTCAATTAACACAGAAAGATGCAATTCACCACGACCAGACACACGGAACGCATCTGGATCAGGGGTTTCTTCGACGCGTAACGCTACATTATGCACCAACTCTTTATTTAAACGCTCAAGAATTTGGCGAGAAGTTACATATTTACCTTCTTTACCACAAAATGGTGACGTATTTACACAGAAAAACATCGTAACAGTTGGTTCATCAACACTTAATGCAGGCAAAGCTTCCACGTTATTAATATCACAAATCGTATCAGAAATATTTAACTCGCCTAATCCAGTTAATGCAATAATATCACCAGCATAAGCACGTTCTGTTTCATAACGTTGTAAACCTAAGTGACCTAGTACTTGCCCAATTTTCCCAGTACGTGCTTTACCTTCGGTATCAATAATTGTCACTGTTTGATTGGGTTTTACTGAACCTCGTTTAATACGGCCAATACCAATAACACCAACATAATTATTATAATCAAGCTGTGAAATTTGCATTTGGAAAGGTTGTTCAAGTTCTACTTTTGGCGGCTCAACATATTTCACGATAGCTTCAAATAATGGTGTCATATCAGGCGCTAACTGATCATGCTCTAAACCTGCTACACCATTTAATGCAGAGGCATAAATAATCGGGAAATCTAATTGCTCATCTGTCGCACCTAAATTGACAAACAAATCAAAAACTTGATCAACTACCCAATCAGGACGAGCGCCAGGACGATCAACTTTATTAATAACGACAATCGGCTTTAAACCATGCGCAAAGGCTTTCTGTGTCACAAAACGTGTTTGCGGCATAGGACCATCAAAAGCATCAACAATTAATAGTACACAATCAACCATTGACATTACACGTTCTACCTCACCACCAAAATCGGCGTGCCCTGGTGTATCAACAATATTAATACGGTAGTCATTCCAGTTAATTGCTGTATTCTTAGCTAAAATCGTGATACCACGTTCTTTTTCAATATCATTAGAGTCCATTACACGTTCATCACCGTCATTACGCGATGCCTCTAATGTGCCTGATTGTTGTAAGAGTTTGTCAACAAGGGTTGTTTTACCGTGGTCAACGTGAGCGATAATTGCGATGTTACGCAATTTATTGATATCTATTTTATCTGTCATTGAGAAAAATCTTATGTATTGAAAATAGGAAAAGTTCTTTTTTCTGACCGCACTTCTAGTAAAAAATGTGGGAAAGGCGCGGTATTCTATTATAAAAACCCTTCATAGTCATTAAAAAAATGACTATTTTTCTCTCAAGTAATGCTTAATAGCACTAGGTAATCTTAATAAATCTTTAAAAAATCGAAATGCAACATTAGAATAAAGAGCTTTTTTCTTGGGACTTAGTATTCCTAGTTTTTTATACACAAATTTTGGTGGTAATAATATATCATCAATATAATTAATTTTTTTATCTGGAACATAACAAACATCATTCTTAAAATCAGGCAGTGGAAAATACTTAGACATTGGACTATGACTTGATATAGAATAGAAATTCACATCATAAGTTTCTTTTAAAAAAAGTAATGCGTCTATATCAGTATTTTCATTATGAAATCCAGCTTGACTGATGCTATTATTAAAACTAGGTATTAATTTTAAAATATTATTTTTTTTATGTTCAAAAGCATAGCTTGTTTGTTCTTCTGTATAAAAATCTATTCCTACTAAATAAATATCCTTATATCCCGCTGCTACTGCAACAGCTGCCATATAAACACCTGAAGTAATTCTTTTACCCTCAAAAACCTCCCTAAAACGAAGATATTTATCAAGCTTTTCTAATTTAGATAAATATTCTTCATATCCATTGGTCACTCCAATAAACACATTCATTAATTTCTTATTTTCATTAAACTCAAATTCATTAGTATTAAAAGAAGATAATATTATATTTTCACATATATATTCTTTATTTCTAACCAAATTATATAGTGTGTAATACTGTTCCAAAATAACACCAGTATTAAAAAATACTGCTTTTATATTTTTTCCTAAATAATATTTATCCTCAAAATAAAATTGATTACAACGAAAAACATCATATCTTTCTGGAAGCACGCTATATTCAATTTTAGACAGGCTTTTCCCATTACCAGCAATAACAACAGACTCTACATTATTCCTATCAATTCCCTTCGATTTTATCTTCAATGTCATTTCTTCCCCCCCCCATTTATCCATATTCTCTGATTGTCCACTAAATTTACTAATAATAGACATAAATTATACTCACACTTTATAAAAAGAAGAATAAAAAAGCTAGATTTATATCGTAACTTTTATTATATTCATAAATTTCCAGTACTACTCGAAATTTAAGGATTGATCATATGCCAAACGCTACTGCCATCTCCAATGTATTCAAACTAATTGAAGAATACGATATTAAATTTGTCTTACTTCGCTTCACTGATATTAAAGGAAAAGAACATGGTGTCTCTTTACCAATAAGCCTAGTAGATGAAGATCTCTTTGAAGATGGAAAAATGTTTGATGGTTCTTCAGTAGAAGGGTGGAAAGCAATAAATAAAGCCGATATGTTATTGATGCCAATCCCAGAAACTGCTGTTATCGATCCTTTCGCTCAAATCCCAACCCTTTCTCTTCGCTGTAGTATCTATGAACCAACCACTATGCAAAGTTATGATCGGGATCCTCGTTCTATTGCTATTCGTGCCGAAAATTATATGCGTTCAACAGGCATTGCCGATGAAGCATTCGTTGGTCCAGAACCTGAATTTTTCTTATTTGACGATGTACGTTTTGATGTTTCAATGCATCGTAACTCTTATTCAGTTGACGATATTGAAGCAAGTTGGAATAGTCATAAACGCTATGAAGATGGTAACAATGGTTATCGCCCTTCAAAGAA
This sequence comes from Pasteurella canis, assembly GCF_900454865.1. GTDB lineage: Bacteria > Pseudomonadota > Gammaproteobacteria > Enterobacterales > Pasteurellaceae > Pasteurella > Pasteurella canis. The sequence continues at coordinate 2,179,460 of NZ_UGTV01000015.1, read as the reverse complement.
AGGAGGATATTGTGCTGTTGCACCTATTGATAGCGCACAAGATATTCGTTCTGAGATGTGCTTAATCTTAGAAGAAATGGGATTGGTCATTGAGGCTCATCACCATGAAGTTGCTACTGCAGGTCAAAATGAGATCGCAACTAAATTTAATACATTAACTAAGAAAGCTGACGAAACTCAAATTTATAAATATGTTGTACAAAATGTTGCTTATGAACATGGTAAAACAGCTTGCTTTATGCCAAAACCAATTACAGGTGACAATGGTTCAGGAATGCATTGTAATATCTCATTAAGTAAATCTGGTAAAAATATCTTCCAAGGTGACAAATATGCTGGTTTATCAGACACTGCACTTTACTTTATTGGCGGTATCATCAAACATGCTAAAGCATTAAACGCTTTTACTAACCCAACAACAAATTCTTATAAGCGCCTAATACCAGGTTTTGAAGCCCCCGTCTTATTAGCTTATTCTGCGAGCAATCGTACAGCCTCTATCCGTATTCCTGCAGTTACGAATCCAAAAGCGATCCGAATTGAGGCCCGTTTCCCTGATGCATTGGCAAATCCATATCTTGCCTTTGCTTCACTCTTAATGGCTGGGCTAGATGGTATCACAAACAAACTTCATCCAGGTGATGCAATGGATAAGAATCTTTATGATTTACCTCCCGAAGAATTAAAAAATATTCCTGCTGTCGCAACATCATTAGAAGAAGCACTCAATGCATTAGCCAATGATTATGAATTTTTAACTAAAGGAAACGTATTCACTAAAGCATTTATTGATGCATTTATCGCTATAAAGCGTAAAGAGGTTGAGCGTTTAAATATGACGCCACACCCCGTTGAATTTGAAATGTATTATGCATAAGACCAGTCATCCTAATTATCGTCCAAGTACTCTTTGCGAGTACTTGAAAAACGAATAAGTAATGTGTAAATTTCAAATATTTTATCCTTTACAATTCATCTTACATATTAGATTCGTATTAATGGGTGACTGATTTCTATAATAAAAAATTGTGTTAATAATGCTAATTAAAACGATTATTAGATACTTTATCAAACATAAGTTAGGGCTGATTCAAGAGTATCAATACAGTTAGATTTGAGTATATTTTTCACAAATGTGATATCTAACAAAGCCAGATAACAAAAAACCCAGCAAATAGCTGGGTTTTTTATCTTTAATCTAGCGAATTATTCAGCAACAATAATAACATTTACAGTTGCAAATACTTCACCATGAAGTTGGAACTTAACTTCGTGCTCGCCTAAAGTCCGAAGTGGACCTGTTGATAAGCGAACTTCACTTTTAGCCACTTCAACGCCAGCTGAAGTCACTGCATCTGCAACATCACGAGTTGTGATAGAACCGAATAAACGACCTTCATCACCTGCTTTAGATGTAATAGTTACAGAACCTAACTCTGTTAATTTCGCTGCACGCGCTTGGGCTGCTGCCAAAACTTCTGCTGCTTTCGCTTCTAATTCTGCACGACGTGCTTCGAAATGCTCAATGTTAGCTTTGGTTGCCATGACTGCTTTACCCTGTGGGATTAAGAAGTTACGTGCAAAACCTGATTTAACATTTACTTGATCACCAATATTTCCAAGGTGAACCACTTTATCTAAAAGAATTACTTGCATTACCGTATCCTCTCTTTAATTACTGATGGTTGTCAGTGTACGGAAGTAACGCTAAATAACGTGCACGTTTGATAGCACGAGCTAATTGACGTTGATACTTCGCACGAGTACCGGTAATACGGCTTGGAACAATTTTGCCGCTCTCTGTGATATAGTTCTTTAATGTAGCAACATCTTTATAATCGATTTCAACTACATTTTCCGCTGTGAAACGGCAGAACTTACGACGACGGAAATAACGTGCCATTTGGCTAGTCTCCTAATCTATAAATTCGATTTGCTCGGCATGTAATACTAATTGGCTTAAACCATTTACAGTTTTATGTGAACTTACAAAGCCCATTACCAAAAGCTGACTGCCGACCGTAATGCTTTGAGTTTTTTCTATTAATTGATTACCACTTACTTGGATTAACATTTTACACCAAGCCTGTCGGCTTAGTCCCGCTTCTTGTTGTATAGAACGATGTTCTAACAAAAATTGGCAATGCTCAATACCATTCGGGCTTTTTATTCGTTTTAATTGACTCGCAACTTGACCAATCAATGAAAAACGATTATCAATTTTTAAATTACTCTTCAGCATCCTCAAAATCGTTGTTTTCAACTTCAGCTAAAGCTTTACGATCGTCTTTTGCTTTAACCATTGGGGACGCTTCTGTTACGGCGTGCTTAGTACGAATGATTACGTTACGAAGAACTGCGTCGTTGTAACGGAAAGTTGTTTCTAGCTCGTCGATGACTTCTTGAGGCGCTTCTACATTCATTAACACATAATGTGCTTTATGTAATTTATTGATTGGGTACGCTAATTGACGGCGACCCCAATCCTCTAGGCGATGAATTTGACCGCCAGCTTCTTTTACAGAACCTGTGTAACGTTCAATCATGCCAGGTACTTGTTCGCTTTGGTCCGGGTGAACCATAAACACGATTTCGTAGTGTCGCATTACTGCTCCTTACGGGTTAATCAGCCTCTGACTGTTAGACCAGCTACCAATCTGCAGAAGCAAGGAACGAAAATTCAATGTAGCTGTAAGGTGGTGAATTATACATATAATTAGCGGTTTTGCAAGATAAAGCACAGTCTGTTTTCTAAAAATATTCTGCTTTTATACTCGCTAAATTATACAAAAAAGAACCGCACATTCAGTTGCGGTTCTCTTAATCAATAGCCTATTTACATCCACGCATTGTTACGAATAATACCAACTGCAATACCCTCAATTTCAAAATTTGGTTGTTGGTTTAAATCAACGATAATTGGTTCAAAATCCTCATTTTCGGCATGGAGATAAACAACTGCGCCTTTACGTTCTAGACGTTTTACGGTTACTTCATCTTCAATACGGGCAACAACGATTTGTCCATTACGTACATCCTTTGTGCTATGCACGGCAAGTAAATCACCATCCAAAATACCAATATTTTTCATCGATTGCCCATAAACTTTCAATAAAAAATCAGCTTGTGGTTTAAACATATTTGCATCGACTTTATAAGTGCCTTCAATATGTTGTTCTGCTAAAATTGGTTCACCTGCTGCGACTCTCCCAACTAAAGGAAGACCATTATTTTCTTCACTGACAGAATCTTCCTCAAGCAATAAACGAATACCACGTGATGTACCAGAAAGGATTTCAATCACCCCTTTTCTTGCCAATGCTTTTAAATGCTCTTCGGCTGCATTAGGCGAACGAAAACCAAGTTCTTTTGATATTTCTGCGCGTGTTGGGGGCATACCTGTAGTGTCTAAATGATGTCTTAGAAAATCATATACTTCCTGCTGGCGTGCTGTTAGTGCTTTAAATGCTTTCATAATTCACCCCTGTTTTTATATACATAACAACTGTTATTGTATACATGTATTCTAATATTGCAATCTTTTATTTTTAATATTCTTCTTTAAGGCAACAGTTTAAAGGAACATGGATTTAATCTGAATTACTCAGTCACTCAATAGATTTAAAATAATGATATTGAGTTTAAATACTAAAATACTTAACTTTATCCTTCATTGTTTTTTTATCGTATTTTCTATTCTACAGACTAAATTTTTATACATGATGCTATTATTTAGGTTCACATTCTATTTTAGTATTCACTACTTTATATATTAAAAGTCTATATAGTTCTTTTATTCAACAACTCACGTTTTTGAATTTTTATGGTAAAATAACGTAAATTATTTCTAATAAACTGATAAAAAACGGAAATTCACTATGTTTAGTTTTCTAAATATGTATCGCAAAGTATTGGAGTTGCCTTTATCCTTCTTAGTTAAAAACAATCCAATTCCCCATAATCCTATCGAAGAATTGAAGCTTGATACTACCCAACCTGTCGTTTATGTCTTGCCCTACACTTCACAGACTGATTTAGTTATTTTCCGCAAAAACTGTCTCAGTGTAGGTTTACCAGACCCTTTTGAAAAAAATGAAATTAATAACCAAACTTTACCTCGTTTTGTTTTTTTAGATGAAGGGCGTCGATTCTTTAAATCAAAAGGAGCAAAACAAGAGACTATCAATATATTTAATAAATACTTAGAGCTACACCACACATCTCCGACCCTTGATGTTCAGCTAATTCCTGGTTCAGTATTATGGGGACGTTCGCCAGGTCATGAAAATAAGTCAGACTTACCACAACTACGCTTATTAAGCGGTATTCAAAAAGTTATTGCCGCAGTCTGGTTTGGTCGTGATACTTTTGTTCGTTTCTCACAAGCTGTTTCTTTACGTTATATGGTGAATGAACATGGCTTTGATGAAGCTATTGCGCATAAATTAGCCCGCGTTGCCAAAATGCACTTCTCTAAGCAGCGTATTTCCGCAACAGGACCACGCTTACCTAATCGTCAGGCGATGTTCAATAAATTACTTGAATTACCAACGATTTTAGAAGCTATCAAAGATGAGGCAAAGTCAAAAAATATTAGTGAAGAAAAAGCAGCAGAAGAAGCAAAAAAAATCCTCAATGAGATTGCCGCAAACGTTAATTATGAGGGTTTACGCGTAGCAGATCGTTTTTTACGTTGGTTGTGGAATAAACTTTACCAAGGTATCGATGTACAGAATGCAGATCGTGTGCGTAAACTGGCTTTAGATGGACATGAAATTGTCTATGTCCCTTGCCATCGTAGCCATATTGACTACTTATTACTTTCTTATTTACTTTACCATCAAGGCTTAGTCCCTCCACATATTGCAGCAGGAATTAATCTTAATTTCTGGCCTGTAGGAGCGATGTTTCGTCGAGGTGGTGCATTTTTCATTCGCCGCACATTCAAAGGTAATCGCTTATATTCGACTATTTTCCGCGAATATCTCGCAGAGCTTTTCCATCGTGGCTATCCTGTCGAATACTTTATCGAAGGTGGTCGTTCTCGTACTGGTCGATTACTTGCACCTAAAACAGGTATGATGTCAATGACATTACAAGCACTTTTACAACGGCAAACACGTCCAATTTCCGTGGTACCTGTCTATGTAGGCTATGAACACGTTTTAGAAGTAGATACTTACGCTAAGGAATTACGTGGTGCGGCAAAAGAAAAAGAAAACGCAGGTTTAGTATTACGTGTGATTAAAAAACTACGTAATTTAGGTAAAGCCTATGTGAACTTTGGTGAGCCAATTACATTAAGTAATTTCTTAAACAAACACTATCCTGAATGGAAAGAAAATATTAATAACGAAGATCGTCCACAATGGTTTAATCAAGCCGTCGATAGTGTCTCAAACCAAGTGATGATAAATATCAACAATGCTGCAGCAGTCAATGCGATGAATTTAACTGGAACCGCATTATTATCCTCTCGTCAGCGTGCGCTATCGCGTGAGCAATTATTAGAACAATTAGGTAGCTATCAACAGTTTTTACAAAATGTGCCTTATTCACAAGATATTGTAGTACCAACTGATTCACCTGAAACGATGTTAGAGCATATACTCAAACTAGAGCGAGTGGGAATCATTATTGAAAAAGATAATTTTGGTGAAATCGTACGTTTAGAACGTAATGCTGCTGTCTTAATGACGTATTATCGTAATAATATTCAACATTTGTTTGTATTACCATCATTGGTAGCAAGTATCGTACTGCATTACGAGGCAATTCAAAAACCATTAGTTCATGATGCTATTAGTAAAATTTATCCATTCTTGAGAAATGAACTTTTCTTGTCTTTCTCACAAGAGGCTCTACAAGAGCGAATCAATCAAATTATTACTGAATTTGAGCGTCAAGAAATAATTAAGTGCAATGCCAATATGCTTTCTATCAATAAATCTCGAGTTAGAATGTTACAGCTTTGGTCTTCGGGTATACGTGAAATATTACAACGTTACTACATCACCGTGAGTATTCTAGAAAACGACCCTGCGACACCCCGTGCAAGCTTAGAAAAAGATAGCCAATCTGTTGCACAGCGTTTGTCTGTATTACATGGTATTAATGCGCCAGAGTTTTTTGATAAAGCTGTGTTCTCTGCATTTATTGCCAGCTTGAAACAGGAAGGCTATTTTAATGATGAAGGTATTGCAAATACAGAAAAACTCAGTGAGATTATCGAAATTCTAAACCAAGTAATTTCAACTGAGGTGACTTTGACAATCAAAGGTGCGATTGCAAAAATTGAAGAAGAGTAATCTTTTGAAAAGACACTCATAAAACAAAAGTGCGGTCAAAATTTTTACTTTTTTGACCGCACTCGTTCTTTCCCATAACTGAAGACTGAGTTAACGTCTAAACATTCCGCCTAAACCGCCAAGCCCGCCCATCATGCCTTGCATACCACGCATCATTTTTGCCATTCCACCTTTGCGCATTTTCTTCATCATACGTTGCATTTCGTCGAATTGTTTAAGCAATTTATTCACATCTTGTACTTGAGTGCCTGAACCCATGGCGATGCGGCGACGGCGAGATCCTTTGATAATATCTGGATTTGCACGTTCTTTAAACGTCATTGAATTAATAATAGCCTCCATTTTATTAAACATCTTATCATCAACTTGATTTTTGACATGATCAGGTAAGTTTTTTGCGCCAGGCAACTTATCTAACATGGACATCATCCCGCCCATTTTTTTCATTTCGATTAACTGTTCTCGGAAATCTTCTAAAGTAAAATTATCACCCTTCTTGAATTTTTGGGCCATTTTTTCAGCTTTTTCACGATCAACTGAACGCTCCAAATCTTCAATTAAAGAGAGCACGTCTCCCATACCTAAGATTCGTGATGCAACACGTTCTGGATGAAAAGGTTCTAAAGCATCAGTTTTCTCACCTACCCCTAAAAACTTAATTGGCTTCCCTGTAATCTGACGAATAGATAAGGCTGCTCCACCACGCGCATCTCCGTCTACTTTGGTTAACACCACCCCTGTTAAAGGTAAAGCTTCATTAAAAGCTTTTGCGGTATTTGCAGCGTCTTGACCTGTCATTGCATCCACCGTGAAAAGCGTTTCGATTGGGTTAAGTGCGGCGTGAATTTGTTTAATTTCATCCATCATTTCGCCATCAACATGAAGACGACCTGCGGTATCCACAATTAATACATCATAGAATTTTAATTTTGCTTCAGTTAAAGCTGCTTGAGCAATAGCAACAGGGCGTTGACTCACATCCGATGGAAAAAAATCAGCACCAACGGTTTGTGCAAGTGTTTCTAATTGTTTAATTGCGGCGGGACGATAAACGTCAGCGGATACGACTAATACTTTTTTCTTATGACGCTCTTTTAAAAATTTAGCCAGCTTACCGACACTCGTTGTTTTACCCGCCCCTTGTAAACCTGCCATTAAAATGACTGCTGGTGGTTGCGTTGCAAGATTCAAGCTTTCATTTGCTTCTCCCATTGCCACTTCAAGTTCAGCTTGAACAATTTTGACAAACTCTTGACCTGGTGTAAGACTTTTATTGACTTCAACACCAATTGCTCGTTCTTTGACTTTATTAATAAATTCACGTACTACAGGTAAAGCGACATCTGCTTCTAATAATGCCATACGCACTTCACGCAAGGTGTCTTTAATATTATCTTCTGTCAAACGACCACGCCCACTAATATTACGTAACGTTTTAGACAGGCGTTCTGATAAATTCTCAAACATGAGTTATTCCTAATTACACAAACAAAAATTGTATCAATTATACTGAAATCAGATAGATTTTCACCCCTTGAAATAAATTAATGGCGATTTAACGCGGAGAAAGCTAGAATAAATCAATTCTTGATATGAGGAAATTTCCATGTGGTTTGCAATTCTTTCAATGCTTTTTTATCTTTCTAGTGTATTGCTAATTACGCCTATGCTATTAAAAATCCAAGCAGGTGAACCAGCATCGTCTCCTAACAAAATTCTCTTTTTTGCAACCGCACTTATCGCTATTAGTCTCCATTTTGTTAACTTAATCCCGCTTTTTAATAATTTAACTAGCGGACAGAATTTTACTGTCATGGAAATTAGCTCATTAATTAGTGTCATTACTGCATCACTCGCCACTTTTGCGCTCTTTTTTCATGTACGTACTCTGTGGTTTTTATTACCTATTATTTATTCCTTTACTATCATTAATTTAATCTTAACTACATTGCTTCCAACACATTTTATGTATCATCTAAGTCAAAATATTGCACTTTTCTTTCATGTTGGTTTATCGTTATTTACGTATTCAATTTGTTTAATGACTGCACTTTATTCAATTCAACTGCTTTGGATTGATAATAGTTTAAAAAATAAGAAACTAGTTTTTTCTCCTATAATTCCTCCTTTAATGACAGTTGAACGTCACTTTTTTCGCCTTATGCTCACAGGAGAAATCCTGCTTACGATTGTGCTCATATCAGGCTCTTTTCATCTAGCCAAGGACTTTGCACCACAAGATATTCAAAAAGCGGTATTTTCTTTTTTGGCTTGGCTAGTCTTTGCATTTGGACTCATAGGACATTGGCGACTTCATTGGCGTGGCAAGAAAATAGTAATATATGCCATGTTAGGACTAATACTACTTAGTATTGCGTATTTCGGTAGTCGTGTAATGCTTGAAATATAAACAATTTTTATTTATTCTTATACACAGTAAAAGTGCGGTCTAAACAAGTAAAAATTGACCGCACTTTTCAATTTTTGATTAACTCACAAAAGGATGCATTTTGGACAGTATTCCCCTTAGTACCTTATTTATTGCACTTATCATTTTATTGATCATCTCAGCTTATTTTTCGGGTTCAGAAACAGGCTTACTCTCCGCTAATCGTTATCGCCTTCGCCACCTTGCTGAAAAAGGGCATAGCGGTGCTAAAAAAGCAGAAAAATTATTGAAAAAAACAGATGTGTTACTCAGTTTAATCTTAATCTGTAATAATTTAGTCAATATTACTGCTTCGGCAATTACAACTATTATTGGTATGCGTATATACGGTGATGCAGGTGTAGCGATTGCAACAGGCGCACTCACATTTGTTATGTTAATTTTTGCTGAAATTTTACCCAAAACAATCGCGGCACGTTATCCAGAGAGGGTTGCTTTTACCTCAAGCCATCTTCTAGCGATTTTCTTACGCCTCTTTACACCATTGGTGTACTTAATAAATCTCATTATTCAAGGGATCTTAGCTTTATTACGTTTAAAATCAGACAATAAATCCCCCTCATTAAGTCCAGAAGAGCTACGTTCTATTGTGAATGAGTCAGGCAAATTTATTCCATCCGCTCACCAAGAAATGTTACTGTCTATTTTAGATTTAGAGCAAGTTACTGTGGACGATATTATGGTCCCACGCAATGATATTGGTGGCATTGATATTGATGATGATTGGAAATCAATTATGCGCCAACTTAATCATGCAGCTCATGGGCGTGTCGTATTATATAAAAGTAGTATGGATGAAAATATTCTTGGTATGCTACGTGTCCGAGAAGCTTATCGTTTAATGTTAGATAAAAATGAATTTAGTAAAGAAACATTAATCAGGGCGGCTGATGAAGTCTATTTTATTCCTGAAGGTACTGCATTGAATGCTCAACTATTAAACTTTCGTAATAATAAAGAACGCATTGGTTTAGTAGTTGATGAATATGGCGATATCAAAGGATTAGTCACTTTAGAGGATATTTTAGAAGAAATTGTCGGTGAGTTTACAACATCAACTGCCCCTTCTATTGAAGAAGAAGTCATCCCACAATCAGATGGTTCGATGATTATTGAAGGCTCAACTAATTTACGTGACCTCAATAAACTTTTCGATTGGAATCTAGATACAGAAGAAGCTCGAACTTTTAATGGATTGATTCTTGAGCATCTCGAAGAGATTCCAGAAGAAGGAACTGTATGTGAAATTAATGGCTTACAAATCACTATTCTAGAAGTCAGTGATAACATGATAAAACAAGCACAGGTTGTGAAACTTTAATACATTTTGATTGGCGATGAATTGATATCATCGCCTTTTATATTACACTCATATACTTTTTTAATTTCTCCCAATCTCCCATCTGATTTGTTCATAAATCTATCGTCTTTTTTATTTACCTCAATTAGCGCTTTTGCTAAAATTTTGCAATTGAAATTAATTCTCAATAGCGTATAATGCAAAACTTATTTTTCGCTGCAAATTAAAGGACTTTTTTATGCCACAGTTGTTTCAATTTTTACAAAACTATATCGACTATATCATTCTTGGTTTACTTGCGTTAATGAGCTTTATTATGGTATGGCTAGTTGTAGAACGTTTCATTTTCTTAAGTAAAGTGAATGTAGAAAATTATGATACTGTGCATGAACTTGATATTGATTTACAGCGTAATCTTACCGCAATCGCTATTATCGGCTCAAATGCACCTTATGTTGGTCTGTTAGGTACAGTTATCGGTATCTTACTGACGTTCTTTGAATTAGGTCATTCTGGTGGTGAAATTGATGCTGCATCAATCATGGTACACCTTTCTTTAGCCCTAAAAGCTACTGCCGTTGGTATCTTAGTTGCTATTCCATCAATGGTTTTCTACAACGGATTAGGCCGAAAAATCGAAGTGAATCGTTTGAAATGGTTTGCCTTAAATGAGAAAAAAGCAAAACAAGCATAGGTGATAACGTGAAAAAGTTTGATGAAATCAACATTATTCCCTTTATCGACATTATGTTGGTATTGCTGGCGATTGTCTTAATTACTGCCTCATTTATTTCCCAAGGTAAAATTCAAGTCAATGTCCCTAAAGCGAGTTCTACTGTTGCCTTTAAATCTGATGATTTAGCTAAACTACTGACAGTCACAGAAACAGGTGAAATCTTTTTTAATGATAAACCTATCACTGCAGAAGCCTTAGAGCAGGAAATGAGTAGCTGGCCTAAAGATCAAAAAGTGACTCTTAAAGTAGATGCGAAATCGACCTTCCAAGATTTTGTTTCAATTACTGATATGATGGCCAAAAACGAAATTCGTAATGTCGCTATTGTTACTGTGAAAGAAAAGGCCGCTCAATGATAGAAAAAAATCGCTCATTGGTTGGATTTGCTTTTTCTTTGCTGTTTCACGTGAGCTTTGTTTGGTTCTTATATTGGTCTGTTCAAAAAGACGATGAAAGCGCAAATGGCTTTGCTGCTGATATTATCAGCACACATATTTCAATGGAAATGCTTGCGGCAACAATACTCAATGACCCAGAGCCAGAACCAGAACCAGAAACAGAGCCACAACCAGTAGTAGAACCTGAACTACCCAAAGAAGAAGTGGCGGATCCAACAGTAAAACCAGAACCACCAAAAGAACCTGAGAAGCCAAAAGAGCCAGAAAAACCGAAAGAACCTGAAAAGCCAAAAGAAAAGCCGAAAGAGAAACCAAAAGAAAAGCCTAAAAAGCCAAAGAAAGTGCAAAAAGATTTACCAAAATCAGATCGTGAAATTAATTCTGATTCGTCGATAAATCAACAAGCAACAACAACAGGTAACGTGACAAGTAGTAATCCTAATCTCGTTGGAAAAGGAAGCAGTACAAATGAAATCAATGCTTATCGTTCAGCTCTCCGTCGTGAGATTGAAAAGCATAAACGTTACCCAAATCGTGCTAAAATGATGCGTAAACAAGGTGTTGTAACAGTCTCGTTTCATATCAATAACGCAGGAATTATTAGCAATGCAAAAATTACAAAATCATCTGGCTCTGAAGAACTTGATAACGCTGCTCTCACGGCAGTAAATAATGCTCGCCCTATTGGACCACTCCCTTCGGGCATGGGAAATGATGTCAGTGTTCCAGTCAGCTTTAAAATTACTAACTAATCGAAAAAGTGCGGTAACGTCACCGCACTTTTTGTTACATGAATGCAATAACGATACACGCCAACTTATCACGATTTTTTAGTAAGTCGTTTTGCAATAAAGATTAACAACATAAAAAATGGAGTTAAAGCGATTCACTTTAGCTCCATTTTATATCATTGATTTTAATCTTATTACTGTTTAGATTGTTGATAAATTGCAATTGCTTCAGGCATTAAACGTAATAAATTTTGTTGACGATCAGCATCATTTGGATGTGTAGAAGATAATGCGGCTAATACACCTTTTGATCCCAAGGATGCCTGTTGCATTTTATCCCACAATTTTGGAGCTGCTTCAGGATTAAAACCAGCTTTTGCCATGAGCATTAAGCCAACTTCATCGGCTTCTGTCTCATTACTACGTGAATAAGGTTTATCCAATGCCCAATCTTTAGTTAGTGTCACAACTAAAGCACTACTATTTGTTCCAATAACACTTGAAAGAGCCACATGGCTGACTTCTGCTAGTACATTCGTAAACTGTCCTAAATTGACTTTTTTCTTACCATGTTCTTTTAAGGCATGTGCCATCTCATGCCCCATCACGGTTGCAATTTCATCGTTAGTTAACTTTAAATTCTCGACTAAACCTGTATAAAATGCCATTTTACCACCAGGCATTGCCCACGCATTTAGCTCTTTTGATTTGATTACGCTAATTTGCCAGTTAAAAGGTTGTCCTGTTTTATTTTCTGCATTGGCATAAGGCACCATTTTGTTAAATACTGCATGAATCCGTTTAGCTGTCGCGGATGTCGTATCTAATACGCCTTCACTACGCGCTTTATTGACAACTTGTAAATAAGAAGCAGCTGATTGTTGATTAATACTGGCAGAATCAGCACAGGCATTTAATAGCATCACAACAGAAGAAATTAGGAATATTTTTTTAATAAATTTAATCATAACATTCTCACTCACTGTAAATTAGATAAAAAAATACCGCTCTTTACAGCGGCATTTATAACATAATACTTATTTTTTGGCACGTTCAAATGATTCTAAAATTTCTTGACGTGCAGCTTCAACGCCTTCCCAGCCTTCAACTTTCACCCATTTACCTGCTTCTAAAGCTTTATAACTCTCAAAAAAATGCTGAATTTGTGCTTTTAGTAATGTAGGGAGATCATTCACATCTTTAATATGGTCATATTCTTTTGTTAATTTGCTATGTGGTACAGCAACAACTTTAGCATCACCACCTGCTTCATCTGTCATTTTTAACACACCAACAGGACGGCAACGAATCACTGAGCCAGGTTGTAATGGATACGGTGTTGGAACCAAAACATCCACAGGATCACCATCAGAAGAAAGAGTATGATTAACATAACCATAGTTGGCAGGATAAAACATTGCCGTTGCCATAAAACGATCAACAAATAGTGAACCACTTTCTTTATCGACTTCATATTTTATCGGATCTGAATTTGCAGGGATTTCAATTACAACATAGATATCATCTGGTAATTCTTTACCTGCTGGTACGTTTTCTAAACCCATTTTTTATTCCTTATTTCAAGTTAATTATAAATAAAAGCAGTCAATTATAGCCTTAAATTACGCAATTTGTCGAGATACTGTGGGTTATCGTGACCTAATTACAGGATTAAAAAATAAATACACAAAAAGAGAAAAAATATTTGATTTTTATTTTTGCACTATTAAAATAGTACAAGTTTGAAATAAATAATAACAACTGAAGTGGTACTTTATATGACAACAACACTAAAAAAACGACCTTCTCTAGTAGGCGGAGCAATGATTATTGCAGGAACAGCGATTGGCGCTGGTATGTTAGCAAACCCAACAGCGACCTCAGGGGTTTGGTTTATAGGTTCGATTCTTCTTTTAGCCTACACTTGGTTTTGTATGACAACTTCGGGCTTAATGATACTTGAAGCCAACTTGCATTATCCAACTGGTGCAAGCTTTGACACCATTGTGAAAGATTTATTAGGTAACGGCTGGAATGTAATAAACGGGCTTTCTGTGGCTTTTGTACTGTATATCTTAACCTATGCTTACATTACATCAGGCGGTGGTATTACCCAAAACTTATTCAATCAGCTATTCAGCTCACCAGAAAGTGCTATCGATATTGGACGCAGTTCTGGCTCACTGATTTTCTGTATTGTACTTGCTTCTTTTGTGTGGTTATCTACTAAAGCAGTCGACCGTTTTACCACAGTACTCATCGCAGGTATGGTTGTTGCCTTCTTTCTTTCCACTAGCGATTTAATTAGCTCAGTAAAAACAGAAGTACTATTCAATCAAATCGCACAAGGTGAACAACAATATTTGCCTTATATTTTGACTGCACTTCCTGTCTGCTTAGTGTCATTTGGTTTCCATGGTAACGTACCAAGCCTTGTCAAATATTACGATCGTGATGGCAAACGCGTGATGAAATCGATCTTCTTAGGCACAGGCATTGCGTTAGTGATTTACATTTTATGGCAGTTAGCTGTGCAAGGAAACTTGCCACGCGCTGAATTTGTACCAGTGATTGAAAAAGGTGGCGACATTGCTGCACTACTTGGCGCACTTTCACAATATATCCAAACAGATTACATTGGTGTGGTACTGAACTTCTTTGCTTATATGGCAATTGCGAGCTCATTCTTAGGGGTAAGTTTAGGTTTATTTGACTATATTTCTGACCTATTCAAATTAGATGACAGCTTATCAGGCAGAACCAAAGCGACCTTAATCACATTCTTACCACCATTATTATTAAGCTTACAATTTCCTTATGGATTTGTAATCGCGATTGGCTATGCAGGTTTAGCTGCAACGATTTGGGCAGCTATTGTCCCAGCCTTACTCGCAAAGGCAACTCGTCAAAAATTCACCTCAAGCTCATATCAAGTTTATGGTGGTAACTTTATGATTTATTTTGTGATTCTCTTTGGTGTGTTAAATATTTTGATACAAATTGCTGCACAATTTAACATCTTGCCTACTTTTTTGGGCTAGCCATCACAAATTTAATGCAAAACGCTTGGCTTGATATAAAATTTTAGGTATATAGGTTAGCTGATTTTTCAATCTTAAGAGGTTCATAATGAAAAAAATAATCAAATTGAGCGCTATTGCTTTATCATTAGGTTTAATCAGTCAAGCACATGCTTATACTCAAGACAAAACCTACAATATCACGGTTTTACACGCAAATGATACACACGGTCATTTTTGGAAAAATAGTAAAGGTGAGTACGGTTTTGCTGCACACAAAACATTAATTGACAATATTCGTAAAGAAGTGGAAAGCAAAGGCGGATCAGTTGTTTTACTTCATGCAGGTGATTTCAATACAGGTGTACCTGAATCAGATATGTTGAATGCAAAACCTGATATTGAAGGGATGAATATGATTGGTTATGACGTAGCTGTACTCGGTAACCATGAGTTTGATTTCCCAGTACAACTGCTCGAAATGCAAGAAAAATGGGCTAAGTTCCCATTAATTTCGGCGAATGTAATTAATAAAAAAACCAATAAACCATTAGTTCAACCTTATGTGATGTTGAAAAAAGAGGACTTAAACATCGCAGTTGTAGGTTTAACAACTGAAGATACCGCAAAATTAGGTAACCCAGATGTAGTTGATCACGTTATCTTCAAAAATCCGATTGAAACAGCAAAAACAACACTTGCTGAAATCAATAAAACTGAAAAACCAGATATCCGCATTGCGCTGACCCATATGGGCTACTATTTTGACGGTCAACACGGTCAAAATGCACCTGGTGATGTCACGATGGCACGTACTCTAGATAAAGGTGCATTTGACTTAATTATTGGCGGACACACACATGATACGGTTTGTATTGATGAACAAGGCCAATTCAAAGCGAAATACTCGCCAGGTGAAGAATGTAAACCAGACTTCCAAAACGGTACTTGGATTGTTCAAGCGGGCGAATGGGGCAAATATATTGGTCGTGCTGATTTTGAATTCAAAAATGGTGAAACTAAATTGGTGAAATATGAGTTAATCCCAATTAACTTAAAACAAAAAATCAAATTAGAAGACGGTAAATCGGACTACAAACTCTATCAAGCTGAGATAGCAGAAGATCCTGCTGTATTTGCACATTTAAAAACTTATCAAGACGAAGGCGATCGCTTATTAGGCGTGAAAGTAGGTGAAGTGAAAGGAAAATTTGTCGGTGATCGTAAAATTATTCGTTTCGAACAAACTAACTTAGGTCGCCTAATTGCTCAATCACAAATGGAGCGTGTCAAAGCAGATATTGGTATTATGAACTCTGGCGGTATTCGCGCGGATATCAACGAAGGCGAAACAACTTATAAAGATCTACTTACAGTACAACCTTTCGGTAATATGATCGCAACTGTCGATTTAACAGGTCAAGAGCTTTTAGACTACCTCAACGTGGTTGCAATGAAACAAGTTGATAGTGGTGCATATCCACAATTTGCAGGTCTTTCAATGGTCGTTGATCGTACTGCCCAAAAAGTGTCTGATGTAAAAGTAGGTGGTAAAGCACTTGATTTAAACAAAAAATATAAAGTCTCTGTACCAGACTATTGCGCAGGTGGTGGTGATGGCTATCCAGTCTTGAAAAAACACCCAAGCTATGTGAACACTGGTTTCATCGATGCTGAAATGTTGAAAAAATACTTTGAAGAAAACAAAGTATTAGACGCCTCTAAATACGATCCAAAAGACGACATCATCTTCAAATAAGATGACTAAAAAAAGCGTCTATGATGCCCCGCAATTTTTCGAGCTTTATTTAAAATTGCGGGAAAATCCAATCAGCTTAAATGAAGTGGTAGAAAAGCCGACAATGTTGTCCCTACTACCCGATTTAACAGGCAAAAAACTGTTAGATCTGGGCTGTGGTTGTGGTGGGCACTTACAACTTTATTTACAACGTCATGCCCACTTTGTCGTGGGCATTGATCTGTCTGAAAATATGCTAAAACAGGCAGAAACAGACTTAGCAAAATTTTCCCAAAATGCACCGCACTTTGCCTTGTATCAGCTTTCTATGGAACAACTCAGTGTTCTGCCTGAAAGCCATTTTGATGTCATCACAAGCTCATTTGCGTTTCATTATGTGCAAGATTTTCCGCAGTTGTTATCCGCTATTCATCAAAAATTAAATCCGAATGGTTATTTAATTTTCTCGCAAGAACATCCAATCGTCACATGTTATCAAGGCGGCGATCGTTGGGAAAAAGATGAAAATAAACAGCAAGTAGCGTACCGCTTAAATCATTATCGTGACGAAGGCGAACGTGATCGTAACTGGTTTAAACAACCGTTTAAAACCTATCACCGCACTACCGCAACCATTATTAATAATTTGATCCAAGCAGGTTTCCAAATTGAACAAATGGCAGAACCAATGCTTGCCGATCAACCTGAATGGCAAAAGGAATTTAAAGATCTGCAACACCGCCCAGTGCTGTTGTTTATTAAAGCAAAAAAAATTTAACTTTTTTGTAAAAAACACTTGCCAGTTTATTTTTTTTACAGTAATTTGAATAGCAATTAACCAATAAGGAAGACAAAATGAATTTTAACCGCATTGCTCATCATCACCACCATCACTCCTGATTATCTTTCGGGCGTTTAGTGGTGCTTGGAAGATAGAAAATCTTCCGAGCAGTGCGATAGAAACAACAAAAAAGCCTCTCGGAACCACTCGAGAGGCTTTTTTTATAACTAAAATTCACAACATCAAACACAGGATAACATTATGATTGAAAGTAAAAGACTACGCATTGCGATGCAAAAATCAGGGCGTTTAAGCCAAGAATCTCAAGCGCTACTAAAACAATGTGGTGTAAAAATAAATTTACAAGAACAACGTTTAATTGCTTACGCTGAAAATATGCCCATTGATATTTTACGTGTTCGTGATGATGATATCCCTGGTTTAGTCTTTGATGGCGTCGTTGATCTTGGCATTATCGGCGAGAATGTTTTAGAAGAAGAGGAATTGGCTCGTCAAGCTGCTGGCGAAAGCGTCAATTATAAAAAATTACGCCGTTTAGACTTTGGTGGCTGCCGTTTATCCATCGCTATTCCACAAGATGAAAACTACAACGATGTAAGCGATCTTAAAAATGCCCGTATCGCGACTTCATACCCAAATCTACTAAAACGCTATATGCAACAACAAGGTGTAGATTTCAAAACTTGTTCACTCACAGGTTCAGTCGAAGTTGCACCTCGTGCAGGACTTGCCGACGCCATTTGTGATTTAGTTTCTTCAGGTGCCACACTTGAAGCCAACGGCTTAAAAGAAGTGGAAGTCATTTACCGCTCAAAATCCTGTTTAATTCAACGTGCCGCAGAACTTAGCCCAGAAAAACAAGCCCTAGTGAATAAGTTACTCACCCGTATCCAAGGCGTACAACAAGCAGCAGAATCCAAATACATTATGCTCCACGCACCAAAAGAAAAATTAGAAGAAATTACCGCACTTTTACCAGGCGTGGAAAACCCAACCATTTTGCCATTGGCACACGATGATTCAAAAGTCGCTATGCACGTTGTTAGCCAAGAAGTACTATTTTGGGAAACAATGGAACAGTTAAAAGAGATTGGGGCAAGTTCAATTTTGGTATTACCAATTGAGAAAATGATGGAGTAAATATGGCATTCACAGAAACTGAAAAACAATCTTTACTCGCTCAAAAAGGCATTGGTCCAACTATTTTGAAACGTTTAGCTGAAATGGGGCTAGATGATGTGAATCAATTAGCAAATTCTACCCCTGACTTTATCTTACAACTCGGTTCAGAAATTACAGGCTCAACTTGTTGGCGAAATAGCCCGCAAGCTCGTAAAGTAATAGAGACTGCAATTAATTGGGCTAAGGCACAAAACAGTTAATATATTGCAAAAAATGCTTTAAAACTGACCGCTTGTATTTTTTATTAATGAATTTACTGTGCAATATGAGAAAAAATTATGCAAACACTAATTTGGAATAACTTAAATGATCAAGAAAAACAAACCGCACTTTCACGCCCAGCGCAAGCGATTGGTGAGCAAATTACACAAGCGGTCAATGAAATTAAGGCGAATGTGCTTAAAAATGGCGATCAGGCGTTATTTGAGCTGTCTGAAAAATTCGATAAAGTGAAATTAGAAAGCTTGGTTATCTCAAAAGCGCAAATTGAACAAGCAAGCAGCCGAATTTCTGATGAACTGAAACAAGCCATTCAAACAGCGAAAGGTAATATTGAGCGCTTTCACCAAGCACAGAAAAATCAAAGTGTTGATATCGAAACACAAGAAGGCGTGCGTTGCCAAGTGTTAACCCGCCCAATTCAAAAAGTAGGTTTGTATATTCCAGGTGGTTCTGCTCCTCTCTTTTCTACGGTGTTAATGCTCGCAGTGCCTGCCAAAATAGCAGGCTGCAAAACTATTGTACTTTGCTCACCACCACCGATTACAGATGAAATTCTCTACACTGCAAACTTATGTGGCGTTGAAACCATTTATGCCGTCGGTGGCGCTCAAGCAGTATTTGCCATGGCAAATGGCACAGAAAGTGTACAAAAAGTGGATAAAATTTTCGGACCGGGCAACGCCTTTGTTACTGAAGCCAAACGCCAAGTGATGATGAATGGTACTGCAATTGATATGCCTGCTGGCCCTTCAGAAGTGTTGGTGATTGCCGATGAATTTGCCGATCCTGATTTTGTGGCGAGTGATTTACTTTCCCAAGCAGAACACGGTGCGGACAGCCAAGTAATTTTAGTGACAAATAGCGAAAGTTTAGCAAAACAGACCGCACTTGCCATTGAACAACAACTTACATGCTTACCAAGAGCGGAAACCGCACGCAAAGCCCTTGCACACAGCCGCACGTTTATCGCAGAAGATCTACAACAATGTGTTGAAATCAGTAATGCTTATGCGCCTGAACATTTAGTCGTACAAGTGGAAAACGCCCGTAATTTATTGCCATTGCTAGACAATGCAGGTTCGATCTTTTTAGGCGCTTATTCCCCTGAAAGTATGGGTGACTATGCCAGTGGGACTAACCACGTACTGCCAACTTACGGCTACACTCGCACGCACTCTAGCCTAGGTTTAGCTGATTTCAGTAAACGAATGACCGTACAAGAACTTAGCCCACTGGGCTTTAAGAATCTCGCCAATACAGTGATGTTAATGGCAGAAGCAGAACAATTAGAAGCGCACAAACAAGCGGTGGCAATCCGCTTAGCTAAATTGGAACAGGAGTAATTATGTCAATTGCATCACTTTCACGTAAAAATATTCAAGCCCTAACGCCCTATCAATCCGCGCGTCGTTTAGGTGGGAAAGGCGATATTTGGTTGAATGCGAATGAATATCCGACTTCGCCAAATTTTGATTTAACTCACCGCACGTTTAACCGTTATCCTGAACCTCAACCGCAATCGGTAATTGAAGGCTATGCCAATTATGCAGGGGTGAAACCTGAAAACGTGCTAGTCAGCCGAGGCGGCGATGAAAGTATCGAACTGATCATCCGTGCTTTTTGTGAGGCGCAAGATAGCGTGCTTTACTGCCCGCCAACCTATGGAATGTATTCCGTGAGTGCTGAAACCTGTGGCATTGCATTGAAAACTGTGCCTTTAACCGCTGATTTTCAGCTGCATTTATCTGAAATTGAACGCAATCTTGCAGGCGTAAAAGTCGTATTTGTGTGTAGCCCGAATAATCCAACGGGTACGTTAGTGAATCGTGAAGATTTGTTAGCCTTATTAGAAATGACGAGAGATAAAGCCATTGTGGTGGTGGATGAGGCTTACATTGAATTTTGCCCACAAGCGACAATGGTTACGGAGCTAAAAAATTACCCACACTTAGCGATTATCCGCACCCTATCCAAAGCCTTTGCATTGGCGGGCTTGCGTTGTGGTTTTACCCTTGCAAACAAAGAGTTAATCGACGTGCTACAAAAAGTCATTGCGCCTTATCCATTGCCTGTGCCTGTGGCGGATATTGCGGCTCAAGCCCTGCAAAAAGATAGCTTACAAATGATGCAACAGCGAGTACAAGAAATTTTGCAAAATCGCACCGCACTTGAAACCGAACTCCGCACATTGCCTTGCGTTGAAAACGTCTTCGAAAGCGATGGCAACTATGTCTTAGTGAAATTTAAAGACGGGCAAAAGGTATTTAAAGCCCTTTGGGAGCAAGGCATTATCTTGCGTAACCAACACAGCGCATTGATGTTAGAAAACTGCATTCGTATCACGATTGGTACTGCGGAAGAAAACCGCCAAGTGATTGAAGCTATTCGTCAAATTGCATAAGATACAGACAGAACAAAAGACAAACAGGATAACAATATGACACAACAATCTATTCTTTTTATCGACCGCGACGGCACGTTAATTGATGAGCCTAAAACCGATTTTCAAATCGACAGTTTAGAAAAATTACAATTTGAGCCAAATGTTATTCCAGCGCTGTTGAAACTCAAACCTTTTTACCGTTTTGTGATGGTCAGCAACCAAGATGGCTTAGGCACGCCATCTTTCCCACAAAAGAATTTTGACAAACCGCACAATGCAATGATGGCGTTATTTAAATCTCAAGGTATTGAGTTTGACGAAGTGTTAATTTGCCCACACAAACCAGAAGACAACTGTGATTGCCGTAAGCCTAAAGTCAAATTATTGAAAAAATATATTGATAAAAAACTGTTCGACCCAGCCACCAGCTTTGTGATTGGCGACCGATACACCGATGTGCAACTGGCAGAAAATCTCGGTATTCGTGCGTTGCAATATGATCGAGAGAAACTCAATTGGGATCTGATTGTGGAAAAATTGTTGCCAAAACAGACCGCACTTATTGATCGTAAACCGCGCTATGCCGAAGTGGTACGTACCACCAAAGAAACCGATATTAAAGTGCAAGTTTGGTTAGATGAAACCGGCGTAAACGAGATTAAAACCGGTGTCGGCTTTTTCGATCATATGCTCGATCAAATCGCCACCCACGGTGGTTTCCGAATGAACGTAAGTTGTAAAGGCGATCTTTGGATCGACGAACATCACACCGTCGAAGACACTGCCCTCGCCCTCGGTACCGCATTAAAACAAGCCCTTGGCGATAAACGAGGCATTCAACGCTTTGGCTTTGTGTTACCAATGGACGAATGCAAGGCAGAATGTACGATGGACTTGTCAGGTCGCCCCTATTTCAAATTCAAAGCCAAATTTAAACGCGATAAAGTGGGCGACTTCAGCACCGAAATGACGGAGCATTTTTTCCAATCTATCGCTTATACCTTAATGGCAACCTTACACCTAAAAACCAAAGGCGACAACGACCACCACAAAATTGAAAGCCTGTTTAAAGTGTTTGGACGCACGTTAAGACAGTGTATTAAAGTGGAAGGGAATGAATTGCCGAGTAGTAAAGGGATCTTATAAATGAGCGATAATGCTAATAAGCAACATAGAATAGAAATAATTGATCAAATAAAAGGAATATTAATTATTTTAGTTATTATTGGTCATGTATCTCTAGAAAAAATAGAAAATAGTATATTGAGAGAAACTATATATTTCTTTCACATGCCATTATTTTTTGCGATTACAGGATTTTTTATAAAAGAAACCATAAAAGATATGCCTATAAGTAAAATACTAAAAAAATATAAAGATAGTATATTAATACCATATTTTATAGCTTTTATATTTTATAGTATATTCTTTAAATATTCTATAACATACCCATACTATCATTTATGGTATATACCTGCAATGCTACTTTTTATATTATACTTGAGAGCTCTATTAAAAATTAAAGAAGAAAAAAAAATAATTTATATTACACTATTAACATTCTTTATAATAGCCACTATTTTCTTTGAAAGTTATAGCCAATGGCAACTTTCAGATAACTATATTTATAGAAAGTTAGGAGATAAAAGATTTTATTATTATTTTATTTATTTTTATCTGGGATATTTATTTTCTAGAATAGATATAAAAAAACATATCAAAAAGGCAATCATATTATTAAATATAGGAATTTTAATTTATATTCTATCAGAATTTAAACTAATGATAGGATTTGGTAAAACAATAGCCAACGCATCAATTATATATATAATGATATACATATTTAAAAACCAAGAAAAAAAACATGAAAAAACCAACTTACTATCTATTTTAGGAAAACTATCTTTACCTCTATACTTATGGCACGTCTTGCCTATAAAAATATTACAATCTTTAAATATTAATGAAACCCTATATTATATATCTACATATATTATATTAATATTATTTCTGATAAGTATAATAAAAGCAGAAGGAAAAAATAGGCTTATAGATAAGTTAATCTATGGAAAAAATAGTATGGAGATAACAAAATGAATATTATCATCAATACCCGTTGCGCTAACCTTTCCTCAGTCAAATTTGCTTTTGATCGTTTGGGTTATCACGCAGAAATTACCGATAATATTGAACAAATTCGCTCTGCCGAGAAATTGATTCTACCCGGTGTCGGTACAGCAAAAGCAGCAATGCAAAATCTGGCAGATTTAGGCTTAATTGAGGTTATTCAAAACTTAACCCAGCCTGTTTTAGGAATTTGTTTGGGAATGCAATTAATGACGGAATATTCCGAAGAAGGCAATTTGGACTTATTAAAACTGATGTCAGGCAAAACCGAAAAATTGCCAGATTGTCAGTTGCCATTACCCCATATGGGCTGGAATAAGGTGCATTATGTCGCCGAACACCCGTTATTTGCAGGCATTGAGCAAGACAGCTATTTCTATTTTGTGCATAGCTATGGCGTGTTGCCAAACTCATACACCATTGCCACTTGTGATTACGGCGTGCCGTTTTCTGCAGTCATCCAACATAACAATTTTTACGGCGCACAATTCCACCCAGAGCGCTCAGGTAAGGCTGGCGCATTATTTTTGCGTAACTTTGTCGAAAAGATTAAATAAGTGCGGTCAATTTTAAGAAAATTTTGCAAACACAGGAAACACAATGAAAACATCACAAATTATCCCCGCACTTGATCTGATTGACGGTCAGGTGGTACGTCTGTATCAAGGTGATTACGGGCAGAAAACCCTTTATTCAGATAATCCGATTGCCCAATTCCAAACCTATGTGACGCAAGGGGCAAAACAATTGCATTTAGTGGATCTCACCGGAGCAAAAGATCCGAATAAACGCCAAACACAACTGATTGGCGAGATTATCAAGGCGGTAAATTGCCCGATTCAAATAGGTGGAGGCATTCGCACCGAACAAGATGTCGCAGATTTATTAGCCGTTGGAGCGAACCGCGTCGTCATTGGTTCGACTGCTGTCAAACAGCCTGAAATGGTCAAACAATGGTTTAAAAAATATGGTGCCGAAAAATTTGTGTTAGCGTTAGATGTGAACATTAATGCACAAGGCGAGAAACAGATTGCCGTAAGCGGCTGGCAAGAAAATAGCGGTGTTTCGTTAGAAGCGCTCATTGCGGATTTTAGTGAAGTAGGCTTGCAACACGTGTTATGTACAGATATTTCCAAAGACGGTACGTTGCAAGGCTCAAATGTAGCACTTTATCAAGAAATCTGCGCACAATTCCCACATATTCAATTCCAATCATCAGGGGGAATTGGCACTCTGGCAGATGTGGAAGCATTAAAGGACACTGGTGTGTCTGGTGTGATTGTTGGTCGAGCCTTATTGGAAGGCAAATTTAATGTGCAGGAGGCGATTGAATGTTGGCAAAACGCATAATTCCTTGCTTAGACGTGCGTGATGGACAAGTAGTGAAAGGTGTCCAGTTCCGCAACCACGAAATTATTGGCGATATTGTGCCACTTGCTCAACGCTATGCGGAAGAAGGTGCAGATGAGCTAGTTTTCTACGATATTACCGCTTCTTCGGACGGCAGAACAATTGATAAAAGCTGGGTAGAACGTGTGGCACAAGTGATTGATATTCCATTCTGCGTGGCGGGAGGCATTAAAAGTGTCGAAGATGCCGAAAAACTGTTTGCCTTTGGCGCAGATAAAATTTCTATAAATTCACCCGCACTTGCCGATCCTCATTTAATCAACCGCTTAGCCGATCGCTTTGGCGTGCAAGCCATTGTGGTAGGCATCGACAGCTGGTTTGAAAAAGAAACAGGCAAATACTGGGTCAATCAATATACTGGCGATGAAAGTCGCACTCGCCAAACAAACTGGCAATTACTCAACTGGGTAAAAGAAGTGCAGAAACGTGGTGCAGGTGAAATCGTATTAAATATGATGAATCAAGATGGTGTCCGCCAAGGCTACGACATCGCCCAATTAAAATTAGTACGTGAAGTTTGCCACATTCCTCTAATCGCTTCAGGCGGTGCAGGTGAAATGGTGCATTTCCGCGATGCCTTTATCGAAGCCAATGTTGATGGTGCACTTGCCGCCAGCGTGTTCCATAAACGCATTATTGATATTGGGGAGTTGAAGGCATATTTGAGACAAGAGAATATTGAGGTGAGAGCGTAATGTTAAATAGAGAACAAATCAACTGGCAAAAAGTCGATAACCTACTGCCTGTCATTATCCAAAATGCGGCGACTTGTGAAGTGTTGATGCTTGGTTATATGAACCAAGAGGCGTTAGAAAAAACGCTCACGGAAAAACGTGTGACCTTTTTTTCACGTACGAAAAACCGTTTATGGACAAAAGGTGAAACCTCTGGACATTTTTTAAATGTGGTAGATATGAGCTTGGATTGTGATAATGATACGTTGCTGATTTTAGTCAATCCAATCGGTGAAACTTGTCATACAGGCGCAGAAAGCTGTTTTTATCAATTTGACAATGCAACTCAGCCTGATTGGATTTTCTTTAGTAAGTTAGAACGTTTGATTGCTGAACGTAAAGGTGCTGATCCAACAAGCTCTTACACCGCTCAGCTGTATGCCAAAGGGACTAAGCGTATTGCACAAAAAGTTGGCGAAGAAGGCGTGGAAACCGCGCTTGCAGCCACAGTTAAAGATCGTAATGAAACCATTTGTGAAGCGGCGGATTTGGCTTATCACTTGACGGTATTATTACAAGATGCCGATTTAAGTTGGGCAGATGTGATTGGAAAACTTAAAGAACGTCATTCAAAATAATCAAAAAACTCACCGCACTTTATAGCAAATAAGATAAAAGTGTGGTGCGTTTTTTCAGAATTTCCATGTTCAACTTTTTATTTCCTATATGATATTACTTGCTTTTATGCTATTTTAACCCCTAAATTTCTTAGTTATTTAGGTCAATTATCATGGAAAAAATCATTATTGATGAAAACCAATTTCTGCGCACTATCTCTCGTATTTCACATGAAATCATTGAAAAACATCAAAACTTAGATAATGTAGTCATTGTGGGGATTAAACGCCGTGGTGCTGAAATTGCAGAGTTGATTAAGAAAAAAATCGCTGATTTAGCGAAAGTAGAACTACCTTCTATCGATTTAGATATTACGTTCTACCGAGATGACCTCGAATATGCGGAACCTAATTCTCAAAGCCCAACATATAGTGGTGCGTCAAATTTCATTAATATTCATAATAAAGAAGTAATTCTGGTTGATGATGTTCTCTATACAGGTCGAACCATTCGTGCCGCACTTGATGCATTAGTTGACTTTGGACGAGCGGCTAAAATTGAATTAGTCATTTTTGTTGATAGAGGACATCGTGAATTGCCTATCCGTGCTGATTATGTCGGAAAAAATGTACCGACAAGCCGCAAAGAAAAAGTCCAAGTCCGTACGATAAAATTCGATAATTGCTATGAGGTAGCGCTCATTTCACCGACTAAATAAAGTTTGTGAACCTTTTACAAAATTGATACTCTAACCAATGTAATTTTTAACTTATTTAAAATAATGGAATAGATAATGAAGATCATTAATATGAAGTCTATTTTTTTAGCTGTCATCGGATTATTTGCAGTTTCAACGACACAAGCAGCCGAGCGTATCGTCGCAACAGTCAATGGTATACCTGTTTTAGAAAGCCAAGTAAAAAAACATATGGGTAAAAAAGGCGATCGTCAAACTGCGCTAGACAAAGCAATAGATGACATATTAGTACAGCAAGCCATTGATAATTCAGGTATCAAAATCAACTATGCACAAGTGGATCAAATTATTGAAGGTATTGCGGCACAAAATGGCTTAACTTATGGTCAATTACTCGATGCATTAGACTATCAAGGAATTAGTTATAATGCTTATCGTCAACAAATTGCCAATCAACTTCTAATGGGTGAAGTGCGTAATCAAGCAATTGGGCAAAGTATTGATGTGACAAGAGAACAAGTAGAAGCCTTAAGTCAGCAATTGTTACAACAAGCAAAAGAAAAAGGGACAGAAAAAAAAGTATCTGCTAAACAATATGAAGTTCGTCATATCTTATTAAAATTAAACCCACTATTAAGTGATACACAAGCGAAGGCACAGCTAACACAAATTCGTGCTGATATTTTATCAGGTAAAACGACTTTTGCTGATGCTGCACTAAAATATTCAAAAGATTACTTATCTGGTGCTAATGGTGGTAATTTAGGCTTTGCATTCCCTGAAAGCTATGTTGGTCCATTCCAAAAAACAATACTAAGCAGCAAAAAAGGGATAATTTCAGCACCATTTAAAACAGAATTTGGTTGGCATATTTTAGAAGTAACAGATACACGTGAAAGTGATCGAACTGTTGATGCTTACAGACAAAAAGCCTACGAACAGTTAGTGAATGAACAAGTGAAAGATGTTGAAAGAGATTGGGTAAAAGCATTACGTAAACATGCAGATATTCGCTACTTAAAGTAAAAATAAATTAATCCATAAATCCCAGCACACAAGCTGGGATTTTGCTTTATAATAAACCGCACTTTTGTTAATTAATCAGATCATATGAATTCAAAAAAACATTTAGGTCATACCGCTCGCAAGCGTTTTGGACAAAACTTTTTACACGATGACAATGTCATTCAAGGCATTGTTGCCGCAATCTATCCACAAAAAGATCAGTTTTTAGTTGAGATCGGTCCAGGTTTAGGGGCTTTAACGGAGCCTGTTGGTGAGTTAGTTGATCACCTAACCGTAGTGGAATTAGACCGTGACTTAGCTGAACGTTTACGTCATCACCCTTTTTTGCATCATAAAATTACAGTAATTGAAACAGATGCCATGCAATTTGATTTTGCTCAGCTCTATCAAGAGGCAAAACTCGCTGAAAAAAATCAAAAAATGCGTGTGTTTGGTAACTTGCCTTACAACATTTCTACTCCATTGATGTTCCATTTATTTAAATATCATGATTGCATTCAAGATATGCACTTTATGCTACAAAAAGAAGTGGTAAAACGTTTATGTGCAGGTCCAAATAGCAAAGCTTACGGGCGTTTAACTATTATGGCGCAATATTTCTGTCAAGTAATGCCTGTACTTGAAGTGCCACCAACTGCGTTTAAACCAGCGCCCAAAGTAGATTCAGCCGTAGTTCGTTTGATTCCTCACAAAGAATTACCATATCCTGTCAAAGATTTATATTGGTTGAATCGTGTCTGTAGCCAAGCATTTAATCAACGCCGTAAAACCTTACGCAATGCTCTATCCTCATTATTCACTGCTGAACAACTGACTGAATTAGGCATTGATCTAACAGCACGTGCAGAAAACTTATCGATTGCGGATTATGCACGTTTAGCGAACTGGTTAGCTGACAATCCACCAGCAGATATCAACAAAGACGAAGTGATTGAAAATTTAGACGATTAATGGAATAAGTGCGGTGTGAAATGGCAACATATCTAGTTGGTGATTTACAAGGCTGTTATGATGAATTACAGCTTTTGTTAGAAAAAGTAGCATTCAATCCAACAGACGACCAACTTTATCTCGTAGGAGATTTAGTCGCTCGAGGAGATAAGTCTCTTGAGTGCCTACGGTTTGTTAAATCATTGGGACCCGCAGCTCAAACTGTGTTAGGAAATCATGATTTACATCTAATCTCTACAGCACTCGGTATTAAAAAAATAAAACCACGCGATCGTGTTGATGCAATCTTTGAGGCTCCTGATTTTGACGAGTTAATCGACTGGTTACGCCACCAGCCATTACTTATCCACCATGAACAACACCATTTTGTGATGACCCATGCTGGCATTTCTCCTGATTGGGATCTTGCGACTGCTAAGCTATGCGCTAACGAAGTGGAAGAAGTGCTACGCAACGGCAATTATCATCACCTAATCGAAAATATGTACCAAAATCACCCCAATCGTTGGGATGAAAATCTGCAAAGTTTAGATCGTCTACGTTACAGCATCAACGTGTTCACCCGTATGCGTTTTTGCTATTGGGATCATCGTTTAGATTTCGATTGCAAACAACCACCAGAATCTGCACCAGAAGAGCTCACCCCTTGGTTTAACTTAGATAATCCACTTTATCAGACGATGCCTATTATCTTTGGGCATTGGGCAAGTTTAGTTGATACCACAACACCTACGAATATTTATGCGCTTGATACAGGTTGCGTATGGGGTAATCGTATGACAATGTTACGCTGGGAAGATAAGCAATATTTCACTCAACCTGCTGTAAAAAATTATAATGAATAGCATACTGTTTAAAAAGTTATGGGATTTATCTTATCCATATTTAGTTCCTATCACGCATTTATATAAAATACAGTACCCAACTCGTTGGCTGCGTATTCATAGTCTTCCCAGTTCAAAACGTTATCCGACTAATAAAAATGAAGAACAGCTTTTATTAGCTAGACAGAATCAATTATTCAACGATTTAATTGGTAGCAATAATGCGTTTTTTATTGTCGTTGGTTTATTTGACAGTCAAAAAGTGGGTAAAGTGTATTCTCAATATGATTTTCAACAATTTACCCAAATTGATTTATCAAAACAATTCCCTACAGAATATGATGAAACATCTCATTACACTTGTTTATTTTCACTACATTACTGGCAAGACCATAATTATGATGAAATGTTATTAGATATTGCCAATGATAATTCAAGAGCAACTTTTGTTTCTTTTACAAAAAATATCCTAATTGCCCCTTATGATGGAGGTATAGATATTATTTTCGCAACCCCAAAAGAGCGAAATTTATACAAAAAACGATATCAAGACTGGCTCTCTCATAGAAGTGATGGGTTATAATCACACATTCCTGCGACTATCAAACTGACTGATTTCAGAAATTATTTATAAATATAAGTTCAAAATATCTGTTTATTTTCCATCCATTTTCAGGTAAGCTGTGTGACGTTCATTACATAAAAAAAATGAATGAACAGGGATGCATATAACATGTTATGTTTATTTATCTACACAGGACAATCTAATGAAAAAATTACTCACCGCCCTGCTTGCAGGCTGCTCTACTTTCGCATTTGCCACTTCAATTCCAAATACACTCACTGACACACATACTTACGAGCTCACCAAATCTTTTAATTTGGCTGTACCAAAAGGCTCTAAAGGTGAAACTAATTTATGGGTACCATTGCCATTTAACAATGAATATCAGGAAGTCAAATCTATCCAATTTGAAGGCAATTATAAAGATGCCTATATTACTGAGAACAATCAATATGGAGCTAAAACTCTGTTTGCAAATTGGGACGAAAATGCAGATAAACGCGATTTAAAAATCCAATTGGTGATTCAAACCAAAGATCGCGAACCTATGTTGCAAGGTGCATTAAAAGACTACCAAGTGCCAAATAAAATTCAGTATTCTGTTGATGTCTTAGAATATTTAAAACCGACAACACACATCAAAACTGACGGTATTGTGAAAGAATATGCAGACAAAATTGTAGGTAAAGAAACTAATCCACTGAAAAAAGCCGAGTTAATCCACCAATGGATTGTGAATAATATGGAGCGAGATAACTCTGTATTAGGCTGTGGCGATGGAGATGTAGAAAAAATCTTAACCACAGGGGTACTAAAAGGAAAATGTACAGATATTAACTCTGTTTTTGTAGCATTAGCTCGTGCATCAAATATTCCGGCACGCGAAATTTTTGGTATCCGCTTAGGACAAGCCGTGAAAATGGGCAAATATTCTAAAGGTGCATTTGGCAGTGCTGATGCGAATAAATTTGCGAATGTCAGTGGTGGACAACATTGCCGTGCTGAATTTTATTTAGCAGGGTTTGGCTGGGTGCCTGTAGATTCGGCGGATGTCACAAAAATGCGTTTAGCTGAGAAAAAATCGGTGAATGACCCTGATACCCAAGCGGTGTCTGATTACTTATTTGGCAACTGGGAAATGAACTGGATGGGCTACAATCACGCACGTGATTTCGAGCTTTATCCACTGCCAGAAGTCGCACCATTAAATAACTTTGGTTATCCATATGCAGAGATTGGTGGCGATCCGTTAAACTTCTTTGACCCAAAAGAGTTCAGCTATGAATTCACTGCAAAAGAACTATAACAAAAGTTTTATTGCAACTTGTGTTACTGCGGTAATTGCCGCAGTAACTTCTACATTGTGTTGCATTGCACCATTAATTTATCTGGTATTTGGTATTTCATCTACTTGGCTAGTCAGCTTACACGAATACGATTATTTACGCATCCCGATGCTCATTTTATCTCTAGCGGCATTTAGTTATGGATTTTGGTTACTCACATTTTCAAAAAAAATCATCTGCACAAAATATGTATCGCGTAAAAATCTGATTATATTGTATGCCATTGTGTTCGTCGTAATGCTATTTTTCTTACTTTATCCAACACTGTTACCTTACTTCCTTGAATAAAAAGGTGTGTTATGAAAAAAATAGTCTGTGCATTTTTGTTCTTTTTTTCTTTGTTCAATATCAGCTATGCATCAATGCCTAACATAAATACAGACGAAAAGCAGGTCTCTATTCATATTAAAGAAATGACATGCCAACTTTGTGTTTATTTAGTCAATAAAGAGCTACGTAGTATTGACGGAGTTATATCGACTAAAGCGAATTTTAAAGATCGCATTGTCAATGTTGTAGCGAAAAAAGATCTAGACAATCAGCGCTTGCTACAAGCAATTAAAAAATTGGAATATACGCCAGATATTATACAAAACCAATAATAGCTTAAACTGCGGTCAGGATTTGTAAAATTTTATGCAACAAACAGCATTAATCAACTCCTCTTCTTGTGATGTGCTCAAAATTCTCTTTTATCAATTTGCACAGATGAAAAAGTTTTGTCCTGCAGATATTGATCACATTAAAAGGAATGACAAAGAAGAATGGGAAAAGTAGAAATATATTCTCTTGCAAATACCTAATACTTTAGGTGTACCTTTTGCAAAAGTGGAGCAATGGCTGGCGAGTTCAAGCATATTTTTTCTCTAATTTTAAATATGAATATCAACAAAACTCCGCGTCGATTTTATCGATTATCTTAAATCAACATCGCCTCTCTATTAGTCTAGATTAGCATTACTATCGAGCAGATCGTTCACAAATGAAAATTGAATAATCCAATCAATAGCTAGAGGCTATCAAGATTCAAAAACACAGCCATTTTCAGCTTTGGCATAGTGATGAAAGTGAATATGCTGATTTCAAAAAAGTTCCTGAATTTCAAGTACAGGAGCTAACATTACGCCATGTCAACGATTTTTGGTGTATTGGCAAAAATATTGAACAGCAACAGCTAGATTAGATTGATATTGTTCAGTTTAGTACTAAAACTATTAAAGAATTATTGCCTTTATATGATCGCTATCACTAATAATACTCAGAATATATTTCCCTTCTAACACCATACAAACTATGTAATCGTTTAACTACCAGTATAATCAGTTATATGTCAATAAAATTGTTTAAAAAAACAAAAAACGCTAGACTTGAGTTATAAAAAAGCAATAATTGGTTATTTAACAACCTAAAAATATTCATTTATACTCAAAAAAATATCTATATTAACTTATATAATTAGGACAAATTTTATGCAAAGGCAAAATCAAACTCATTTTATATCTAAATTATTATTACCTAAAACTCATACACAGAAACTCTCTACAATAGCGATTCTTCTCTCTAACATAGCTATTTTACCTCACATAGCTTATGCCAATTGTCCGACTCCAATAGCAGGCAGTGCCGTAGTACAATCTGGCGGCATCTGTAATTATACAGGCGATAATTTTAAAGATAAAAACCGAGACAATGCAGTAATTGATATAAGTAAAGGCGGTACAGCGACTTTCACTGCACCCCATGTTGATTTACATAAAATTAGATATGGCACGAGTGATGGTACTTATGCAGCTATTTTTTTACGCCCAGAGCAGGATTTAACTAATACTGCTATTTTTGAAGGAGATGTTACAGTGCATAAAGCAACATCTTCTCGATACCCTAGAGATATCATCATTGGTGGAGGGAATCACTTACATATTAAAGGTAATCTTAATATTTCACATGCAGAAAGTGTCAATGGTGGTTCATTATTTGCCTTAAATGGAGATGGTGATTGGGGTAATGCTCGTACGGATACATCAATGATTATTGAAGGTAACGTTATAGCAGACACTGCAGGAGCCAGTTTTATTCGGATGGGCAACGGTAAGTATGTTTTTAATAAAAATGTCTCATTAAATTCAACAGGAGGGACAATTAAAGTTTTTGAAAATACATCAGGTCAGCTCTTGTTTCAAGGAAAAACAACTATTATGAACGATAAGACGTTCTTGTATATTCCACCTACTGCTACACCAACAATTATATTTAATCAATTTACTATTACGAACCCAAATGATAATGAAATTTTTACTTTAGGTAATGGTAAAACCACTATGAACGGCAATAGTATTTTTAACACGCCAAATGCTGATGCGATCAGGCTCTATAGTGACGCAACTTTCGAAAATAATGGTCAATTATCAGTAACAAGTAAAGATGGTATTACTATTCACGCTATACCAGAAGAAAATAGAACAGCTGTTTTCAATAATTTATCTCAAGGTAATATAAATACTAATAAGCAAATCATTGTTAATGATGGTGCAGGAAAACTAGTCATTAATAACCAAGGTAATTTATCTTCAACAGCCGCACTTTTTCAAAATACACAAAATGGTCATATCGATGTGACGAATTCGAATATATTAACAGGCTTTTTAGTGAGTAGTAATACCGATACTCTCAATCTCATGAATACTGGAAGTTGGTATAATACTGCAAACTCTAGATTAGATAATTTAGTTAATACAGGTACAATTACATTTATTTCTCCTAGCAATGATCAACCACTTATACTTACAGCAGATAACTATAGTGGAGGTGGTACTTTGATCATCAATTCCCATTGGGATGATTTAGGCAATACACTAAATGGGATATCAAAAACAGATGTACTAAAAATTAAAACGATTGATGGCAATGCTATTACTACGATTAAAATTCATGGCAATAAAATAGGTAATATTACTGCAAAAAATCAACAGCAATTTTCAACAAACGTGATTGAAGTAGAAAACGATCACAGCGGTAATTTATTTATTGGGACAGCTGAAACCTATGGTCCCTATGAGGCACAACTTAAACGTGATGGTAATAACTATCATTGGACATTACAATCTTTACCAAATATAGAAATCATCAACCAACCTGTTGTCGGTTATATACAACAGCCATTCGTTAATCGCCAAATGATATACTCACAACTTGGTAAATTACATGAACGTATTGGGGAACAACCTCATTTATTGTTTGATAAAAATGATATTAACAAACGAATTTGGACTCGAGTACGTTATGGCTATGATATGTTCCAAGGTAAAAAACGCTTTGCTACCAAAACACAATCTGGTTTTATACAATTTGGTCAAGACTTAATTTTCAAGCTAAGTGAAGACAAAACACGGCAATATACAGGTATTACATTGACTTATGGCTGGGCAAAAAATAGTTTCTTTGATAAATATCGTACAAAAAATGCTATCGTTACATCGAATAAGTTTACTGGTAGTGCCAGAACAGACATGTTCTCACTTGGTAGCTATCATACTTACTATAGTTCAACGGGTTTATACATTGATACTGTTGGACAAATTTCTTGGCTACAAAACCGTTATCGTAGCCAAAATACGCAAACTAAACAAAATGGTTATGCTTTTGGCGCATCAATAGAAATAGGTAAACCATTTCCACTACTTAATCCAAATATTGCCATTGAACCACAAGCTCAAATCAGCTATCAATCTGTATGGCTAAAAAGTTTTAACGATGGCATTAAAGCAATACAGAAAAACCACCAAGATAGTTGGGTAGCTCGGATTGGTACACGTGTCACATGGAATAACAATAAACAAAACCATGAGCCTGTTTTTTATATTAGTGCTAACTTACTTAAAATGTTAAAAGGTGAAAAAAGCCAAATAAAAATTGATAACCAAATAGCAAGTGAACATTTTAGTGATTTAGCCGCAGAATTTGGTCTTGGAGGACAACTCCCACTGACAAAAAATCTCACTCTTCACGCGAATGTACATTATGTATTAGGTATTCAAGATCGTAATCAAGTCTATCGCAATTCAACACTTTCACGTGAGTCTTACAATGGCTACTTAGGTATTCGCTATACTTGGTAATAAATTGGCGATTAAGGGCTCTCTACTCTTTAATAAAATAATAGGGAGTCCTTATACTCTATCTTAAAAATCTTCTTGTCAATTAAGAAAAAATACCACGCATTATAAGATATAAAACAAGCAAACTATTTACTCAAGCACCTCCTCTATCTCACTATTTTTCAGTATTTAAGCTGTCAATTTCCCCCATTTTACGCTATTCTATACGGTATTTTCTCAAATAAATTCTCTCCGCAAATTGCGGTTAAAATCGTAAGGTAACACTATGCAAGAACAATATCGTCCCGATTTGATTGAGCCAGAAGTTCAACAATATTGGCAAGAAAATAAAACATTTAAAGCGATTAAAGATATTAATAAACCGAAATATTACTGCCTCTCAATGTTCCCTTACCCATCAGGTCGTCTGCATATGGGTCATGTGCGTAACTATACTATTGGTGATGTGGTTTCACGCTATCAACGTATGAACGGGAAAAATGTCTTACAACCAATGGGCTGGGATGCATTCGGTTTGCCAGCTGAAGGTGCTGCGATCAAAAATAAGACTGCACCTGCAAAATGGACTTACGAAAATATCGATTATATGAAAAACCAACTCAAAATTTTGGGTTTTGGCTTTGATTGGGAGCGTGAGGTGACCACCTGTAAACCTGAATACTACAAATGGGAACAATGGTTCTTCACTGAGTTATACAAAAAAGGTTTAGTGTACAAAAAAACATCTACGGTGAACTGGTGCCCAAACGATGAAACCGTATTGGCGAATGAACAAGTGCACGAAGGCTGCTGCTGGCGCTGTGATACCCCTGTGGAACAAAAAGAAATTCCACAATGGTTTATTAAAATCACAGATTATGCAGAGCAATTATTAGGTGATTTGGACAACCTTCCATTATGGCCAGACCAAGTAAAAACCATGCAACGTAACTGGATCGGTCGTTCTGAAGGGGTTGAAATCACATTCAAACTAGACAATTCTGAAGATAGCTTAACTGTTTATACCACACGCCCAGATACCTTCTTTGGTGTGTCTTATGTTGCTGTTGCAGCAGCACATCCTTTAGCAGAAAAGGCGGCGGAAAATAACCCAGAATTAGCCCAATTCATCCAAGAATGCAAAAACACCAAAGTGGCAGAAGCTGAACTTGCGACAATGGAAAAGAAAGGTATGCCAACTGGACTATTCGTTATTCATCCATTAACTGGGGAAAAATTACCAGTTTGGGTGGCTAACTTTGTGTTAATGCATTATGGTACTGGTGCGGTTATGGCAGTACCGGGACATGACGAACGTGATCACGAATTTGCACTTAAATATCATTTAACCATCAAACAAGTGGTTGAACCTATTGATGGTAGCGAGTGGGACTTTCAAAAAGCGGCTTTCACTGAATATGGTCGTGTGATTAATTCTGCAGAATTTGATGGTTTAGATTTTGAGGCTGCCTTTAATGGTATTGCGAATAAATTGGCACAAATAGGTGTGGGTAAAAAACAAGTGAATTATCGCTTACGTGACTGGGGCGTGTCTCGTCAACGCTACTGGGGGGCACCAATTCCAATGCTTACCTTAGAAAATGGCGATGTCGTGCCTGCACCATTACAAGATTTACCAATCGTATTGCCTGAAGATGTGGTAATGGACGGTGTGAAAAGCCCAATCAAAGCAGATCCTGAATGGGCAAAAACCACGTACAACGCCCAACCTGCATTAAAAGAAACAGATACCTTTGATACCTTTATGGAATCTTCTTGGTACTATGCACGTTACACCTCACCAACATTTGCAGAAGCAATGTTAGATAAAGAAGAAGCAAATTACTGGTTACCTGTGGATCAATACATCGGTGGTATTGAACACGCAACAATGCACTTACTGTATTTCCGTTTCTTCCACAAATTATTACGTGATGCTGGCTTTGTCACAAGCGATGAGCCCGCAGACAAATTATTGTGTCAGGGTATGGTGCTAGCAGATGCATTCTATTACACATCACCAACGAATGAGCGTATTTGGGTATCGCCAACGGAAGTCACACTTGAGCGTGATGAAAAAGGTCGTATCTTAAAAGCCTTCGATAAGGAAGGTCGTGAGCTTGTTCATTCAGGTATGACCAAAATGTCAAAATCCAAAAATAACGGTATTGACCCACAAGAAATGGTAGAAAAATATGGTGCGGATACAGTACGCTTGTTCATGATGTTTGCTTCACCAGCAGAAATGACTCTTGAATGGCAAGAGTCTGGTGTAGAAGGGGCTAAACGCTTTCTTGCTCGTTTATGGAATCTGGCGTTTGAATATAATAAAAACCCAGCAAAAACGGCTGTAGAACCGACCGCACTTTCAGCCAGCCAAAAAGCATTGCGTCGTGATGTACACAAAACGATTGCCAAAGTGAGCGATGATATTGGTCGACGTCAGACATTCAACACTGCAATCGCTGCAATTATGGAGTTAATGAATAAATTAACGAAAGCACCGTTAGAAAATGATCAAGATCGTGCCATTATGGCTGAAGCATTAAGCGCTGTAATACGCATGCTTTATCCAATCACACCACATATTTGTTTCCAATTATGGAAAGAGCTGGGTAATCAAGAGGCAATTGACTTTGCCCCTTGGGTAGAAGCAGATGCAGATGCGATGATTGATGATGAAAAATTAGTCGTAGTACAGGTAAATGGTAAAGTACGTGCAAAAATTACTGTACCAGCGAATATGGGTGAAGAAGATATTAAACAAGTCGCTTTATCAGATAGCAATGTAAGTAAGCACTTAGAAGGTTTAACTATCATGAAAACCATCTATGTACCTGGTAAATTATTTAGCTTTGTTGCAAAATAATTCATAATTTGTCTTAAATTTTCCCTCTGCCCTCAGAGGGAAACGAAGGATCTGCCTATGTTGAAACAACTAAAACATCTTTTACTTATAACAAGTGTCTGTCTAATCAGCGCTTGTGGCTTTAAATTCCAAAATGGTGGGCTAATCCCACAAGAATTACAAACACTGACACTAGAAAGTAGTGATCCTTATAGTGAAATGACTATTGTATTAAGAAAGCAATTACAGATGAACAATGTTAACTTGGTTGATTCTCAGCAGACAATCCCAGTATTACGCTTAAATAAAATTACAATGGATGATAAAGTTGCATCAATTTTTAAACGTGGTCGCGAAGCAGAAAAAGTCCTGATTTTAGAAGTTGAGGCAATGGTAAAATTGCCTAACTATGCATCATTCCCAATTTCGGCAAAAGTGAATCGCACTTTCTTTGATAACTCACGTGCTGCGTTAGCTAAATCTGCTGAAAAAGAAGTCATTTGGCATGATATGCGCGAACAAGCAGCTCGTCAGTTAATTACAAAAATGGTCGCATTACAACATCAAATCCAAACGAAATAATGAATCGCATTTTCACCGAGCAGCTGGAGGCAACTCTACAGCATAGACTGGTAAAACTCTATTATCTAGTGGGGCAAGATCCTTTATTGCTTAGTGAAAGTCAAGATCTCATTAGTCAGATGGCTTTTAAACAAGGGTTTGATGAGAAAAATATCATTTCTGTAGATAACAATACAGATTGGAATGGTTTATTTGAACGCTGTCAATCCATAGGATTATTTTTTAATAAACAAATTATTTTTCTCAATTTACCAGATAATCTTACTGTAACATTGCAACAGCATTTACAAGAACTGATCTCGCTGCTAAATGAAGATATATTACTTATTTTACAATTAACTAAGTTAGCAAAAGCAACAGAAAAACAAAAGTGGTTTATACAAAGTATTGATTACGAGCCAAAAGCGGTCTTAGTCAACTGCCAAACACCCAATATTGAACAGCTACCCCGTTGGATCAGTAATCGAGCGAAATCGATGGGACTAACAATTGAAGAACAAGCAACACAGCTACTTTGTTATAGCTACGAAAATAATTTATTAGCTTTAAAACAAAGTCTACAATTACTTGCTTTACTCTATCCTGAGGGTAAATTAACTTACCAACGAGTACAAACAACTGTCGAGCAGTCTTCAGTTTTTACAGTATTTCAATGGGTTGATGCTTTATTGGAAGGTAAACTAAAACGTGCGCAGCGAATTTTGTTTGGATTACAAGCTGAAGATATACAACCTGTTATCTTATTGCGAACTTTACAACGTGACTTAATGACATTATTAGCCTTATCAAAGCCACTACATAAAACACCAATTGATTCAAACCTCCCCATCCAACAATTACGAGAGCGATTTGATCAGTTAAAGGTTTGGCAGAATCGTCGACCGCTATTTAGCCAAGCTTTCCAGCGTTTAACTTATAAACAGCTTTATGTTATTTTCCAACAACTTGCTCAACTTGAATATGCAACAAAAAAAGAATTCAGTCTAGATATTTGGGATAGATTAGCAGAGCTTAGTATTATAATTTGTCAACCAAACAACATCGGATTGTACTCTCAGTCAAGATAATTTCACTCCCTCTCCCTTTCACTTAAGATAAAATTTGAATTAATAAAATTAAAATCAAATTGTTTATTTATTCAGTAGCAAGAGTATAATGAATTGCCTTTTGGCATTTTTTATACAAAGTTAAACTATTTATAAAGGACGAGTTTATGAAAAAATTATTCTCTGTAATCGCTTTATCAAGCTTTGCAATGACTGTTTCTGCTGCTGATTTAGCGCCAGCTTGTGAAAAATATTTCACAGAATATGAAGGTTTCCTTAAAAATGTACCAGCTGAACAAGCGGCTATGGTAAAACAACAATATGATGCAGCAAAACAGCAATTTGCTGCAATGCCAAAAGACATGCAAGAGCAAACTTGTAATCAAGCTATTGAGCAGCTTAAACAAATGAAAGCTGCAATGGGACAAAAATAATTTATCAAAAGAGCTACTGTAATATAACGTATTCTTTTTTGATAGGATAACTATAAACCCCGCTCTTGGCGGGGTTTATTTTTAGAGACATCTCAATTTTCTATCAGACTTTCAGCTAATAAGCGTTGGATCAGTCTTGCATTAGCAGGAGGAAATTGTCCTGCATCTAATTCACTTTGCGCTACCCAAAAACCCTCTTGTCCTTCACGTCCAAAAGGCTCACCAAACCATTCATCGACCAAATAAAAATAGAAAGAAATAACTTTAGTCGGATATTCAAACTGAAAACGCTCATACAATTCAGCATGCAAAATATGAATACCTATCTCCTCTTCTAATTCTCTCTTTAATGCTTGCTCAGGTGATTCTCCGAGATCAACTTTACCACCTGGAAATTCTAGAGATTGAGCGAAGTCTTGCCCTTCTAAACGCTGAGTCAAATATATTTGACCAAATTCATTGCGAATAATACCTGCCGCCACTTGAACAACTGGTTTCGTCATAGCCAATCCTTAAACTAAAAAGCGCAGCATCATTTGCAAAAAACCTCAAAATCAGACCGCACTTTTCATCTTAATTAACGTTGAAATAATGAAATTAATATTTAGCTTTACTACCGTGACAATGTTTATATTTCTTGCCAGAACCACAAGGGCAAGGCTCATTGCGACCAACTCGGCGCTCACCTACTACTTCACTGCCTTGATTATCTTCAGAATTATAATGCATAGCCGCATTTTCGCGACGAGCAATTTCCTGACGCATACGCTCTGCTTGTTCGACTTCCTCCTGAGTTCTCACTTGAACTCGGCTTAATGTAGTGACAACACTCAATTTAAGAGCATCAAGCATATCTGTAAACATCTGGAAACATTCTTTCTTATATTCTTGTTTTGGATCTTTTTGTGCATAACCACGTAAATGGATACCTCGACGTAAATGATCCATTGAAGAAAGATGCTCTTTCCAAAGTTCATCTAATGTTTGCAGCATAACACCTTTTTCAAAATGTCTCAGCGTTTGCTCACCAACAATAGCTTCTTTTTGCTTATATTCAGCAATCGCCGCATCTAATACACGTTGACGTAATGCATCTTCATCAAAATGATTGTCTTCCTCCAACCATTTGGCTAATGGTAAATCTAGAGCAAAATCTTGTTTCAAGCGTTGTTCTAAGGCGGGAATATCCCACATTTCCTCTAACGATTGTGGTGGAATATACTGATCAATAACTTGATTAAATACATCTTCACGTATCACATCTATCGTTTCTGAGATATTTTCATTATCTAACAAACTATTACGTTGTGCATAAATCGCATGACGTTGATCGTTTGCAACATCATCAAATTCAAGTAAATTCTTACGCCCATCGAAATTATGAGCTTCTACTTTAGCTTGCGCGGAAGCAATTACTTTCGTCAACATTTTTGACTCCATTGCTTCGCCTGCTGTGCTAAATGCTTTACGCATTAAGTTTAATTTACCTTCATTTAAATAAATACGCATTAAGGCATCATCCAGCGATAAATAGAAACGAGATGATCCTGGATCACCTTGACGACCAGAACGACCACGTAACTGATTATCAATACGACGTGATTCATGACGTTCTGTGCCAATGATATGCAAACCACCAGCTTCCTTCACAACATCATGACGTGCTTGCCATGCTGTATGAATAGCATCAATTTGTTCCTGTGTTGGATTATCTAACTTAGCAACTTCCGCTTTCCAGTTACCACCTAAAACAATATCCGTACCTCGCCCTGCCATATTAGTTGCGATTGTCACAGCACCTGGATAGCCTGCATTAGCAACAATTTCAGCTTCTTGTGCGTGGAATTTTGCATTTAATACATTATGCTTAATCCCCGCTTTTTT
This sequence comes from Pasteurella canis, assembly GCF_900454865.1. Classification (GTDB taxonomy): domain Bacteria; phylum Pseudomonadota; class Gammaproteobacteria; order Enterobacterales; family Pasteurellaceae; genus Pasteurella; species Pasteurella canis. The sequence goes on along the minus strand of NZ_UGTV01000015.1, from coordinate 2,137,065 downwards.
AAGCGCATTAGAGAGTAATTCTGATTTTTCAATAGAAACGGTTCCTACTAAAACAGGTTGATTACGCGCTACACAATCTTTGATATCTTCTATAATCGCATTAAATTTATATTCTTCATTTTCAAACATAATATCAGTGCGATCATCACGAATCATTGGACGATTCGTCGGCACAACAATAGTTTCCAAACCATAAATTTGTTGAAATTCAAAAGCTTCTGTATCTGCTGTTCCTGTCATCCCTGCTAATTTTTCATATAAACGGAAGTAGTTTTGGTAAGTGATTGACGCAACAGTCTGGTTTTCACTTTGAATACGTACACCTTCTTTCGCTTCAATAGCTTGGTGTAGCCCATCAGACCAACGACGTCCAGCCATTGTGCGACCAGTGTGTTCATCAACAATGACAATTTCGCCGTCTTTGACAATATAATCAACATCACGCTCAAATAATGTATGAGCGCGTAATGCTGCATAAACATGATGCAGTAAAGAAATTTTAGATGGTGAGTAAAGAGACTCTTCTGCTGACATTAGTCCCTGTGCCGTCAACCACTGCTCGACTTTTTCTTGACCTCGTTCAGTTAAGTGTGCTTGTTTAGTTTTTAGATCTAACGTGAAATCACCATCGCCTTGATATTCTTCACTATCTTCTTTGTCTTGCTTGATTAAGTTTGGAATTAACTTATCTACAGTAATATAAAGCTCTGAACTATCTTCTGCTTGTCCTGAAATAATCAATGGCGTACGTGCTTCATCAATTAAAATAGAATCAACTTCGTCCACTAAAGCATAATGTAAATAGCGCTGGAAACGTTCTTCTGCACTATGGGCTAAATTATCTCGTAAATAGTCAAACCCTAATTCACTATTAGTTGCATAAGTGACATCAGCCGAGTAAGCTTCACGTTTTTGCTCTGGCGATAATCCTGGTACATTGACTCCTACAGTCATTCCTAAAAACTCAAATAGAGGTCGATTAGTTTCAGCATCTCGACGAGCAAGATAATCATTCACTGTCACTACATGAACACCTTTACCAGTTAATGCATTTAAATAACATGGTAATGTTGCTGTTAATGTTTTCCCTTCCCCTGTACGCATTTCAGCAATACAACGATTCGTTAACACCATTCCGCCTAATAATTGCACATCAAAATGACGCATACCTAACACTCGCTTACTGGCTTCACGCACTGTAGCAAAAGCTTCTGGTAAAATTTGCTCTAACGTTTCCCCTTGTTCTAAACGAGTCTTAAACTCTGTTGTTTTTGCTTTCAATTGATCATCATTTAATGCTTCAAACTCAGGTTCTAATTTATTAATCTTAACAACAATTTTATTTAAACGGCGTAAAATACGATCATTACGACTACCAAAAATTTTTGTGAGAACACTTCTAAACATAACTTTTTCTTCTAATTTAAAAATAAACAATAAAAATATTCTGCTTTATTTTATAAATAAAAAACAGAATTCGTAACACAAAAACGAAAGTTAAGAAAAATAAGGCCCTGCTCTAATCGGCGGAACGAAAGAAACAATACCAGTATCCAAGTGTGGCTCACTTTTGAAAAGATAGTATTGTTGGTAAGGAATAGCAGTAGCTTTACGCTGCTGTTGTTGAACTTGCTGAACTAATGCAACAACATGTGATATTTGTTGTTGAATAAAATGTGGATTTTGATAACTAGCATTAGCAACATTGGACTGATTTGTTAGACTCTGAGCTTCAGGTAACGCCAAAATCGCAATCATACTTAATAATAATTGCGACCAAAAATTATGCTTACCTTTTGTTAAAATCATAATCATCCCTATCACTCAAAAATCTCTCGTATTGTAGCGGAAATTAGCTACAATGTCATAGATATTGAGGTGAAAAGTGAGAAAACAAGTCAATGAGATACGAAAAACCAGTTAATGTAGTAGAACTATTAGAAAACTCTAGTTTAGCCAAAATAATGAAAAAAGGATTATTTTTAAACGAGCTAAATTTACACTTACAACAAAGCTTTCCAAAACAATATCAAGGGTTGTACAAAGTTGCTAATTTAGAGCAAGATACACTTTATTTAGAAGTTGCTAATGCGATTGTTCGCCAAGCGCTTTTATTTCAACAAAAGCACTTACTCGCATTAATAAAAACAAATTACCCCGAGGTAAAGCACATCAAATTCTATATTAATCCCAATCTGTCCGTGTGATATAAAATATGTAAAATTCACTAAGCTATTCAGTTTACTCTTGTTTATCTACTCACCCAATTTCATTTCGCATTGAAGACTGCAATTAATTCCGTCACTTTGATTCGTCTGTTTGATTGCTGGCTAATTGACCGTTGTACTTGAATGGCTTTTAGCTTAGCTTTCTGATAAATATCACGTGTAAATGCAGTATCATGATTTGAAATAACAACGGAAATATGGCGTTCTTCTGCAGTATAACTTGCTAAATCAGCTAATACTTTTTGGTGTTGAGCAGAAAATTCATTACCAGCATAGCTGGTAAAATTACTTTCTTGTATTAAAGGAGCATAAGGTGGATCACAATAAATAATAGATTTTTCATCCGCTAAAGAGAAAGTATGTTGAAAATCAGCACAAATAAACTCTGCATGTTGTGCTTTTTGAGCAAAATAACGTAATTCAGCCTCAGGAAAATAATGTCTTTTATAAGAGCCAAATGGCACATTAAATTCATTTTTGGAATTGTAACGGCATAATCCATTAAAGCCGAAACGATTAAGATACAAAAAAATCACTGAACGCTCAAATGTATCTGACGAACGATTAAATTGTTCTCTTTGTGTGTAATAATACTGACTAGTATTCGCTTCTGGATGAAAAAAAATGGCTTTGGCAGCTTCAATATAGCGTTCTACATCAGACTTAACAAAATTAAATAAATTAATTAAATCTGGATTAATATCTGCCAAGATATAACGCTCAAAATTTGTATTTAGAAATACTGCGCCAGCACCAACGAAAGGCTCAACTAAACACGTATTCTTTTTAGGTAGAACTTTATTAAGCTCCTCAGTCAAACGGAACTTACCACCGGCCCATTTTAAAAATGGGCGGTATTTTATCATGGGTAATTTAGTCTTTTTTTTGAAGCCTAACTGCTTTGATTTAATAGGCTGTTTTCGACGAGGAGGCATTAATTAATCAACCTGAGTACAAGAACGTATAGCATCTAACACTATTTCTTGATCAGTATTTGTTGCAACATAAGCTTGACCTAATGCTTTGAGTAAAATAAGACGTAATTTTCCAGCTAAGACTTTTTTATCTCGCATCATATGTGGCAAATAATCTTCTGCTTGCATACTATCTGGTGAAACCGTTGGTAAATTCGCTCTTGCAAGTAATTTTTCAAGACGACCAACATCATCATACGTTAAATAGCCTAATTTTTCTGAAAGCACTGCTGCCATCATCATACCAACAGCAATAGCCTCTCCATGTAGCCAATTCCCATAACCTAAGTGGGTTTCAATCGCATGACCAAAAGTATGCCCTAAATTCAATAATGCCCTATCACCTTGCTCTGTTTCATCGTTTGCAACAACATCTGCTTTAATTTGACAACAGCGTGAAATACATTGCTGTAAATAAACCTGCTCTAGAGCAACAAGATTATCGATATGTTGCTCTAACCAACTAAAAAAATCTTTATCAAGAATAGCTCCATATTTAATTACCTCAGCCAATCCTGCATTTACTTCACGTTTAGGTAAACTCTTTAAAGTTAAAGTATCAATAATTACGCAACAAGGCTGGTAAAAAGCACCAATCATATTTTTACCTAACTCATGATTTACAGCTGTTTTCCCTCCCACTGATGAGTCAACTTGTGCTAACAATGTTGTTGGGATTTGAATGAAGCGAATACCTCGTTGATAGCTGGCTGCAGCATAACCTGCTATATCACCGATAACCCCACCACCTAAGGCAATAATCGTAGTATCTCTCCCATGATTAGTTTGTAAAAGTGCGGTAAAAATCAAGTCCAATGATGCCAAAGTCTTGTACTTTTCTCCATCAGGCAATAATACATGTTCAACCAAGCATCCTTTTCTTTCTAAGGTATCTGTTACTGGGGTAAGATAGTATTGTGCAACTGTTGGATTAGTAACGATCATGACTTTATCACCCGATTTCAATGGATAACAATTTTCATCAGATAATAAACCTGCTCCAATATATATCGGATAACGGCGTTCTTTTAACTCAACATTTACACACTGCATGATTTATCCTATTTTTCAGCCATTAAGATTATCAATTAAATCCATAATTTGTGTTGCCATTACTTTTGCACTTTGTTCATCTGTTGGCAAAGTAATATCCGCAATTTCTTCATATAAAGGATTACGAATTTTCGCTAAATCTTCCAATACTTGGCGAGGATCATCTACTTCTTGTAGTAATGGGCGCTTTTTATCACGCTGTGTTCTTTGATATTGCTTTTCAACTGTCGTTTCTAAGTAAATCACGATTCCACGTGCCGATAAATGATTACGATTTTCTTTTGATAATACTGCACCACCACCTGTTGAAAGTACAATACCTTGTCTTTGTGTTAGCTCATTAATAATGCGCTCTTCACGCTTACGAAAACCAGCCTCACCTTCAACATCAAAAATCCAGCTTATATCTGCACCAGCACGTTGCTCAATTTCACCGTCAGAATCGACAAAATCCATATTTAATAGCTGTGCCAATTGACGACCAATTGTGCTTTTTCCTGCCCCCATTGGACCGATTAAGAAAATATTACGCTTTTCTGCCATCTCTAATTTTTCTTCTTGTTCATTAATATATTGATAATCATGATCTTTTGTAAAATAGAGAAGCGACCTGAATCGGTCGCAAAAAGATCACCCAAAAAATAATTGCGATTATCGCAATAAATCACCCTATTTTTCAACCTTAACAGGCGATTTATTTGTGATATTTACTCAGTGGGAACAAAAGCGAGCGCTATTTTAAGAGCTTATACTAAGGCACTACTGCTCTGATTTTGCGACTATTTCATTCTGCTTTAAAATATGTGGTGTCACAAAAATAACGAGCTCCCGCTTTTGATGACGTTCACTTTCTTTACTAAATAGATGTTTTAATACAGGTAAATCACCAAGCAGAGGCACTTTGTCTACGCCCTTCATTATCGTATCATGAAATACTCCGCCTAAAACAATAGTTTCACCATCCTTTGCAAAAACTTGAGTATTAATTTCTTGCTTATCTATTGAAATACTTTCGCCTTTATCATAAGTCACTCTCGGTCCTAATGAATTTTGACTAACCACCATATCTAATAAAATAGTATTATCTTTTGAGATTTGTGGTGTAACATCTAAACCTAGTACTGCTTCACGAAATTCAATAGATTGTGTATCATTTTTACCATTCGTCACAATATAAGGTATTTCTGTTCCCTGCTTAATACTGGCACTTTTCTTATTCGTCGTTAACAAACGTGGGCTAGCAATAATTTCAACATTATTCTCTCGTTCAAGTGCAGTTAATTCCAAGTCTAATAAGCGACCATTAATTTTTGCTAGTTGTAATGCAACGCTTCCTGTAGGCGTTACATTAGTTGCAAAATTAACATTGAGATGATCTTGAATATTCAAAAAGCCATTACTTTCTAAACTACCTGATAAAGTATGTTTATGAGAAGTAGGATCAAACATTCCCCATCTAACGCCCAGCTCTTTTAGGCTTTCATCAGTCATAGTGACAATTCGCGCTTCAATCACGATTTGTTCAACAGGTTTATCCATTTCTGATATTAATTTTTTAATATTTCGGACTGATTCAGCTTGATCTTGAATTAACAATAAATTACTGCGTACATCTACACTAATACGCCCATCTACCGATAATAAAGAGCCATTACCAGTAGTCAATGATTTCATCACATCTTCTGCTTTAGCAAATTGTAATTTTATTGAGTCTGTTACTAAATTAGGACTTAGCTGACTACTTTCACTCTTTATTTTGTCCGCTTTAAAACCTTTACTCAAATAATACAATTGACCTTCTTTGTGTAGCTCTAATTGTTTAATCTTAGCTACGGCATATAACAATTTCTCAAAACTAGTTTGCTCTAATTGCAGTGATAACATACCATCTAATTCATTATCAATGACTAAACTTTTGTTTTGTTGTAACGCTAATTGTTGCAAAATTTCAACTAGTGGCGCTTGCTTTAAGCGAATAGAAAACGTCTCACTAGATTGCGCTAGCACACAACAAACAAAACTAAGCCATAATAGACCGCACTTAATACAATAATTAACCCCTTTTTGCATACCTTCATCCTAAAGTTTAATAAATAATGTGCTATTTTCCGTACAATTTTGTTTATTTTTCCAATAAGCTAGAGTAATACCTTGCCTACTAATTTGTTGAATACGGAAGCCTTCTGCTGTTAACAATTGATTAAGAGAGGCACTCTGAATCTGCTTTTCTTCATTCATAAAAAATGCTAACCATTCTGATTGTTGCTGTAATACACCAATTAATTTCAGCTCATTTAAATCATTCATTGGAAAAAGTGCTGACTCTAAAGCATGACAAGATGTCAAGGACATTATTTTTTCGTTTTTCATTAAAGCATTTGATTGGGTTTGTCGTTGAGTTCGATCAAAGGGATCTGCTTGTACACTCAGTGTTAAACTAAATAAAATAAGTGCGGTCAATTTTTGCATTATTTTCACTCCTCTATTGGTTGCAGCTGCAACAAAATATCTACCTGTACTGATACACCCTCTATATTTGCTATTTTCAATAATTGCAATTTACTAAGCTTTAATTGTGGATACTGAGTTAAAAGTGTCGTTAAAAAGTTATGAAAATCAGCAAAATAGCTTTGAAATTGTAAATTCAGTAGTGGAAAAGAGTGAAATGTCCATTCAGTAGACTGTAATACTATTTTGTGTGAATGCTGATGAATGTATTGATTGATTTTTGTCATCTGACTCGTTAAAGTTGGGGTCAAAGCAGACTGTGTTATATGTTGTTTTAAACGTTCGAAAATCTGTTGATTATGCTGTAAGTCCTGTTTCTCATAGACTAGCATCTCTTCAATTTGTCTTATTTGTTGGTATTGCTGAATCATTTGAAAAATTGTGTATGACCATCCCAAACTCATTACTATGACAAATAAAATTATTCTTTGTATAAAAGGTAAATTTGATAACTTACTAAGTAAGGAATCTGGATTCTTGAGATAACTTAGCATCGATAATTCACCCCATTGCTAATTGCAACTCAAATTGAAAAGAAATATGCTGTAGTTCTAATTGAAAATGCGTTAATTTGATTTCTTGAAATAATCTATTAGAAGTAAGAAACTGATTTAATTGTTCAAATTCTGTTTGTGTCTCCACATATCCCTTCAAAATGACTAACCCAGAATCCCAACTAAGTTCCGCTAACTCACCTCGTTGTAAAGGTAATGTGGTTATACTGTCCAAAAGGATATTCAATGTTTTTGTAGATAATAAAAACATTTTTTCTTGTACAAGATAATTCTTTCTTAATTCGGAAACTTGGTGGTTAACTTGCTGTAAATTAGAAGTAATTTGCTGTAGATTTGTCTGCTTTAATATTTTTTGCTGAGTCAGGGACTCAGAGAATACCAGTAACACAAAATTACCCACAATGAAGCAAACTAACGCGATACAGCACTGAATAGTAAAAAGAATTAAACGCTGCCGACGTTGTTTCTGCCGCCAAGGCAATAAGTTCAAATGATATGTCACTTTTGTATCTCACTAAGCTTATTTATCATCGCCAAGCTCATTTGATAATCTTTTTCGCCATAATGCACTACCTAAAGCAATGATTGGTAAAGTTGTGTGTAACTCAGTCCAGTCTGGCGGTAAAACATCTTGCGCGTGTATACGGTAAACAATAACTTGCTTAGGTTGATGTTCATAACGTTGACAAAATTGAGTATAAAGTGCAGTCAAATCTGAATGCGTTTTTTGTAAGACGAGTAATTGATATCGTTGTTCTTCAAGTGCGATACAACTTTGTTCATCTTGATATAAAAACAATGTATTTATACTTTGCACTGTAGGCATAAGAAATTGGAAAGCACGTAAAATGCTATGTGCTAAATTGTCTAATACATCAATATTTAATACAGATAATTCTGTTAAATATTGTTGTGCAATCGACTTTTGAACAGCAAAAAGCGTAATCTGGAAACCTTGTTGTACCATATCTGCATAATAATCAAACCAAAGATTAGATAGAGGGATAGATAATTCTTGTTCTAAGATAAATTGACATTGCTGCTCACATTCTTGTTCATTTAATTGTTGAGGCAGCAATATACTTTTAGTCCAAATTTGATGAGGTGAAATTGCAGTAATAAAAGATAAGTGTATTTTTTGTTTGCTTGCTAAACAAATGAGGATCTTATTTTTAGCTTCTGCTAACATCTCTATTGTTGTACAGAACTTCTGCGGTTTATGTTCCATATCTAACCAAACAAATTCAATATTTTGTCCTCGTCGCCACACACCTACTTGAATTAAAGTCATCGAAAGTTGCCACATTTGATGTCTCCTATTTACTGATTATTTACATTTCTGCTGAACTTTTAGCTTTGGATTTAGTCTTGTTATCTTTATACTGTGAATAATTTTTTGAGTTTTTTAATAAACAAGCATTAACCAAGAGAGAATTTTTCGATGCGGATCGCAAAATTAATATTAAGTACCCTATTAACATTAATTGTATTGGGTTGTGTCGCGGTAGGTGCGGTATATATCTATTTGAAAGCAGATTTACCTGATGTAGAAAGCCTTAAAACGGTTGAGTTACAACAACCTATGCAAATTTATACAGCTGATGGCAAACTTATTGGTGAAGTTGGGGAGCAGCGCCGTATTCCTGTGCCATTAGAACAAATTCCACAACCTCTTATCAATGCTGTTCTCGCAACAGAAGACAGTCGTTTCTATGATCATCATGGACTAGATCCTATTGGTATTGCTCGTGCTATTACAGTGGCAATTACTAAAGGCGGTGCATCTCAAGGGGCAAGTACAATTACACAGCAATTAGCACGTAATTTCTTCTTAACACCTGAAAAATCAATTGAACGTAAAGCAAAAGAAGCTGTTTTAGCCATTGATATTGAAAATACATTAACTAAAAACGAAATTTTAGAATTGTATTTAAATAAAATTTATTTAGGTTACCGTTCTTATGGTGTTGCTGCTGCCGCAAAAACTTATTTTGGTAAAGAATTAGAGCAATTGACATTATCTGAAATGGCTGTAATTGCTGGTTTACCTAAAGCCCCTTCTACAATGAATCCAATTTATTCATTAAAACGAGCCACAGAACGACGTAATATTGTGTTAGGACGTATGCTGACGACAAAATACATTACACAAGAAGAATATGATTCAGCAATTAAAGAACCTATCGTAGCTAGCTATCATGGTGCGCAAATTGATTTCCGTGCCGATTATGTCACTGAAATGGCTCGCCAAGAAATGGTAAGACGCTTTGGTGAGGAAAAAGCCTATACGAGTGGTTTTAAAGTTTATACGACTGTGTTATCGAAAGATCAAGCTGAAGCACAAAAAGCACTACGTAATAATCTGATTGATTATGATATGCGCCATGGTTACCGTGGAGGTGCACCACTCTGGCAAAAAGAGGAAACACCTTGGGAGATAGATCGTATTATTGGTTTCTTAAAAAAACTCCCCAATTCTGAACCGCTCTTACCTGCAGCAGTACTGGCTACAAATAAAACTGGCGCTGAATTACTACTATCATCAGGCGAAAAAATGACCTTGTCAAATAATGCAATGCGTTGGGCAGGGAAAAAAACACCTAAAGTAGGTGATCAAATTTGGATTCGCCAACGTGACAATGGCGAATGGATTTTAGCGCAGCTACCAGAAGTCAATTCTGCTTTAGTCTCATTAAATAGTGATAATGGTGCTATTGAAGCTTTAGTTGGGGGGTTTAGCTTTGAACAAAGTAAATTTAATCGTGCAACACAATCTTTAGTACAAGTTGGTTCTTCAATTAAGCCTTTCATTTATGCTGCTGCACTAGAAAAAGGGCTTACTTTATCTAGTGTGCTACAAGACTCTCCTTTGGTTTTAAAAAAAGCGGGACAAAAACCGTGGGCTCCTAAAAACTCACCAAACCGTTTTGATGGCCCAATGCGTTTGCGAGTAGGTCTAGGCTTATCCAAAAATATGATTGCTATTCGAGCAATGCAAATGGCTGGTGTGGAATTTACCGCTGAGTTTTTACAACGTTTTGGTTTTAAAAAAGAACAATTTTTTGCTAGTGAAGCATTAGCATTAGGTGCTGCATCATTCACACCATTAGAAATGGCTCGAGGTTACGCTGTATTTGATAATGGTGGTTTTTTAATTGAACCTTTTATTATCAACCGTATTTTAGATAACACAGGTAAAGAAGTTTTCCTTGCTAATCCCAAAATTGCTTGTATTACTTGTCATGATATTCCTGTGTTATATGGTGAGACAGAAAAACTAGATGCATTTAAAAATTATGATTTAAGTCTAACTGAAAATCTCAATATTGATGTATCTGATGAAGGCAGTGATGAATTAGGTGATATTATCCCTGATATCCCAGATCTAGAACCGATCAATACTAACCCAATTGATGAAAGTCATTTACATTTCATGGCTGCTGCAAAAACAGATAACTCAGAAACACAGTATGCACCACGAGTTATCAGTGGTGAACTGGCTTTTTTAGTCCGTAGCGCATTAACATCAGCAATTTATGGTGAAGCAGGTAAAAGCTGGGTTGGAACAAGTTGGCGCTTATCAAAAGCATTCAAACGTCAGGATATTGGCGGTAAAACAGGAACAACAAATAACTCTAAAGTCGCTTGGTATGCTGGATTTGGTGCTCATTTAACGACGGCTGTTTACGTGGGGTTTGATGATAATAAACGCAATTTAGGCCGTGGAGAAGCTGGAGCCAAAACTGCAATGCCAGCTTGGCAAGCTTATATGTTAACTAGTTTAGCTGACATTCCTGAACGTAAATTAGCTCCACCACCTAATATTGTAGAAAAACGTATTGATACAGGATCTGGTTTATTAACGAACAGTGGCGGACGAATAGAATATTTTATCAATGGTACTGAGCCTAAACGTACTTATGTTGAAGAACAAGGCTATTATATACCATCTGACTTTACTAACCCTGATAGTAATTCATCAGTAGACGACCGAGAAGAACTCTTCTAAAATCCACCGCACTTTTGATCATAAAAGTGCGGTCTCTTTTTTATAATTTCTATTTTAAAGGCAATATTTATGCTTAGTTATCGTCACAGTTTTCATGCAGGTAATCATGCCGATGTGTTAAAACATATCGTATTAATGCTTATTATTGAAAACTTTCAATTAAAAGAAAAAGGCTTCTATTATTTAGACACACATGCAGGTGTGGGACGTTATCGCTTATTTAGCGAAGAAGCAGAAAAAACAGCAGAGTTTGAAGAAGGTATTGGACGTCTCTGGCAACGTGATGATTTGCCCGAAGAAATTGCACGTTATATTCAATTAATAAAAAAATTCAATTATGGTGGTAAAGAATTACGTTATTACGCAGGCTCGCCGTTAATTGCTGCAACAATGTTACGTCCACAAGATCGTGCTTTGTTGACTGAACTCCACCCAAGTGATTTCCCATTACTACGTAACAATTTCAAAGAATTTAAAAATGTAACAAGTAAGAGAGAAAATGGTTTCCAACAATTAAAAGCAACCTTACCCCCCAAAGAACGGCGTGGACTTATCTTAATTGATCCACCTTATGAATTAAAAGAAGATTATGATTTAGTTGTACAAGCAGTAGAAGATGGCTATAAACGTTTTGCTACGGGTACTTACGCCATTTGGTATCCTGTTGTATTGCGCCAACAAATCAAACGGATGCTACGTCACTTTGAAAACACAGGAATTCGTAAAATCTTACAAATTGAATTAGCTGTACATCCAGATAGTGAACAACGTGGGATGACTGCCAGTGGTATGATTGTCATTAATCCTCCTTGGACACTTGAGCAACAGATGAAAAAAATTCTACCTTATTTAACCCAAACCCTAGTTCCAGAAGGAACGGGAAATTGGTCAGTTAAATGGGTAGTACCTGAATAATCTATTACTCATTAAACTGAGTTATGATATCGTTTTGCTTTATGTTTATTTATTCGGCAAAATAACGACAAATTTATTGTAATTATGTGTATCTAAAAGGAATACAACAATGACAAAACATTATGATTATATTGCTATCGGTGGTGGTAGCGGTGGCATTGCCTCAATTAATCGTGCTGCAAGCTACGGTAAGAAATGTGCTATCATCGAAGCGAAACATTTAGGTGGTACTTGCGTTAATGTAGGCTGTGTGCCCAAAAAAGTCATGTGGTATGGCGCACAAATAGCTGAGGCAATTCATCTTTATGCTCCAGATTATGGTTTTGAAGTGAATGTGAGCCAGTTTGACTTTTCTAAATTGGTCGAAAATCGACAAGCTTATATCAGTCGCATTCATACTTCCTACAATAACGTTTTAGCCAAAAATAATGTTGATGTTATTCAAGGATTCGCTAAATTTGTTAATACGAATACTGTCGAAGTAAATGGCGAACACATTACAGCAGACCATATTTTAATTGCAACAGGCGGACGCCCAAGCCGTCCAAATATTATAGGTGCAGAATATGGTATTGACTCTGACGGTGTCTTTGAACTCACACAATTACCAAAACGTGTAGCTGTTATTGGTGCAGGCTATATTGCCGTTGAACTTGCTGGCGTCATGAATAGTTTCGGTGTTGAAACTCATTTGTTTGTTCGTCAACATGCACCGTTACGCAATTTTGATCCATTAATTGTAGAGACATTATTAGACGTTATGTCGCAAGATGGTATCCATTTGCATACTCATGCTATTCCAAAACAAGTGACAAAAAATGCTGATGGCTCATTAAGTTTACAGCTTGAAGACGGACGTACACAAGAAGTCGATTGCTTAATTTGGGCGATTGGTCGCCATCCTGCTACAGATACCATCAACTTAGCAGCTACAGGTGTAAAAACGAACGAGCGTGGATTTATCAAAGTAGATAAATATCAAAATACAAATATAAAAGGTATTTATGCTGTAGGTGATATTATTGAAGGCGGTATTGAGTTAACTCCAGTTGCAGTTGCTGCCGGTCGTCGTTTATCAGAGCGCCTATTTAATAATAAACCAAATGAACATTTAGACTATAATTTAGTCCCAACAGTTGTCTTTAGCCATCCACCAATTGGTACAATAGGACTCACAGAACCACAAGCGATTGAACAATATGGTGCAGAAAATGTGAAAGTATATAAATCTGCTTTCACACCGATGTATAGTGCTGTGACACAACATCGCCAACCGTGTAAAATGAAGCTAGTTTGTACAGGTAAAGAAGAGAAAATCGTTGGTTTACATGGGATTGGTTTTGGGGTAGATGAAATGATTCAGGGATTTGCTGTGGCAATTAAAATGGGTGCAACTAAAGCAGATTTTGATAACACAGTAGCTATTCATCCAACAGGATCGGAAGAATTTGTGACAATGCGTTAACCTAAAGTAGGACTCCAATTTAAAGGCGATATAAAGAAACAAAATATCGCCTTTTTTGATCAAATTTAGTCAAAGCTGACCGCACTTTAAGTGAACAAAATCACGCAATCTTCTCTTTATAGTGCTGGCGACAAACAGATAAATAGCTGTCATTACCACCAATTTGAATTTGGGCACCATCACGCACAACATCTCCTTGTTCATTTAAACGCAACACAAAATTCGCTTTACGACCACAATAACAAATAGTTTTAAGCTCTTCTAATTGATCTGCCCAAGCAAGTAAATACTGACTTCCTTCAAATAACTCAGACTGAAAATCCGTACGTAAACCATAACACAATACTGGAATATTCAGCTTATCCACAACTTCGCTAAGTTGATAGACTTGGGATTTGGTCAAAAACTGTGCTTCATCTACTAAAATACAATTTAACTTTTCATGCATTACATGCTGCTCTATTTCTGCTAATAAATTACTTTCTTTGTGAAAAAGCCGTGCATCTTGGCTAATGCCAATACGAGAAGTCACTTTTCCCACACCAAAACGATCATCAATTGCAGCAGTATAAACAAGCGTATTCATATTACGCTCCTGATAGTTATACGAAGATTGCAACAATGTTGTGGACTTACCCGCATTCATTGTTGAATAATAAAAATAGAGCTTTGCCATATCATTCCTGTTTTTTTATTTTAGTGCCCATTTAAAGAAATAATAAAAAATTGCCCCCGTTAGAGGAGGTAATGCAGCTAACATCAAAATACCAAAAGTTGTTCCACCACCTACGAAACGCCCAGCCTCGGTTAAATAATCTATAAGTTGTTCTGTTGGTATCATAAAAATAGCAATTGCAATTAATGCTAACATGAAAACACAACCTACACCTGCTGCACGCATCGCTTTTAATTTATGTTGTTCCATATTCATTTCCTTGAGAGCTAGCTTGTAACAATTGGCGATAATGTCGTCATAGGCCAACGAGGTTTCACTTCGATTGCAAGATCTTGCTGCTCACCTTGTTTTAGGCGTAACAATCCAGCATAAGCAATCATCGCACCATTATCAGTACAAAATTGAGGTTGTGGATAAAAAACCTCCCCATTGAGCTGCCGCATTAATTCGGACAAATGTTGACGTAATTGTTTATTTGCACTCACGCCACCTGCAATAACCAAACGTGTCAATCCTGTTTCTTTTAACGCTCGGCGACACTTAATTGCCAGTGTTTCTACAACAGCTTGTTGAAAAGCATAAGCAATATCTGCTTTAGTTTGTTCTGTTAACTCACTTTCTTGTTGAATTACTTGTGCAATCGTATTTGCTGCAAAAGTTTTTAATCCTGAAAAACTGAAATCTAAACCAGGTCGATCTGTCATAGGACGAGGAAAAATAAAACGATCAGGATTTCCTTTTTGCGCTAGACGTGAAAGTGCCGCACCACCAGGATAATCCAATCCTAACAATTTTGCTGTTTTATCAAAAGCCTCGCCAGCTGCATCGTCAATAGACTCACCTAATAGTTGGTATTGTCCGACTGCATCCACTTTCACTAACTGAGTATGTCCGCCTGAAACTAATAATGCAATAAAAGGAAAACGTGGAGCATTTTCTTCTAACATTGGTGCTAATAAATGCCCTTCCATATGATGAACACCAATAGCTGGTAGATTCCACGCATAAGCTAAGGATCTTGCAATAGTAGATCCCACTAATAATGCCCCCACTAATCCTGGACCTGCAGTATAAGCAATACCATCAATATCTTCTGCATTTAGGTTTGCTTCTGCTAACGCAGCCTGAATTAAAGGGGCTGTTTTACGGATATGATCGCGCGATGCCAGTTCAGGGACAACCCCACCATAATCTGCATGTAATGCAACTTGAGTATAAAGTTGATTGGCCACTAATCCTTTTTCGTCATCATAAATAGCAACACCAGTTTCATCACAAGATGTTTCAATGCCTAATACTCGCATTCACTTTTCCTTTCTGATTATTTTCATCGCGAGATTTTACCTTGTTTATTATTCTTTCACCAGTTTACACAACGATTTTTATAGAAAAGATCAAACTTCCCTTTGCTTTTAAACAAAAAGTAGATTAAAATTGCGACCTTTATTGAATAAGCCGTTTATTCCAAACGGTAAAATAAATTAGCAATTGCAAAATTAATTCCATTGAGGTGATTGGCTTATGCCTGTAATTAAAGTACGTGAAAACGAATCATTTGACGTTGCATTACGTCGTTTTAAACGCTCTTGCGAAAAAGCTGGTATTTTAGCAGAAGTTCGCAGCCGTGAATTTTATGAAAAACCAACGACTATCCGTAAACGTGAAAACGCAACTCGTGCTAAACGTCATGCAAAACGCGTTGCTCGTGAAAATGCACGTAATACACGTTTATACTAATACTTAATACAGTATTTAAAAACTCGAGTTATACAAACCGTGAAACCTCTAGGTATCACGGTTTTGTTTCATTCAATAAGCTCCTATTTTTTACTACTTACCTAAAAGGGCATACACTTGATGAAAGGCTCAATTCCACGCACATTCATTGATGATCTGTTAGCTAAAACAGATATTGTGGAGCTTATTAATGCTCGAGTGAAGCTCAAAAAAGCAGGTCGTGATTATCAAGCTTGTTGTCCATTCCACCATGAAAAAACGCCTTCGTTTACCGTTAGTCAAAAAAAACAATTTTATCATTGCTTTGGTTGTGGGGCTCATGGCAACGCAATTTCATTTCTAATGGAGTATGATAAATTAGAGTTTGTAGAAGCGATTGAAGAGTTAGCGGGTATGCTAGGCCTTGAAATACCACGTGAAAATAAAGCTCAATTTCATGGTAAGCAAATAGGCTATCAAACTAAACGCAACTTGTATGAATTAATGCAGGAAATTGCACAATTCTATCAACAACAATTAACACTGCACATTCCAGCTCAAAGTTATTTACAACAACGTGGTCTCTCTTCCGAGATCATCGAACGTTTCCAAATTGGTTTTGTACCAAATACATTCGATTCGATTTTACAGCATTTTGTGAAAACAAAAGACGATCAACAAAAACTCTTTGATCTTGGGATGCTATCACGTAATGATCGTGGTGATATTTATGATCGTTTCCGTCATCGTATAATGTTCCCAATTCGTGATCGTCGTGGTAGAACTATTGCTTTTGGCGGGCGAGTGTTAAATGATGACAAACCTAAATATCTAAACTCACCAGAAAGTGCTACCTACCATAAAGGCAACGAGCTTTATGGCTTATTTGAAGCATTACAATGTAATGAAAGCCCAGAGATGTTACTTGTTGTCGAAGGCTATATGGATGTTGTGGCATTAGCCCAATTTGGAATAGATTACGCTGTCGCATCTCTTGGTACAGCAACTACTGCAGAACAAATTCAACTATTATTTCGCTCAACTGAGCAGGCTATTTGCTGTTATGATGGAGACCGCGCTGGACGTGAGGCTGCTTGGAGGGCTTTTGAAAATGCTTTACCTTATTTAGAAGATGGCAGACAACTTAAGTTTATTTTCCTACCTGATGGCGAAGATCCTGACTCTTTTATTCGCCAATATGGAAAAACAGGTTTTGAAGACTATATCAAAAAGGCGCAATCACTGAGTGAGTTTTTATTCTCAAGTCTTACACCGCAAGTCGATTTTTCAACGAAAGAAGGTAAAGCCAAACTCGCTGCATTAGCCATACCTTTAATCAAAAAAATTCCAGGTGAAATGTTACGTTTATCGTTACGTAACACCTTAGCACAAAAGCTAGGGATTTTAGACCAAGCACAATTGGAAAGCATTATTCCAACTTATAGCGAAGTGAAAATCCACCATCAAGCACAAACAGTTAAACATACTCCAATGCGTTTACTCATTGGATTATTACTACAAAATCCAGAACTCGCCCAACTCGTACCGAATTTGACCCCATTAAGAGTACTGAATGAATCTGGTCTTGAATTATTTGAAAAACTGACCGCACTTTGTCAAGAAAAAATTGGTGTTACAACGGGACAGATCTTAGAGTATTGGCGAGATACAGAATATAGTAAAGCTCTTGAAATTTTGGCATTTTGGGATCATCTTGTAGAAGATGAAAAAATCGAAGAAACCTTTAAAGACACATTACGTTATTTCTATTTCCAACTTATTGAACGCGAAATAGATGCTTTAATTGCGAAAGATCGTTCAACAGGACTCAATCCAAATGAGCGACAAAAGTTAACGCAATTATTAGTGAAAAAACAACAAAAGGCATAGTTAATCTATTATAACAATGATAAAATCAGTCGTATTTTATCTTCATAACTACTCAATCAAGGCGGATATATTATTATGGATCAAAATCCACAATCTCAATTGAAATTGTTAATCGCACAAGGCAAAGAACAAGGCTATCTCACTTATGCAGAGGTGAATGATCACCTCCCAGAAGAGCTCGTGGATGCTGAACAAATTGAAGATATTATTCAGATGATCAACGATATGGGCATTCAAGTATTAGAAACTGCGCCAGATGCCGATGATCTAATGCTAAATGAAGCGATTGCTGACGAAGATGCAGTAGAAGAAGCAACACAGGTATTATCTAGTGTTGAAGCTGAAATTGGGCGTACAACTGACCCTGTACGTATGTATATGCGTGAAATGGGGAGTGTTGAACTTCTTACTCGAGAAGGCGAAATTGACATTGCAAAACGTATTGAAGAAGGCATCAATGAAGTACAAAGTGCAATTGCTTTCTATCCTGAAGCGATTAGCTATTTACTCGAACAATATGATCTCGTTGAAGAAGGTGGTGTTCGTTTAGCGGATTTGATTACAGGTTTTGTTGATCCTAATGCAATTGCAGAAGCAGATGTTCCCGAAATTGAAGAATCCTATGATGAAGATGAGGAATCAAGTAACGTTGTAGTGGATATCAATGATGATGAAGAAGAGGAAGAAGAAAGCGAAGAGTCGAGCTCAAACGATGACAACGATTCTGATAACTCAATTGACCCAGAAGTTGCTCGTGAAAAATTCTTAGAACTAAGAACTCAACATAGTAAAACTATAGCGATAATTGAAAAACATGGTCGAACAAGCAAAAAATCAAAAGAGCAAATCCAAGCATTAGCTGATGTCTTCACTCAATTTCGCTTAGTGCCAAAACAATTCGATACACTTGTAAATTTAATGAGTAACATGATGCGTTCTGTTCGCTTACAAGAGCGTAGTATTCAGAAAATTGTTGTTGATAAAGCAAAAATGCCAAAAGAACAGTTCCAAAAAATGTTCATTGGACATGAAAATCAAGATACTTGGCTCATTAAAGCAATATCATCAGGTAAAAATTGGTCAGAAAAATTAGCTAAATACGAAGAAGAAATCCGTTACCATATTCAAAATATCTTAGAGATTGAACGCCAAACCAATTTAAGTGTACAACAAATCCGTGAAGTCTGTGAGCATATTGCAGCAGGGGAACTAAAAGCACGTCGTGCTAAAAAAGAAATGGTAGAAGCTAACTTACGTTTAGTGATTTCTATTGCTAAAAAATACACTAACCGAGGTTTACAATTCTTAGATTTAATTCAAGAAGGCAACATTGGATTAATGAAAGCTGTTGATAAATTTGAATATCGTCGTGGTTATAAATTCTCCACTTACGCAACCTGGTGGATTCGTCAAGCAATTACACGTTCTATCGCAGATCAAGCTAGAACAATTCGTATCCCTGTACATATGATCGAAACGATTAATAAATTAAACCGTATTTCACGTCAAATGCTACAAGAAATGGGACGAGAAGCCTCACCAGAAGAACTTGCTGAACGTATGGGAATGCCTGAAGATAAAATTCGTAAAGTACTGAAAATTGCGAAAGAACCAATTTCGATGGAAACTCCAATTGGTGATGATGATGACTCACATTTAGGCGATTTTATTGAAGACTCTACACTTGAGTTACCATTAGACTCTGCTACTGCGCAAAGTCTAAAAGTCGCAACACATGAAGTGCTAGAAGGCTTAACTCCACGTGAAGCTAAAGTATTACGTATGCGCTTTGGTATAGACATGAATACAGACCATACTTTAGAAGAAGTTGGTAAACAATTTGATGTAACACGTGAACGTATTCGTCAAATCGAAGCTAAAGCACTACGTAAACTCCGTCATCCAAGCCGTTCAGAAACATTAAGAAGCTTTTTAGACGAATAGTTTCAAACACTCAAAGGCTGTTAATAATATTAGCAGCCTTTTTGCTTAAATTTGAAACATCTAAAAGATAATTCCTAGACTTTATTATAATATTTCTCTATAATTCCCGAGTTTTCTATTTAATAAGATCGGCCCCTATAGCTCAGTCGGTCAGAGCAGTCGACTCATAATCGATTGGTCACAGGTTCAAGTCCTGTTGGGGGCACCACCTTTCCAATTCACCCAGCTTTATTCTGAATCCAAACCATCTCAAATTGCTTTAAAAATCGAGCTATTTAAGCATTTTTATACTGTCTTTTGCTTTATTATATAATAGCTAAAAAATACCAGATATTCTGATTCACTTCATAAATTAATCATGAAATATTAATGAAATCCATTCTCTAAAATTAATATAATAAAACCAAATTGTGATTAAAATAACAGCAACTGAAGACATTCTGTACATATTTAAACCAATATTGTTGCATTTGTGTTAAATTCTGTTATGGTACTTCCTGTATGTATAAGAAATGTGTTATTAGATGAGAAACATCTCACATTACTTATCTGCAATACGCTTTTTAAAATCATAATTTGATTTTAATTTTTTATTGACTACTCATAAGGAGAAAAATATGGGTTGGATTTCAGCTATTATTGTAGGTGCTTTAATAGGTTGGATTGCAGAAAAAGTCATGAAAAGTGACATGGGTCTGCTTATGAATATCATTATCGGTATTATTGGTTCATCACTTGGTCGTTGGATTTTTGGTGACATTTTAGAAATTGGTTCTGCACAGTCAGCAGGAAGTTTTTCTTTCGCAGGTCTATTATTTGGTGTACTAGGTGCAAGTTTACTTATCTTTATTCTAAGATATTTAAAAATCATGAGTAAATAAATACTCAAAAGGATACATAAAAAGCCGAAGAAACATTGCTTCGGCTTTTTTGCAATTAATCTCTAAAGTTATTGAATTGGAATGGCTGCCCTAATTCTGCACTTTTGATTAATTGAATTACCGCTTGTAAGTCATCTCTTGATTTGCCTGTGACACGTACTTGCTCACCTTGAATCTGAGCTTGAACTTTTAATTTGGATTCTTTAATCAACTTCGTGATTTTCTTTGCCATCTCAGTTTCGATACCTTGCTTTAGCTTGATTTCTTTACTATACGTTTTACCACTATGTTCATATTCAGATGGAATATCAAGTGAACTAGAATCAATTCCACGCTTAATACAAGCATTGCGTAAAATATCAACTAATTGCTCAACCTGAAAATCAGATTCACTAGATACTTTAATCGTTTCATTTTTTTCATTTAGCTCAATTGCAGCTTGCACATTACGAAAATCCCAACGGTTTGTTAAATCACGATTTGCATTATCCACGGCATTGCGTACTTCATGTAAGGTAATTTCAGATACAATATCAAAAGAAGGCATAATTATTTACTCCTTAGTTAATCGCTCATTTGCACTCAATAAGCATAAAAGTGCACTAAAGTCTGCGAAGTTTACCACAATTTGTGCTTGTTGTTGTACTTTAGGCTTTGCATGTAGTGCGACACCTAACCCAGCAACCTTCATCATAGCTAAATCATTTGCACCATCACCAATAGCGACGGTATTCTCTGGCTTAATCCCATATTCTTGTGCTAATTGTTGTAATGTTATCGCTTTATATTTTGCATCAACCACATCACCCTTGATCTCACCAGTTAATATTCCATTTTGAATATCAAATTGATTTGAGACTGCATAATCGAGCTTTAGAAACTCTTTTAAATAATCAGTAAAATAAGTAAATCCACCTGATGCAATCGCAGTTTTCCACTTATATTGTTGTAATTGTTTTAGCGTTTCTACTAATCCAGGCATTAAAGGGAGGTTTTCTCTCACTTGCGCCAAAATATGCTCGGGGGCACCTTGTAGAGTAGCTACTCGGCGACGTAAACTTTGCTCAAAATCTAATTCTCCACGCATTGCTTGTGCAGTGATGGAAGAAACAAGCTCACCTGTACCAGCTAATTTTGCTATTTCATCAATACATTCTATTTGAATTGCAGTAGAATCCATATCCATTACTAATAGCCCAGATTGTTTTAAGCGGGGAACAAAATCAATTTGCGCGATATCTACTCTTAGTTCATGTGCATAAGTTAACCATTCTGCTTGCCACGTTCCTTGTAACAACACGACTGTATTGTATAAAACAGTCCATCCATCTAGAATAATAAAATTTTCACCGCACTTTTGCTGAAATTGTTGTAACTTTACATAATTTAAATCTGTTCCATACAAAATGAATTTTACTGTTCCTTGAGTTGGTGCTTCATTAGGTAACAATGTGTTTGGAAATTGAGGGAAATAATGAGTAATACTTGCAAGATTTTGTGTTTGCATAGAAAATCCTGTAAATTGTGATTTAAAATAAAGTAGGTTGTATTCTAGCCTATTTACTTAGCTTTAGGAAAAAAGAACTTGCATTTAGCCAAAGAAAAACTGATTAAACTGACGATGATCATCTCGATCATTTTATTTTGTATTGCGACTATTGCTGTCATTTTATTTGGCGTACAGCAATTTAAAATTGGCTCACAATTAGCCAGTGTTAATCAAGTATCTAATCTATCGCATTTATTAGTCCGTCAACAAGCTAACTTATTTTCTATGTTGTTAGTCAACAATGCGAGTACAGAAAAACTGAGCGAAAATTTAAATTCTTTTGCTAAAGAGGAATTTGTTCTTGATGCTTCTATTTATGCTCATAATGGGGAATTATTAGCACAGACTAACCAATCTAAAAATTTACGCTCAACTTTAGGGCTAGCTATTCAAACACAAACAAAAGAGGACAACAATACGCAACAAATTGTTGAACCTATTTATTCTTCTAATGGTCTTGAAGGTTTTCTGCGTGTGACTTTTGATGTAAAATATGGCAAAACTACACAAAATAAAATCAATCAAATTTTCCACCAACTTTACGGCGAACTCATTATTGTATTTCTCGCTGGTGTATTACTCGCTAGCTCAGTACATTATTTTTTAAGTCACTACCGTAGAGCATATCGTACAAAAATTGAAACTACTCCAACTACTCGTAGCTTAAAACCAATTAAAAATACATTAACTTATCACCGTAGACGTAAACGCTTTAATAAATAAAATAAAACACCTTATTCAAGTGTAAAAAAGCAATAAAAAACCGCAGCTTTAACAAAAGTGCGGTTTTATATTATTTAAAAGTCAAAATTACGCTAATTTTTTAATTTGTGCAGATAATTTAGCTTTATGGTTTGCTGCTTTGTTTGCGTGAATTAAACCTTTAGAAGCCATTCTATCCACTACTTTTTGCATTTCTACAAATGCTGCTTCTGCTACTGATTTATCACCTGCTGCTACTGCTGCGTAAACTTTTTTAATGTAAGTACGCATCATTGAGCGTTGACTTGCATTGTGTTGACGGCGTTTTTCTGATTGAATCGCACGTTTTTTAGCTGACTTGATATTAGCCAAGGTCAAACTCCTAAAATTATTTGTTAGTAAACGAGATAAATTAAAGGCGTAAAATATGCCTATTTTCTATGCTTTTGTCAATGACTAATTCGGCATTGTCACTGAAAATTTGTTATTGATTTCGGTGAGACACAACCGAAAATTTTCGCATCGTTATATCAATTAAGCACGTCAAAGGTCACTCACCAAACGATGTGGGCGAGATTTTAGCAGTTTTTTTACGTAGAATATAGCGTAAAAACGAAATTTCTATACAATTAAGTAAAATTTATTCAAACAACCAAGCCGAGTACATTATTTTGAGCAAAGGATTATTAAAATCAGGTATTGTCGTCAGTACAATGACGTTATTATCACGTATTTTAGGCTTAATACGAGATGTAGTAATTGCTAATTTATTAGGTGCAGGTGTTGCAGCAGATGTCTTTTTATTCGCCAATAAGATCCCTAATTTTCTACGTCGGCTCTTTGCAGAAGGAGCATTCTCGCAAGCCTTCGTTCCAGTCCTTGCTGAATACCAAAAATCTGGTGATATTAATAAAACACGAGAGTTTATTGGAAAAGTATCAGGTACATTAGGAGTGCTCGTGTCGTTAGTCACTCTATTTGCGATGATTTTCTCACCGATTGTTGCAGCTATTTTTGGTACAGGTTGGTTTTTAGATTGGCTCAATGATGGACCCAACGCAGTCAAATTTGAACAAGCTTCATTATTATTAAAAATTACTTTCCCTTATTTGTGGTTTGTTACTTTTGTTGCTTTATCTGGTGCAATTCTGAATACTATTGGCAAATTTGGAGTAATGTCTTTTTCACCTGTCTTACTCAATATTGCTATGATTTGTACTGCTCTTTTCCTTGCCCCTCGCATAGAAAATCCTGACTTAGCATTAGCAATTGGTATTTTTATCGGTGGTTTACTGCAATTTTTATTTCAAATTCCTTTTTTAAAACAAGCAGGTCTCTTGGTAAAGCCAAAATGGGCTTGGCATGATGAAGGAGTAAAAAAGATTCGCACATTGATGATTCCTGCTTTGTTTGGTGTCTCTGTCAGTCAAATCAATTTATTATTAGATACTTTAATCGCAAGCTTTTTAATGACAGGTTCCATCAGCTGGCTTTACTATTCTGATCGTTTATTAGAATTTCCATTAGGACTATTTGGTATCGCTATTTCTACTGTCATTCTGCCAACATTAGCGCGTCATCATGTTAATCGCGACAAAAACGATGGACAAAGTAACCAACATTTCCGCAATACAATGGATTGGGGGATACGAATGATCTTATTGCTTGGTATCCCGGCGATGGTAGGTATCGCTATTCTGGCACAACCTCTGTTATTAGTCCTTTTTATGCGTGGCAATTTCGGTCTAAATGATGTTCAAGCAGCATCTTTTTCATTATGGGCCTTTAATGCAGGATTACTAAGTTTTATGTTAATAAAAATCCTCGCAAACGGTTATTACGCACGTCAAGATACAAAGACACCCGTTAAAATAGGTATTATTGCAATGATCAGCAATATGCTATTCAACTTATTAGCGATTCCATTTAGTTATGTGGGACTCGCCATGGCATCGGCTATGTCGGCTACATTAAATGCCTACTTACTCTATCATGGTTTAGTGAAACAAGACGTTTATCATTTCAGCCGTCAAAGTGCGGTCTTTTTTGCTAAAGTTTTTTTCTCTGCCGCCATGATGGGAGGATTAGTTTGGTATAACACACCAAACCTACTTGAATGGTATGCAATGAGCTTCTTAACTCGTATACATTGGCTAATGTGGTTAATTGGTTTAGCTATCCTTGTTTATTTTGGCTCACTCATTCTTGTGGGTATTCGCAAACAAGATTTATTTAACAAAGGATAAGTATAAAAAAATATCGCCTATTTAGTGAATTTATGCTTATAATGCTCGGATATTTTGACTTATAAATTTCGAACGGATAACAATTTCAATGCGACTAATTCGTGGCATTCATAATTTACCTAAAAATTTATCAGGTTGTGCACTAACAATTGGCAATTTCGATGGTGTTCACTTAGGCCATCAAGCTATTTTACGTCATTTACGCCAAAAAGCTGACGAATTGAATTTACCAGTTGTTGTTATGTTATTTGAACCTCAGCCACGCGAATATTTCACTGATACGGATTCGCCTGCTCGTTTAATGCGTTTGCGTGATAAATTACATCATCTTGCCACTTTAGGTGTAGATTACGTTATTTGTATTCGATTTAATCAATCCTTTGCTCAACAATCAGCTGAAGTCTTTATTGAAGATTGGTTAGTAGCAAAATTGAATGTGAAATTTTTAAGTATTGGAGATGACTTTCGCTTTGGTGCAAAACGCCAAGGTAATTTTGCTTTATTACAACAAGCGAGTAAAAAATTTGGTTTTATTGTTGAAGATAACCACAGTTTTTGTGTCGAGCAATTACGTATCAGCAGTACAGCCATTCGAGAAGCCTTAGCTAATGATAACTTAACTTATGCGACAAAAATACTAGGTAAACCCTATAGTATTTTAGGTCGAGTGGCACATGGTAATAAACTTGGACGAACTATCGGCTTTCCCACTGCAAATATACCATTACACCGCCAAGTTAATCCTGTAAAAGGGGTATATGCCGTTAAAGTGCGGTTAAAAAATAATGAGATTTATCTCGGGGTAGCAAACATTGGTAAACGACCGACTATCAATGGTGCAGTACAGTTATTAGAAACACATCTATTTGATTTTAAAGGTGATATTTATGGACAATGTATTGAAGTTGAGTTTTGCCATAAAATCCGTAATGAATTTAAATTCCCATCTTTCGATGCATTAAAACAACAAATTGCTCAAGATGTGGAGACAGCAAAGTTATTTTTTAGAATAAACAATAAGTAACAGATTAATTAATTTTATTAATTGGGAATATCATAATGACAGTTGATTATAAAAATACCTTAAACCTACCTGAAACAGGGTTCCCTATGCGTGGAGATCTTGCGAAACGCGAGCCTCAAATGTTGCAAAACTGGTATGAAAAAGCGCTTTACCAAAAAATTCGCCATGCCTCAAAAGGTAAGAAATCTTTTATTTTGCATGATGGTCCTCCTTATGCAAATGGTTCACTTCACTTAGGTCATGCTGTTAATAAAATTCTAAAAGATATTATTATTAAATCCAAAACAGCTTTAGGCTATGATTCCCCATATATTCCTGGTTGGGATTGTCATGGTTTGCCAATCGAACTAAAAGTCGAAAGTATCGTAGGTAAACCAAATGAAAAAATTTCGGCAGCTGAGTTCCGTGCAGCTTGTCGCAAATATGCAGCAGAGCAAGTAGAAGGGCAAAAAGCAGACTTTATTCGTATGGGCGTATTAGGAGATTGGGATAACCCGTATCTCACTATGAATTTCCATACCGAAGCTAATATTATTCGTGCTTTTGGTAAAGCTGTAGAAAATGGACATTTATATAAAGGCTCAAAACCTGTTCATTGGTGTCTAGATTGTGCCTCATCTTTAGCTGAAGCAGAAGTAGAATATGAAGATCGCGTCTCTCCATCAATTTATGTGCGCTTTAATGCAGTAGATCAGATTGCAGTAGAAACAAAATTTAATGCAGAGGGAAAAGGTTCTGGCAAACTTTCTGCCATTATTTGGACCACAACACCTTGGACATTGCCATCAAATCGTGCAATTGCGATTAACGAACATTTAGATTACCAGCTTGTTCAATTTGCTGATGAACGTGTCATTTTAGCGAAAGATTTAGTGGAAAATGTTGCTAAAGCAGTTGGTGTTGAGCAGTTCGAAGTGCTAGGTGAGGCCAAAGGCGTAGATTTGAACTGGTTACGTTTCAATCACCCATTCTATGAATATGATGTCCCCTTTATTTTAGGTGATCACGTCACAACAGATGGTGGTACAGGTTTGGTTCATACCGCACCAGATCATGGTCATGATGACTATGTTATCGCAATGAAAAATGGCATTGAGATGGCTGGATTAATTGGTAATAATGGTCTATTCAAAGAGGATGTGCCATTCTTTGCTGGCAAAGGTGTTTTTGAATCAAACGATCTTGTCGTTACGAAACTACAAGAAGTCGGAGCCATGCTGAAATTCAGTAAAATCAAACACAGTTATCCACACTGCTGGAGACACAAAACACCTATTATTTTCCGTGCTACACCGCAATGGTTTATCGGTATGGAAAAACAAGGATTACGCCAACAAGCATTAAACGAAATTCAGAAAGTACGCTGGATTCCAAGCTGGGGTCAAGCACGTATTGAAAAAATGGTTGAAAACCGTCCTGATTGGTGTATTTCTCGTCAACGTACTTGGGGTGTGCCTGTCGCATTATTTATTCATAAAGAAACTGAAGAATTACATCCTCGTACTGTAGAATTAGTAGAAGAAGTTGCAAAACGTGTTGAAGAAAAAGGCATTCAAGCTTGGTGGGATCTTGATCCAAAAGAATTACTTGGGGCAGATGCTGAGCAATATAGAAAAGTACCAGATACG
Organism: Pasteurella canis; assembly: GCF_900454865.1. Classification (GTDB taxonomy): domain Bacteria; phylum Pseudomonadota; class Gammaproteobacteria; order Enterobacterales; family Pasteurellaceae; genus Pasteurella; species Pasteurella canis. The sequence continues at coordinate 2,109,142 of NZ_UGTV01000015.1, read as the reverse complement.
TTAGATGTATGGTTTGATTCTGGCTCCACTTATTTCTCAGTTGTCAAAGATCGTCTAGAATTTAACAATAATGAAGCAGATATGTACCTAGAAGGTTCTGATCAACATCGAGGTTGGTTCATGTCATCCCTTATGCTTTCCACTGCGACTGATAATAAAGCACCTTATAAACAAGTGTTAACTCATGGTTTCACCGTGGATGAAAAAGGTTACAAAATGTCTAAATCACTTGGTAATGTGATTCTACCAAGCGAGGTTTGGAATAAAAACGGAGCGGATATCCTACGTTTATGGGTTGCCTCAACTGATTACACAGGTGAAATTGCTGTTTCACACAAAATCTTAAATAGTGCAGGTGATACTTACCGTCGTATCCGTAATACCGCTCGCTTTTTATTAGCTAACTTAAATGGCTTTGATCCTAAACGTGACTTAGTCAAACCAGAAGATATGATCGTATTAGATCGCTGGGCAGTAGACTGTGCATTACAAGCGCAAAATGAAATTAAAGATGCCTACGATAACTATCAATTTCACACAGTTGTCCAACGTTTGATGAAATTCTGTTCTATCGAAATGGGATCATTCTATTTAGATATCATTAAAGATCGTCAATATACGACTAAAGCAGATAGTCTGGCTCGCCGTAGTTGTCAAACTGCTTTATGGCATATTGCTGAGGCATTAGTTCGTTGGATTGCACCAATCTTATCATTTACAGCCGATGAGATTTGGCAATACATACCTGGTGAACGTGCCGAATTTGTCTTTACTGAAGAATTTTACGATGGGCTGTTCGCGTTAAATACGAACGAGATGATGAATGATGCTTATTGGCAACAAATCATTACGCTGCGTAACGAAATTAATCGTGTATTAGAACAAGCTCGTAATGACAAAATTATTGGAGCAGGATTAGAAGCCGAGATTACTATTTACGCAGATGAGAAATCTGCTGAATTATTAAAGCAATTACAAGATGAATTACGTTTTGTGTTGATTACGTCAAAAGCCGAAGTCAAACCATTAGCTGAATCAGATGTGCCAGAAGGAGAAGTTAAAGGATTAGCTGTTAAAGTCATTCGTTCTATTGCAGAGAAATGTCCACGTTGTTGGCACTATTCCGATACTATTGGCATAAACTCAAATCATCCAACGCTTTGCTCACGCTGTATTGAGAATGTGGAAGGTGAGGGTGAAATCAGAAAATTCGCTTAAATAAAGCCAAGACGTTCATTAAACGTCCCTTTATAAAATTTGTTTAATCTCTTCTAGGGCGAACAGTAGTTCGCCCATACAATTTTGAAAATGTTTAAAGGTACTTATGACACAAACTAGAACGGGTCTTTCTTTTTTATGGCTAAGTGTAATTGCTTTTATACTCGATTTAAGCACAAAATATCTTGTTGTACAAAATTTCACTTTATATGAGAGTATTAACATCTTTCCTTTCTTTAATTTAACTTATGTACGAAACTATGGTGCTGCATTTAGTTTTTTAGCTGAACATAGTGGCTGGCAAAAATATCTGTTTATTATATTAGCTTGTGTCATTTCTTTAATGCTAATCTATTTTCTATACAAAAATGATGTCGGACAAAAAATACAAAACAGTGCTTATGCCTTAATTATTGGAGGGGCACTTGGAAATATGATTGATCGTACTTACCATGGTTTTGTAGTCGACTTCTTTGACTTTTATTGGGATATTTACCATTATCCTGTGTTTAATGTTGCTGATGTGGCTATCTCAATAGGAGCTGGTCTTCTAGTATTGGATGCGTTCAAAAATCGCAATGAATCGGCACACAAGCCGAAACAAGAAGATAAATAAGGGAAAATAATGAAAATTATTTTAGCTAATCCGAGAGGGTTTTGTGCAGGTGTTGACCGCGCTATTAGCATTGTCGAATCTGCATTAGAAATTCACGGCTCACCTATTTATGTACGTCATGAAGTAGTACATAACCGCTTTGTCGTCAATGGATTACGCGAACGAGGGGCAATTTTTGTCGAAGAGTTAAATGAGGTACCAGATGGCGCCATTGTTATTTTCTCTGCCCATGGCGTTTCACAGGCTGTTCGTCAAGAAGCCAAAAAGCGTAACCTTAAGGTCTTTGATGCCACTTGTCCGTTAGTTACGAAAGTACATATGCAAGTTGCTCGTGCAAGCCGTAAAGGCACAAAAGCAATTCTGATTGGGCATGAAGGACACCCCGAAGTAGAAGGAACTATGGGGCAATATGACAATCAAGAAGGCGGCATTTTTTTAGTCGAAAGTGTAGAGGATATTGCTAAGTTAAATTTAAAAAACGATGAAGATTTGACTTTTATGACTCAAACGACATTATCGATTGATGATACTAGTGAGGTTATTGAAGCTTTAAAACAAAAATATCCTGCTATTCAGGGTCCGCGTAAAAATGATATTTGTTATGCTACAACTAACCGTCAACAAGCAGTACGTGAACTTGCTCAACAATCTGATTTAGTCATTGTAGTCGGCTCAAAAAACTCTTCAAATTCAAATCGACTAGCTGAACTTGCTTCTCGGATGGGAGTTAATTCTAAATTAATCGATGATGCTGATGACATCGACCCTAAATGGCTTGATAATGTAAAAACAATTGGTATTACTGCGGGCGCTTCCGCTCCTGAAGTGTTAGTCCAATCAGTCGTAAATCGATTACAAGAACTAGGGGTAACAAGTGTAGAAGAGCTGCAAGGCTGTGAAGAAAATACGATATTTGAAGTACCGAAAGAATTACGTATTAAAGAAGTCAATTAAGTATAAAGCTAGAATGGTTTTCTAGCTTTTTTTCTTTATCTTTTCTACTTATTAAAGCTATTTTCTACGATCCAGATCGTAAAAGTGCGGTCAATTTTTTGTAAGTTTTCCTATTTTCACCAAAATAACTTTCCGTTGAGACAACTCAACAGTTCATTGTTAATTTAACTATTTGAAGGAAAATTTATGACATTTAATTCAGTTATTATTGCCATTTTAACTTTAAGCTCAATTTTTACTAGCACAAATCTATTCGCTAATTCAACAAACACTACAAACACACCACTTATCGCAGTAGACTATGTTTCAACTGAATCTGTTACAGGTATAGGAAAAATCAATATAAATAATGCGACAGCTGCCGAATTACAACATGACTTAATTGGAGTTGGTGCTAAAAAAGCAGAAGCGATTATCCAGTATCGTGAAGCACATGGTCCTTTCACAAAGATAGAGCAATTACTTGAAGTACAGGGTATTGGTAATGTTATTTTAGAAAAAAATAAAGATCGTTTAATCTTCTAATTTTTTCTTTATCATTTAAATATTATATAGTAAGCGGAATCCAGCAATTCCGCTTATTTATGATTTTGGCTTATTAAATAGAAAAGCGTATAATTTCCCCAGTTTTTCTTAAATACTAGGATATTAAATGAAACAAAAAGTAGTTCTTGCAACAGGAAATCAAGGTAAAGTCAAAGAAATGGCAGATGTGTTAGCAGATTTTGGCTTTGATGTCATAGCACAAACAGATTTAAACATTGAAAGTCCAGAAGAGACTGGACTTACTTTCATTGAGAATGCTTTACTAAAAGCACGCTATGCCAGCAAAATATCAGGTTTACCAGCAATTGCCGATGATTCAGGGTTAGTAGTTAAAGCATTATCAGGCGCACCAGGTCTATACTCTGCACGTTATGCTGGTGTAGACGACAATACTGCTGATGCTAAAAATCGTGCTAAATTGTTAAGTGACCTCGCACATGTCGCACCAACTGAACGTCAAGCTAAATTTGTTAGCTGTATAGTTATGCTACAACATGAAACAGATCCATCCCCAATTATCGCTGAAGGGGAATGTTTTGGTGAAATTGCATTAGCAGAGAAAGGAGACAATGGTTTTGGCTACGATAGCATATTTTTTAGCCCAGAAGTCAATTGCACGTTTGCTGAATTAGAGACTGAACAAAAGAAAAAAATCTCTCACCGAGCAAAAGCCTTATCAGTATTAAAGAATAAACTTGCTATACGAGCTTAAGCGATAAGAATATATACAAAAATAGTAATTTTCTTTACTACTATTTTTTCTATTTTACCTCATCTTAAAAATTAATTAAGGAAATAACATATGATTATTACAACAACACCTAATGTAGAAGGCAAACAAATTGTAGAATATAAACAAGTAGTTTTTGGTGAAGTTGTCGCAGGTTCAAATTTTATTCGTGATTTCTTTGCGGGTATTACAGACATTTTAGGTGGTCGTTCTGGCGCATACGAATCTAAAATCACTAAAGCGCGCCAAGAAGCTCTTGAGGAAATGCAAAAACATGCAAAACATTTAGGTGCAAATGCAATCGTTGGTGTGGAAGTAAACTATACCTCAATTAATGGTGATGGTAAAAGTATGTTTATGATCGTTGCCAGTGGTACAGCTGTAGTGGTACGTTAAGTGAATCTGACGCTCCCGCCACTAAGCCTGTATATTCACATTCCTTGGTGTGTACAGAAATGCCCCTATTGCGATTTTAATTCGCATGCCCAAAAAGGTGTAATTCCTGAACAGGAATACATACAACATTTATTACAAGATCTCAGTCAAGATCTTGTTCGTTTTTCTGCAGGCATTCAACAACGTCAATTACATTCTATCTTTATCGGTGGTGGTACACCGAGCTTATTTTCAGCACAAAGTATCCATTATTTATTAAGTGAAATCAAAAAGCGTATTCCATTTGAACAAGATATTGAAATCACTTTAGAGGCGAATCCTGGGACCGTAGAGGCAGAACGGTTTCAGGGCTATGTACAAGCTGGAGTAACTCGTATCTCCATGGGGATTCAGAGTTTTAATGACGATAAATTACAGCGTTTAGGGCGAATCCATAATTCTGCTGAAGCTAAAAGTGCGGTCCATTTTGCCAAAATTTCGGGGCTCAAGAGTTTCAATCTTGATCTTATGCATGGCTTACCAAATCAAAGTTTAGTAGAAGCTCTCGATGATCTTAAACAAGCTATCACGTTAGCTCCCCCCCATCTATCTTGGTATCAGCTCACTATTGAACCGAATACGATGTTCGCTTATCGTCCACCAGTTTTACCTGATGATGATGAGCTCTGGGATATTTTTGAGCAAGGGCATAAATTATTAATTGCTGCAGGTTATACACAATATGAAACTTCCGCCTATGCAAAGGTAGGATTCGAATGTAAACATAATTTAAATTATTGGCGTTTTGGTGATTATTTAGCTATCGGCTGTGGCGCACATGGTAAAGTCAGTTTTGAGCATGGTGATATTATTCGTTATTCTAAAACTAAACATCCTAAAGGCTACATGCGAGGCGAATATTTGTATGATGAGAAATATATTGAAGCTGAAGATCGTGCATTCGAATTTTTCATGAATCGTTTTCGCTTACTAGAGGCAGTGCCTAAAACTGCTTTTCAACAGTTTACTGGATTACCACAAAGTACTGTTGAAAAACAAATAAACTGGGCCCTTGCTAAACATTACATCGAACAGTCCTCTGACTACTGGCAAATTACAGAACAAGGTAAATTATTCTTAAATGACTTATTGGAGCAATTTTTACCTCAATAAGCTTGTTAATCCTCATGAATAGGATTAAAGTAGAGCGTTATTATAAGATACGCAAACGATTACGCAACATGCTACAGCATGTCAAAAGGCTCATTCATTACAACAAATTAAATTAATTATTTGTAATAAAAAGGATTAAAAATGAATCAACTTGAAATGAAAAAACAAGCAGCAAAAGCGGCTCTACAATATGTGAAACCAGATACAATTGTAGGTGTTGGCAGTGGATCAACTGTAAATTGTTTTATTGAGGCTCTCGGTTCGATGAAATACCAAATTAAAGGTGCTGTTGCGGCGTCTAAAGCATCCGAAGAATTACTACAACAACAAGGTATTGAAGTCTTTAGTGCGAATGAAGTATCAGAGTTGGATATCTATGTGGATGGTGCTGATGAAGTGAATCCGCAAAAAATGATGATTAAAGGTGGTGGTGCAGCACTTACTCGCGAAAAAATTGTTGCCGCTCTTGCTAAAAAATTCATCTGTATTGTAGATCAAAGTAAACAAGTAGATGTCTTAGGTTCAACTTTCCCACTCCCAGTAGAAGTGATTCCAATGGCTCGCTCCCAAGTTGCACGTAAATTAGTCGCATTAGGTGGCTCACCTGAATACCGTGAAGGTGTAGTGACTGATAATGGTAATGTTATTTTAGATGTACACCATTTTTTAATCATGAGTCCAATGGCAATGGAAAAAGAATTAAACAACGTTGCTGGTGTAGTAACAAATGGTATTTTTGCCCTCCGTCCAGCTGATGTCATCATTGTTGGTACACCCGATGGCACGAAAATTGTCGAATAACAAAGAAATAAAAAAGGAAAGCAAATATGACAAATAAAGTATCACTTGATAAATCAAAAATTAAATTCTTATTGCTAGAGGGTGTGCATCCAAGTGCGGTCGAAGTATTACAAACAGCTGGCTATACCAATATTGAGTATCACAAGAAAGCTCTCGATGATGACGAACTAAAAGAGGCGATTAAAGATGCACATTTCGTTGGTATTCGTTCACGCACATTTTTAACTGCCGATGTGCTTGAGCATGCTCAAAAATTAATTGCTATTGGTTGCTTCTGCATTGGCACTAACCAAGTGGATTTAAATGCCGCAAAATTACGAGGTATTCCAGTTTTTAATGCACCTTTCTCTAATACACGTTCTGTCGCTGAATTAGTCTTAGGTGAGATTCTGGTATTAATGCGTAACGTTCCACAAGCCAACGCTGAAGTTCATCGTGGCATTTGGAATAAATCAGCGGCAGGCTCACATGAGGTACGAGGTAAAAAATTAGGTATTGTCGGTTACGGACATATTGGCTCTCAACTTAGTATTATTGCTGAATCATTAGGGATGCGCGTTTTCTTCTATGATATTGAAAACAAACTCCCATTAGGAAATGCGCAACAAGTTCGTACACTAGAAGAGCTCCTTTCGATGAGTGATGTCGTATCACTGCATGTACCAGAGAATGCGTCAACTAAGAATTTAATTAGTGCTGAGCGTATTGCACAATTAAAAGAAGGCTCAATTCTTATTAATGCCGCCCGAGGAACTGTAGTAGATATTGATGCTTTAGCACAAGCATTAAGCACTGGCAAAATTCGAGGCGCTGCACTAGACGTATTCCCAGAAGAACCCGCATCAATTCAAGAAGAATTTGTTTCACCATTACGTGCTTTTGATAATGTCATTCTTACCCCACACATTGGTGGTTCTACTTCAGAAGCACAAGAAAATATTGGCGCTGAAGTCTCTGGTAAATTTGTCAAATACTCTGATAATGGCTCAACACTTTCAGCGGTTAATTTCCCTGAAGTATCTTTACCAGAACATAGTGGAACAAAACGTTTACTACACATTCACCATAATCGGCCAGGTGTGTTAAATAAAATTAACCAAGTATTCGTAGAGGCTAATGTCAACATTGCGGCACAGTATCTACAAACTGATCCCACTATTGGTTATGTCGTCATCGATGTTGAAACTGAAGACACGAGTGGATTATTAAATCAGCTAAAAGATATTGAAGGCACAATCCGTGCACGTGTATTATTTTAAATTATTTTTTTAATCAATCCCAGGGCAGCTGTTTTAAGCTGCCCTATTTACTTTTCAAAAGTTCACATTCACCTTCAGTTTGCGGTTTATTTGAGATTCTATGCTATAATCAATGACAGTTTTGTCTGTTAGTATGTGACTCAGTTTTAGCAAGGTATATTGATGAAGAAATTTTTCAGCTTGTTATTTACACTCGCTTTGATTGCTTCTGGTGTAGGTTTTTATTTTTATTATCAGCTTGAACAGTTTGCCAACAAGCCAGTTCAAGTCCAACAAGATCAATTACTTTCGGTGCAACGCGGCACAACTGGACAAAAACTAGCCCAGCTTCTAGAGCAAGAAAAACTGCTAGCAGACGCCAGTCTATTGCCTTACTTATTAAAATTAAATCCACAGCTCAATAAAATAAAAGCGGGTACTTATGCTTTAAATGAAGTCAAAACAGTAAAAGACTTATTACATGTGTTGAATATAGGTAAAGAAGCTCAATTAAGCATTCAATTCATCGAAGGCGATACTTTTAAAATCTGGCGTAAAACATTAGAAAAAGCGCCACACTTAGTTCAAACATTAACAAATAAAAGTAATGATGAAATATTTAATTTGTTAGACATTCCTGATTCTACTAAAGCAATTTATGAATGGCGTAATCTTGATGGCTGGCTTTATCCTGATACTTATCACTACACACCAAACTCAACTGATTTAGCCTTATTAAAACGTGCAGCTGATCGCATGAAAAAAGCCCTTGAACAAGCATGGCAACAACGTGATAAAGACTTACCTCTCAATAACTCTTATGAAATGTTGATTCTGGCTTCGATTGTAGAAAAAGAAACGGCTATTGCAGCTGAACGCGGTAAAGTTGCCTCTGTCTTTATTAATCGTTTGAATAAAAAAATGCGTTTACAAACTGACCCTACAGTCATCTATGGTATGGGAGAGAATTATGAGGGTAATATTCGTAAAAAAGATTTAGAAACGCCAACTGCTTATAATACTTACTTGATTGATGGTTTGCCACCAACCCCGATTGCCATGCCAAGTGAAAGTGCGTTAATGGCAGTTGCTAAACCAGAAAAGACGGATTTTTTATATTTTGTTGCCGATGGTACAGGCGGGCATAAATTCAGCCGCACTTTATCAGAACATAATCGCGCAGTACAAGAATACTTACGTTGGTATCGTAGTCAGAAAAATGGAAAATAATATGAAAATAGGTAAATTTATTGTGCTGGAAGGGATAGAAGGTGCAGGCAAAACAACAGCACGTGACAGTATTGTCACTGCCCTGAATGCTCATGGCATTCGAGATATTGTGTTTACACGTGAGCCAGGCGGCACACCATTAGCAGAGAAATTACGCCAACTGATTAAACATGAAACCGAAGAGACTGTTACAGATAAAGCTGAGTTATTAATGCTATATGCAGCACGCATTCAACTAGTAGAAAATGTAATCAAACCTGCATTAGCAGCTGGCAAATGGGTGATTGGAGATCGCCATGATATGTCATCACAAGCATATCAAGGCGGCGGTCGACAACTTGATAAGACATTGCTTTCTACCTTAAAACAAACTGTATTAGGCACATTTGAACCTGATTTAACGATTTATTTAGATATAGCCCCTGAACTAGGATTAAGTCGAGCAAAAGGACGAGGTGCGCTCGATCGTATCGAACAGCAAAATCTTGAGTTCTTCCAACGTACGCGTCAACGTTACTTAGAACTCGTTGAACACAATCCTAAAGCAATTACGATCGATGCTTCACAAGATATTACTCAAGTCAGCATGGCGGTAGAAAGTGCGGTCAAAAATTGGTTAATTTCACAAGAAAAAGGCAGTTAAATGACTCATTATCCTTGGCTTGAACCCGATTATCAGCAGATTATTCGTGCATTCCAACAACAGCATGGGCATCACGCACTACTATTCAAAGCAGAACAAGGGTTAGGTGTCGAGCAGCTTTTATCCCGACTGGGTCAATGGATCATGTGTCAGCAACCACAAGATCAACAACCTTGTGGAAATTGTCATAGCTGCCGATTATTTCAAGCAAACCATCATCCTGACATTTACACTCTAGAACCTATTGAAAATAAAGATATTGGTGTAGATCAAGTACGTGAGGTGAGCGAAAAAATTAATCAACATGCACAGCAAAATGGTAATAAATTAGTTTACATAAAAGGAGTAGAACGCTTAACCGAAGCAGCAGCTAATGCTATTTTAAAAACGCTTGAAGAGCCTCGTCCACAAACTTACTTTTTATTACAAGCAGAAGCTACAGCGACAATTATGCCAACAATTTATAGCCGTTGCCAAGTTCATCTAATTAACCAACCTGCTACAGAAGTAGCACTGAATTGGTTACAGCAACAAAGTGAGGCCGATATTATAGAAATTCAGACCGCACTTCGAATCAGTTATGGTCGCCCATTACTTGCATTAACAGTTTTAGAGCAAGGATTATTAGAGAAACGAAAAGAATTTTTACGCCAATTTTGGCTATTCTACCGTAAATGTTCGCCTCTTGAGCTGTTGCCTTATTTTGAAAAAGAGCTGACTCTCCAACAACTTGACTGGCTTTTAGCTTTTTTAATGGATGCGCTAAAAGCCAAACTAAAAGTTAATCAACATTGGATCTGCCAAGACTTAGCAGCAGGCATTACCCAATTTAGTGCGCAACATAGTCCACAAGCATTATTAAAAGCAAACCAGATTATACAAAAAGTACGCACTGACTTAACACAAATTAATGCAGTTAACCAAGAGTTAATTTTACTTGATGGCTTAACTCGACTCATTACCGATGTATTTGAAGGATAAAAACAAGATGTTTATTGTTGATTCTCATTGCCACTTAGATGCGTTAGATTATGAAAATTTACATAAAAATATTACTGATGTTGTAGATAAAGCTAACGCTCGTGATGTTAAACATTTACTTGCCGTTGGGGTTACTTTAACCCGCTTCGAACAAATTTATGCTGAGTTAGCTAAATTTAATAATGTCTCTTTAGCTTGTGGGGTACACCCACTTAATTTAGATGAAGAGTCTTTTGATTATGATAAGTTACTCAAATTAGCACAAGATCCTAAAGTAATTGCAATAGGTGAAACAGGATTAGACTATTATTACAGTCATGATAATAAGACCTTACAACAAGAAGTCTTTGCACAACAAATTCAAATTGCTAATCAATTAAACAAGCCCGTGATTGTACATACCCGTAGTGCTCGCGAAGATACTATTAGGATCTTGACTGAAAATGGAATAACGCAATGTGGTGGTGTATTACATTGCTTCACAGAAAATTGGGAAATGGCTAAACAAGGCTTAGATCTTGGTTTATATATTTCACTTTCAGGCATTATTACTTTTAAAAATGCAGAGGAACTACGTGAAGTTGCACGCCAAGTCCCATTAGATCGTTTACTCGTGGAAACTGACTCACCTTATTTAGCACCTGTACCTTATCGTGGTAAGCAAAATCAACCTGCTTATGTGAGAGAAGTATGCCAATATGTGGCAACCTTGAAAGGCATATCTTTTGAAAAATTTGCCCAAATTACCACACAAAACTTTGAACGTTTATTCAAAATTAATGTACAATAAATAAGCTATTTACTCGTTAAGGAAAGTATGATGCGAAAGTTTTTTAAATTCTTTTTTCTCACAGTGATTTTTATTTTTCACTTATTTTTATTTGCGGCAGTCAATTTTGTTACGCCAAGCTATGATGTAACAAAAGTTACTGGTGTTGAAGTGAAACGAGTTGATAAAGATGGCCCAATTACTAAAGCAAATCCTGCTGATGGTCCAACACGTGATGTTTATTTCATTAATACTCAGCATCAAGACGGAAAAATTATGGTCTATCGTAATGAAGACACGCGTTGGGGCTTTCCATTTTACTTTAAGTTTGGTTCAGCCAATTTACATGCAGAGGCTGAAGCTTTAGGGAAAGAAAACAAAACGGTTCAAATTAAATATTATGGCTGGCGATTAGTCATGTTTGATGAATTTCGTAATGCAGTAAACATAAAGGCAATTGATGAGACAGAAAGTCCAAGTCATCCTATTTTAGCCTATGTATTATACTTTTTATTGCTTATTACGCTTTTCTTCTCTATCCAGTTTGTACGTGGCTGGTTTGATAGCGAAAACTAACTAATCTCACCTTTCTCTACGCGGTTTAAACTTAATTAAACCGCGCTTTCCTAGTTCTATTTTAAATTATCAAAACAGAGATATTTTATGAGTTTATTTGAGGCAATCTTAAGTTTAAGTATATTAATTATTATTAGTGCAGTCATTTCTGCTGCTGAAATGTCTCTTGCGGGGGCACGAAAACTAAAATTACAAAGTTTAGTGAATGAGGGAGATGAACGTGCTGCATTAGTACTTGATCTGCAATCCCAACCTGGCCGTTTCATTACTGTTGTCCAGATTGGTTTAAACATGGTCGCCATTTTAGGTGGGATTATTGGCGAAAGTGCCATCCGTCCGTATTTAGAAAAAACATTAGCAACTCAAATTACGCCTGCATGGTTAGAGACGACTGCTTCTTGGCTGGCTTTTGCAATTGTCACTTCAGCTTTTATTTTATTAGCTGATCTTGTTCCTAAACGCCTTGCTATGATTAATCCTGAAAAAGTCGCATTACGCACAGTACGTATTATGGCTGTTTGCATATTTATCTTGAAACCATTAGTGTGGATTTTTGACTCTATTGCAAATAGTTTTTTCAAATTATTTCGTATCTCCACTATCCGCGAAGAAAATATGACACCAGAAGATATCGTAGCGATAGTTGGTGCTGGTGCAGAAGCAGGCGTAGTCAAAGCACAAGAACATTATCTGATTGAAAATATCTTTGATATGCAAGAAAGAACCGTTACGTCTACGATGACTACACGTGAAAATATCGTATTTTTAGACCGTGCTTTTGATCGCCAAGCTGTCCTTGATACACTCACTAAAAACTCACACTCGAAACTCTTGATTTGTGATAACAGTCTAGATCGTATTTTAGGTTATGTTGAGTCTCATACTTTATTGACTATGTACTTACAAGTAGAAAAGGGAGTTTCGTTGACTGATAGCCGTCTACTACGGAAAGCATTATTTGTACCAGATACACTCTCTTTATTCGAAGTCTTAGAATTATTTAAATCTACTGGGGAAGATTTTGCAGTGATTGTCAATGAGTATGCTCTCGTTGTTGGTCTTATCACATTAAATGATGTGATGAGTATTGTCATGGGTGAATTAGTCTCAAATGAAGAAGAACAAATTGTACGCAGAGATGAAGACTCTTGGCTAATTGATGGCGCGACACCACTCGAAGATGTAATGCGGGCTTTGAATTTAACCAGTTTCCCTGGTGAAGAAAATTATGAAACAATTAGTGGCTTTATGATGTATATGTTACGTAAGATTCCTAAAAAAACTGACTTCGTTCTGTATGATAAATATAAATTTGAAATTATTGATACTGAAAACTTCAAAATAGATCAACTTTTAGTTTCCCTTAGGAAGGATCTTCCAGTTCCCCTAGAATAAAAGAGCAGTTATACATTGCTTCGCTTTATGCCTTACTGTATTACAGTAAGGCTTTTTTTATTTATTATGATCACTATCATAATAGTAACAAATAGCGCTTTGTATTATGGATATATATTTATGTAAGGAGTAATCATGCAAACACCTTTTCAACTTATGGCAAAGCCAACAGGCTCTTTTTGTAACTTGGATTGTAAATATTGCTTTTATCTAGAAAAACCCCACCAACAGCAACGAGCAATGGATGATGAAATACTCGAAACCTACATAAAAAACTATCTGCAGTTTACACCACAAAAAACAGTGACGTTTTTATGGCAAGGAGGAGAGCCTACCCTTGCTGGGCTTGATTTTTATCAAAAAGCCATAGCCCTCCAAGAAAAGTATGCTAATGGGAAAAAAATTTACAACGCCTTACAAACTAACGGTCTATTATTAGATGAACAATGGTGTCAATTTTTGAAAAAAAATAATTTTTTAGTTGGCCTTTCTATTGATGGTCCTGAGCATTTGCATGATATTTATCGTTTAACAAAAAGTCAAAAAGGCACGTTTCATCAAGTTATGAAAGGTTTAGAAAACCTCATTGCTCATAATGTTTCGTTTAACACGCTCACTGTAATACACAAAAAAAACGTATTATTTGGTAAAGAAATATACCAATTCCTAAAAAAAATTGGCTCTAATTATATGCAGTTCATTCCACTCATGGGAGAGTGGGAACAGCAAGCCAGTGCCAAAGATTACGGTCAATTTATGATAGATATTTTTGATGAATGGTATGCCAATGATATTGGAAAAATTGGTGTACAATTTATTGAACAATGGTTAATGGCATTCTTAGGACTTCAACCCAGTTTATGTATATTCCGAAAAACATGTGGGGATCAAATGATCATCGAACAAAATGGTGATATTTTTAGTTGCGATCATTATGTTTACCCACATTACAAAATCGGAAATATTCTTAATACACCATTACAAGATATTGTTTACTCAGCCAAACAGCAACAATTCGGTTTAAGTAAAGAAAAAGTATCGGAAAAATGTCAAAAATGTGAATTTTATTTTGCTTGCCATGGTGGTTGCCCAAAACATAGAACGATACAAGGTTTTGGAGAACCCCATAACATCTTATGTGAAGCATATTATAATGCCCTTTCTCATATGGCACCTAATTTAAAGAAACTAGCGATTTTTTTAAAACAAAAGCAAAAATTGTTATAGTTTTGTGATCCAGTTCACCTCAACAATATGACAACAATCATACAAACTTTATATTTTCTTTTATATGCTATCTATGACTTTCAATCATGATCTCTGATCTCACTCTACTATGTAAGGAGAAGCAAAATGAAAACCTGGAAATCAACAATCAAAGCAAGTTTAGTTGGATTACTTAGCTTAGTCTCAGTATCTGCTTTTACTCAACCAACGTGGCCAACTGGACCAGTCACCATTATTACACCATGGGCAGTAGGGGGACTTGCGGATCAAATTAACCGTGCGATGTCAGAATATGGCCAAGAGCAATATGGTCAACCTCTCCTTGCTGATAATATTTTAGGCTCAGGTGGTGCCGTAGCCTTAACTGAATACACAAAAGAGAAACCGAATACACATAAACTCATTTTAGGTGGAGAGGGTAGCTTTGCTATTGCTCCTTTAACAATGAAAGTTTCTTACAAATTTGAAGACTTTGTTCCAGTCATTAACATTTACTCATCAACATTTGTGTTAGTTTCTAACCCTAAAACAAAAGTAGAAAATATTCCGACACTAAAAGAATATATTGCTAAAGGTAAAAAAATTAAAATTGCTACTAATGGAACAAACTCTTCCGAAGCACTTCAATCTGCTGCGCTTTTCCATGAAATGGGAGCGAAATACCAAATTATTCCTTATGATGGTGCCAATGAAGCATTAACAGCAGTAATCTCAGGCGAAGTTGATTTTGCAACGACACATGCCTCTTTAGCTAAAGAATTTGTGAAAGCTGGAAATGCTAAGGCTGTTGTCGCTTTCGATGAGAAAAAATTGATTGATGATGTTTATAATCTCGATAGTGTGGTCGATCATGGTTATGATACTTGGATGATAAATACTTGTGCTGTATTTATCCGTGCAGGTACAGACCAAGCAATCATTGATAAAAACTACACTGCACTCAAAAATATCTTAGAAAATCCTAAATTACAGCAAACCGCAAAAAATATTGGTATTCGTTTAGATATTAAAGATGGTGCAGCAGTAAAAGCCTATATCGATTCAACTATGGATAAAGCCTCTAAATATTCTAAATTAGTGAAATAGCCCACTATAACCAGCATGGTATAATACTCTCCTATCGTGCTGGTTATTCCTCGGAGATATTGTGATGAAAATAACCTTTCGCCAAGATTTAATCGGTGCAGTCGTGTTTCTTATTTTATCCATCACATTATGGTTGTTAATTCCATTACAAATTATAATTGATGAAGATGAGGGGATCACTGCTCAAACATTTCCTCGCCTCATTATTGGTTTGATGGCACTTTGTAGTGTTATTTTACTGATAAAAGAAATCATCAAAATCTTACGTAAACAACCAAGTAAGATGGTGACTATCCAGCTAACTGATGAACTTAATTCCTTAATTGTCATATTTTTATTAGCACTTTATTGGCTAATGCTTCATTGGTTACCTTTTATGGTCTCCTCGATTATTTTTGCTTTCTTAATGCTACTCTTCTTTCGCTGCCACAATTGGAAATACTACGCTATTGTTGCCAGTGTCATTATTTCTATTGCGCTTATTTTTGAGCATTTGCTACACATTTCGTTACCCTAGGAGTACTTATGTTTGATCAAATGATAGCGGGATTTAACGAATTCTTTAATTGGGGAAGTTTCCTCTATATTAATCTAGGTTTATTTCTTGGCATTGTTTTCGGTTCTGTACCGGGACTCACTGTCATGCTTTGTTTAGTTCTTTTCTTACCAGTCACATACACACTGAATGCGATCCATTCTTTTATGTTTCTGTTAGGTATTTACTGTGCTGGAAGTTATGGTGGCTCAATTTCTGCAATTTTAATTAAAACCCCAGGCACACCTCATGCTGCCGCAACTATGTTAGATGGGCATCCTCTCGCCAAACGAGGGCTGGCACAAAAAGCACTTAATGTCGCACTTTATGCTTCTTTCTTTGGTGGAATAGTCAGTTCATTAGTCCTCCTCTTTCTCGCCCCTGAAGTTGCCAAAATAGCCTTAAAAATGGGCTCGCCAGAATATTTCCTCATTTGTGCATTTGGGCTCACGATCATCGCAGGAGTCAGTGGAGAAAGTTTAATAAAAGGGATTATATCTGGTTGCTTAGGGCTATTTCTTTCTTTTGTTGGAATGGATTTAATTAGCGGCAGTACAATGCGATTTGCCTTTGAAAACATCAACTTATATAGTGGATTCGACTTAGTTGTTGTATTAATAGGATTATTTGCTCTCATTGAAATCGTGAATAAGGGCAGAGATTTAAAAAGCCAACATACTAAACATATAGAGGCTCCTAAGCTTGATAAAGGTACAGTGTCAAAAAGCGAATGGCTACGCTTACCAAAACCACTTACGATAGGATCATTATCAGGTATTCTTGTCGGCATTATTCCAGGTACAGGCGCCTCTATTGCTTCATTCCTCAGTTATGACTTTTCTCGCAAAGTTTCTAAAAAACCCGAAGAATTTGGTCAAGGCTCTGTAGAAGGTATTGCTGCCGCAGAATGTGCTAATAATGCGATTACAGGCACCGCACTTGTTCCATTACTAACACTCGGTATACCTGGCGATGCCGCCGTTGCATTAATGCTCGGTGCTTTAATGATTAACGGATTAACTCCTGGACCAAATTTATTCCAAAATCATGGTCCTGCCGTCTATGCTATTATGATAGGACTCATTTTTGTCAATATTTTCATGTTAATACAAGGAAAATACCTGCTTAAGTTTTTTGCAAAAGTCGTTAAGATTCCACAGCAAATTCTCATTCCTATTATTGCAGTATTCTGTTTCGCAGGCGCTTATTCACTAAAAGAATCAATGTTCGATGTAGGAACTGCAGTTGTATTTGGTGTTATCGCATACATTATGGATAAACTAGGTTTCTCTGCTGTCCCAACATTACTTGGATTAGTACTTGGGGCATTAACTGAAAAAAATCTGCGTCGCGCTTTACTGATATCTGATGGTGACTGGAGTATTTTTATTGAAAGACCATTTTCACTGGCATTCTGTCTATTAATTTTAGCGACTATCGTCAGTATTGTATTCAATAATTACAAAAAGGCGAAAAAGTCTAATCAATAAGGAAATATCATGAATAAACCTAATATTATTTTTTATTTTACTGACCAACAACGCTGGGATACCGTAGGCACTTATGGGCAACCTCTTGATATCACTCCAACTTTAGATAAATTAGCTGAAGACGGGGTTGTTTTCGAGGAAGCTTATTCATCTCAACCTGTATGTGGACCATGCCGTTCTATTTTTCAAACAGGTTTATATCCAACAGAAACGGGCTGTTTCCGCAATAACATCGCACTACCTGCAAACGTAAAAACACTTGCTGATTACTTCAATGAAAATAATTATGAGACTGCTTATATTGGTAAATGGCATTTAGCTAGCGATGGTGAGTTAGAAGAGGAACCTATTATTGATTACACAATATCAGCTATTCCACCAGAGCGTCGTGGTGGTTATAAAGGTTTCTGGCGTGCATCAGATGTTTTAGAATTTACATCACATGGTTACGATGGCTATGTATTCGATGAGAATATGAATAAATGTGAATTTAAAGGTTATCGAGTGGATTGTATCACTGACTTTGCACTGGAATATCTTGACCAATATCAAGGCGAGAAGCCTTTCTTCATGACTATTTCACATATTGAACCCCATCACCAAAATGATCATCATCGTTACGAAGGACCACATGGTTCAAAAGTTCGCTTCAAAAATTTTGAATTACCAAAAGACTTAGCTGAACTACAAGGTAATGCTGAAGAAATGTATCCTGATTACTTAGGATGTTGCCGTAGTTTAGATGATAATCTTGCTCGTCTCGTCGATAAACTGAAAGAAAAAAATCTGTATGACAATACGATTATTGTCTTTGCATCCGATCATGGTTCACATTTTATGACTCGTAATACAGATGAAAACTTAAATGGTTATGATGATTATAAACGTTCTTGCCATTCTTCTGCACTACATGTTCCTCTTGTCATTATAGGAGGAGCATTTAAAGGAGGAAAACGAGTAAAAGATCTTGTCAGCACCGCGAGTTTACCAAAAACGTTTCTTGCTATGGCAGGTATTGATGTCGGTGATGCTATGATTGGTGAAAACCTACAGGATGTAGTAGAAAATAAAATTCCAAACCGTGTCAATGAAGTATTCGCTCAAATCAGTGAGAGTCGTGTAGGACGTTGTATACGTACAGAAAAATACCTCTACAGTGTTTTTGCACCCAACAAACATGGAGGACAGCATGCAAGTAGCGATGTTTATCAAGAAGACTTCCTCTATGATTTGGAGAAAGATCCTTATGAATTAAATAACTTAGTGCGTGATCCTAATTATGAGCCAGTGAGAATTGAGCTGCGTGAAAAACTTTGCCAACATATGGAAAAAGCAAAAGAAACACGTCCTACAATTTTACCTGCTAGTTAAGATGTAAATCACTATCACTCTCTGTTCTCATCTAACATGCATGATAATAGAGAGTGATTTTTTATTAAAACAAATTAACTAAAAAAGATAACTTAATAGGGTGTTTTCACAACCTTAATGAAAATAGAATGAGAATAAAGAAATTATTTTTTAAAAGTACTGTCTAATCTCTATTAATTAATTCTTATTTTCAATTAGGCTACTAATATGTGTTCAAATTCTGCAAAAAACAACCGCACTTTACTCTTCCCTATTTTCTTTTTCATTGCCATTAACTTACTTATTTTCAGCTTATCTCGCTTAGGACTTGCCTTATGGCAAGCGGATCGAGTTAACGCAGTAGATGGCTGGTTAACATTATTTTTACAAGGTATTCGTATTGATATCGTTTCTCTTTGCTATTTATTTGGTGTACCTGCCTTACTCACGGTATTACTTTATCATCACAACTCACTTGGATATATTTGGCAAAAAATACTCAGAGTTTGGCTTACTTTTGGCAGTGTTTTTATTCTTTTTATGGAAATTGCAACACCTGCTTTTATTGAAACCTACGACTTTCGTCCTAATCGCTTATTCATAGAATATTTAATTTATCCTAAAGAAGTATTTAGTATGTTAATGGAGGGTCATTTACTCGCTATGCTCCTCACATTAACGATCACAACAATTGCAACCCTTATTTACTGGAAATTAGCAGGATGGGCAGTACAACGTCTTTATTCACCAAGTTGGAAATTCCGACCATTTATTGCATTGCTAGTGATAGCTATTTCTTTTATTGGTGCAAGATCGACCTTTGCTCATAGAGGCATCAATCCAGCAATGGTTGCGTTTTCCTCAGATGCTTTAGTCAATTCGTTAGTTCTAAATTCAGGCTATTCCGTCATTTACGCGGCTCAACAATTTAAAGATGAAGATAATTCATCTGCCCTTTATGGAAAGATGGATATAGAAGAAATGTTACGTATCGTCAAACAAAGTCGAGGAAGACCTGAAAGTGATTATATTTCATCACAAATCCCTACTCTAACGACAAACCAAGCGACCTATCAAGGTAAACCTAAAAATATTGTGATTATTTTAGAAGAAAGTCTCGGTGCACAATTTATTGGTAGTTTAGGGGGATTACCGCTTTCCCCCGAATTTGACAAACTTGTGCAAGAAGGCTGGTTATTTGAAAATTTATACGCTACGGGCACACGTTCAGTGCGTGGTATCGAAGCAATCACGGCTGGATTCACCCCCACACCAGCTCGAGCTGTGGTAAAACTGAGTAATAGCCAACATGGATTTTTTACAATTGCAGAATTATTATCAAAACAAGGATATCACACGTCTTTTATTTATGGTGGAGAAAAACATTTTGATAATATGGCAAGCTTCTTTTATGGTAATGGCTTCCAAGAAATCATAGATGAAAAAGATTATGTCAATCCAAAATTCCAAGCGACATGGGGAATGAGTGATGAAGATCTGTTTGATAAAGCACATGAGACTTTCACAAAGCTACACAATGAAGGCAAGCCTTTTTTTAGTTTAGTATTTAGCTCAAGTAACCATGATCCTTTTGAATTTCCAGACGGTAAAATAGAACTTTATGAGCAACCAAAGCAAACACGCAAAAATGCAGCCAAATATGCAGACTATGCGATAGGTCATTTTTTCCGTCTCGCCAAACCATCTAACTATTGGCAAGATACTTTGTTCTTAGTTATTGCAGACCATGACTCACGCGTTGGTGGCGCTGCATTAGTGCCAATTAAACATTTCCATATTCCTGCTTTATTCATTGGTGAAGGCATTGAAACAAAACGTGATCCTCGTTTAGTCAGCCAAATTGATATGCCAACAACACTACTTTCACTTGCTGGTATTAGTGGAAATTACCCAATGATTGGCTATGACTTAACAAAAGATGTCAATCCAAATCGAGCTTTCATGCAATATGATCAAACGCAAGCGATGATGAAAGGTTCAGATGTTGTGATTTTAACACCTAAAACAGAACCTAGAGGCTACCACTATGATCGCCACACAGCTGAATTCACCGAGAAATCTCTTCCTGATGAACTAAAAAAAGAAGCATTAGCTCATGCATTATTAGGTAGTTATTTATATAAGAATCGGTTATATAAATCGGAAGATAAAAAATAACTTAAAATAGGAACAATCTTACTTATTACGAACTTAAAAGATTGAATTATGTACAAAAAATTAAAATAAATGGATAAAATTACAAATAATCAGGCAATTGCAGGTTATTTTATTTCATTTTTCAGCACAAAAAGTGATATAAATAACAAGATTACAAATAAAACAAGAGGGAAAAATGTTAACACCAATCCATAATTTTTTAAAACAAGAAGCCGCGGGAGGCATTTTACTTTTTATCTTTGCAACATTAGCGATTATTTTAGCTAATACGCCTTTAAGCGATCTTTATTTTAGTTTTTTACAAACTCCTGTCAGTGTACAAATAGGCACCTTCATTATTAATAAGCCATTACTTATGTGGGTAAACGATGGTTTAATGGCAATCTTCTTCATGTTAGTTGGAATGGAAGTTAAACGTGAGTTACTAGAGGGATCATTATCAAGCTACCAACGTGCAATTTTCCCAGCCATTGCTGCTATTGGCGGAATGGTTATTCCAGCAGTTATTTTTGTTTTATTCAATTCAGGGCATCCAGAATATCAAGAAGGTTGGGCTATCCCAATGGCAACAGATATTGCCTTTGCTTTAGGTGTAGTCGCGTTATTAGGTAAACGCGTTCCTTTAGCACTGAAAATTTTCTTACTTGCGTTAGCAATTATTGATGACTTAGGCGCAATCGTTGTGATCGCCCTATTCTTCTCTCATGATTTAAGTCCACAGGCATTTCTCTTTGCTGGTATTGCTGTCGCCATCCTCATTACAATGAATCGTTTAAAAATCACTGCTCTGTCCGCTTATGGCATTGTAGGCATCATCCTTTGGGCATCCGTATTAAAGTCAGGCGTACATGCCACATTAGCAGGTGTTATCATCGGCTTTTGTATTCCGCTTAATGGTAAAAAAGGTGAGCGTCCATTAGATGACTTTGAGCATACCCTTTCACCTTGGAGTGCTTTTGCTATTTTACCATTATTCGCTTTCTGTAATGCTGGTGTTTCCCTACTAGGCATGGGCATAGATAATCTGACATCAACATTACCTGTAGGCATTGCACTAGGTCTTTTAGTAGGTAAACCATTAGGAATTTTCTCATTCTGTTTTATTGCGGTAAAACTTGGTATTGCGAAACTCTCAGAAGGTATTAACTTTAAGCAAATTTTTGCAGTTTCCGTACTCTGTGGTATTGGTTTCACAATGTCAATGTTCCTTGCAGGGCTAGCGTTTGGCGGTGAAACAAGTAATGAAAATGTCACTGCATTAGCCCGCCTAGGTATTCTGATGGGCTCAGGTCTCTCTGCACTTTTAGGCTATTTCTTATTAAAATTATGTACTAAGAATACTTCTGAAGCAGAAGTCTAGTTCAACACTTTATTTAATTACTATCGCCGCCATAAAAAAGTCTTATGGCGGCTTATCCTCCCAAACTTTCACTTATAACATCAAAATTTCTTCTTTCAGGAAAATTTAACTCTATATAAGCTAACTTTAGGCTATCTCAAACAATATTTTTCGTTAAAAAAACGCTCATAATGTCATTATTAGAACTATTGTAGTAAACATTCGTAAATGAAATGTTACATACTCTAATACGATGTGCATAGAGAATAGAAAAAGAGCGGCATTATCTGCTATTTTTTGCTATCCTTAGAACAATTTTCAGTTCTATGGACAATATTTATGACAAACCAAACAAATCTAGAACAAGATCAGCCGCGTCAACAACCACAATTCGATAGCAATGAAGAAACGACCCATTTTGGGTTTAAAACTGTTGCAAAATCAGAAAAACAAAAAATGGTCGCAAATGTCTTTCATTCTGTTGCAGGTAAATACGATCTGATGAATGACTTACTCTCTTTCGGTATTCATCGTGTCTGGAAGCGCTTTACGATCGATTGTAGTGGTGTTCGTAAAGGCCATAAAGTCTTAGATCTGGCAGGTGGTACAGGTGATTTTACTGCAAAATTCTCACGTATAGTGGGGGACACTGGGGAAGTCATACTCGCTGATATTAATGACTCGATGTTACGCGTTGGACGTGAAAAACTACGTAATCTCGGCGTAGTTGGTAATGTGAATTATGTTCAAGCTAATGCTGAAGCTCTTCCCTTCCCTGACAATACGTTTGATTGTGTCATCATCAGCTTTGGTTTACGTAATGTAACAGATAAAGACAAAGCACTACGTTCCATGTTTCGCGTATTAAAACCAGGTGGTCGCTTATTAGTCCTCGAATTTTCAAAACCAATCTTGGATCCATTGAGCAAAATTTATAATTTTTATTCTTTCAATATTCTACCTAAAATTGGCGAAGTTGTAGTAAATGATGGTGAGAGTTATCGCTACTTAGCAGAGTCTATTCGAATGCATCCTGAACAAGATATACTCAAACAAATGATGACTGAGGCAGGTTTTGAACAAGTAAATTATTACAATCTAAGTGCTGGAATTGTTGCCTTACATCGAGGCTATAAATTTTAATCTGGAGGATGAATGACGTTTTTACAACAACTCATGCTACCGCAACTGATTAATGGCACATTAGAAAGTGTATTAAACCACTTTATCCAACATACCACCCAATGTGAGCCTTATTTGCGCAAGCTTAATAACAAAGTATTACAAGTCAAATTACAAAAATTAGAATTACCTATCTATTTCCTCTTCTCATTACAACGGATCGATTTACTCAATCAGTATGAGGGAGAAAGCGATTGTGCAATTAATATTGCACCAAGTTTACTCCTACATTTGCCCAAGAAATCTCAACTCAGCCAATTTATCAATGATAAATCAATTTTGTTGCAAGGTGATTTACAAGTATTACAAGACTTCGTTGCACTCATTGAATTTTTAGAAAAGGATCCCGCTGAATTGTTATCACGCTATATTGGCGATGTCCCAGCACAAAGTGCGGTAGATTTTTTTAAAAAATTACACCAAATCATGCAACATAAACTATCACAAAGCCAACAATTTTGGAGCGAGCGTTTAACGGAAGAGTGGCAAGTTGTCTCACCAAGTTTAGCAATTGCCGATTTTTGTGACCAAGTTAACACGTTAGAAAAAGATACTATACTTTTAGAGCAAAAAATTAACAAACTCTATGCACAAAACGCACAGAAAAATGGATAAATAATGCACTTAAATGACATCAAACACTTATATAAAATCATCAAAACTTTCTTAAGTTATGGTATTGATGAGGCATTACCACAAAATCACTACACTCGTCCCATTCGTTGTTGGCGCAAAAGCTTATTTTGGCTACGCAATCAACACCAAGAAAAATCCTTTGGATTACGTTTACGCCTAGCACTACAAGAGCTCGGCCCAGTCTGGATTAAATTAGGACAGATGCTCTCTACCCGCCGTGATTTATTCCCTGCTGAAATTGCTGATGAACTGGCTTTATTACAAGATCAAGTTGAAGCTTTTGATGGCAAAATTGCACGTGTTCAAATTGAACAAGCACTAGGCGCACCATTAGAAACTTGGTTTGAGCATTTCGATGAAAATGCGTTAGCCTCTGCATCAATTGCACAAGTTCATACTGCGAAATTTAAACAAAACGGACCGTACTTAAATACGCATATCGCAGGCAAAGAAGTCGTACTCAAAGTACTACGACCTCATATTCAACAAATGATCGACTCTGATCTTAGCTTGATGTATAAGCTCGCGAGTTGGATCCCTCGTTTAAATACCGAAGGACATCGCTTGCGTCCAGTAGAAGTAGTACGAGAATATGAAAAGACATTACGCGATGAACTCGATTTACGACGTGAAATGGCAAATGCAATTCAACTACGAGCAAATTTTGAAAATAGTCCTATGTTATATATACCAGAAATGTATCAACAATTCTGCCATAAAAATGTGATTGTTATGGAACGTATTTATGGCATCCCTGTGTCAAATATTGCTGAATTGCAAGCAAATGGGACAAATATGAAACTGCTTGCTGAACGCGGTGTCCAAGTCTTCTTCACCCAAGTTTTTCGGGATAGTTTCTTCCACGCAGATATGCATCCTGGTAATATTTTTGTTAATCCAAATTATCCAGAAAATCCGCAATATATCGGTATTGATTGTGGTATCGTCGGGCGCTTAAATGACCATGACAAACGCTATTTAGCAGAAAGTTTTGTGGCTTTTTTTAACCGTGATTACCGTCGTGTAGCACAAATGCATGTTGAATCAGGCTGGACACCTAAAGACACCAACATTGATCATTTCGAACAAGCATTTCGTGAAGTATGTGAGCCTATCTTTGCTAAGCCTCTGTCAGAAATATCTTTCGGACATGTACTGTTAAACCTATTCAATGTTGCGCGAGAATATAATATGGAGGTTCAGCCACAATTAGTACTGTTACAAAAAACTTTGTTATATATTGAAGGGTTAGGCAGACAACTTTACCCACAACTTGATTTATGGGACACTGCCAAACCTTTTTTACAAAAATGGTTAGATGAGCAAATGGGAGTTAAAGCTTTTGCAAAGTCAGTCAGACAAAAGCTACCTTATTGGCGTGAGCATGTTGTTGATCTTCCTGAAAATATCATGGAGGCATTACAACAACAAAAAATTATCGCCAAACAGTTAACCTCAATTAACCAAACGTTAATGCGAAAACAACAAAACGGTCGATTAAAATTCTTTTTACTCGGTTTAAGTTGTGGCATAGCATTTTGGCTACTTACAACTATATTGAGCTGATCAAACTCAACAAAATATAAAATAATGTGAATTGACTATTGTTCAAAAGCGCTAAAACCGCTATATTCACGAACGGTTATTTTTTAAAACAAAAGAAGGAAAAAATATGGGTGGCATTAGTATTTGGCAACTCCTTATCGTTGTCGCGATCGTCGTTTTATTGTTTGGCACAAAAAAATTAAGAACTCTTGGTTCTGATTTAGGCGAATCTGTAAAAGGTTTCAAAAAAGCAATGGCGGATGAACCAAAAGATGCAGAATTCAAATCTTTAAAAGACGAAAGTGAAACTGCGACAAATACAGAAAAAGTAAAAGATAAAGAACAAGTATAATGTTTGACATTGGTTTTTCTGAACTCTTTCTGATTCTTATAATAGGCTTAGTTGTACTTGGTCCTAAACGTATGCCTGTTGCAATTCGAACAGTGATGGGGTGGGTTGCAACTATCCGTGGTTTAGCGTCAAATGTGCAAAATGAACTTAAACAAGAGCTCAAATTGCAAGAATTACAAGAAAGCATAAAAAAGGCGGAAGAATTTAATTTAAAACAACTCTCACCTGATTTAAGTCAAACGGTCGAAGATCTAAAAGCTTCTGCTGAAAAAATGCGTGTAGAACTGGAACGAAAAGCAGCAGAAACGAATACGACAATTGAAGAACAAATCAAACAAATGAAAACAGTGGCAGAGCAATCAATACCATCTTCAGAACCAAACAATATTGAGTCTGCAGAAAAGGAACAATTTGCTGAGCTCTCTCCAGCAGAGCAAGCAGAGTTAGCTGAAGAACATGATGAAATGGCACATATTCAACAGTACTATACCGATGATTATGATGCGTCTATACTTGCAACTGAACTTAAACCTCAAACTGAAATTCAAGATAAGAAAATATAATGAGCGTTGAAGAATCTCAGCCCCTAATTAGCCATTTAATGGAATTACGTGATCGTTTATTACGATCTATTATCTTTGTGGCGGTCGTATTTTGTGGGTTAGTTTATTTTGCTAATGATATTTATAACTTTGTTGCCTCACCATTGGTCGATGTGTTGCCATCTGGTGCCAGCATGATAGCAACTAATATTGCAACACCTTTTTTTACTCCAATAAAATTAACAGCCGTTGTTGCAGTCTTTATTTCTGTACCCTATTTGTTATATCAACTGTGGGCATTTGTTGCGCCCGCTTTATATCAACATGAAAAGCGTCTTATTTATCCACTCCTATTTTCTAGTACATTGTTATTTTATTTAGGTGTGGCTTTTGCTTATTATATAGTCTTTCCATTAGTATTCGGCTTTTTAACAAAAACGGCCCCTGCGGGTGTTGCTATTGCAACAGATATCAGTAGTTACTTAGATTTTGTATTGACAATTTTTCTTGCTTTTGGTGTTTGTTTTGAAGTCCCTATCGCTATCATTTTGCTTTGTTGGACAGGTGTCACTACTCCAGAGGATTTAAAAGTAAAACGCCCATATATTATCGTAGCTGCATTTGTTATTGGTATGCTACTTACACCACCAGATATTTTTTCACAAACTCTACTTGCTATACCAATGTGGTTGCTGTTTGAGCTAGGTGTTATTTTTGCACGTTTTTACCGTCCAAAAGATGAAACTGAAGATCAATCAATAAATTAGCAAAGGGGCAAACAGCCCCTTTTTCTCATCAGTAAGGAATAAATATGACTAAACAAATTTTTACAGGCTTCCCACAACGCCGATTACGTCGTATGCGTAAACAAGAATTTAGTCGCCGCTTGATGGCAGAAAATAAATTAACTGCTGATGATCTCATCTATCCAGTGTTTATTCTTGAAGGTGAGAATTATCGTGAACCAGTCTCCTCTATGCCAGGCGTTGAACGATTAACTATTGACCAACTTTTGCTTGAAGCTGACTTTTTAGTCAAATATGGCGTTCCTGTTATCGCTCTTTTTCCCGTTATTGAGCAAACTAAAAAATCCTTAATGGCAGAAGAGGCTTACAATCCAAATGGATTAGTACAACGCGCAGTAAAAGCTTTAAAAGCCAAATATCCAACACAACTAGGCGTGTTAACTGATATCGCACTTGATCCTTATACTGTTCATGGTCAAGACGGTATTATTGATGAAAATGGTTATGTACTAAATGACATCACTAGCGATATATTAGTTAAGCAAGCACTTTCTCATGCCCAAGCTGGCGCAGATATTGTTGCACCAAGTGATATGATGGATGGAAGAATTGGAAAAATTCGTCATTCACTCGAAGATAATGGTTTCACTAACACACTAATCATGGCATATTCTGCTAAATATGCCTCTCACTACTATGGACCATTCCGTGATGCGGTCGGCTCAGCAGCTAACTTAAAAGGTAGCGATAAAAAAACGTATCAACTCGATCCTGCTAATAGCGATGAAGGACTACAAGAAGTTGCTTTGGACTTACAAGAAGGCGCTGATATGGTGATGGTGAAGCCTGGTATGCCATATTTAGATTTAGTTTACCGTGTAAAAACACATTTTGGCGTACCAACTTTTGCTTATCAAGTATCTGGAGAATACGCTATGCACCAAGCAGCAATCCAAAATGGATGGCTAAAAGAAAAAGAATGTATCATGGAGTCATTACTTTGCTTCAAACGCGCAGGTGCTGATGGAATCTTAACTTACTATGCAAAACAAGTTGCAGAATGGCTCTATTTAGAACATCAGAATAAATAGATTCAAGTATTTCGACTAAAAAAGAGCGGCTAAATTTTGTTAAACTTCGACCGCTCTTATCATGATAGGATAATATTAAATCAGCTCTCTATCCCTTCAAATAGTGCTGTACTTAAATAACGCTCTGAAGCAGATGGAAGAATAACAACAATCAATTTATCTTTAAATTCAGGTAATTTAGCTAAACGATCTGCTGCCGCAACTGCTGCACCAGAAGAAATGCCTCCTAAAATCCCTTCTTCTGCCATTAAACGACGCGCAGTGGCAATAGCTTCATCACTACTCACCGTTTCAACTAAATCAATTAAAGAAAGATCTAGGTTTTTAGGAATAAAGCCTGCTCCAATGCCTTGAATCTTATGTGGACCGGGTTGTAAGCTCTCACCTGCTAACGCCTGAGTAATGATAGGTGATTCTTTAGGCTCAACTGCAACAGATAAAATTTGTTTACCTTGTTCTAATTTAATATAACGACTAGTACCTGTAATTGTCCCACCAGTGCCGACACCTGCAACTAATACATCGATTTTACCTTCAGTATCACGCCAAATCTCTGGTCCTGTTGTTTGTTGATGAACTGCTGGATTAGCAGGATTCTCGAACTGTTTTAACATGATATAACGCTGAGGCTCAGAGGCGACAATTTCTTCAGCTTTTTCAATTGCACCTTTCATTCCTTTAGAGCCTTCAGTGAGTACTAAATTTACACCTAAACTACGCAATAAACGCTTACGTTCAGTACTCATCGTTTCTGGCATAGTCAATGTGAGCTTATAACCACGTGCAGCAGCCACATAAGCTAATGCTATTCCTGTATTACCACTAGTTGCATCAACAATTTCTTTCTCTTTTGTAAGTAACCCATCTTTTTCTGCTTGCCATACCATATTCGCACCAATACGGCACTTGACACTAAAACTTGGATTTCGTCCCTCAATTTTAACAACAATATTGCCATTTTGACCAAAATGTTTTAGTCGTACTAATGGGGTATTACCTATAGAATAAGAATTATCTGCATAAATAGTCATTTTATTTTCCTTTTAGATTCAATCCATTGCAAATTACATGTTAAGTAAGTTATTTCTAACATAAGTTAACTTCTAGAAAAAATAGTCATTTGCTATATTTTATAACTAAATACTATTTTACGATTTCTGAACTAGCCTTACTTAAAGCTCTCACTGTATTCGTTGGTAATATTTGTTTATGCAATCCTAAATGCTCACGAAAGTTATCAACCCACATAGCTGTAGCACCACAAACAGCCACAGGAATAACGACTAAATTCACTAATGGAATAAATGTACACAACATAACTAAACCACCAAACGTTAAACTTAATGTCCGCTTAGTAGCAAGCTCTTCTTTCATCACAAAAAAAGGGACTTTATGATTATCAAATGGGTAGTCACAATACTGTATAGCCATCATCCAAGCTGTAAAAGCTGTGGTTATCACAGGAATAATACTTTGTCCTAAAAAAGGAATAAGTCCTAATAAAAACAAAACGATCAGCTTAGGTAAACTATACGTTAGCTTTTGCCATTCACGTGCGAGCATGCGAGGAATATCTTTGAGAAAATCCCAGATACTTCCTTCAATAACAACCTCACCAGTAAGCATTTTTTCTACTTTTTCAGCCAATAAGCCATTAAATGGTGCAGCAATAAAACCTGATAGTGCTGTGAAAATAAAATAGAAGAAAATTAAAATCATCAAAATAGATAAAACTAGCAAAATCGAACTCAGCCAGCTTAACCATTCTGGAATGTAACTTATTACGCTATCAATCATACGCTCAATTTGCGTAATGAATAGCCAAAATAGACCTGTTAGTAATACAACATTTAACAAAATTGGCATCACGACAAAACGACGTAGCCCCTTTTGAGTAATTAAATGCCACCCCATCATAAAATAATGGAACCCTTGTTTAACTTCAGATTGTTGTAACATTATTGCTCCCCGTAAATACACAAAGCAGTTAGGATACAAAGTGCGCTTTAAAAAATCAATTTTCTCATGCTTCTTAATCGATACAAATATCACACTATAGTGAAGATTTAAAATAGTCCTCTAATCTCCTATAAATAGCTCATCACATTCTCCAGAATACAAAATACATCTTGCTCTTCACCTTATTTTCACATCCTCGCTATAACTAGATAATCTGTTTATTTTTAGATGAAAATATCCAGATAACAAATGTTAAACAAGCTTTAGAAAATATGATAAGCTTATGCGGATTTTATCCCTTTAATAATGGCGAGGAATGGGTAATGGATTTAAATACAATTTTAATTATTTTAGGTATTATCGCTTTAATTATCTTAGTGGTACATGGGCTATGGGCAAACCGTCGTGAAAAATCACAATACTTTAAAAATGCCAATACCTTTACTCGGGATTCTCGTTTAAGAGAACCGCCCGCACATGTCCAAGCACCTAATACATCAGAAATAAGTGCTACAGAGTCAAACACAATTGTATCTGTTCAATCTCCTTCGCCAGAGACACAAACTTATAATCTATCTACCCAAACAGCGCCAGAGCCACAACAGCATACTTTTACTTTTGAAGCAGAACAGCAACTTGTACATGAACAACAAGCTGTTGAACAAGCTCTTGAAAACATTAAAATCAGTCTACCAAATATAGAACAACCTATTTATCAAGCGAGTATTGAACCTGTTTCCCAAACACCCTCACCCGTTTTAACGACCATTGCAGAGGCTGAAAGCTATGCTGATCAAGAAGATGGCATTGATACTCACTCTGATGAATTACGCCAACAATTAGCTGAGTTAGCACAACAATCGCCTTCTGTCACGCTTGCATCATTACGAGAAGAAAGTGAAATCGCAGAGGAAAAACGACATGAGGCGAAAAAAATCGAATCTAACGCAGAGATAAACGAACAATCATCTTTTGTAATGATGTATGTTGTTGCACCTGAAAATTATGTATTTCAGGGTGCAAAATTAGCAAAAATTCTTGATGAATTAGGATTTTTATTTGGTGAACATAACATTTACCATCGTCATTCTGATTTAAGTGTAAATAGCCCAGTCTTGTTTAGTGTTGCGAATATCCAACAACCAGGTACTTTTGATTATAATATGTATGATTTTTCAACTGTTGGGATTGCACTATTTATGCAGCTTCCTTCTGAGGGAAATGATTTGATGAATCTGCGTATGATGATTCGTGCAGCAAAAAGTATCGCAGAAGAACTAGAGGGATTTGTATTAACTGATAAACAAGAAATATTCGATGAGCAAGCAGAAAAAGCTTATTTAGCACGAGTGAAATAAGCACGAAATGTGCTACAAGTAACCTCTCTTTCCTTCATCAGACATAATAAAAAGGAGTAAATTTGATAAAATATCAAATTTACTCCTTTTTAATTTTCCACTTTATATTCATGGTCATCATGAATAACTGTTTAAATTATTTCATTATTCACTTACAAACTCAGGTCATTTCGGTGTTATTGTGACTAAAATGTAGTGAAACTATTAATTCTGCTCAGCATTTAATCAGAATAAAAAATCTGCACTCAAATTAACAGTGAAACTTTAAAGTGCAGATTATGACTCTTATCAAAAAGAAATTATTTTAAACAGCCTTATTTAATGGTTGATTAGCTCTCACTTTTGCAATAATCAAACCAATCACACAGCCTAAAATAGCAAATGGTAGCCATTCCATAGAATAAGCTTTTAACGGTAAATTGTCGATTAATGGAGATCCCATCACAGAAAGAATAGAAATAATGGCTACAAGTACAATTGACAAACCTTTAGCTAATTTTGGTAATGGCATTACTAAATTAACTAATAATAACAACATGGCTGTCATAGAAATCGGATAAAGCACAAGTAATACTGGTACCGACTTACTAATCACTGCATTTAATCCTTGATTAGCTAGACCAAAACCAATTAATGTAAATAAGATAGCATAATTACGATAAGAAATTCTTGGGAAAATACTATTAAAATAAGATGACGTCGCAACAACTAAACCAATTGCAGTGGTTAAACAAGCAAGAGTTACGATCAATCCAAGTAAGCTCCGACCTAAAGCACCAAAAGATTGAGTTGTAGATTCATTTAAAATAAATACCCCTAAGTTTTGCCCTTTCTCAGATACTTCAGCCAGAGTCTCTGTGCTTAGAGGCATGTTGTTACCAATCCAACCAATCGCAATATAGATGAAAGCAAGTGCCATGGCTGCAACAATACTTGCTAATGTTGCTTGCTTAATAAAGCTACTGTTTTTATCACTTTTCGCTCGAATTGCATTCATAACAACAACAGAAAAAGCAAAAGAGGCTAATACATCCATTGTTTGATAACCTTCAATAAAACCTGTTACTAATGGATTATTCATACCTGTTGAAGTATTTATATATTCTCCTCCCATTAAAATTGTTGCCATACGAACAACAAGAGCAATAATAGCGATTAACAGTACTGGTGTTAAAATAGCACCGATACGATCAACCATTTTGGTTGGGTTTAAACTAACCCATAATGTGATACCAAAATAAACGAGGGTAAAAAGGAATAACGCAACAGTGTCAGCCCCCCCAATAAAAGGAATCACTGCCATATCAAATGCTGTGGCTGCTGTACGAGGAATAGCAAAAAAAGGACCAATCGTTAAATAAATTGCACCTAATAATAAGATGGAAATCCAAGGATGAATATCTTCTAACGCTTTTTTATATCCACCTTCATAACGAGTTGCAACTAAAATACCCAATAATGGAAGCCCTACTCCTGTTGTTACAAAACCCAAAATAGCAGGCCAAAACCCTAAGCCACTTTCAAACCCTAACTTAGGTGGAAAAATTAAGTTCCCTGCACCAAAAAAGATGGCAAATAACATAAAGCCAACTATAAATGTGTTTTTGTTCATATAAAACCTCAAACGTATAAAAAAGAAAAGCCTTTTAATCTATATAGAATATAAAAACTTTCGATTATACTATAAAAAATAGCCACAACCTATAAAATACACTAAAATATATATGCTTAAATTATCTCAAATATTTGAACATACTCTAGATAAGCAGTAAAAATAAGATGTTTATTCTATTTCCTCAAACAACAACTTAAGAGAAAACACATTACAACGATTGAGTTAATGTAGCCTTTACTGTAAACTACTCTCCCGTCTTGATTACTCATTCAATCTATTTTCCATCTCAACAATTAGGTTTCATATGGCTACAAATTATATTTTTGTAACGGGTGGTGTTGTATCTTCCCTAGGTAAAGGTATTGCAGCGGCATCATTAGCAGCAATTTTAGAGGCTCGTGGTTTAAATGTAACCATGCTAAAACTAGATCCTTATATTAATGTGGATCCAGGTACAATGAGTCCCACTCAACATGGTGAAGTCTTCGTTACTCAAGACGGTGCAGAAACAGATTTAGACTTAGGCCACTACGAGCGTTTTATTCGTACAAAAATGACAAAGCGTAATAACTTTACGACAGGAAAAATTTACTCTGAAGTATTACGGAAAGAACGTCGTGGCGATTATCTAGGTGCAACAATTCAAGTTATTCCACATATTACTAATGAAATTAAATCCCGTGTTATTGAAGGGGCCGCGGGACATGATATTGCAATTGTTGAAGTTGGTGGGACTGTTGGTGATATCGAATCGTTACCCTTCTTAGAAGCTTTGCGTCAATTAGCAGTGCAAGTAGGACGTGAACGCACTTTATTTATGCATTTAACACTCGTCCCATATATCCCAACTGCTGGTGAGGTTAAAACGAAACCAACGCAACATTCTGTAAAAGAACTGTTATCTATTGGCATTCAACCCGATGTATTAGTTTGTCGCTCAGATCGAATGATCCCACCAAATGAACGAGCTAAAATTGCTTTATTTTGTAATGTGCCAGAAAGAGCCGTCATTTCATTAAAAGATGTTAATTCAATTTATCAAATTCCTGCATTATTAAAATCGCAAGGTTTAGATGACTTCATCTGCCAACGTTTCCATTTCGATTGTCCTGAAGCGGATCTTTCTGAATGGGAACAAGTCTTATATCAAGAAGCTAACCCAACAGGTGATGTTACTATTGGGATGGTCGGCAAATATACTGAATTGCCTGATGCATATAAATCTGTCAACGAAGCTTTAAAACATGCTGGCCTTAAGAATCGTTTAAACGTGAATATCAAATATATTGATTCACAAGATGTCGAAACAAAAGGTACAGAAGTCTTATCGGGTGTCGATGGAATTTTAGTACCAGGTGGTTTTGGCCATCGTGGTGTAGAGGGGAAAATACTAACCGCGAAATATGCACGAGAAAATAATGTACCTTATTTGGGCATTTGCTTAGGTATGCAAGTCGCTTACATTGAGTACGCACGGAATGTCGCAGGTTTGGCTGATGCAAACTCAACTGAATTTGACCGCACTTGTCACTATCCTGTCGTGGGTTTAATTACAGAATGGCAAGATGCAGAGGGCAATATTGAAACACGTTCAGATACTTCTGATTTAGGTGGAACAATGCGTTTAGGCGCCCAGCAATGTCATCTAATTGAGGGTAGCAAAGCATATGAGCTTTATGGCACAGAAACCATTGAAGAACGCCACCGTCACCGCTATGAAGTAAACAATGTATTACGTCCACAAATCGAAAAGGCAGGTTTAAAAATTACTGGCCTATCAGCGGATAAGAAATTAGTGGAAATTATTGAAGTGCCAAATCATCCTTGGTTTATTGCATGTCAATTCCACCCAGAATTTACATCAACACCTCGTGATGGTCATCCATTATTCGCAGGGTTTATTAAAGCTGCAAAAGAAAATCAAAAAAAATAGATTTTTATATACTATAAAATTAACCCTACAAATTTTTGTAGGGTTTTTTATGTAATAAAAGATCATTTCATCAGATGGATTCCTAACCGTTTATTTTATAAAAAATACAGGTGATAACTACTAGCTTCTTACTATATGAGCTGATTTCAGCATAAACATTTAAATTATGTTTTGCTTATTCTTTTTCAAATAAAAAACTAGATGTAAATCAATTAATCCGCATTTTCCAGAAGACAAACGAAATGAATTATTTTAAGATAAGAAATATTCGTTTTAATTTAATTTTCATTTAAAGAGGAAAATCAAAATGGCAAAAATCGTTAAAGTGATTGGTCGTGAAATCATCGATTCTCGTGGTAATCCAACTGTCGAAGCTGAAGTACATTTAGAAGGTGGTTTTGTTGGTCTTGCAGCTGCACCATCTGGCGCGTCAACAGGCTCACGCGAAGCATTAGAATTACGTGACGGTGATAAAGCACGTTTCTTAGGTAAAGGTGTATTAAAAGCTGTTTCAGCAGTTAACAATGAAATTGCGCAAGCTATCGTTGGGAAAGATGCATCAAACCAAGCTGAAATCGACCAAATCATGATCGATTTAGATGGCACAGATAACAAATCTAAATTTGGTGCAAATGCAATCTTAGCAGTTTCACTAGCAAACGCAAAAGCAGCAGCTGCCTCTAAAGGTTTACCTCTTTATGCTCACATTGCTGAATTAAACGGCACTCCAGGTCAATATTCTATGCCATTACCAATGATGAACATCATCAACGGTGGGGAACACGCAGACAACAACGTTGATATCCAAGAATTTATGATTCAACCAGTTGGTGCAAAAACATTAAAAGAAGCTCTTCGTATTGGTGCAGAAGTATTCCATAACCTTGCTAAAGTATTAAAAGGCAAAGGGTTAAGCACTGCTGTAGGTGACGAAGGTGGCTTCGCGCCTAACTTAGAGTCAAACGCTGCAGCACTTGCTTGTATCAAAGAAGCCGTTGAAAAAGCAGGTTATGTATTAGGTAAAGATGTAACTTTAGCGATGGACTGTGCATCATCTGAATTCTACAACAAAGAAAATGGTATGTATGAAATGAAAGGTGAAGGTAAATCATTCACTTCTCAAGAGTTCACCCACTATTTAGAAGAATTATGCAAAGAGTACCCAATCGTATCTATCGAAGATGGTCAAGATGAATCGGACTGGGAAGGTTTTGCATATCAAACTAAAGTATTAGGTGATAAAGTACAATTAGTAGGCGATGACTTATTCGTAACTAATACCAAAATCTTAAAAGAAGGTATCGAAAAAGGTATTGCAAATTCTATTTTGATCAAGTTTAACCAAATTGGCTCATTAACAGAAACATTAGCAGCAATCAAAATGGCTAAAGATGCAGGCTACACAGCTGTTATTTCACACCGTTCTGGTGAAACTGAAGATGCGACAATCGCAGATTTAGCAGTAGGTACTGCCGCTGGTCAAATTAAAACAGGTTCAATGAGCCGTTCAGATCGTATTGCAAAATACAACCAATTAATCCGTATTGAGGAAGCATTAGGCGATAAAGCACCTTTCTTGGGATTAAAAGCAGTTAAAGGTCAAGCATAATTTATTGCTAAGAAAATGATAAAAAATAACACCGCACTTTTCAGTGCGGTGTTTTTTTACTTACTTCAATCCACTTTCCTTGTGACTTGTTACTAAAAACAAAATGAAGTACGCAAAACTGTTTAATGATACTCCCTTACTGAACACTTAAGTTGAAGAAATAAAGTCATATCAAAAATCTTATTCTGCTATTTCTTTACAGGCGGTACTAAAATTTTACTTGGTCCAAAAGGTGGTAATAATCCCCATTGATAAGCTAATGAAAAAGATTGATCACGCACGGAGCGACCACATGGCTCAAGATTAAGATCAGCGAAATCTCGGCTTGTTAAACAAAATCCTAATATCACATCTTTAATGAGAAACGCACCTGTATTCGTCGGAATAAGGCTGAATACGGTATTATCTTTATCTGTACAATTCCTTACACCTTGGAAAGCAAAGCATTTCGCTGCACCAACTACTTTGAATTGAACTAATACTCCTCCATCCCGTAGTTTCTCATAAGCTGTACCTGTATAATCCACTAATTCCCAGTGTTTATTCAAAGGACTACTCTTTCCATAATGATCATTACTAATTGGTTCTCCCGTAAATAAACTACGCAAACTAATACGTGGAGGTGGTGATAACTCTACATCAGGATAAGTTGTCGGATCAGGATTAGACTCTGCATAACTTGGCAATGCAAATATCATACTTAATAGTAAACTCAATACATATTTTTTCATCATATCCACCTTAACGATCGCGAACAAAACTCACTGGAAAATGATCAGAGGTAATTTGTGAACGTAGCTGGTTTAACATTAAACTGGCACCAATACGCTCACGAGCTTGCTCCCTACGTGGTAGGTTTGCATCATGTAAGATCGCATAATCTAAAATATTACCAGAACGATGAGTTGGTTCTGTTGGTGCAATAATAATAGTATTTTCACTTACTGAAGGTTCTTGTCTTAAGGCAACCTCTAAGTTAACAGGTGCGCGATTAAAATCACCAACAACCATCCAACTATATCTTCGTCTTTCTGGTGTTTGATTAAAGGCGGTAAAAATATTACGAATTAAACTCACAGCATCAGAGCCACCTGTAGCTAAAGCATGTACTGTAAAAAAGACATCCGTGCCAATACGAATCCCAATTGCTGGACGAGCTTGAAGCACTGAAGAATCTGAATGTACAACAAAAGCCTCATCTGCTTGACGACGAGATACTATAGCTAAATTTACTCTATTTGCACCAACATCTAGACGAGAATAATAAATATAAACTGTATTTGGACGAGAAGTTGTACCCAAATTCCAAGTATATTCATCGATCGGAGTTCCTCCATGCTGAATCACTCTAGAGGTTCTAACAGCGGTACTCGGCAAAGTACCCGCCTCTTGGACCATTAAAACATCAGCTCCCTGTTCACCCGATAATAACTGACGAACATTGATATTCCATTTACTTTCATTTGCGGCAGAAGACCCTTGTAAGTTCCAAGTCGCTACTTTGAAATCACTTAAATTAGCATAACTTGAAAAACTCACTAAGACAGTACAAAAAATGAGGCTTAATTGCTTTATCCATTGCATATTAACTCCTTAGTTTTAATTAATCGCAGTCGCATTTAATAGCGGGGGAGCTAGGTACCATGTTTGATCTCGTAATGGTGTTGTTGAACCATCACATTTTGATAAAGTGATAGTGGAATAATTTGTTGTACTGACTGGATTATAAGTAACACAATTTCCTTGCGCCGCGCTTTTTATCACAAATGCACCACTATCTGTCGGCAACAACTCAAACTCTTGAGCGAGTTTATTGAGATTACATGTATCATGAATAAGACCATTCTGATAAGCTTCTATACATGTACCTAAAGATTGGTTAACAAAACGAAAAAACTCTCGATGTTTAGCATGCTCCATTTTCCAATTGCGAATCATGCCAAAATCTTGTGAATCTATATTGGCATATGCCCATAGCCAATTACGTTTTGCCAAAGCCCACACTGTTAATACGGTGCCATTTTGCCCCATAAGTGTCATAAAATTTGATGAATCTGATGGCGATACTAACGTATCCCCTCCTTTAGAACGAGGAGCAGGCTGAGTCAATCCACTCAATAATCTAGGTTCTGGTGTTTTTTCTTTCTGTTGTTCATCTGAATAAGATGAATGAAGTACATTAAATGGTGTTGAAGGTATATTTGAGAGTAACGTTTTAAATTGTATTGCTGTTGAAGATGGTGTAGCTAAATCAGTTTGAGTTTGAGATTCAGATTGAGGACAATTACACATCTGCTGATTAGATGAACAAGCTACTAGTCCCAACAATAAAAGACTAGGTAAGAACCTTTTCATTGCATCTCCTTATATTTATCCTTAAACTTAAAGGGGCGCAAATTTTATAATTTTTTTTGATAAAATCAACCAAAGTTAGATAAAATATAGACAAAAAGAAGCAATTTTATTAAAGGTACGATGAGTTAAAGATTAATTTTTATTTAATCTATTATTTTCTTCAAACCAACTCTCTAAAATAAGGCAGGCTGAAATACTGTCGACTTTGCTTTTATCTAATGCTCGATAACCTCCATACTCAAAAATTTCAGCCCTCGCTTGTACCGTGGTTAAACGCTCATCTTGTAATTCGACTCGAATACCAAATCGCCCATGTAAACGGTTAGCAAATTTTTTTGCCCTTAGCGTGAGATCTTGTTCTGAACCATCCATATTTAGGGGTAAACCTACAATAATAATATTAGGTTTCCACTCCATTAAACACTGTTCAACTTGTTGCCAATTAGGAATCCCATCTTTTGCTTTAAATGCAGGTAATGCTTGTGCTGTGCCAGTAATACTTTGCCCTACCGCACAACCAATACTTTTTGTACCAAAATCAAATGCAAGTGCAGTAATCGCCATTAGCAATGTCCCGCTTGATAGACTAAATTATGATGTCGAATACCTAATAACAAATTAGCCTCTAACCATCTTTCTTCATAAGGTACGTCAAATAAAATACGATCATTAGCAGGGACAACTAACCAATCATTATTAGCAATCTCATTTTCTAACTGGTTTGGTGTCCAACTAGCACAACCCAAAGCCACTAAATATTTTTCAGGTGCATTTTGTGTACCAAAAGTATCAATAATATCAGCAGAAGTAGTGAGCGATAAATGATCTGTTACTTTATAACTATGTTTGAAATCTTGCCCAGCTTGAGTATGTAGAATAAAACCACGCTCAATATTGACAGGTCCTCCAGCTAACACTAAATCATCACCATAAGTGCGGTTAGTTTTCATCATAAAATTCATCTTGGCACAAAGTTCTGCAATACTGAGATCAGTGGGTTGGTTAAGAACTAACCCCATTGTACCTTGCTCATTATGCTCACAAATATAGACCACAGAATGAGAAAAATAATCGTCTTCCATTTGTGGCATAGCAATTAAAAAATGGTCTTGTAATTCCATCATCTCTTTTATCCTAAATCACCAAAACAAATTTGCAATGCAGTAATCGCTGCTAATGCAGCTGTTTCAGTACGCAATACACGCTTTCCTAATAATATTTGAGTAAACCCCTGTTGCTCAGTTTGCCTAATTTCCTGTGCAGATAATCCACCTTCAGCCCCAATCAATAACCGTATGCCTTCTGCTGGGATTTCAGGTAGAGTACGAATTGAATATTGGGCCTTGGGATGTAAATTCAACTTTAAACTCCCATCTTTTTCTGCACACCAATCCTGTAATTTCATCATTGGGCGAATTTCAGGCACAATGTTACGTCCACATTGTTCACAAGCTGCAATTGCAATTTTTTGCCACTGTTGAATTTTTTTATCCATACGTTCGGCATCCAACTTCACACCGCAGCGTTCGGACCATAACGGTGTGATAATATTTACTCCTAACTCAACAGATTTTTGGATGGTAAATTCCATTCGCTCACCTCGTGAAATAACTTGTCCTAAGTGAATTTTAAGAGGGCTTTCACGATCATCTAACTGTTGATCTAAGATTTCAACTTCCACCATTTTTTTACTTAACTGAGTGATAACAGCCGCATAAGTATAATTACTGCTATCAAACAATTCTAACCGCTCACCAACTTGCATACGTAAAACTCGACTAACATGATTAACAGCATCATCACTTAATGTACAATATTTCACTTGTTGTAATAAAGTTGGGTGATAAATTCTTGGTATTCTCATAATATTAATTCGTTAAATTATCTTGTTAGCTATCATATCAGAAAAGCCTATTTTCAGTCAGATAAATCCGTGTATATCCCACACAATAATCAACTATTTGTTAATAATATTTAAACAAATATGCCATTTATAAATAAAAATGAAAATATATAATAACCACACTTATGCGAAATCGCTAAGAAAAATTAATGACTTAACTAAGAGAGGACAAAATGAAAAAAGTTGCACAAGTTCACTATGCACCAGCAAAACATTGGGTTGGTAATGGTTTCCATGTCCAATCAATGTTCAGTTATCAAGATAAAGAAAAAAATGTAGATCCTTTTTTATTAATGGATTATAACCCTCCACGTTATTTTGATGGTGGACGTAAAAGTGATTTTCGTGGTGTTGGTGAACATCCACACAGAGGATTTGAGACAGTGACCATTGCTTATCAAGGTGAAGTCCAACATGCTGATTCTACTGGGGGTGGCGGTATCATTGAGACAGGAGATGTCCAATGGATGACAGCTGGTGCCGGCATTATGCATGAAGAATTTCATTCCGAGAAATTCTCACGTGAAGGTGGAATGTTTGAAATGGTACAGCTATGGGTAAACCTACCTGCGAAACATAAAATGACCCCCGCTAAATATCAAGCAATTAAATCTACAGATATTCCTGTTATTGAATTGGCTGATAATGCAGGCTATGTTCGTATTATTGCGGGAGAATTAAATGATGTCACTGGTTCTGCTACAACTTTTAGCCCAATCAATATGTGGGATGTAAAAATGAATGCAGGCAAAGCTTACACTTATAATGTACCAGAAAGCCATAACCTGATTATTTTGGTACTTGATGGCACAATACAAGTAAATAATGAGGATATAGCACGTCGTGGTGAATTAATTACGTTTGAGCGAGGTGGCAAGAATGTACATATTGAAGCTAATAATGATGTGAAACTACTCATTTTAACAGGTGAGCCACTTAATGAACCTATCGCTGGCTATGGCCCATTTGTGATGAACACAAACGATGAGCTTATACAGGCAATGTATGATGTACAAAATGGTCAATTTGGTAAAATTAATTAACGCTTATCTAATAAACTCAAGTGCGGTATAAATTACCGCACTTTTTTTATCTTTTGATGATGAAAATAAATTATAAAGAGTAAAAAGAGTAATCAAAAATCTGATAAAATACGCGAGACTTAATTTAGCAGAAATGAGGCATATTATCGAAAACTGGCAACGTGGCTTTGTATTACATCGCAGAGCTTATAGCGAAACCAGCTTATTAGTTGATTTATTCACTGAAGAAACTGGACGTGTAACTGTACTTGCGAAAGGCGCTCGTTCAAAACGCTCTTCGCTAAAAGGCGTATTACAGCCTTTCACGCCATTATTATTACGTTGGACAGGTCGTGCTGAATTAAAAACATTAACTAAAGTTGAACCCGCAGCAATTGCGTTACCATTACAACATGTCGCATTATATAGTGGATTTTATATTAATGAATTAATTAGTCGTGTACTTGAGCCTGAGACTGCCTATCCTCAACTTTTTCAAGATTATCTCCATTGTTTAACTGAATTAGCAAGAGCGCCACAACAAGTCGAACCTAGCTTACGTTATTTTGAGTTTCAACTCCTGCAAACTTTAGGCTATGGAGTAGATTTTTGCCATTGTGCAGGCTCTGGTGAAGTGGTGGATGAAAATATGACCTATCGTTACCGTGAGGAAAAAGGATTCATTGCTTCATTAATTAAAGATAATTTAACTTTTTATGGACGTGAGCTACTTGCATTTGAAGCTCGTCAATTTAATAACGCTGCGACTCTACAAGCAGCGAAGCGTTTTACTCGGATTGCACTGAAACCTTATTTAGGGAATAAACCATTGAAAAGCCGAGAGTTATTTACTCAATATATGTTATATCAGAAATAGACTATGGTTTTACTTTACACTCATAAACAGCCACCCAAAAACAAGAAAACATTTATTACATACATTCTTGATTTAGATTATCAAGGTGTCGGTGTTGCAAAAGTACAAGGCAAAACGTGGTTTATTGAAAATGCATTACCTGGAGAAAAAGTGGAAGTCCGTATCATTGAGGAAAAACGTCAATATGGACA
This sequence comes from Pasteurella canis, assembly GCF_900454865.1. Classification (GTDB taxonomy): domain Bacteria; phylum Pseudomonadota; class Gammaproteobacteria; order Enterobacterales; family Pasteurellaceae; genus Pasteurella; species Pasteurella canis. Next base: position 2,065,776 of record NZ_UGTV01000015.1, on the reverse strand, counting down.
AGGCAGTGCATCTAAAATCTTACAGACTAATCCTAAAAGACAACAACCTAAATGCCCATATTATGGCAAATGTGGTGGTTGTCAAAGCCAACATATTCCACTAGAGCTGCAACGAGAGACTAAACAAAAAGCATTATTCCAACGTTTGACGAAACTGCAGCCACAAGCTATGTTGATGCCTATGCTAACAGGAGAACAATGGCATTATCGACGCAGAGTTAAGCTAAGCATGAAATACAATCAAAGCAAAAACCAACTCGACATTGGATTTCGGCAAAAAAACTCACAGCAAATTATTCACGTTCAGCAATGTGATGTATTAGAAAACGTATTAAGTCAACTAATACCTAAATTACATAATCTGTTTGCAATGTGGTCTACTCCAAACAACTTAGGGCATATCGAACTTGTAAAAGCGGATAATGGTATTGCTATGTTATTACGTCACAGCGGAAATTTGAGTAAAACAGACCGCTCTTTATTGTTGGAATTTGCTGAAAAACAACAGTTAATGCTATTTTTACAAGATGACCATCAACTACAACACGTCTATGGTCAGTTACCTTATTATCAGCTTGATAAACTCCAATTACATTTTGATGTGCGTGATTTTATTCAAGTAAATCCATTGTTAAATAGTAAAATGGTCAATATGGCATTAGACTGGTTGGAACTGAAAGAAACAGATCATGTGTTAGATTTATTCTGTGGCATGGGTAACTTTACAATTCCCTTAAGCTATCGAGCTCAACATGTTGTTGGTATCGAAGGTGTAGAGGAAATGGTGCATAAAGCCCAAAAAAATGCGGAACAAAACCAACGTAAGAATGTCCAATTTTACCAAGCAGATTTAGATAAATCTTTTGCAGATCAGAGCTGGGCTACACAACAATTTAATAAAATCTTACTCGATCCACCTCGCAGTGGTGCGGCCTTCGCACTCAAGGCATTATGCGAACTAAATGCAGAAAAAATCTTATATGTATCTTGTAACCCAGCGACGTTAATACGAGATACTGAAATTTTACAACAATTTGGCTATCGACTTAAAAAAGTCGCAATGATTGATATGTTTCCTAATACAGGACACTTAGAATCCGTCAGTTTATTTGAAAAAGAATAAGGGTAGATTATGGTTGCAGTACGAAGTTCTCATTTAGTCAATCCAAAAGATTTTAGGATTGAAACATGGTGTGGCCAATTAGAATTAGCACAACCAGTCAAAGAAAGCCTTATTCGCGCATGGCATTATTCACAACAAATTTCAGCCCAAGTTAATGAACAGTCCATTTGTTCCCTAAATTCTGGTGTTGAGATGGTCGAAATTCTATATAGTTTAAATATGGATGCAGATAGCTTACTAACAGCTATGTTGTACCCTATCATTCAGCATAGGCTCGTTGAACTTACTCAAATTAGTGAAGAATTTGGTACTAATATTGGTAAATTAGCAAAAGGCGTAATTGAGATGGATAATATTCGCCAACTCAATGCGAGCCAATCTGCAAATAACTCACAAGTTGATAATGTACGCCGTATGCTATTAGCAATGGTAGATGACTTCCGTTGTGTCATTATAAAACTGGCTGAACGTATTACTTTTCTACGTGATGCTGAACAAAATTGTTCTGAAGAAGATAAAGTACTGGCGGCAAAAGAATGTGCTAATATTTATGCACCACTAGCAAATAGATTAGGTATTGGACAACTTAAGTGGGAGCTTGAGGACTACTGTTTCCGTTATCTACATCCTGAGCAATATCGTAGTATTGCAAAACTATTACAAGAACGTCGATTAGATCGCGAACAATATATTGCAGATTTTGTTGCTGAATTAAGTAGTTATTTAAAACACAATATTGACAATGTAGAAGTCTATGGACGACCAAAACACATCTATAGTATTTGGCGAAAAATGCAAAAAAAACACTTAGAGTTCAGTGATTTATATGATGTTCGTGCTGTACGTATTATTGTACAAAAATTACAAGACTGCTATTCTGCTCTCGGTATTGTCCATACTCATTTCAAACACATCCCTAAAGAATTCGATGATTATGTTGCAAATCCAAAACCAAATGGCTATCAATCTATCCATACTGTTGTATTAGGACAAGGTGGAAAGCCTATTGAAGTCCAAATCCGCACACAGCAAATGCATGATGATGCAGAACTTGGTGTCGCTGCACATTGGAAATATAAAGAAGGTGCTGTAGGTGGACGCTCTGGTTATGAAGAAAAAATTGCTTGGTTACGCAAATTACTTGCATGGCAAGATGATATTACCGATTCAGGTGAAATTATGGCAGAAATGCGTAGTCAGGTGTTTGATGATCGTGTTTATGTCTTTACTCCTAAAGGAGAAGTTGTTGACCTCCCAACAGGCTCAACACCGTTAGATTTTGCTTATAGTATTCATAGCGAAATTGGTCACCGTTGTATTGGCGCTAAAGTAGGAGGAAGAATTGTACCGTTCACCTACCAGCTTCAAATGGGAGATCAAATTGATATCATTACACAAAAAAATCCTAACCCTAGTCGAGATTGGCTGAATCCAAATCTTGGTTTCACACATACTGCAAAAGCAAGAGCCAAAATTCATGCTTGGTTTAAAAAGCAAGATCGAGATAAAAATATTCCAGCAGGTAAAGATATGTTGGATAACGAAATCGCGCGTTTAAACATTACTCTAAAACAAATAGAGCAACATGCATTACCACGCTATAACCTAAAAAATTTAGAGGATTTATATGCAGGTTTAGGTGGTGGAGATATTCGCCTTAACCACTTAATGAATTTCTTGCAAAATAAACTGATTAAAACAACTGCACAAGAAGTTGATGAAGAAATATTACGCCATGTCACAAGTAAAAGTGCGGCAAATAATCAACAAAAAGAGAAACCAAAAGGTTACGTGATTGTTGAGGGTGTAGGTAACTTGATGCATCATATTGCACGCTGTTGTCAACCTATTCCTGGCGATCACATCATGGGCTATATTACGATGGGAAGAGGTATTTCAATCCACCGTAGTGATTGTGAGCAATTCCTTGAACTACAAAATGCTCATCCCGAACGTGTAGTAGAATCTGTTTGGGGAGAAAATTATGCAAGTGGCTTTAAAATTAGTATTCGAGTTGTAGCCAGCGATCGTAATGGACTTTTACGTGATATTACAACAGTATTAGCAAACGATAAAATTAGCGTACTTGGTGTATCTAGTCGGACAGATACTAAAAAACAAGTAGCAACAATTGATATGGAAATTGAGCTGAATAATGTACAAATTTTAAGTAAAATTCTGACTCGATTAGCAAAATTAGAAGATGTCATTGAAGCTAAACGCCTCTAATGCGTCAACCTGAGGATAATGAAAATGTATAAAACAACAGGTCTTACTCATTTAATCAAAGCTACGGGCTACTCACTTAAGGGATTAAAAAGTGCGGTCAAATTTGAAACAGCTTTTCGCCATGAGCTTTTTGCGGCTTTATTTCTTGTGCCACTTGCATTTTGGTTAGCCGAAAATGGCATTGAAATCGCAATCATGCTCGGTTCATTACTATTAGTACTCGCGTTTGAATTAGTCAATAGTGCTATCGAATCAGTAGTTGATCGAGTTGGGCTAGAACATCATGAATTGTCAGGTAGAGCAAAAGATTTTGGTTCTGCTGCGGTGTTCATTGCAATGATGAATGTATTAGTTGTTTGGGCTGCCGTATTAATTTATTAAACAAAATAAACAAGAATTATAAAAAATAAGGTGTTCAAAAACACCTTATTTTTCTATTTTTTTTACTTCAAATGCTTTTAATGCACCATAAAAGATCAGAATCAGGAAAAAATAAAATACATTGCCAGAATTATGAGTGAAAAAGCTTTGGCTAATACAATAAAACATTGTTGAGATGATATGAACTATACCAAGCAAAGCTATCGTTTTCTGTTCTAAGAAAGCTGTCTTTAAGTGTTGCATAAAATGATAGAGCGGCACAAGAAATATACACAACAGAGATAATAGTCCTAAGCTTCCTCGTTTTGATAAATCATCCAAATATTGATTATGAGCATGCTCGAACTGTCCAGCAAATGAGCTAATAACCCCCAACTCCACTTGCTTTTTTCTTTCTGTATTCGTTCCTTCACTCCCCCAACCTAATATTGGTTTTTCTTTTGCCATCAATAAGGCACTTTTCCACATGTCAAAACGTGCCCCAACGGATGTACTACTATTATTTTCGACAAAATAGGCCGTAATTTCCTCTTCAGCCTCATATACTCTCTGCATTACTTTTAACTGAGGCAGCATCGCAACACTCACTATTGCGATGAGTACTGTAGCAATAAAACTTACTATAAATTTTGTTGATAAACTCTGCCTAAAACAATATAGGATTAATGGTATTACAATAGGTAAGCCAATCCAGCCACCTCTTGCTGTGGATAAAAAGCTGCCCAAAATAGCCGCTAACATGGCAAAAAGGGATAAAAGCATGACAAAATATTTTTTATGCGCCCAAAAATATAAACTCGTTACTAAAGAAAACATACTTAAACTCATTGCAATATCACCCCCTTGAATTTGTAACAATCTAGGTGAATATGCAGCAGCACTCTTTAGAATAAAACTATCATAAAATGCAACAAGACCTGCGATAGCAGCACCAGCAGGAATACTGAGTATAATTGTCTTAAAATTAACTGGGTAATGACTAAATAAAAGTAATAAAGGTAAAAAAAGCAGTACACGAACAGGGTTATCAAGTTCCTTCAATCTACCATCATGTACAATAAAAGAAAGTAAAAATAAACTAAAATAAACTATATAGCTTAACATCAGTGCTTTATCTGATGCGGAAATAACCCATATCTTTTTTCTAAGGAAAAAAGTAATGAAATAAATAAGCCCTATAATAATGAAAAAGGTAGGGGCAATATTATGTCCGCCTTTAACACTTAAGATAAATAGAAAAAATAGGCTTACACCAAAATTAACAAATAACAATATAGTTTTCTTTTTTGTTAATATCATTACTACTCCATATTAACTTATTGAATAAATAGTTAAAAAAAACCGCACATTAAAAGTGCGGTTATATTTTTTATTAGATCTTATAATACATCAACACAATTTAAATCTTCAAAAGATTGCTCTAAACGCTTGGACATTGACTCTTCCATTTTACGTAACCAAACACGTGGGTCATAGTATTTTTTATTTGGTGAATCTGGTCCTTCTGGATTACCCAACTGACCTTGTAAATAATCTTTATTAGCATTATAGAATTTTAAGATACCTTCCCAAGATGCCCATTGTGTATCAGTGTCAATATTCATTTTGATTGCACCATAGCTAATCGCTTCACGAATTTCTTCGCGGCTTGAGCCTGAACCACCATGGAACACAAAATCTAATGATTTAGCAGGTAAATTACGTTCTTTAGAAACAAACTCTTGTGAAGCACCTAAAATAGATGGTTTCAATTTCACATTACCTGGTTTATAAACACCGTGTACATTACCAAATGCTGCTGCGATTGTGAAACGTGGGCTAACTGGATTTAATTGATCATAAACAAACAACACATCTTCAGGTTGTGTATAAAGTTTAGATTCATCAACATCTGAATTATCTACACCATCTTCTTCACCACCAGTAATACCAATTTCAATCTCAAGTGTCATCCCCATCTTATCCATACGAGCTAGATACTCACGGCAAATAGCCATATTTTCTTCCATTGGCTCTTCAGAAAGATCGATCATATGAGATGAGAATAACGGTTTACCTGTTTCAGCAAAATGCTTCTCACCTGCATCAAGCAAACCATCAATCCAAGGTAATAATTTTTTTGCTGCATGGTCAGTATGAAGGATAACAGGAATACCATATTCTTCAGCTAATTGATGGACATGTTTTGCACCAGCAATAGCGCCTAATACATCTGTACGCGCCCCACTTGTCGGTTTTAAACCTTTACCTGCATAGAACTGAGCACCACCATTTGAAAACTGAATAATAACAGGCGCTTTAACACGAGCAGCTGTTTCTAATACTGCATTTACTGAATCAGAACCAACGCAGTTTACTGCCGGGATTGCAAAATTATTTTCTTTTGCATAAGCAAAGATTTTTTGTACATCATCACCAGTCACCACACCTGGTTTTACAAGATCTAATAGTTTAGCCATTTTTCTGCTTCCTTTTTATGTTGTTATAAAGTGTTTAGCTCACCATTTTATAATCATTATTTTATGATGATGTGTTTTTTCACATCATCATAATATCTTCAATTATAGCCTGAATTAACTTTTTGCACGTTTTTCTAAAATCTCAACCGCAGGTAACACTTTACCTTCTACAAACTCTAAGAATGCACCACCACCAGTCGAAATATAAGAGATTTTATCTTTGATACCAAATAAATCAATTGCTGCTAAAGTATCGCCACCACCTGCAATAGAGAATCCTTCACTATTTGCAATGGCGTGAGAAATAATTTCGGTTCCTTTACGGAAATTAGGGAACTCAAATACACCTACTGGACCATTCCAAAGAATAGTTTTTGCATTTTTAATAATTTCAGCGAGCTGTTCTGCTGATTTATCACCAATATCAAAAATAGACTCGTTATCTTGTACTTCTGTAACAGCTTTTTCTACTGCGGAGGCTGTTTCAGAAAATTCAGTACCAACACGTACATCAACTGGAACAGGAATATCTGTACTTGCTGCTAAATTTTTTGCCACAGGAATTAAATCTTCTTCATAAAGTGATTTACCTACATTATGACCTGCTGCCGCAATGAAAGTATTCGCAATACCACCGCCTACAATGATTTGGTCTGCAATTTTTGATAACGAATTTAATACTTCTAATTTAGTCGATACTTTTGAGCCACCAACGATTGCTACCATTGGGCGAGCAGGCTCTTTTAATGCTTTACCTAATGCATCTAATTCTGCTGCAAGTAATGGACCTGCGCAAGCGACTGGCGCATACTCTGCGACACCATAAGTTGATGCTTGAGCTCGGTGCGCTGTACCAAATGCATCCATCACAAACACATCACAAAGGGCTGCATATTTTTTACCTAATTCAGGATCATTTTTCTTCTCACCTTTATTAATGCGAACGTTTTCTAATACAACAATTTCACCTTCTTTGACATCAACACCATCTAAATAATCACGTACTAAACGAACTGGCACGTCTAAATGTGCATTCAAGTAATCAACAACAGGTTTCAAAGAATTTGCTTCGTCAAACTCACCTTCTGTCGGACGACCCAAATGCGAAGTGACCATCACTTTAGCACCTTTTTCTAAAGCAAGTTTTAAAGTTGGAATAGTTGCTCGAATACGTGCATCAGAAGTCACTTTACCATCTTTTACTGGCACATTTAGATCAGCACGAATAAACACACGTTTACCTGCTAAATCTAAGTCTGTCATTTTGATTACTGACATATCTTATCCTCTTTATTAGTTAAATTAAAATTTTGAAAAAACTACTAATAGTATACCCCTTTATAACTAGAGTGTAACTGCGTTAGATCAAACATTTTTCATTATTTAATAAATAAAAATTAATATCCTGTCCGGCTTCTTGGACAATCAATTACTTTCCAATTCAAATCATAACAAATAAATAATTCATTGCGACTTGCGCCTAAATATGCATTTTTTAATTGCTGGTTATTTTTACGTAACCATTGAAATAATTCATTACGGCTGAGTGCATAATTCGGCAACTTTAAAGTGCGGTACAATTCACGTTGTTTTTCAAAATAATCTTTTGCATGCGTAAAGGCACAAGCACCATGCTTTTCCCATTCACCTTGTAATAAGTTTGCACTTGGTGATTCAGGTAAATATTGCTCAATGATCTCTTGTGGTACAATAGGCAAATCACCTTGACAAAAACGAGGTTGATCAGAAACTCGTCTAGCACGTTCATTTTGCGGCCAAAGTCCATGAATTACCCAACCAAATTGTTGTGTCAGACCACATTGATATTGTAAAGAATTAGGTAAGTTCTCACCATAACGTTGACGCTGTTTGTCACAGAAAGCAGGAGACCAAGAAAGTACAAAAGTATAGTAATCTGTAGGCGCATTCGCATTTTGCCCTATAGGATCATTTTTCATGACATAGTCATAATTGCGATCAACAATAATTCCAACAGCTTGTTTTTGTTTAGAAAAATAATACCAACCTGATAATAAAAATATAAAAAAACAAACGACAAAGATAGAAAGCTGTAGTGTTTTTTTCTCGTTCATAAAATTCCTACTTCACTTTTAGATTGTATTCATTATAATCTGACGCCTTCACTTTAACATAGCAATAGCAAAGGACAAAGATAATGGCACTTTTAATCACAGACAAATGTACAAATTGCGACATGTGTGAGCCAGAATGTCCAAATCAGGCTATTTCAATGGGTGAAGAAATTTATATTATAGATCCTACCTTATGTACAGAATGTGTTGGGCACTATGATATCCCCACTTGCCAAAAAGTTTGCCCAATCAATAACTGCATTACTACAGATCCAGAGCACATTGAAAGCAACGAACAACTGTGGGAACGCTTCGTTATGATTCATCACGCAGATAAGTTGTAATCTGTAGCGAAATACTATGGCCTATCCACTCCCCACACTACTGAGAGCTAAAAACGTAGTAAGATACAACCCAATTTATATACTATAGTGAGCACTACTCAACTGTTACTGCTTTAGCTAAATTTCTTGGTTGGTCTACATCTGCCCCTTTTATCAATGCGACATAATAAGCTAACAGTTGCAGAGGAACAATATAAAAAATAGGGGCTATTAACGCATTCACTTTTGGCATACTCATAATTTTCATTCCTTCGCCTGCTGAAAAACCTGCTTGGTCATCTGTAAAAATATAAAGTTGTCCTCCACGAGCACGAACTTCTTCAATATTTGATTTCACTTTTTCCAATAGTTCATTACTCGGTGCAATAATAATCACTGGCATATTTTTATCAACTAAAGCTAATGGTCCATGTTTTAATTCACCCGCAGCATACGCCTCAGCATGAATATAAGAAATTTCTTTTAGTTTTAAAGCCGCCTCTAACATAATAGGATAGTACTCGCCACGTCCTAAAAATAAGACATGTTGTTTTTCAACGAAATCTTGTGCTAAGTTTTCAATTTCAGGTGCAAGTGCTAATACATTCTCAATTTCTGTTGGTAATAACTTTAACGCTTGCACAATATCCTGTTCTTGTTGAGTTAAAAGTGATCCCTTGGCTTTACCAACTGCACTCACTAATGTTAGCAAGTTCACTAATTGAGTAGTAAAAGCTTTTGTTGATGCTACGCCAATTTCAACACCAGCATGTGTCATAAAAGCAAAATCAGATTCTCTTACTAATGTAGATCCTGCAACATTACAAATCGTTATAGCGCCTAAATAGTCCTTCGTTTTAGCTAAACGTAATGCTGCAAGCGTATCTGCTGTTTCACCTGATTGTGATAATGTAATAAATAAGCTGTTATGGCGAGTGATGGATTGGCGATAACGAAACTCAGAAGCAATTTCAACATCACAGCTCACGCCAGCTAATTCTTCACACCAATAGCGAGCTACCATTCCAGCATGATAAGACGTACCACAAGCAACAATTTGAATATGTTCAACTTTTTCTAACAAAGCGGTTATATTATGCCCAATACTGTCTAATAAAATATGATCGTGACTTATTCGACCAACCATTGTGTTAATTAGTGCGGTAGGTTGTTCAAAAATTTCCTTTTGCATGAAATGACGAAACTCGCCTTTTTCAACAGCTTCACTAGTAAAAATAATATGCTGTTGCTCACGCTCAACACTTTTTCCTTCCAAATCATAAATTTGTACAGAATCTGATGTAATTTCTGCCATATCGCCTTCTTGCAAAAAGATAAAACGCTTTGCTACGTCGACTAATGCAATTTGATCTGAAGCAAAAAAATTTTCATTATGCCCTAAACCAATGACTAACGGGCTATCTGAACATGTCGCAATGAGGTGACGTGGATTTTCACAATCCATAACCACAATAGCATAAGTGCCCTTAAGTTGCTTTACTACCGCTTGTACAGCTTGTAATAACGACATTGCAGTACGCATTTCCCATGCAACTAGATGTGCAATCACTTCAGTATCAGTTTGCGATTGAAAAAAATAACCTTTATCTTGCAACATAATACGAAGAGTCTGATAGTTTTCAATGATCCCATTATGCACAACAGCAAAGTTTTCAGACACATGAGGATGGGCATTATCTTCAGAAGGTCTGCCATGTGTAGCCCAACGAGTATGTGCGATCCCTGTTCCACCACGTAATGGATGCATCATAATCGCCTGTTCTAACGCATTTACTTTGCCTAAACAGCGTAAACGTTGCAGCTGCTGTCGTTCATTAACAACGGCAATTCCAGCGGAGTCATAGCCTCTATACTCCAAACGATGTAATCCATTTACTAAAATACTCGTTATATCACGCTGCGATACAGCACCGACAATACCACACATTACGTTTTCCTCTTAAAAAAATTAAATCTAACTTATTAAATTTAAATAAATTAAATGACTATATGTATTCAGTTAAAAACTTAATCACAAAGTGTCGTATATTATAGCCTTGCTGATAAAATGCAAATTAATTTAATCATTTGGAGCAATAAGAACAATAAAAAAACTCTGTGAATTATCACAGAGTTTTCAAGGTGTAAAAAGGATGACTTAATTATTTTACAGCGTCTTTCAATGCTTTACCTGCAACGAATGCTGGCACTTTAGATGCAGCAATTTTAATCTCTGCACCAGTTTGTGGATTACGACCTGTACGTGCTTTACGTGCGTTTACTTTGAATGTACCAAAGCCGATTAATTGCACTGGTTCACCTGCTTTTAAACTACCAGAAATTGCTTCTAAAGTAGCTTCTAATGCTGCTTTAGCTTGTTTCTTATTTAAATCAGCTGCACTTGCAATTGCATCGATTAAGTCCGTTTTATTCATAAATAAATACCTTCTACTTTATTCAAATTTTAAGGAAAAACACGGTGTGTTTCCAATAACTATCATCACTGTGACTACAGCAATATCAAGCTTAATCTAAGTTGGTAATAAAACAAAGCAAGATTTTTAAAAATTGTAATAAACATCACATTATTGCTCGTTTTTTATACCAATATTGGAGATTCCACTCTCTCTCAGCTCACTTTTTAAGCTTAATATCAGAGATATATCACGCTCATCATATTCTTTTAAACTACGATATATCTGCCATTGTACATCTAATTCCTGTTGTATATCCTCACTTTCTTTTAACTCATTTTCAGTCAATTCGCGATCATTTTTTGTTTCTAATAACGTAGAAACTGTCTGCAAAGAAAGCTGACTTAATTTAATTGCTTGCTCTAACGTTGCGCCAGCAATAATAGCGTGTAATAACTCTGATAACCCTTCACAAGCATCAATTGCAGGCAACACTCCATAAAAGGTGTAATCATTTACATCGGGAATAATTTGTTCTAACTTTTCCAATTGATTTTCAAAGTTAATTTTTGCTCCTTTAACAGTTAAATATTCCCATACTAAATTAAGAATATTCTGATAAGTTTTAGCCTTATCATCTTGTTGAGTCATTTGGCAAAACAATTGAAAATTAGGTAACATACGCTCACATAGGCAAGCCATAAAAGTGACATGTTGCCAAACTTCGAGGTTTTCTAAACGTTTGTGAATTGGATTTCTCATGAGTTTACTGCTCTTTATTATTTATGATATTGCTTCGAATATTGATGAATTGCATCAACAAAAACTTTAGGGCTATTCTCTGGGACGTCTTGATGAATACCATGACCTAAATTAAATACATGACCACTACCTTGTCCAAAATCAGCTAAAATCGACCGCACCTCTTGTTCAATACGTGCTGGAGAAGCATATAATACTGATGGATCCATATTACCTTGTAATGCTACTTTGTGTCCAATTCGCTCTCTAGCTTGTACAAGACTCACTGTCCAATCTAAACCAACTGCATCACATCCCGTTTCTGCCATTGCTTCTAGCCACAAACCACCACCTTTAGTAAATAATGTTACAGGCACTTTACGTCCTTCATTTTCCCGTATTAAGCCATCAACAATCTTGTGCATATACTGTAATGAGCAGTCTAAGTATTCACGATGACCTAACACCCCACCCCAAGTATCGAAAATCATCACAGACTGTGCACCAGCTTTGATTTGTGCATTGAGATATAACATAACGGCATCCGCTAGCTTATTAAGTAATTGATGTAATAATTGTGGGTCGGTATACATCATTTTCTTAATTTTAGTAAAGGCTTTACTACTACCACCTTCAACCATATAAGTAGCAAGTGTCCAAGGACTACCCGAAAAACCAATCAAAGGTACTTCCCCTTTTAATTCACGGCGAATAGTACGTACAGCGTTCATGACATATTGCAATTCACCTTCAGGATCAGGAATTGGCAAATTTAGCACCGCGCTTTTACTGTCAATTGGATAAGCAAATTTAGGTCCCTCCCCGACACCAAAACTTAACCCCAATCCCATCGCATCAGGAATAGTTAAAATATCAGAAAATAAAATAGCCGCATCAAGTTGATAACGACGCAACGGTTGTAAAGTCACCTCACAAGCCAGATCTGCATTACGGCATAAAGACATAAAATCACCAGCTATTGCACGTGTTTCTTTATACTCAGGCAAATAACGTCCAGCTTGCCGCATCATCCAAACTGGTGTCATATCCACAGGCTCTCGTAATAATGCACGCAAATAACGATCATTTTTCAATGCTGTCATTTTATTTTCCTTTCTTCTTCTGCACACAATGCTAATGTATGCTCAATTAATTTCAATGCAATTGTTCCTCTTGGAGGAAGCTCTGGTAAATTAGAATCATAACGAAACCATTTTGCATCACAAATCTCTGCTTCTTGCAAACAAATTTCTCCACTTTCGTAATCAGCTAAAAAGCCAATCATTGCTGAATTTGGAAATGCCCAAGGCTGACTACCAAAATAACGTAGATTATTAATTGTAATCCCTGTTTCTTCAAACACTTCTCGATGTACGGCTTGCTCAAAAGTTTCACCCACTTCGACAAATCCAGCAAGTGTAGTATAAATACCACCTTTATGGCGTAAATGATTGGCCAATAAAATCTCACTGCCGCGGCGTATAGCTACAATAATACAAGGATGAATTACAGGATAAATACAATATTTACAATGATTATTTTGACACTCTACTGCCCATTCACTAGGCGAAATTTGTGTTAGAGAACCACATTTGCCACAAAATTTGTGTGTATTTAAAAAGTAATTAAGCTCAACTCCACGACTTAATAAATTAAACACATCTTCTGGTAAAAAAAGTAGGTCACGTAAAGAAAAATACTCTCTTGAATCAGATAATCTTTCCTCAACCAAATAAACGGGATGCTGCTCTAACTCACCTATTACTCTTGCTTTTAATCCTTGTAACCCCAAGTCAATTGCTCTTCCTTTTGGTAATTGGCCATTGATAAAGTGCAAAGACGAACCTTGTGTTAATAGCCAAAAACCAGTGTCATCTGGTTGAATTAATTTCATATAAACTCATAAAATTTTGAAAAACTGACCGCACTTTAGCGATTTTAATTGAATAAAGTATAACCATTATAAAAGGAATTTTATGATTTAGCGAACAAAAAACCCCGAACATCCGCTCGGGGTTTTTTAGTTAATAACGCTGATTGTTTATGCTTCGTCAGTTTCGACCATATTTAACATTTCAGCTAAACTTGCACTTGCATCTTCTGAAGTCATCACAAACTCGGCTGCAATTTCTTCTTCATCTGCTGCTGATAGCTTAACAGGTATATCATCAGACATCACAACTTTTTTCTGACGATTTTGATGGTAAGCAAAACCTGTACCCGCTGGGATTAAACGACCAACAATGACATTCTCTTTCAAGCCACGTAATTCATCACGTTTACCCGCAACTGCAGCTTCCGTTAATACTCGAGTTGTTTCTTGGAATGATGCTGCTGAGATAAATGACTCAGTTGCAAGAGATGCTTTGGTAATACCAAGCAATTCACGTTCAAATTCAACTAATGGTTTACCTTCTGCTTCACGCTTACGATTCACGATCTTAATACGTGCAACCTCAACTTGCTCACCCTCTAAGAATTCAGAGTCATAAGCTTTAGTGATGATTGCTTTACGTAACATCTGACGCACAATAACTTCGATGTGTTTATCGTTAATTTTTACCCCTTGCAAGCGGTAAACTTCTTGTACTTCATTAACGATATAATCAGTTACTGCATGAACACCACGTAAACGTAAGATATCATGTGGCGTTTCTGCACCATCAGAAATCAAGTCACCACGCTCAACCATCTCGCCTTCAAATACGTTGAGCTGACGCCATTTAGGAATCATTTCTTCGTAAGTTTCGCCTTCTACTGGTGTAATTAATAAACGACGTTTACCTTTCGTTTCTTTACCGAATGACACAATACCTGAAATTTCTGCCAAAATTGCAGGTTCTTTCGGTTTACGTGCTTCAAATAAATCTGCAACGCGAGGAAGACCACCAGTAATATCTTTCGTTCCTACAGATTCTTGTGGAATACGTGCTAATGGATCACCGATATGTACTTCAGCACTATCATCTAAAGTTACGATAGCTTTACCTGGCAAGAAATACTGTGCAACTACATCTGTGCCTGGGATCAAAATATCATTACCTTTTGCATCAACAAGCTTAATTGCTGGGCGTAAATCTTTACCTGCAGTAGCACGTTCACCTACATCCTGCACAACGATTGATGACAATCCTGTTAATTCATCTGTTTGACGTGTGACTGTTAAACCATCGATAATATCTACAAATTTAACGAAACCACTTACCTCAGAAACAACTGGCATAGTATGTGGATCCCAGTTCGCAACAGTTTCACCTGCACTAACTTCCTGACCATCCGCTTTGCTTAAAATCGCACCATAAGGGACTTTATAATGCTCTTTCGTACGACCAAATGCATCAATAATCGTCAACTCAGTATTACGTGAAGTTAATACTAGCTTACCTTCATTGTTAGTAACGAATTTCACATTTGCTAAACGTAACGTACCTGCATTTTTTACTTGAACACTAGATTCTTTTGCTGCTGCAGATGCTGCACCACCGATATGGAACGTACGCATTGTTAACTGTGTACCTGGCTCACCGATTGACTGTGCTGCAATAACCCCTACAGCCTCACCTTGGTTAATCAAGTGACCACGGGCCAAATCACGACCATAACATTTCGCACATACGCCGAAATCTGTATTACAAGTTACAACTGAACGTACTTTAATACTGTCGACCGAGTTTTCATCGATCACGTCACATAATTTCTCATCTAATAAAGTATTACGTGGAATTAATACATCTTCAGTACCAGGTTTTAATACGTCTTCTGCAACCACACGACCTAATACGCGATCACGTAATGCTTCTTTAACATCACCACCTTCAATTAATGGTGTCATGATGATACCTTCGTGTGTACCACAATCATCTTCAACAATTACTAAGTCTTGTGCAACATCAACTAAACGACGAGTTAAGTAACCTGAGTTTGCTGTTTTTAATGCAGTATCCGCAAGACCTTTACGTGCACCATGGGTTGAAATAAAGTACTGTAATACGTTTAGACCTTCACGGAAGTTTGCCGTAATTGGCGTTTCGATGATCGAACCATCTGGACGAGCCATTAGACCACGCATACCTGCTAACTGACGAATCTGTGCCGCAGAACCACGAGCACCAGAGTCCGCCATCATGAAGATGCTATTAAAGGATGCCTGCTTCTCTGGATTGCCTTCACGGTTAATTACTTCTTCTGTAGACAAGTTTTCCATCATCGCTTTAGCAACACGTTCGTTTGCAGCAGCCCAAATATCGATCACTTTGTTATAACGCTCACCAGCAGTAACTAAACCTGATTGGAACTGCTCTTGAATTTCTGCTACCTCTTCTTCTGCTGCAGAGATAATTTCGTATTTCTTCGCAGGTATCACCATGTCATCAATACCGACAGATGAACCAGAACGAGCTGCATACGCAAAACCTGTATACATAATTTGGTCAGCGAAAAGCACACTTGGCTTCATACCTAAGCGACGGTAGCTCTCGTTGATTAACTTGGAAATTGCCTTTTTACCTAATGTTTGGTTAAACAAGCTAAATGGCATACCTTTTGGTGCAATCATCCAAAGAATCGCACGACCAATCGTAGTATCTACTAAGTGAGTTTGAGACTCAAACTCGCCTGCTGCGTTTTTCACATATTCTGTGATACGTACTTTTACGCGAGAATGTAATTCAGCTTGACCTGTACGATACGCTTTCTCCGCTTCACGAGGGTCTTGCAACAACATTCCTTCGCCTTTACCGTTCACTTTGTCACGCGTCATATAGTAAAGACCTAATACAACGTCTTGTGATGGAACAATAATAGGTTCACCGTTTGCTGGTGATAAAATGTTATTGGTTGACATCATTAACGCACGTGCTTCTAACTGTGCTTCTAATGTCAGTGGTACGTGAACCGCCATTTGGTCGCCATCGAAGTCTGCGTTGAACGCCGCACAAACTAGTGGGTGTAACTGGATCGCTTTACCTTCGATCAATAATGGTTCAAATGCTTGAATACCTAAACGGTGCAATGTTGGTGCACGGTTTAACAAAATTGGGTGTTCACGAATAACATCCGCTAAAATATCCCATACGATCGCATCTTCGCGTTCAACCATTTTCTTCGCAGCTTTAATCGTTGAAGCAAAACCACGACTCTCTAATTTTGCATAGATAAATGGACGGAACAATTCCAACGCCATTTTCTTCGGTAAACCACATTGATGTAGGTGTAAGTATGGACCTACTGTGATTACAGAACGACCTGAGTAGTCAACACGTTTACCTAATAAGTTTTGACGGAAACGACCTTGTTTGCCCTTGATCATATCCGCAAGTGATTTTAATGGGCGACGATTAGAACCCGTAATTGCACGACCACGACGACCATTATCTAATAACGCATCGACAGATTCTTGTAACATACGTTTCTCGTTACGCACGATAATGTCTGGTGCGATTAAGTCTAAAAGACGTTTTAAACGGTTGTTACGGTTAATTACACGACGGTATAAGTCGTTCAGATCTGACGTTGCAAAACGACCACCATCAAGTGGTACTAATGGGCGTAAATCTGGTGGTAATACGGGTAATACAGTCATCACCATCCACTCTGGTTTGTTGCCAGATTGAATAAATGCTTCTAAAAGTTTTAAACGTTTCGTGATTTTCTTACGTTTCGTTTCTGAGTTAGTTTCTTGTAATTCTTCACGTAAGTTTTCACACTCCTGAGGCAGGTCCATATCGCGCAATAAAGCTTGAATTGCCTCTGCACCCATTTTTGCTTCAAACTCATCACCCCAGCGATCTTCTGCATCTAAATATTGCTCTTCAGTCAATAACTGCCCTTTCTCTAAATCAGTCATTCCTGGCTCAATCACAATATATGATTCGAAATATAAAACACGTTCAATATCACGTAATGGCATATCAAGTAATAAACCAATACGGGATGGCAGTGATTTTAAAAACCAAATATGTGCAACAGGTGAAGCAAGCTCAATATGCCCCATACGCTCACGACGCACTTTAGTTTGTGTTACTTCAACACCACATTTTTCACAAATCACTCCACGATGTTTTAAACGTTTATATTTACCACATAAACATTCATAATCTTTTACTGGACCAAAGATACGGGCACAGAAAAGGCCATCACGTTCTGGTTTGAATGTGCGGTAGTTAATGGTTTCAGGCTTTTTAACCTCACCGAATGACCAAGAACGGATCATGTCAGGTGATGCTAAACCAATTTTGATCACATCAAAATCTTCACTCGTTTTTGATTGTGCTTTTAAAAACTTAACTAAGTCTTTCACAGATTTGCTCCTGTCGGAGTTAAACTTATTCAAGTGCGGTTGAAATGTTGAAAATTTTCACCGCACTTGAGCGTACATTGCTTTACACCAAGCTTGGGTTATGATTTCAGATTAATCTTCATCTAAATCAATGTTGATACCAAGCGAGCGAATTTCTTTCATAATGACGTTGAAAGATTCTGGTGTGCCTGGATCCATTTGATGCGTGCCACCCACGATGTTTTTGTACATCTTCGTACGACCATTCACATCATCGGATTTCACTGTCAACATCTCTTGTAAGGTATAAGCTGCACCATATGCTTCAAGTGCCCACACCTCCATTTCACCGAAACGCTGACCACCGAATTGTGCTTTACCACCCAATGGTTGTTGTGTTACCAAGCTATAAGAACCTGTTGAACGAGCATGCATTTTGTCGTCAACTAAGTGGTTCAACTTGAGCATAT
Source organism: Pasteurella canis (assembly GCF_900454865.1). GTDB lineage: Bacteria > Pseudomonadota > Gammaproteobacteria > Enterobacterales > Pasteurellaceae > Pasteurella > Pasteurella canis. The sequence continues at coordinate 2,047,266 of NZ_UGTV01000015.1, read as the reverse complement.
ACATGTAACCTACTGTTACTGGACGCTCAAATTTCTCACCAGTACGGCCATCAAATAAAGTAATTTGACCTGAGGTTGGTAAACCACCTAACTCTAATAAGCCTTTGATTTCGCTTTCATGTGCACCATCAAATACTGGAGTAGCAAGCGGTAAACCTTTACGTAAGTTTTGTGCTAAACGCATGACTTCTTCATCAGTAAAAGTACTTAAATCGACTTTTTGAGAGCCGTGACCCAAGTCGTATGCTTTTTGCATATATTCACGCAATTTTGCCACTTCTTGTTGTTGTTTGATCATTGCATTGATCTTGTCACCAATACCTTTCGCCGCTAAACCTAAGTGAGTTTCTAAGATCTGGCCGATGTTCATCCGTGATGGAACACCCAGTGGATTCAACACAATATCAACAGGCTGGCCGTTTTCATCATACGGCATGTCTTCTACAGGGTTAATTTTTGAGATAACCCCTTTGTTACCATGACGCCCCGCCATTTTATCACCTGGTTGAATCTGACGTTTCACCGCAAGATACACTTTCACTACTTTCAATACGCCAGGTGCTAAATCATCACCTTGAATGATTTTACCACGTTGGATTTCTAACTTACGTTCAAACTCTTTGCGTAATTCTTCATATTGTTCAGCAAGCTGTTCTAACTGATTTTGTTGCGACTCATCATTTAATGACTGCTCTAACCATTTAGTGCGGTCTAATTTATCTAAGTTTTTAGCATCGAAACCACCCGCGATGAGAAGGCTACGAACACGTGTAAACAAACCTGCTTCAAGGATTTCTAATTCTTCCACAAGGTCTTTTTTCGCTTGTTTTAATTGCATTTCTTCAATTTCAAGCGCACGTTTGTCTTTTTCTACACCATCGCGAGTGAAGACTTGAACGTCAATAACGGTACCCGATACGCTATTTGGTACACGTAATGAAGAATCTTTTACATCAGATGCCTTTTCACCAAAGATTGCACGTAGTAATTTTTCTTCAGGAGTTAATTGTGTCTCGCCTTTTGGAGTCACTTTACCTACAAGAATATCGCCACCTTTTACTTCCGCACCAATGTAAACAATACCAGATTCATCAAGTTTACTTAATGCTGCTTCACCTACGTTTGGAATATCCGCTGTGATTTCTTCTGAACCTAATTTGGTATCACGTGCCACACAAGAAAGTTCTTGGATATGAATTGTGGTGAAACGATCTTCTTGTACAACGCGTTCAGAAACTAACATTGAGTCTTCAAAGTTATAACCATTCCAAGGCATGAACGCAACACGCATATTTTGACCAAGTGCTAACTCACCTAAATCTGTTGAAGGACCATCAGCTAACACTTCACCACGCCCAATAGGTTCACCTAATGACACACAAGGCACTTGGTTGATACAAGTATTTTGGTTTGAACGGGTATATTTTACAAGGTTATAAATATCAATACCTGCCTCACCTGGGATCGTTTCATCTTCATTGACTTTTACTACGATACGAGAAGCATCAACATATTGAATTGTACCACCACGTTTTGCAATTACTGTTACACCAGAGTCCACTGCAACAGCTTTCTCAATACCTGTGCCGACTAATGGTTTATCCGCACGTAATGTTGGAACTGCCTGACGTTGCATGTTTGCCCCCATCAAGGCACGGTTCGCATCATCATGCTCCAAGAATGGAATTAATGCTGCTGCAACAGAAACCACTTGTTGAGTTGAAACGTCCATATAATGGATTTCATCTGGACGATATAAGCCAGATTCACCATGTTCTCCACGGCATGTAACAAATGCATCAGTAAAACGTAAATCCTCATCTAAATTAGAGTTCGCCTGTGCAATCACATATTTACCTTCTTCAATCGCAGATAAATATTCAATTTCTTCTGTGACTTGACCATTTACTACTTTACGGTATGGCGTTTCTAAGAAACCATAATCGTTAGTACGGGCGTAAACTGAAAGTGAGTTGATCAAACCAATGTTTGGACCTTCAGGCGTTTCAATTGGACACACACGACCATAGTGAGTTGCGTGAACATCTCGCACTTCAAAGCCCGCGCGCTCACGAGTCAAACCACCTGGACCTAATGCAGAAATACGACGTTTATGCGTGACTTCTGACAACGGGTTGTTTTGATCCATGAATTGTGAAAGTTGTGAAGAACCAAAAAACTCTTTCACTGCAGCAGAAATGGGTTTTGCATTGATCAAATCTTGTGGCGTAACAGCATCTAGATCTCCCAGAGATAGGCGTTCTTTTACCGCTCTTTCAACTCTTACTAAACCGATACGGAATTGATTCTCTGCCATTTCACCAACTGAGCGAATACGACGATTACCTAAATGATCGATATCATCAACTTCACCACGACCATTACGAATCTCAATTAGTTTCTTCATTACACCGATGATATCATCGTTGCTTAAAATACCACTGCCAATCTCTTCATCAATACCTAAAGAACGGTTAAATTTCATACGTCCTACTGCAGATAAATCATAACGATCTGAAGAGAAGAATAGATTATCAAATAAACTTTCTGCAGCTTCTTTTGTTGGTGGCTCACCTGGGCGCATCATGCGATAAATTTCAACCAATGCACTTAAACGGTCGCTAGAAGGATCAACACGCAATGTTTCAGAAATATAAGGTCCATGATCTAAATCATTGGTAAATAAGGTTTCAATTGTTTTATAACCCGCTTGAGATAATTTCGCTAACATTTCTAACGAAACTTCCATATTAGCAGGGCAAATTACTTCACCACTATCTAAATCAACATAATCTTTAGCGGCGATTTTACCAACAATATATTCTGTTGGAACTTCAACTTGAGTGACATTATCTTTTTCTAATGCACGAATATGACGTGCTGTAATGCGACGACCTCGCTCAATATAAACCTTGCCATTTGCTTCAATATCAAATGTTGCTGTTTCACCACGTAATCTTTCTGGCACTAATGTCATAAGCAACTTGTTGTCTTTAATTTCAAATACAACTTTATCAAAGAAAAGATCGAGGATTTGTTCTGTAGTGTAGTTTAATGCGCGTAAAATAATCGTTGCGGGTAATTTACGACGGCGGTCAATACGTGCATATAAGTTATCTTTTGGATCAAATTCAAAATCTAACCAAGAACCACGATAAGGAATAATACGTGCATTATATAAAACTTTACCTGAAGAATGTGTTTTACCTTTGTCAGAATCAAAGAATACACCCGGACTACGATGCAATTGCGACACAATAACACGTTCAGTACCATTAATAACAAAAGTACCGTTATCAGTCATTAATGGAATTTCACCCATATAGACTTCTTGTTCTTTAATATCTTTGATTGTGCCTGGCGCAGCATCTTTGTCATAGCTGACTAAACGTAATTTAACACGCAATGGTGCAGCATAAGTGGTGCCACGAATTTGACATTCTCTTACATCAAATACTGGCTCCCCCAATTGATAGCTCACATATTGTAGTTCAGTATTGCCATTATTGCTGACGATTGGGAAGACAGAACGGAATGCAGCTTCTAAGCCTTGCAAACCTTCTGGGTCTCTTTGAATAAATTTATCAAAAGAGTCTAGTTGAATTGTTAATAAATAAGGTACATTTAAAACTTGTGGGCGTTTGCCAAAGTCTTTACGAATACGTTTTTTCTCGGTATATGAGTAAACCATAGGGTTCCTCTGCTGTGTTTCAGTGAACCAAACACATAATGTTGTCTAAACAAACACTATGTATGCGATGTATGTTATTAAGATACCGTTTCTAGATGACCGCACTCTGAACCTTACTTCTGATGAGCGGATACCCCAAATTATGTCAACTTAATTAATTTGAGAAAAACAGAAAAAACCAAACGGAGAAATTTATTCCTGTTTTGATAGCACAAAATGGCTGATGGAAAAACCACCAGCCATCGAGCCTTGAAGGGCTAACAAGTCAATCAAAATTATTTGATTTCTACTTGTGCGCCAGCTTCTTCTAATTCTTTCTTAAGTGCATCAGCTTCAGCTTTAGAGATGCCTTCTTTCAACACTGCTGGAGCAGACTCTACTAAGTCTTTAGCTTCTTTTAAGCCTAAACCAGTTGCACCACGTACAGCTTTGATAACTGCTACTTTGTTAGCACCTGCACCTGCAAGCACTACGTCAAATTCAGTTTTCTCTTCAGCAGCTTCTGCTGGACCTGCTGCTACTGCTACTGCCGCTGCTGCTGCAGAAACACCAAATTTTTCTTCCATCGCAGTGATTAATTCTACGATTTCAGTTACAGATTTAGAAGCAATCGCTTCAATAATTTGTTCGTTAGTTAATGACATAACAATCAATTCCTAAAGTAAAAAAGTTAAACGAGTAAAGAAACCGCTGAATTAAGCTGCTTCTTGTAATTTGTCGCGTAATGCTGCAAGAGTACGAACAAGTTTGCCTGCCGCAGCTTCTTTCATTGTACCCATTAAACGTGCAATTGCTTCGTCGTAAGTCGGTAATGTTGCTAAGAATTCAACATCTTGGATCTTACCTTCAAAGGCTGCACCTTTAATTTCAAACTTATCGTTTGCTTTTGCAAAATCCTTGAACAAACGTGCTGCTGCACCTGGATGTTCAGTAGAAAATGCGATAAGTGTTGGACCTACAAACGTATCTTTTAAGCACTCAAAATCTGTACCTTCAACTGCGCGACGTAATAAGGTATTACGCACAACACGCATTGAAACGCCATTTTCACGAGCTGCTTTACGTAACTCAGTCATTTTATCTACTGTCACACCACGAGAATCCGCGATAACAGCTGATAGGGCACCTTTGGCTGCTTCGTTTACTTCAGCAACAATTGCTTGTTTGTCTTGAAGATTTAATGCCATTGGCTTTTAGCTCCTGAATACACTCCGATTTCTCGGACTTAAATTACCTCATATCAAAAAACAATATAAGGACGACTTCGGTGCACAGAAGCAAGAAAAATTCTTATTCTGTTCACCATCTACGTAGGATAATTAAGAAATACTTGATTTCCCCTACGGTCTTGGATGGGGCTTGAAATTGGTCAAGCACCATCAATCTTTCACCACAATTTTATATGGCAAAACTTAGGTGCAAGATTATAATCGGAGTTTCTTGTTTTGTAAATATAATTTATAAAAAATAAACGATTATGTAGAGTCTATTAGTTTTGGTATCGTAATGAAGATTAACAAACAAACTCACAAAATTATCAGCTATACTTAATGCTAGTTTAATAGGATCTTAATATGAAAATTGTGATTGCACCTGATTCTTTTAAAGAAAGTTTAACTTCACTTGAAGTCGCTAGTGCTATTGAAACAGGTTTTAAGAAAGTCTTTCCTCACGCCCAATACATTAAAGTGCCTATGGCTGATGGGGGTGAAGGTACTGTGCGATCTCTTATCGATGCAACACAAGGGAATTTGATTTCAACAGCCGTCATAGCGCCACTTGGCAATACTGTTTCGGCAACATGGGGACTATCAGGAAATAAAGATACAGCTTTCATAGAAATGGCAGCTTCCTCAGGGCTACACTTAGTACCACTTGAACAGAGAAATCCATTAAAAACAACCAGTTTTGGGACAGGACAACTCATAAAAGCAGCACTTGAATGCGGCATAAAAAAAATCATACTAGGGATTGGTGGTAGCGCCACTAATGATGGTGGAGTTGGTATGCTACAAGCACTAGGCGGTAGGTTCTTAGATAAAGATCAAAGAGAGATCCAATTAGGAGGGGAGTCATTGCAAACACTCTCTAAGATTGATCTTACTCATCTCGATCCCCGTTTGAAAGAAATTGAAATTCAAGTTGCTTGTGATGTGACTAATCCTTTGTGTGGTCCAAATGGTGCCTCTGCTATTTTTGGACCACAAAAAGGCGCTACAGCAGAAATGGTGCAACAGCTGGATCATGCTTTACACCACTTTTCTACTATCGTAGAACAACAATATCATCTCAACATTCGAGAACAGTCGGGAAGTGGCGCTGCGGGTGGTATGGGCGCAGGTTTATTATTACTACCTAATGTTCGACTACAATCTGGTGTAGAAATTATTATCAATGCAGTTAATCTCATTAAACAAGTGGAAAATGCTGATTTAATTATTACTGGAGAAGGGAGAATGGATAGTCAAACAGTGCAAGGTAAAACACCAGCTGGGGTCGCTAAAGTCGCAAAATACTTTAATAAACCTGTTATTGCAATTGTTGGGAGCTTAAAAGAAGACTATGAAGTGGTATATGATATTGGAATTGATGCCGTTTTTCCGATACTACATCAAGTTGAAAATTTAGATATAACTTTAAAAAAAGGTAAAGAAAACCTAATTTCTACAGCACAAAATATTGCAAGACTTTGTCAACTAACTGTATTCAAGCAATAACTCATTATTTATGAAAAAGACCGCACTTTATAGATATAAAAATGCGGTCTTTTTTGAATTAGCTTTTATAAGTTATAGTGAAGACTGATCAACAGCTACACCAGCACCCATTGTTGTCGAAATACTTACTTTCTTGATGAATACACCTTTAGATGTAGTCGGCTTCGCTTTAGCTAAAGCAGCTAATAACGCTTGTAAGTTTTCTTTTAGTTGTTCTTCGCTAAAGTTAACTTTACCGATTGTCGTGTGGATAATACCGTTCTTATCATTACGGTAACGAACCTGACCAGATTTTGCATTTTTTACAGCCTCTGCAACATTCGGTGTGACAGTACCAACTTTAGGGTTAGGCATTAAACCACGTGGACCTAAAATTTGACCTAATTGACCAACAACACGCATTGCATCTGGAGAAGCAATAACTACGTCGAAGTTCATTTCGCCTTTTTTCACTAACTCTGCTAAATCGTCCATACCAACTAAATCCGCACCAGCTTCTTTAGCTGCTTCTGCGTTAGCACCTTGAGTAAACACAGCAACACGTACAGAACGACCAGTACCATGTGGTAATACAGTTGCACCACGCACGTTTTGATCAGATTTACGAGGGTCGATACCTAAGTTAACAGCAACATCAACACTCTCAACGAATTTAGCTGTTGCGAATTGTTTTAATACTGCAATTGCTTCATTGATTTCATAAGCTTTAGTAGAATCTACGCCAGCTTTGATTGCTTTCATTTTTTTAGTCAATTTAGCCATCGTATTATTCCTCCACCACTAAGCCCATTGAGCGAGCTGTACCAGCGATTGATTTCATCTTAGTTTCGATAGATGCACCTGTCATATCAGCTGCTTTAGTTTCAGCAATTTGACGGATTTGATCTAAGGATACTTTACCCACTTTATCTTTGTTTGGCTTACCAGAGCCAGATTTGATACCCGCTGCTTTTTTCAATAATACTGCTGCTGGAGGTGTCTTTGTGATGAAAGTGAATGAACGGTCTGCATACACAGTGATAACAACTGGAATCGGTAAACCTTTTTCTAAGCTCTCAGTACGAGCATTGAATGCTTTACAGAATTCCATAATGTTCACACCTTGTTGACCTAATGCAGGACCAACTGGTGGTGAAGGGTTAGCCATACCAGCTGCAACTTGCAACTTAACATAGGCTTGTACTTTTTTTGCCATTTTTAGCTTCCTCTAGAATGGGTAATCACGCTATTACTAGCTCCCCTGTTTATGAAAGGCTGTATTCTAATTAAACACAGTCCAAACTTCAAGTAAAAATTACTTAAAATCACACCGCACTTATCTATCAGAATTGATCAATAAGCAAGGTTAAAAATTAATTTGTTTTCTCAACTTGACTGAATTCAAGCTCAACTGGTGTCGCACGCCCAAAAATAGATACAGACACTTTTAATCGACCTTTTTCATAGTCTACTTCTTCTACAGTGCCATTAAAGTCTGCAAATGGACCTTCTGTAACGCGGACTTCTTCACCAGGTTGGAACTCTTTTCTGTGACGAGGTTTTTCAGAGCTTTCTTGTAAGCGATTTAAAATTCTATCTGCTTCACGCTGTGAAATTGGCGCAGGTTTATCCGCTGTACCACCAATAAATCCCATTACACGTGGAACACTACGAACAAGGTGCCAAGTTTCATCGTTCATTTCCATTTGTACTAACACATAGCCTGGGAAAAATTTACGTTCACTTTTACGTCTTTTTCCTGCTACATTTTCAACAACCTCTTCTGTTGGAACGAGAACCTCACCAAATTGCTCTTCCATTTGATGTAATTTAATGTACTCACGTAAAGTTGCTGCTACACGCCCCTCAAAACCTGAAAAGGCCTGTAACACATACCAACGTTTTTTTGGTGCTGAATCTGTCATATTAGAACCTCAAATCTGTTAAGAACGTAATTAATGCAACGATAACTGAATCTAATCCCCATAAAATTAATGAAACAAGGATTGTGACACCTGCGACGATAAAAGTCGTCTGTGTTGCTTCTTGACGTGAAGGCCATACAATTTTTCTTAATTCAATTTTTGACTCACTGAAAAAATGACGTGCATTTACACCTTGATTTGTAAATGCTGCAATTCCTAATGCGACAAGCAATAAAACAACTACACCAACAACACGAATTGGAGTAGAAAGTTGTTCTTCAAGATAAATATTACCTAATGCTGCTCCCACGATGAGAACTAAGACTAAAAACCATAAAAAGCCATTTAAGCCTTTTGACTTTAAGCCATCATCTTCGAGCGTATTTTTCTTTTTCTCAATTTCTAACGCCATAATTTATTAATCCATTACTTAATATAAAAAATAGGGATTCACTTCTGAACGCGTGATTGTAGCACTTTATTTTAAACTTGCATATTAAAATTACAGCAGAAAAATCACTTTTTAAATCAATCTAGGTAACAAGTATTACTCTCTAAATAATCATATTTAGACTTCCTTAGTACAATGTTCAACCATAAAAAAAGGCGTAATAAAATACGCCTTCTTTCTGTTTTGCTCTTTAAGCCTAATTATTTAATAATCTTAGCTACAACACCAGCACCCACTGTACGACCACCCTCACGAATCGCAAAGCGTAAACCTTGGTCCATCGCAATCGGGTGAATTAAACTTACAGTCATCTTGATGTTATCACCTGGCATTACCATCTCAACACCTTCTGGTAATTCAATTGTTCCCGTTACATCAGTTGTACGGAAATAGAACTGTGGACGGTAACCTTTGAAGAATGGAGTATGACGACCACCTTCTTCTTTTGATAACACGTAAACTTCTGATTCAAAGTCTGTGTGTGGTGTGATTGAGCCTGGCTTCGCTAATACTTGACCACGTTCGATTTCTTCACGTTTAGTACCACGTAATAAAGCACCAACGTTCTCACCCGCACGACCTTCGTCTAATAGTTTACGGAACATCTCAACACCCGTTACTGTTGTTTTTGTGGTTTCTTTAATACCAACAATTTCAACCTCTTCACCAGTACGGATAATTCCACGCTCTACACGACCTGTTACTACTGTACCACGACCTGAAATTGAGAATACGTCTTCAATTGGTAATAAGAATGGTTGGTCGATTGCACGCTCTGGCTCTGGAATGTAAGTGTCTAAGTGACCCGCTAATTCAAGAATTTTCTCTTCCCACTCTGGTACACCGTTTAATGCTTGTAACGCTGAACCACGTACGATTGGTGTATCATCACCTGGGAAATCATATTGAGATAGAAGTTCACGTACTTCCATTTCAACTAATTCTAATAACTCTTCATCGTCTACCATGTCACATTTGTTTAAGAATACGATGATGTAAGGTACACCTACTTGACGACCTAAAAGAATGTGCTCACGAGTTTGTGGCATAGGACCATCAGTCGCTGCTACTACTAAAATAGCACCATCCATTTGTGCAGCACCTGTAATCATGTTTTTTACATAGTCTGCGTGTCCTGGACAGTCAACGTGTGCGTAGTGACGTGTTGCTGTATCGTATTCTACGTGTGATGTGTTGATAGTAATACCACGCGCTTTTTCTTCTGGCGCATTATCAATTTGGTCAAATGCACGAGCTGCTCCACCAAAGTGTTTTGATAATACTGTAGTGATTGCTGCTGTTAAAGTTGTTTTACCATGGTCAACGTGGCCGATTGTACCCACGTTTACGTGCGGTTTTGTACGTTCAAATTTTTCTTTAGACACGATTAAGTTTCCTCAGTAGATACCACGAGCCATTATGGCTCGTGGTTTGTTAAACAAAATTATTTTTTGCGAGCTTCAATGATTGCATCAGCAACGTTTTTCGGCGCTTCTGCATACTTCAATGGTTCCATTGAGTATGAAGCACGACCTTGAGTTTGTGAACGAAGGTCAGTTGCATAACCAAACATCTCTGAAAGTGGTACTTCTGCATTGATCTTCACAACAAATTCATTTGCTTCTTGACCGTTAACCATCGCACGACGACGGCTTAAGTCACCAATTACATCACCAACATAGTCAGGTGGTGTTTCAACTTCAACTTTCATGATTGGCTCAAGTAGCACTGGGTTTGCTTTATTAAAGGCTGCTTTAAATGCTAAAGATGCAGCTAATTTAAATGCAAGCTCAGATGAGTCAACATCATGGTATGAACCGAAGTGTAAACGTACACCTAAATCTACTACTGGATATCCTGCTAATGGACCAGATTTAAGTTGCTCCTGAATACCCTTATCAACTGCCGGAATATATTCACCTGGAATCACACCACCTTTGATTTCATTCACGAATTCATAGCCTGGACCTTCTGGCTCTAATGGGTATAAGTCAATAACAACATGACCGTATTGACCGCGACCACCAGATTGTTTTGCGTGTTTACCCTCAACGTCATTAACACGAGTACGGATTGTTTCACGATAAGACACTTGTGGTTTACCGATATTCGCTTCAACTTTAAACTCACGGCGCATACGGTCAACGATAATATCTAAGTGTAACTCACCCATACCAGAGATAATAGTTTCACCTGACTCTTCATCAGTATGAACACGGAATGAAGGGTCTTCTTGTGCAAGACGACCTAATGCGATACCCATTTTTTCTTGGTCCGCTTTAGTTTTCGGTTCAACTGCAACAGAAATTACTGGCTCTGGGAATTCCATGCGCTCAAGAATAATTGGTGCATCTTGTGCACATAATGTATCACCAGTGCCCACATCTTTCAAACCAATTGCTGCTGCAATATCACCAGCACGAACTTCTTTGATCTCATCACGTTTGTTCGCATGCATCTGCACGATACGACCAAAACGTTCACGTTTATCTTTTACAGAGTTCAATACTGTGTCACCAGAGTTAATTACACCTGAGTAAACACGGAAGAAAGTTAAGTTACCAACGAATGGGTCAGTCGCTATTTTAAATGCAAGTGCCGCAAATGGCTCTTCATCACTTGCGTGACGCTCACCTTCAGTTTCATCTGGGTTGATACCTTTAATTGCAGGAATATCTGTTGGTGCAGGTAAGTAGTCAATTACTGCATCAAGCATTGCTTGAACACCTTTATTTTTAAAAGCTGAACCACAGCAAACTGGAATAATTTCACCTGATAATACGCGTTGGCGTAAACCAGTTTTAATTTCTTCTTCAGTTAACTCTTCGCCACCTAGATATTTTTCCATCAACTCTTCTGATGCTTCAGCTGCTGATTCAACGAGGTTTTGACGCCATTCTTCACAAGCATCTAACATATCAGCTGGAATATCTTCATAGGTAAATGTCATACCTTGATCAGCTTCATTCCAGTTAATCGCCTTCATCTTAATAAGGTCAACAACACCTTTGAAATTATCTTCTGAACCAATTGGAAGCTGCAAAGGCACTGAATTACCACCCAAACGAGTTTTGATCTGTTCAACAACACGTAAGAAGTTAGCACCTGTACGGTCCATTTTGTTTACGAAAGCAACACGAGGAACTTGGTATTTATTTGCTTGACGCCATACGGTTTCAGATTGAGGTTGAACACCTCCTACCGCACAATACACCATTACAGCACCATCTAGAACACGCATTGAACGTTCTACTTCGATAGTAAAGTCAACGTGTCCTGGAGTATCAATTACGTTAATACGGTGCTGTGGATATTGTTTAGACATACCAGACCAGAATGCTGTTGTTGCAGCAGAAGTGATCGTGATACCACGCTCTTGCTCTTGCTCCATCCAGTCCATAGTAGCTGCACCATCGTGCACCTCACCAAGTTTGTGACTCACACCTGTATAGAAAAGGATACGCTCGGAAGTTGTTGTTTTACCTGCGTCAATGTGAGCACTGATACCAATATTACGGTATCTTTCAATAGGGGTTGTACGTGCCATTATTATTTCCTTGCTGGAATTCAATATTAAATATTAAATTTTAAATATGTATAAGGCTTCACCACATAATTAAATGAGATGAAGCCTGAAAAACGTAGTTGCTTAAACCTATTACCAACGGTAATGAGCAAACGCTTTATTAGCTTCAGCCATACGGTGAACGTCTTCACGTTTTTTCACTGCTGCACCTTTATTTTCCGATGCATCAGATAATTCATTAGCTAAACGCAAAGCCATTGATTTATCACCGCGTTTACGTGCAGCATCAACAATCCAACGCATACCTAATGCGTTACGACGTACTGGACGCACTTCAACTGGAACTTGATAAGTAGAACCACCCACACGACGAGACTTAACTTCAACAGTTGGGCGTACGTTTTCAAGTGCAGCTTCAAAAGCCTCTAACGCTTCTTTACCAGTACGTTGTGCTAACGTATCTAATGCACTATAAACGATTTTTTCTGCGATAGATTTTTTACCATCTACCATTAAAACATTAATAAATTTTGCAAGCAATTCTGATCCGAACTTTGGATCTGGAAGGATCTTGCGTTGACCTACAACACGACGACGTGGCATTGTAATTTCTCCGTATTAAAAATTCAGGATATCCAAAACTCATCTTTATGTGATATCTATCACTTATTGACTGGAGTTTATGGTTTAAATAGTTTTACTAATTTAGACGTTTGGCCTTACTTAACGGAGAACCATTAAGATTTAGGACGCTTAACGCCGTACTTAGAACGACCTTGTTTACGATCTTTAACGCCAGCACAGTCTAATGCACCGCGTACAGTGTGATAACGCACACCTGGTAAGTCTTTAACACGACCGCCACGGATAAGCACAACACTGTGCTCCTGAAGGTTATGACCTTCACCGCCGATATAAGAAGTTACTTCGTAACCGTTAGTCAAACGAATACGGCATACTTTACGTAATGCTGAGTTCGGTTTTTTAGGTGTAGTTGTGTATACACGTGTGCATACACCACGTTTCTGCGGGCAAGCCTCTAATGCAGGAACGTTACTTTTTACAACCTTTTTCACACGCGGTTTGCGTACTAGCTGGTTGATAGTTGCCATTAAAAAAGCTCCAGTATTAACAATTATTCATAAAAGAATGTTTATATTCAAAATCTATTCCATACAAGAATAGACGCTGAATTTTAATCTTCAAGAGCAGTAATGTCAAGAAATAAGCAGAAACTCTTGGGAAATTAAAGAAATGAGCAAGAAGCAATAGTTCTGACAATAGAAGAAAGTAATATTTACTTAAAGCGCAAGTTGAGGGTAATATTGCTCAGTTAATTGAACTAACTGAGACAAAGAGATAATTTTTATTTTGTGATTTAAACGAATCGCTTTTTGCAAATTGCGAGCCTTAAGATCAGTTTCTAATATGAAACACACCGTATTTGTATTTGATAATAACATCGGAAACTTAAGTGCTAATAAAACACCATCTTGCCATAATACAATTGCGTCTTTCTCAGTGATATGTTCTAAATGCCGAGCAAGCTCATTGATATCATAGTTAGCTTGTGAAAATGTATAGAGCATATAACCTCTTAAAAAGTCAATATTTTTTCTGCTTGTTGGAGTTTTTCAACTAATAAAGTGCGGTCAATTTTTTCACAAAAAATAATGTGCTGTTTTTCACTCAAGCCAAATTGTGTTAATGAATCAGCACAAACATAACGTTGTTTAATATCATATAAATCTAATAGCTTTAGTCCGCTGACAAAATCTTTTTGTAAAATCAATTCTGGCTGTTGTTGTATCAATAAATTCAATACACCATCATCAATAAAAAAAACAGCAATGTCTTCTTCATTACAGAAAGCCGTCGCAGCCAATAATGCGTCGAGTCCTTCACGACTTGCTGAAGACCCATGCGGTGCTGAACGAAAAACAAAAGCAATTTTGATCATAATGTTAGAACCCTATCCGACTCTAATAAAGCTTGGCTAAATTCGCCTAGCCCTGCTAAAACAAAATGTGAAGCTAAATTAGTCTGTCCTACTGTTTTTGCACTTTGTGTATCGACTATACCACGACGTTGTGCTGCTGCAATACATAAATGAAGTGGAACATCATATTGCTGTGAGAAATTTTGCCATGCTTTTTGTAAATTAAATTCATCGTTAGCAGGATAAACAAAAGCATTACCTGTTGTCGTACCTTGTTGAAAAAAGAAAATCTGGCTAATTTGATGACCTTGCTCGACTAAAGCTTGCGCAATTTGATAAGCTAAGTAGCCACCTTGGGCACCATAAATAGGCTGTTTTATACAAAGTACATAACGCATTATTTTTGCTCATCCGAATCTTGCTTCACTTGGCGAATATACAAATAAACTGTATGACGAGAAATATCTAACCGATCTGCAACTAAGTTAATTGCATCTTTAATATCAAATATCCCTTTTTCATAGAGTGAAATAACAATTTGACGATTTTTATTATTATTTGACACCATACGATCTGCGGTTACTTCTTCAATCGTTTTCTCGACAGTTTGTGCAACTAACTCCTCTACTGAGCTTGCAAAATTCACACTCGAGGTTTCTTGCTGCTCTTCCGTTGGTATAAATGCTTGCATAAACTCAGATACAGGCACATCTAAATTAATATTAATGCATAATAATCCAATAATACGCTGACTTTTATTACGGATAGCGATAGTCACCGACTTCATCAAACCTTTACTTTTTGCTCGAGTAAAATAAGGCTTAGATACACTTTCAGTTTGCATATTATGTAGCGACTTTAAGGCGAGATCTGTGATGGGGGAACCAATTTGGCGATTCGTATTATGTCCATTAGCAATACAAATAGTTGAATGTTCTAAATCTTCTAAAGAATGAAGCACGATTTCACAATGACGACCGATAAGGGCACTGACGCCATCTACTACTGCTTTGTAAGAATTCAAAATTGCTTTATCTTCGTCTGTAAAAGGTCGTTTATCCGTTAACATTTACTTTATTCTCAATAAGTTAAAATAAATAACCGCACTTTTCACTGAACATAAAAGTGCGGTTTTTTTTTAATTATTTTTTCTCTTCAGATTTCACATCTACTACTTCGACATCAAAATATAAAGTCGTATCAGGTGGAATCATACCTGCACCTTGAGAACCATATGCAAGCTCTGGTGGTAACACTAGTTCAATTTTACCACCTTTCTTAATAAGCTGTAAGCCTTCTGTCCAACCTGGCACGACTTGATTTAATTTAAATGAAATTGGTTTGCCATTAGAGCTATCAAAAACTTGGCTATTTGGTAATTTTCCAGTGTAATTAACTGTTACTAAATCTGTTGCACCAATCTTAGTACCTTGTCCCGATTTTTCTATACGATATAAAAGCCCCGATTTTGTTTTCTTCACGCCAGCCTTTTTCTCAAATTCGGCACGATATTTATCACCTTCTTCTTTTGCCTGTTTAGCAACTTTAGCCAACTCTTTTTCTTGTGCTTGTTGTATTTTATCTTGGACTAATTGTAATGTATTTACGACTTCTGTATTTGAGCCAAGATGAGTTTTTCCATCTAAAACATCCTCTACACCTGCTAATAAACGAGCATTGTCATATTCAATAATCTCTTTTTGGGTATCGATAATATCTTTAATGTTTGAACCTAATAGCACACCAACTGCATAAGAAGCATCATCATTAAATTTTTTCTCATCTACATTGGCAAGCACTGAACTTGAAATGATGGCCCCGACCATTAAACTAAGCACAGAAAATTTTTGAATTTTAAACATAATGTCTAATCCTTTATAATGAAAAAATGAATTGGGATAGGTTAAAACGGAATTAACAAATTCACAACCTTTATTTGGAGTTTATTTATGCAAATTCAAGAAAAATTAGAGCAGCGTATTGCGGAATTAGAAATGAAAACTACATTCCAAGAAAACTTATTAGATGAATTAAACCAGTCGCTGATAGAACAACAATTTGCGCTAGACAAAATGCAAATACAATTACGTTATTTAGTCAATAAGTTAAAAGATATACAACCATCTAATATTGCAAGTCAAGCCGAAGAAACACCACCGCCACATTATTGATAAATAAAAAGTGCGGAAATCTAACCGCACTTTTATATTATTTAATACTTAATTAAGCAAAATATTTTTCTAGATCTTCACTGCCACCAATATATTGACCACCAATAAATACTTGAGGCACACTTGTTTTTCCTGTGATTGCACGTACTGAAATTGTACTTGCATCACGACCTAGCACAATCTCCTCAAAAGTATAGCCTTTTTCTTTTAACAAGGCTTTTGCTTTTGCGCAGAATGGACAACCTGGTTTAGTAATCACAGAAACTGATGGCTTAGGCTGCCAATCAGGTTTGAGATATTTCATCATCGTATCTGCATCAGAAACTTTAAATGGATCGCCTGGCTCTTGTGGTTCAATAAACATTTTTTCAACAACACCATTACGCACTAGCATCGAATAACGCCAAGAACGTTTACCAAAACCTAAGTCTTCTTTGCCAACTAACATTCCCATGCCTTCAGTAAATTCACCATTTCCATCTGGAATTACAATAACATTTTCAGACTCTTGATCAGCTTTCCAAGCATTCATCACGAAAGTATCATTAACAGACATACAAATAATGCTATCAACACCTAATGCTTTAAATTCACAAGCAAGTTCATTATAACGTGGTAAATGCGTTGATGAGCAAGTTGGTGTAAATGCGCCTGGCAATGAGAAAAGTACAACTGTTTTATTGTCAAACAAATCTGCGCTGGTTACATCAACCCATTGATCGCCTTGACGAGTATGAAATGTAACTTGTGGAACTTTGTTTCCTTCCATTGTTGTCATAAATGTTCTCCTCTATATTAAGTAATAAATAACCATATGAATCTTACTCCTTTATGAATTATAGTCAAATTTATGATATAGTTTAAAACAATTGGTCCGATCTTTTTAATTGCTTATTTCAATGATGAGGTAAAAATGAATATCCGCGATTTAGAATATTTCGTGGCACTTGCAGAGCATAAACATTTTCGCCGTGCGGCAGATTCATGCCATGTAAGCCAACCTACATTAAGTGGTCAAATTCGTAAATTAGAAGACGAATTAGGTATAATATTGTTAGAGAGAACAAGCCGTAAAGTCCTTTTCACTCAATCTGGCTTATTATTAGTTGATCAAGCAAGAGCAGTATTAAGAGAAGTGAAGTTACTCAAGGAAATGGCGAGTAATCAAGGTAAAGAAATGACTGGTCCAATCCACATTGGTGTTATTCCTACTATAGGTCCTTATTTATTACCTTATATTATTCCAGTACTTAAAGAGGGCTTTCCTGATTTAGAACTTTTTCTCTACGAAGCACAAACTAGCCAACTTTTAGAACAGCTAGAAACTGGTCACTTAGACTGCGCAATTATCGC
Organism: Pasteurella canis; assembly: GCF_900454865.1. Classification (GTDB taxonomy): domain Bacteria; phylum Pseudomonadota; class Gammaproteobacteria; order Enterobacterales; family Pasteurellaceae; genus Pasteurella; species Pasteurella canis. The sequence goes on along the minus strand of NZ_UGTV01000015.1, from coordinate 2,029,514 downwards.
CTCAGTACGTGAAGCAGAAGCTTTTATTGAAGTCCCAATTTTCAAAGAAAAAATGCTACTTGCTGTAAGTGATTCTCATCCTTGGTCAAATGAAAAGACAATTGAAATGAGTAAACTAAATGGTTGTGAAATGTTAATGTTAGATGACGGACATTGTTTACGTGAGCAAACCATGGGGTATTGTTTTAGCGCTGGTGCAAAAGAAAATGCACATTTTCAAGCCACAAGTCTAGAAACGTTGCGTAATATGGTTGCCGCTAATGCTGGTATTACTTTTATGCCTCAACTTGCTGTCATTAATGAAGGTAAGCGTACAGGTGTAAAATACATTGCTTGTACTGCACCCGAACCATCTCGTAGTGTCAATTTAGTTTATCGTCCAGGTTCACCACTACGAAGCCGTTATGAAAGAATTGCTCAAACAATCAGCCATACAGTTAATACTATTCTATCTTAAAAATAAGGAGGGAAAATGGCAGGTGTAAGAGCATTACAGAAAGAAAAAACGAGACGCGCACTCATTAGCGCGGCCTTTAATCAACTGACTGCAGAACAAAGCTTTTCAAATTTAAGTTTACGTGAGGTATCACGAGAAGCGGGTATTGCACCTACATCATTTTACCGCCACTTTAAAGATATGGATGAGCTTGGATTAACTATGGTTGATGAAGCTGGATTAGTATTACGCCAGCTAATGCGTCAAGCTCGTAAGCGCTTGGAGAAAGGCGGCAGTGTTATTGCTATTTCAGTCGATACCTTCTTTGAATTTATTACGAACAATCCTAATATGTTTCGTTTATTATTACGCGAAAGCTCTGGTACGTCGCAAGCATTTAGAACTGCAACAGCACGCGAAATTAAACACTTTGTTGATGAGCTCACTGAATATATTGTATATCGTAATCATTCTTCACAATATATATCTCAAGTTCAAGCTGAAGGGATGGTAACTATCGTCTTTACAGCTGGCGCAAATGCATTAGATATGGGAAAAACAGAGCGTGAACAACTTAAACAACATGTTATTTTACAATTACGAATGCTCGCCAAGGGGGCAGAACAGATCAATCTAAAAGAAATTGAGTAATTTCATTACACAATGATACGCAAAATTTATCATCTTTTAAAATCCTTCGTTTCAGTTGTACTAACATTAATTGTAGTAAGTACTGTATTCGATTTTATACGTAAACCTACTGCTCCTATTAATGCAACTACCACTAAACTAACTGGTTTACAGAATCAGTCTTTTTTCCTTGCTCAACTTAGTCAAACACAACCAACTATTTTATATTTTTGGGGGAGCTGGTGTGGATATTGCCAATATACTTCACCTATCATACATTCTTTAGCAGAGGAAGGTTATCCTGTTGTCTCTGTTGCATTAAATTCTGGTGATAATGAAACAGTACAACGTTATTTAACTAAACATGATTACCACTTCACTACTATCAATGACCCACAAGGTACATTAAGTCAACAATGGCAAGTCAGCGTGACTCCTACTATTATTATTTTAGATAAAGATGACATGGAATTTGCAACAACAGGTTTAACAACTTATTGGGGAATGAAAGTGCGGTTACTTTTAGCTAAGTTTTTTTAATTTAATTCTATCTACTAAGCTATACAAGTAATAATCTGATCAGCGAATTCTGTTGGTACGGACTTATCACAAACTAGGATATCGAACGCATCTAAATTTGCAATATAAGCTTGTTGAATTTGATGGAACTTTGCATGATCGATAACTAAAATGGACTGCTGTGTCTTTGACATAGCAACTTGCTTAACTTTTGCTTCATCAAAATTGAAACAAGTAACGCCCTGTTTTAAATCAACACCCGCGGCAGAAATAAAAGCCTTATTTGTACGAATGATTTCTAATTCTGTTCTAGATTGGATTGGCATCAAAAATGCATTATGACGAGAATAACGCCCACCACATAAAATCACATCACAGTTAGGCTTTTCCTGCAATGCAATAAACGCATTGATAGAACAACATACAGCAGTAAATTTTAAATGATGTTCAATCTCAGCTGCAATAAAAGGAATTGTAGAACCACAATCAAAGAAAACAACATCACCCTCTTCAATTAAACTCGCAGCAACTTTAGCGAGCTTTACTTTTTCAGTCGTATTTTTCCCTTGATGTTCAAAAATTTGATACTGCTTGTTATTTTGCTTTTTAGGATCTTTGACAATATAACCACCTAATAAAATAATTGAGCTTGCACTGGAACTAAGATCTCGCCGAATAGTCATTTCAGAGACTTTTAATATTTCAGCCGCTTCTCGCAAGTGAATTTTATCCATTTGCTTCAGTAAAAACTCCAATTTTTGGATGCGAGAATTCATCTTTTCCATAGCAAGCTCAATCATTTATTAATAGGTGCTATTTACATCCTGTAAACCATTAATAATCGCAATCCCTGCACTTGCACCGATACGTGTCGCACCAGCATTAATCATTGCTACTGCTGTTGCGGTATCACGCACACCGCCAGACGCTTTAACTCCAATATCGCCTACGGTCTGTTTCATCAAGGCAACATCTTCCACAGTTGCACCACCGCTGCTGAAACCAGTTGACGTTTTCACAAACGCTACATTTAACTGTTTACAAATTTCACATGCTTTAACAATTTCTTCTTTTGTTAATAAGCAAGTTTCTAAAATCACTTTTAGAGGTTTATTAGCACAAGCTGTTAATACTTCTGCGACATCTGCACGAACAGCGTCCCATTTATTGGATTTAATTAAGCCAACGTTAATAACCATATCAATTTCATCTGCACCAACCTGAATAGCCTGACTGGCTTCAAATGCTTTAACTGAACTTAAATTCGCTCCTAAAGGAAAGCCCACAACAGTACAAATTTTAACATCAGTACCTGCAAGTTTTTCTTTTGCTAAAGGAATATAAGCAGAATTAATACAAACAGACCAAAATTTATTCTCAATTGCCTCATCACATAATTTAAGAATGTCTTGTTCCGTTTTTTCTGCAGTTAATGCTGTATGATCAATAAACTGTGCAATTTCTTTTGCGCCCATATATCTTCCCCATTGACAATTTGTATATAAAATAGACTAATATATATTATACATCAAAATCAAGAAGAAAATGTGACGAAGTTAACAAAAAAACATTTTTATGTGAAAAATATAACATTTTAAACTAATATAGTTTTACTTTTTCCATATCATTAAGCAAGCTTAGAGCAATCACATATGTTTTTGTAAAATATATTTATAGAACAACTTTTTATTTCTATATTCAATTGAGCGTTCTGTCCCTAACACATTATTTATATTTACTTTATTCTTACACAAAAATAAAAAAGCTTAATCCCAGAAATTCACAAGCTGTATCTTAATCATTCTCATCATATGTCTTCACAATTACGCTTTCTTTTAACTTAACTAGTTATTTATATAGATATTTTCCATAGAAAATAGGTCCAGCAGGGATTAAAATTATAAGGATACTTTTCAAGTAAAGGCGAAAAACCGATACTGTGTATAAAATACTTAAACACATCTCTCATAAAATCCATTACAATACATATCAGTATTAACCAACAGAGGACAATATTATGATTATCGTAACTGGCGGTGCTGGATTTATTGGTAGTAACATAGTAAAAGCCCTAAACGAACTTGGGCGCACAGATATTTTAGTCGTAGATAATTTAAAAGATGGGACAAAATTCGCAAACTTAGTGGATTTAGATATCGCTGATTATTGCGATAAAGAAGACTTTATTGCTTCTATTATAGCTGGAGATGATTTAGGTGATATTGATGTTATTTTCCACGAAGGTGCTTGCTCTGCGACCACTGAGTGGGATGGTAAATACATCATGCACAATAATTATGAATATTCAAAAGAACTCTTACATTATTGCCTAGATCGTGAAATCCCTTTCTTTTATGCCTCGTCCGCAGCAACTTATGGAGATAAAACAGAATTTCGTGAAGAGCGCGAATTTGAAGCGCCATTGAATGTTTATGGTTATTCTAAATTCTTATTCGATCAATATGTACGTGCTATTTTACCAGAAGCAAACTCTCCTGTTTGTGGCTTCCGCTATTTCAATGTATATGGTCCGCGTGAAAATCATAAAGGTTCTATGGCAAGTGTCGCTTTCCATTTAAATAACCAAATTTTAAAAGGTGAAAATCCAAAATTATTCGCAGGTAGCGAGCACTTCCGTCGTGATTTCGTATACGTAGGCGATGTCGCAGCAGTAAATATTTGGTGTTGGCAAAACAATATTTCAGGTATCTATAATTTGGGTACAGGAAATGCAGAATCTTTCCAAGAAGTAGCCAAGGCAGTTGTCAAATTCCACGGTAAAAGTGAAGCAGATATCGAAACTATCCCATTCCCAGAGCATCTAAAAAGCCGTTATCAAGAGTATACACAAGCTAACTTAGATAAATTACGTGCTGTTGGCTATGACAAGCCATTTAAAACAGTTGCACAAGGTGTGGCTGAATATATGGCATGGTTGAATAAATAAAGTACCTCAAATATAGAAAAGCGGTCAAAATTTTGACCGCTCTCTTATCTAGTTTTCACCCAATATCGCAGCTTTTATAATTGCATAACCACTTTTTAAAACAAATAGACTCAAAATAAAACTCGCTATAATATCAACCCATACCCAATCAAACAGATATGCGCTTAAACCCGCAATAATCGCAACAATTGAACCTAATACATCTGCTAACACATGCAAATAAGCTGCTCGAAGATTGAGATTGATGTGATCACCTTTTAACATCAAGTGAACAACAACACCATTCACTAACAAACCTAATACTGCCACAATTAACATCGGCAACGAAGCAATCTGCTGTGGATATTGCCAACGTTCAATTGCCTCCCAAATAATGTAAATAGCCACCAACACCAAAGAAAATCCATTCAACATTGCTGCTCGTCGTTGATTTTGTGAATTCAAGTACAAAGCAATTAAAGCGATTAGTAAAGCAAAACTATCGTTCGCCATATGTCCTGCATCAGCCATCAATGCTAAACTATTAAAATAATAACCACTTAAAAACTCAACAATCATGAAGCTAGTAATCAGAATAAAACTCAGCAAAAGAATTCTGCGATTAGCTGTATGTATATGAGTATGGTTAGACGTATGTTCATGATGCTTTCTTAAAGATGGCATTCTACTCTCCTTTTCATTACTCGTTACTTTAATTACAATAGTAAAGTCTGTAGTTACTACAAGGTCAAGCTATCTATGACAGCTTTCTTTAAGATAAATGAATTAAGTAAAAAAACAGCACTACATAGTGAAACTATTCGTTATTATGAAAAAATTGGTTTACTGCCTAAACCACAACGTGGCGAAAATAACTATCGCTTGTACGACAATAATACGGTACAACTTCTAGAGTTTATTAAAATCTGCAGAACACTGGGTTTTAGTATTGAAGAAATCAAACAGCTACACCAATTACAAACTAACCCAAAAGCGGATTGTCAAAATGTAGATGAAATGATTCGCCACCATTTAAATCAAGTACAAGAAAAAATTCAACAACTCAAAAAGATTGAACAATTTTTACGAACGCTTTCAACGTGTGACGAACATAATATTTCTCATTGCAGAGCAATAAGTGGATTAAAGATGAGAAAAAACTAAAACGAAAAGTGCAGTTGGAATCACTAAAATTATAACTGCACTTTTATTCTCATAGCGAAAAAAAGCTACTTAAGTTGGGATTCAATTACCCCCCCACCAAGACAGACCTCGCCTTGATAGAAAACTGCAGATTGCCCAGGCGTAACTGCAATTTGTGCTTCATCAAAGATCACTCGAATCGTATTATCATCAATTGGCTGAATCTCACAAGGAATATCTTCTTGGCGATAACGGGTTTTTACTGTACAACGTAAATTCTGTCGAATAGGTTGACGATCAACCCAATGTAGTTGGCTAGCAGTTAGCCCAATAGACAATAAGGCCGAATTGTCGTGTCCTTGAGCAACTACTAACACATTATTAATTAAGTCTTTCTCGACGACATAAAACGGATCTTCGCTCATCCCTTTTATACCACCAATACCTAATCCTTTACGTTGACCAAGAGTATGGTACATCAACCCATCATGGCGTCCTACAACTACCCCATCAATTGTTTTGATATCACCTGGTTGTGCAGGAAGATAACGTGCAAGAAAATCTTTAAATTTACGTTCACCAATAAAACAGATACCCGTAGAATCTTTTTTCTTTGCTGTGACTAAACCTAAATCCTCGGCTATTGCACGTACAATTGGCTTTTCAATTTCACCCACTGGAAATAAGCTCTGTGCGATTTGCTCTTCACTTAACGTGTATAAAAAATAACTTTGATCTTTATTATTATCTAAACCACGTAATAATTGATATTTTCCCGCATTTTCGCCTCGACGCACATAATGGCCAGTGGCGATATAATCTGCCCCTAAATCCTCTGCTGCATACTCTAAGAAGGCTTTAAATTTAATTTCTTTGTTACACAAAATATCGGGGTTTGGTGTACGCCCTGCTTTATATTCTTGTAAAAAATGCTCAAAGACATTATCCCAATATTCTGCAGCAAAATTAATTTTGTGTAATTTTATACCTAATTTATCACAGACTGCTTGGGCATCTGCTAAATCTGCTGCTGCAGTACAATAATCTGTATCATCATCCTCTTCCCAATTCTTCATAAACAGGCCTTCGACTTGATAACCTTGCTGCTGAAGAATAAAAGCTGATACAGAAGAATCTACCCCCCCTGACATACCACAGATCACTTTCTTTTTCCTGTTTTCAGTAAGTTCAAGTGCGGTCAGTTTTGCAAAAGTTTCGTCATAAGTTTTTGATTTCATTTTTTATCTTCTCGCTGATAAAAGACTTTCCAGATGCGATCAATACGATCAATAACAGGCTGATGAGTAAACAATGATTATTTTTGGATTTTATATGACACATAACAAAAGTGCATTCCTTTCAGTATAGTTTGCACTTTTGTATGAATTTGAAATGTCGAGTTATACCAATTCAATGTCACTCAACATTTATCATTCGATAAATCATTTCACTTCATAAAAGTGCGGTTGATTTTTAGCAAATTTCTCATCATATTCTTTTTGTGCCTGCTCATCGCCAGCATCTAATTTGGCTTTTAAATTATCACATGGCTCTTCACAATCACACACTTTTTTCAAGCCTAGAGATGAAATTCCTCCACAGCTACCCGCAATGGTCTTACGTTTCACAATGTAACCTATCGCCATACCAGCAATAATTAATAAAAAAAGACCAAATGTAATTAAGAAAAGTTGCATTATCTCACCTTTAATGTTGACTATTTAGTAGTTTTTCAAATGCTGAGGACATTCTAGCCTCAAACCCTTTTTCTGTTTTCGTAATCAAATACACAAGTAAATTATACTTTTCTGCGACTTCCAAAGCTTTCTCTTCACCTAAAACATATAATCCCGTCGATAAACCATCTGCCGTCATTGTAGAATCCGCAAGGACCGTAATAGAAGCCAAACGATGATCTATTGGATAACCAGTTTTAGGATCAATTTCATGAGAAAAACGCCGCCCATTTTCTTCAAAATAGTTACGATAATTACCTGAAGTTGCCATCGCAAGATTTTTCAAACCAATAATTTGAGAGACAGCTCTTGAGCCATCAAAACTTGGTTTTTCAATCGCAATTTGCCAATCTTTCCCCTCTAAATTCTTTCCTTTAGCACGAATCTCACCACCAATCTCAACTAAATAATTATCAGCGCCCTGCGATGAGACATAAGCAGCAACTTTATCTACACCAAAGCCTTTTGCAATAGAAGAAAGATCAATGTATAACTGTGGTACAGCTTTTTGTAAAAAGAATTTTTCACCTTCCTGAGTCAAGACTAACTTTTCAATGCCTACCCAAGCACGTCGTTTCTCAAGTTGCTCTTCCATTGATTCTGGAGTAGTTCGTTTTTCTGGGCCAAACCCCCACAAATTAACAATCGGACCAATAGTGACATCTAATGCACCATCTGTCACTTTATTTAAACGAATTGATTCTGCCAATACTGTGGCTAGATCGGCAGAAATTTCGATTGGTGTATCTATTTGTGTATATTGATTGAACATACTTAATTCAGAACTTGCAATATAAGTAGACATTTTATTATTAACGTCTCTTAATACACTTTCTATACCCGCGTGCATAGCTTCTGACTTAATTTGAAACTGCCCATTATCAACATACTTCACACTATAAGTTGTTCCCATAGTTTTGCCAGTTAAAGTCACCATCTCTGGCGATTTCTCACAAGCTACTAATAGCAAAGTACTAAATGCGACTAAGGCACTCGTCATCATTTTTTGTAATTTCACATTAATTCCTTTCGTTTAAAAACGTTGTAAGTTTGGACTTTCGTTATAATAAAAACCAAAATTGCAAATTTTCTTAAATAGAAGTGCGGTCAAACTTTACAAAATTTTGTAAAACTGACCGCACTTTAATGAGTTAAGGTAAATATAGATTAACCACCAAAGTCATCTAATAAGATATTCTCATCTTCAACCCCAAGATCTTTTAACATCTTAATGACTGATGCATTCATGATTGGAGGTCCACACATGTAATATTCACAATCTTCAGGTGCTTCATGATCTTTTAAGTAATTTTCATAAAGTACATTATGAATAAAGCCTGTATAACCGTCCCAATTATCATCTGGTAATGGATCAGAAAGCGCTACATGCCATACGAAATTATCATTTTCTGCTTGTAACGTATCGAAATCTTCTACATAGAACATCTCACGTCTAGAACGTGCACCATACCAGAACGACATTTTACGTTTTGATTTCAAACGTTTTAATTGGTCAAAAATATGTGAACGCATCGGTGCCATACCAGCACCACCACCGATAAATACCATTTCTGCATCTGTTTCTTTAGCAAAGAATTCACCAAATGGACCAGAAATTGTTACTTTATCACCCGCTTTTAATGACCAGATGTAAGATGACATTTGACCAGGAGGGGCATCAGGATTGCTTGGTGGAGGTGTTGCAATACGCACATTAAGCATAATAATACCTTTCTCTTCTGGGTATGAAGCCATTGAGTATGCACGGATAATATGCTCATCTACTTTAGACACATAGCGCCATAAGTTATACTTATCCCAATCTTCGTGATATTCTTCTGGAATATCAAAATCTTTATAGTTAACTACATGTGGATCAGCTTCGATTTGGATATAGCCACCTGCACGGAATGGTACCTCTTCACCTTCAGGAATTGCTAATTTTAGTTCTTTGATGAAGGTAGCTTTGTTATCGTTAGAGATAACTGTACATTCCCATTTTTTCACACCAAATACTTCTTCTGGTAACTCCACCTTCATACTGTTTTTCACATTCACTTGGCAAGAAAGGCGATAACCTTCTTTTGCTTCACGTTTTGAAATATGTGAAAGTTCAGTTGGAAGAATGTCACCACCGCCTTCTGTCACTTTAACTAGGCATTGACCACAAGAGCCACCACCACCACAAGCTGAAGATACAAAAATACCTTTACTTGCTAACGCACCTAATAATTTTCCACCTGCAGGCAAATGAATTGCTTTGCTAGGATCGTCGTTAATTTCAATTGTAATGTCACCTGAGTTCACTAATTTTGATTTAGCAAATAAAATAATCACTGCTAAAGCTAAAACAATAACGGTGAACATTGCAATACCAAGAGTAATTTCCATTCTGTATCCCCTTTCTTACAACTGAATACCTGAGAATGACATAAAACCAAGCGCCATTAAACCTACAGTGATAAAGGTAATCCCTAAACCACGTAACCCTGCTGGCACATCAGAATATTTCATTTTTTCAGTAATCCCTGCAAGTGCAACAATTGCTAACATCCAGCCAGTCCCTGCACCTAAACCATAAACCACAGACTCTGCGAAATTATAATCGCGCTGTACCATAAATGATACGCCACCGAAAATCGCACAGTTTACGGTAATTAATGGTAAGAAAATCCCTAACGCGTTATAAAGTGCTGGGAAATACTTATCAAGTACCATCTCAAGAATTTGAACTAATGCAGCAATAACACCGATAAAAGTAATAAAGTTTAAGAAACTTAAATCGATACCTTGTACCAATGCGCTGTCTTTTAAAATATGGGTATAGACTAATTGGTTCACTGGTACAGCAATACCTAATACTACAATAACTGCAATCCCTAGACCGAATGAAGTAGACACTTTTTTCGATACGGCAAGGAAAGTACACATTCCCAAGAAGAAAGAAAGCGCCATATTTTCGATAAAGACAGATTTAACGAAAAGACTAATATAATGTTCCATAGACTATTTCTCCACCTGCTCTGGTTTTAAGGTACGGATACCCCAAATAATAAAACCAATAATAAAGAAAGCACTCGGTGCAAGTAAGAATAGACCATTAGTTTGATACCAACCACCATCTTGGATAGTTTGGAAAACAGTCATACCAAATAATTTACCTGAACCAATTAATTCACGGATAAATGCAACAGAAACTAAGATTGCACCATAACCTAAACCGTTACCAATACCATCCACAAAACTTTCTACTGGTTCTGATTTCATTGCAAAGGCTTCGGCACGACCCATTACGATACAGTTTGTAATGATCAAACCAACGAAAACGGAAAGCTGTTTTGATAAACCGTATGCATAAGCACGTAAAATTTGGTCAACTAAAATTACTAATGATGCAATAATCGCCATTTGCACGATTATACGTACACTATTTGGAATATAGTTACGAATCAATGAAATAAATAAGTTAGAGAAAGCTGTTACAAAGGTTACAGCTAAGGTCATTACAACCGCAGTTTCTAACTTTGTAGTCACCGCCAAAGCAGAACAAATACCTAAAATCTGCAATGCGATTGGGTTGTTGTCCATAATTGGAGATAACAACAAGCCTTTTAACTTTTTAGTATCAGCCATTGTTCAACACTCCTGCTTTAAGTTTTGCTAAGAAAGGACCGAAACCTTTTTGACCTAACCAGAACTTGAATGAATTATTCACACCGTTACTCGTTAATGTCGAACCTGAAATTGCATCAATACCGTGTTCAGTATTTGCTGATGCTCCTTTACCTACAAATAAACCAATTTGATTATCCGCTGTGTAAAGTTTTTTACCTGGGAATTGTGCTTGCCATTTCGGGTTTTCGATTTCACCACCCAATCCTGGGGTTTCCCCTTGATCGTAGTAAGTAATGCCGTTTACAGTGTTACCATCTGGTTGAACTGACATAAAGCCGTACATTACAGACCATAAACCAGTACCATAGAATGGTAAAACGACTTGTGTAACATTACCTGAATCATCTTTGACCAAATACACTTCAGCAAAGTTTGCACGCACACGAATATTTGCAACATCATCTTCTGCTGATAATTGAACACTTTGTGCAGGATCTTTAACTGCTTTGGCTGCATCAAAATCAGCTTGAGCTGGTGCAAAATCACCTGTATTTAAATCAACTAAGCGGGCTTCAATATTTTTCGCATAGATAGTTTTGATTTCACTATTTTTAGTGCCTTCTTTTAATAAACCAGCAACACTCAAAATATTCTTTTGCTTATCTAATTCTTTTTGTTCAATTTGAGTTGGTTTAAGTAATACCGCAGAACCAGCTACGATAATAGAACAAGCTAAACTCAATAACACAATGACGAGAAGTGTTCCGCCAACGCTATCTTTATTCTTAAACATTGCGAGCTCTCCGACGTTTAATATTGGCTTGAACGACAAGGTAATCAAATACTGGCGCAAACAAGTTAGCAAATAAAATCGCTAGCATCATCCCTTCTGGGTAAGCAGGGTTAACGACTCGAATTAATACTGCCATCGCACCGATTAAAATACCATACCACCATTTTCCTTTATTAGTGAACGCCGCGGAAACAGGATCTGTTGCCATAAAGAACATACCTAGTGCGAAGCCACCTAATACTAAATGCCAATGCCAAGGCATTGCAAATAATGGGTTTGTATCTGAACCAATTAAGTTAAATAACGTAGAAACTGCGATCATGCCGATCATCACACCAGCAATAATACGCCAAGAGGCAATACGGGCAAAAACAATCACAGCTGCACCAATTAATAATGCAAGTGTTGAAACCTCACCAATAGAGCCTGGAATATTGCCTAAGAATGCATCCATCCAAGTAATTGGTTGACCAGTTACTACATGTTTCAAACCAGCTTGACCTTCAACTGCCCATTGTGAAAGTGCAGTTGCACCAGAGAAGCCATCAGCTGCAACCCAAACTGTATCACCTGAAATTTGTGCAGGATAAGCGAAAAATAGAAATGCACGTGCAGCTAATGCTGGGTTCATGAAGTTTTTACCCACGCCACCAAAAATTTCTTTTGCAACAACAACACCAAATGTAGTCGCTAATGCTGCTTGCCATAGCGGTAATGTTGGTGGCACAATCAAAGCTAAAAGAATCGAGGTAACAAAGAAACCTTCATTAATTTCGTGCTTACGTACCATCGCAAACAATACTTCCCAAAAACCACCTACTAAAAACACTGTTAAATAGATCGGTAAGAAGTAAGTTGCACCTAATAACATTTTACTTAACACACCTGCTGATGTTGTTAAATCAGCGCCTAACGCATTACTCAATGCATATTGCCAGTTATTTGCAATTGATTGTTCTAATGTACCTAATGCATCTGTTGCTAAGATTGCTTGTGCACCTACGTTATACATACCGTAGAACATAGCTGGGAATAACGCAAGCCATACTAGTACCATCATACGCTTTGAATCTAGCGCGTCACGAATGTGAGAAGCTTTATGCGTTACTGTTCCAGGGGTATATAAAAAAGTCGCTGTCGCTTCAAACAATGCATACCATTTTTCATATTTACCACCAGGCAAAAACGCAGGTTCAATTTTCTCTAAAAAATGTTTTAAACCCATTTTAACCTTCCTTCTCGATCTTATCTAAAGCTTGACGTAAGAGCGGACCATATTCATTTTTACCTGGACACACAAAGGTACAAAGTGCTAAATCCTCTTCATCTAGCTCTAAACAACCTAAAGCCTGTGCTGAGTCCGTATCACCTGCACTCAAATCACGTAATAATAAAGTTGGAATAATATCCAATGGCATTACACGCTCATAAGCACCGATTGGTACCATTGCACGCTCACCACCATTCACCGCGGTAGTAAAATTAAATAATTTCTTCGAGAAATGACCTAAGACAGTACGAGAAATTGAATATTTATTTGCGCCAGGCATAATCCAACCCAAGAACTCTTTCTCACGTCCTTCCTCTAAAACTGATACTTGTAATGCATAGCGACCTAAATAATCAACTGGACCAGCAGCTTTAGTTCCACTTAATACAGAACCAGAAATAACGCGGTTTTCGCCATCATTTAGTTCATTAGCTGTTAACTGTGAAAGATTTGCTCCCATAATAGTACGGACTAAACGAGGATTTCTCACTTGTGGACCAGCTAATGCGATAACACGGTTGACATCAAGCTCACCAGTTGTAAATAAATGAGCAATTGCAATAACATCTTGATAGTTAATGTACCAGACTGACTTAGTTGCACTAACAGGATCAACAAAATGAATATGCGTACCACTTAAACCTGCTGGATGTGGTCCCGCAAACTCTTTGACATCTAGGTTATCAATATTAGCTGTACTAGGAATATGAGTATCAGGCGCTTTACAAAGGTATACTTTACCTTCATGCAAACGGCTTAATACTGTTAAACCTTGTAAAAATGCTTGCTCATGCTCTTTTAGAATTACTTGAGGATCAGCAGCTAATGGATTCGTGTCCATCGCATTCACAAAGATAGAGACAGGTGTTGCATCAACAGCTGGCACTTTGCTGAAAGGACGCGTACGAAGTGCGGTCCATAATCCTGAAGTTTGTAAATTTTGACGAACTTGCTCTGAAGTAAGTTGTTTTAACTCCTCTGCAGCATACTTAGTAAAAGTGATTTGTTCATCACCTTCAATCTTAATTACAACAGATTGTAAAACACGCTTAGCACCACGATTAATCGCAGTTACAGTACCACTTGCAGGTGCAGTAAAGACTACGCCAGGATTCTTTTTATCTTCAAAAAGTACCTGACCTTTCTTCACAAAATCACCTTCGCGTACCTTCATTGAAGGACGCATTCCCACATACTCTTCACCAAGCAAAGCAACTTCGGTGATAGCATTGCCATCACGGATTACCTGCTCTGGCTTCCCAGCGATAGGAAGATCCAAGCCTTTTTTAATCGTAATCATATTGTTTGCACTACTTTTAGTCAGATTAAAAATATAGTTACAGTCAATATACTGTAACCTCGTCTTGAGTAATGATTTCAGCCTACTTACTGCTATCCAGTTAATGACACGATAAGAACAGGCTTAATTTCACGTAAATTAAAACTCAAATTCTGTTTTCGCCTCTATTCTGAATCAAAATAAAATTGATCAATCTGTTCAAAATACAAACGTTAAAATTTTGCTAAAATTAAACGCTTCATTTTAACCAAATAATAACTTTGGTGCCACTTTCACACCCTTTTTTTCGTTATTTTTGACTAAAAAAAGTGATTTTTTTGAACGATGTCAAATTTTACTCTTTTAAGCACCACTCTAATTACTCATAAAGTGTTAGCTTAAGAAGGATAATTTTATTCTTCTTTACTTATTAAATATTCTAAAGAATAAAATATAGCCTAGTTAAATTGAAATAATTAACTAGGCTGATTTAGAAAAAGAATACACCAAATGCAACTATTCTCTAAAGAATATACGTTTTAAACGTTGAGTAGACACTTCACCACGGCGGAGTTGATCTAAGAAAACAGCTAAAATAATGACAAGCCCAATAATTAAACGCTGTAGATAAGAGGTCACATTTAACAAGGTCAAACCATTTTGTAACACCCCCATAATTAATGCCCCAATAGAGGTACTGATGACAGAACCGACACCTCCCATCAAACTCGTACCACCAATTACTGTTGCGGCAATTGCATCTAACTCATAACCATTACCCGCAATAGGTTGTGCAGCATTCAAACGCCCAACTAAAATAACTGCGCCAATCGCCGCTAAAGCGCCATTAATCACGTAGGCTTTAATTTCAAGTTTCTCTATATTAATCCCCGACAATCGTACAGCCTCACGATTCCCCCCTAGTGCATAAATTTGTCGTCCAAATACTGTTTGAGTCAAAATATAAAAACTCACTAATACAACAACTAATGCAATGATGACGGGTACAGGAATCGCAAATGTTTCTGTCAATACAATTCGTCCGTTTCCTAAAAAACGTAAAGCATCTGGAAAATTATAAATTGTTTTTCCATCTGAAATAGTTAAAGCTAATCCTCGTGCAATCCCCATCATCCCCAAAGTAGTAATAAAGGGGGTGACTTTACCATACACAATCACTAATCCATTCACATACCCACAAAGTATTCCCACTAAAATAGCAGCTAAAACCGCACCTATCACGATACATAACACAGCAAAGCTTGAAGGAGCTTCACCTAGCCAATTCATGCCCCAATGAGTAAATACCCCTAAACATACCGCACTTAACGCAACAATAGAACCGACGGATAAATCAATCCCCCCTGTTAAAATCACATAAGTCATCCCTACGGAAATCACGCAAATGATAGACACCTGTAATAAAATATTCATAATATTATTAGCAGATAGAAACACATCTGAACTAAACGACATACCAATAATCATAAGTAGCAAAATGATGCCGATTCCTAATTTTGAAAAGACTTTTCTTAAACTTGTCATAGCCCACCTACTCATCTACACCAATCATTAAACGCATTAAATTTTCTTCTGAAATCTCTGATTTATCAGTTACTTCTTTAACAATTGCACCTTGTCGCATCACAATCACTCTATCAGACATCGTAATCAACTCAGGTAAATCTGAAGAAACCATAACAATAGAACCACCCTTATTTGTGAATTCACGCATCAAATCATAAATTTCTGATTTTGCACCAACATCAATACCTCGTGTTGGTTCGTCGAAAAACAAAATCTTAACGCCACTTTCTAACCAACGCGCAATGATCACTTTTTGTTGGTTACCTCCTGAAAGTGTTTTAGTGATTTGCTCTTGATTTTGAGAAGCAATCCGTAATTTTTGCCGATTTTCTTCTGCTACTTTACTTTCCAACGCTTTATTTAAAACAAACCCATTCCAAAAACGTTTTAAAATTGGCAATGTGATATTCTCTCTAATACTGAGTCCTAATACTAAACCCTGCTGTTTTCGATCCTCTGTAATGAAACCAATTTTATGTTGGACAGCATCTTCAGGAGAGCGAATTTGGACATGTTTTCCAAAAACGAAAATATTTCCCTGCGCATCATCAGCACCAAAAATTGCTCTTAATAGCTCTGTTCGCCCAGCACCAACCAAACCTGCGAAACCAAGGATTTCCCCTTCATGTAAAACAAAAGAGGCTGGTTTCTTAATATGTTGATTAGTCAAATTCTTAATACGCAACACTTCTTTCACTGGCACATAATTACGTTGATACGCTGAAAAATTAATTTCACGCCCAACCATTAATCTCACAATTTCATCTGGCGATGTTTCACTATAAGCCATTGTGCCAGTCAATTGACCATCTCTTAAAACAGTTACTTTATCCGCAATAAATTTAAATTCCTCAAGACGATGAGAGATATAAATCATTGCCACATTTTTTTCTTTTAACTGATGGATGATTTTAAAAAGAGTTTGAGTATTTTTTCTTGAGATTGAGGAGGTGGGTTCGTCAAAAATAATTACTTTATATTCACTAAAGACCGCTTTTGCAATTTCTACCATTTGCTGCTGAGCAATAGATAATTCGGCAACCTTAGCATCAGGATCAATGTCTAGCTCTAATTCATTAATAATTTGTTGCGTTTTTTGCCGCATAGCCGACCAATCCATTTTTCCACAATATTCCACCTGTTCATTTCCTAAAAAAATATTTTCCAGTACAGACAATTGTGGCACTAACATTAATTCTTGATGTATGAATCCAATACCTATCGCTTGTGCTTCTTTTACATTTTGTGGAGAATAAGGTTTTCCCTCAAAAAACATTTCTCCTTGTTCAAAAGAATAAATACCTGCAATAATCTTACATAGCGTTGATTTTCCAGCGCCATTTTCTCCCACTAAGCAATGAACTTCACCTGCATAAATATCCATATCTATATCTTTCAGAATAGGCACACCAAAAAAACTTTTATCAATATTTTTTAGCTTCAATATGCAATTTTTACGTTCCATAAAATAAATCCATACTTTATTCAGTTTCAATTGATAGCATAATTTAAACTGAGTACAAAAAATGTGAAAGAAGTCACGGTTTGAAAATTTTAATCTGTCTATACTGAAACTTCCTAATTCACTCTTAGAGGAGATAGATAATGGTGTCAACACTTTTCAAGAAAACGATAACTGCAACAGCATTACTCATCGCATTATCAAGTTCCGCATTGGCAGCTGAAAAGCCACAAATCGCGTTGCTAATGAAAACCCTAAGTAATGAATACTTTATCACTATGCGACAAGGTGCAGAAGAAAAAGCAAAAGAGGTCAATATTGATCTTATTGTGCAAGTCGCTGAAAAAGAGGACTCTACTGAACAGCTTGTAGGTCTAGTAGAAAACATGATTGCTAAGAAAGTAGATGGAATTATTGTTACTCCAAATGACTCTATTGCATTTATTCCTGCTTTTCAAAAAGCAGAAAAAGCAGGGATCCCAATTATTGATTTAGATGTACGCTTAGATGAAAAGGCGACTAAGAAAGCAGGACTCAAATTTAATTATGTTGGTGTCGATAACTTCCATGGTGGTTATCTCGCAGCAAAAAATCTGGCAGAAGCGTTAAATAATACGGGTGATGTCGCTATTTTAGAAGGCATTCCTGGCGTGGATAATGGTGAACAGCGCAAAGCAGGTGCGCTTAAAGCATTTGCAGAAGCAAAAGATATTAAAGTCGTTGCTTCGCAATCAGCTAACTGGGAAACTGAACAAGCCCTTAATGTGACAACGAATATTTTAACTGCCCATCCAAATATCAAAGGTATTTTCGCAGCGAATGATAATATGGCGATTGGCGCGGTTACTGCGATTGAAAATGCAGGCTTAGCAGGAAAAGTTCTCGTTGCAGGCTATGATGGTATTCCACTTGCGATTGACTATGTAAAACAAGGAAAAATGCAAAATACTATTGATCAACTACCTAAAAAACAAGTGGCTGTCGCTATTGAAAGTATTTTGAAAAAATTGAACAAACAAGAACTACCAGAGTTCTATTATGTTGATCCTGTTGTTGTTGATAAAGAAAAATCGAAAGAATACTAAGTAATCTAACGCAATTTTCTAAAAAGTAACCGCACTTTTAGCCATCTTAAAGTGCGGTTTTTATTGCATGACAACTATTGTCCAACACCAAGGCAATTAGGTGATTTAGGAAAAGTCTCATTTAATGCTTGCCATTCTGCTTTGTTATACAAGTGTAAAGCGAGAGCATGAATACCTTTTTGCAAGTCTTCAGCTAAAAATTGATATACTTTACGATGACGCGCAACTTTCGTTAACCCTTCAAAGCAATCACTCACTAACACTACTTTAAAATGTGAGTCGCCACCGCGTCCTGAACTATGCATATGACTTTCATTTTCAATATGTAAAAAGTGCGGTGCAAACTCTTGTGATAATCGAGTTATCAAATCTTGCTGTTTTGACATCTGTCCTTCCTCACTGCATAAATAAATTTAAGGCATAAAGGCTATACATTCACACTTAACTTTGCAAGAATAATATGCATTAATTTTTATACTTAGCTGTCTAAACTACCAGCCCCTTTTCATTGAATGAGGACATTATGAAATCACATAAAATTTTATCGCTTAGTGCACTAATTAGCTGTGCTATTCTATTAAGTGCTTGTCAAACATTACCATCCACTCTGACGTTTACGCCGCCTGCACCAACAGCCTCAATGACGATTAATCAAAGTGCAATTGTTTTTGTCACTGTTCGTGATAGTCGCCCTCAAACTGAAGTGTCTAGCTATGTTACTGATGGTAAATTAATTAAGCTATCAGCAACTCCTAGTGTGACACAACTTTTTCAACAAGTTGAACAACAAGATCTAATCAGTAAAGGCTTCCGTATTGGCACTTCTCAAAACTCAAATGCCGCTGTAACAGTAGATGTACGTAAATTTTATGCCAATGTAGAACAAGGTAATTTACGTTATAACATTGATAGCAAAGTTGAGGTAACCATTCATGTACAAGGTGCCAGAGGACAATTCAGTAAAAATATTAACGCCAACCGCACTTATGCTGGCGCTTTCTCCGCGAAAAATCCTGAAATACAAAAAATCTTAGGTGAAACATTTAACGAAGTTGTCAAATCAATTTACAGTGACCGTGAAATAGCAAATGCAATCAATGCTGTATCCGCTCCATAATATTTCAATTCACTAACCTGCTCTTACATCCGATCCTAACCATCAGTCTTAGGATCGGTTCTTCTTATTACTCTTACTAAAATTCGACTAACTATTTAAAGAGAATTAAACTATTTTATCGAAATAAAAAGAGCCGTTTACTGCATATTCATGAAAAATTAGCAATCTTTTTATGCCACTATAGCATCTATATAGATCCTAATATTTAACTAATCATTTCACTTTATTTTACTATTTTAATTTGGAGAAAAGATAAAAATACAAGAATAATATTCAGTTTAATAGACTATTCAGACGATCTAATACTATACTGAAATATTTTATAATAATGAAAAGTATTAAATGAAAAAACCCACTATTTTAATAGTGGGTCTTAAGAATTTGGCTCCTCCTGCTGGACTTGAACCAGCGACATACGGATTAACAGTCCGCCGTTCTACCGACTGAACTAAGGAGGAATAGTGGTGCCTCGAGGCGGAATCGAACCACCGACACGGGGATTTTCAATCCCCTGCTCTACCGACTGAGCTATCGAGGCAACTCATCAGTGGTGCGTATTAAACGTTTTTTTCAGGTTTAAGTCAACACCTAAATTAAAAAAAATCACTTTTTTTTAATCGGTTGCATATTAAACAAACGAAAAGTATAAAAATAGCACGAATCCATTCATTTTTTATGTTTTTTAATTAAAAATAAATAAAAAAGATGCTCACAATCATCACTGATAAATGAGCATGTTTGATTATAATTTAGTATTATTTTCTCACACGATAACTTTTCTGTGCTTGATCGACTTTTAATAAATAGTTCCGTGCTTGTGCTGATGGATGTTTCGTTGTTAAAATCCGATACACTTGCTCAGGATACAAGTTATTGATCTTAGCAATAGCCATGTCTCGATCTTGATCAAATACACGTAATACAGCACCAGCGCCACTATTATAAGCAGAAATCATGGCAAAACGCTTTGATGTCGGATTCGTGATACCATCCAAATATTTATTTTGTAACAACCATAAATACGATACACCCGCATCAATATTCTTTTCTGGGTCAAATAAATAGGATTTTGATGGTTGACCACCTCTTCCTTTCATTTTGAAAATATCTCGACCAGCTGTCGTAGGTACGACTTGCATCAAACCAATTGCATTTGCATAGCTAATTGCATAGGGATTAAAACTTGATTCTGTTTGCATAATACCTAAAATTAAGCTTTCATCCATATTGTAACGACGCGCCATTTTACGCACTAAAGGCAAATACTTTTGTGCACGTACTGCCACATGGTTAGCGATCATAGGAATCACAACATATTGTACAGTATGACCATTACTTAAACGGCGTGTTTGCAGCTTATTCTGCACTAAATAGGAAGCAAAATTACCTGCAATAGTTGTATTTGTAATTGAACCACCTAAATGATCAATTACCTGTCCAACTAAAAAAGGGCGCGAACTGATCGGCACATCACCTGAAGCAAAAAGATCAATACCATTTGCATCTGAGCCCATCAATAAAATATGTACAATTGCATTATGGAGATGACGAATATCTGTTTGTGTTTCAACAGTAATTAAACCTTCATCAAAGCTAACATGACTACGTGTATAAAAACGATCTGTATATTTCACATAGTCTTTACGACTTGCTACAAGTAATTCATTGACTCCCCAAATACGATCAATATTATGGGAAAATTGCCCAGTTAAAATATCTAACCCACGTGTATCCTTTGCAAATGCTTCATCAAATTCTGAGCTTTTATAAGATGATGTGCTACCACAGGCAAATAAAAAAGGTATTAATGCACAAATAATATACTTTTTCATCGTTCATTATTCCGTTGGTGGCACATAGCCTTCAATATGAACATCTTTACCTTCAAATAAGAAACTGACCATTTCTTGTTCCAGTAATTTTCTATGCTCCGCATTCATCATATTTAATTTTTTCTCATTCACTAGCATAGTTTGCTTTTTCATCCACTCACCCCATGCTTGTTTGCTGATCGAATCAAAAATACGTTTACCTAACTCACCAGGATATAACTGAAAATCTAACCCCTCAGCCTCTTGTTTGAGGTATTCACAGAATACGGTTCTAGCCATAATAATTCCTTATAAATTGCATTAATAAACTCTTTACTGGCGCCGCCAGTCCAATTTGCGTTGGATTTTGCGGATCATACCAATATTTGACCTCACTTAATACAGTTGATTCATATTCTCTTTTATTTTCCCCAACTTTTTTCCAATCAGAGCGGTCTTGGAGACGTTCTTGCATATCCACATCCGCATAAATAGGATAAATATCTAAATGAAAATGACTGAAAGTGTGGCGAAAGCTCGACCATTCTTGATAATAAGCAACACCTTGCTTATGCAAAAAAGCCAACAAATCGACTTTATTTTCAAATTGTGGAAAACAATACAACCCTCCCCAAATACCAGAATTTTCGCGTTGTTCTAATGCGACCTTACCTTTTGCATTTAAAATCAAAAAATAGCTACTACGTTCAGGGAGTGTTTTTTTGGGCTTTTTACCAGGATAATTTTGCCAATTTTGCTGTAAATTTGCTTGGCAAGTTGCTTTTAACGGACACAGGTCACATTTTGGTTTAGTACGTGTACAAACCATAGCACCAATATCCATCATAGCTTGATTAAAATCTGCAACTTGTTCCGTTGGCGTTACTTGAGCACTTAGTTGCCAGAGTTGCTCCTCTACTTTTTTTTCACCTGGCCAACCAGAAATTGCGAAATAACGAGAAAGTACACGTTTCACATTCCCATCTAAAATAGGATAGGGCGCATTCAAGCAAGAAGATAACACCGCACCAGCTGTACTTCTGCCTACTCCAGTTAATCCCCATACTTGTTCAAAATCTGTCGGGAAATTGCCCTCATATTGATCTCTAATAGTTTGTGCTGCTTTATGTAAATTTCTCGCTCGCGCATAATAACCAAGCCCAGTCCATAAATGTAATACTTCGTCTAAAGGTGCATTAGCGAGTGCAGTCACATTTGGAAAAGTTTTCACAAAACGTTCAAAGTATGGTATCACCGTTGCCACTTGTGTTTGTTGCAACATCACTTCAGACAACCAAACACCGTATAAACTTTTATTTTGTTGCCAAGGCAAATGTTTACGCCCAAATTTTGCATACCAATTCAGTACAGCATGTGCAAAAGGGGCATCGGGAGAGGATAAAGCTAACATAATGAATACAAATAAAGTGCACTAAAAATGAAAAGTATGTTGTTTCTTGCGCCGTGATACAAAATAAAAATCTACTGTAGATGATTTACCTTATAATCACAAGCTAAGCTGATAACAAAATACAGGCGGAATCAAATAAACTGCTTTTTATCTACATAATTAATGTGGCGACATACTTTTTAATACGCTATCTTTTAATATAAAGTGATGAAATAATGCTGCAATAGCATGTAATCCAGCTAACACAATAAAACCATTAGCTACAATTTGATGTGCCTTACCTAAAGAAATATCAACACTAAAATAGGGTAATGTAACACCTAATAACATGAAGTCATCAACATCAGCAGTTAATGTTAGATAGCCTAAAATGGGTGTCAATAACATAAAAATATATAACAGCATTTGCACTGAATGTGCTGCGATATGTTGTAAAGGTGACAAATTACGTTTTGGTAATACATTACGATACAGAAGACGCAGTGGGATACGAATCATAAATAATAAGATCAATAGTAGACCACTAAAAACATGAATCTCTCCTATTACACCATCCGCAGGTGGATAATCCCCTGTAAAATAAGCGACTAAAACACAAAGCAAAGTGAACCAGTGTAAATAAATCATTGTTTTTGGATATTTTGACGACATATTCAGAATCCTTCTCCAACATAAATAGAAAATAAAACTCACTATACAACCACACAATCTTGGTATTTTTCAGCAAAAGCCGTATAATTCGCAGCAAATCCAGTCATTATAAACAAAAAACATGTCATTTAATAAACAAGAATTAACCCAAACAACCACTTTTGCTGATCAAAAGCGCAAAACAGTTGAAATTGCTGAATTTACTGAAGATGGGCGTTACAAACGTAAAATCCGTAGTTTTGTATTACGCACTGGTCGCCTCAGTGAGTTTCAAAAAAACGCAATGAATCAACATTGGCACTTTTACGGCTTAGAACACCAAATTCAACTTTTTAATTTTCAAACAATTTATGGTAATGATAACCCTGTTATTTTAGAAATTGGTTTTGGTATGGGACATTCTTTAGTTGAAATGGCACATCAAAATCCTCATTTCAATTACTTAGGTATTGAGGTGCATACACCAGGTGTTGGTGCCTGTATTGCGAATGCAGTGAAAAAAGAAGTAAAAAATTTGCGCGTTAT
Organism: Pasteurella canis; assembly: GCF_900454865.1. Taxonomy (GTDB): domain Bacteria; phylum Pseudomonadota; class Gammaproteobacteria; order Enterobacterales; family Pasteurellaceae; genus Pasteurella; species Pasteurella canis. The sequence goes on along the minus strand of NZ_UGTV01000015.1, from coordinate 2,005,518 downwards.
TTGTCATGATGCAACCGAAATTTTATGTGATTGCATTCCAGATAATAGCCTTACTGGCTTACAATTATTCTTTCCAGATCCTTGGCACAAGGCAAAACATCATAAACGTCGCATTGTACAGACACCATTTGTAGCAAAAATCAGTCAAAAGCTTGTTCAAGGCGGGTTTATCCATATGGCTACCGATTGGGAAAACTATGCTGAGCATATGTTGGACATATTACGACAAGCCAATGAGTTAGAAAATACATCAATAACCAATGATTATATTCCTCGCCCTGAATCTCGCCCACTTACGAAATTTGAACAACGAGGGCATCGTTTAGGGCATGGTGTGTGGGATTTATATTTCACTAAAAAGTAAAAAAACACACCGCACTTTTAAACATTTATCAGCCAACAGAGAGGAGAATCGAAAATGGCGATCAAACGTAACAGAAGACAACGTAAAAAAATGCACCTTGCTGAATTCCAAGAATTAGGTTTCTTAGTGAATTGGCAATTTGCAGAAGGCACTGCTATTGAACAAATTGATGAAGTAGTTGATCGTTTTATTCGTGAAGTTATCCAACCAAATGGTTTAGCTTATGAAGGAAGTGGTTACTTACATTGGGAAGGTCTAGTTTGCTTAGAAGCACTTGGAAAATGTGATGAAAGTCACCGCACTTTAGTAAAAGAATGGTTAGAGAAAAACGGGTTGCAACAAATCGAAATCAGTCAATTATTCGACATTTGGTGGGAATACCCTGCAAAAGAAGCATAAATAGCTGATAAGGCGAACATCATTGTTCGCCTTTTTCATTTTAATTAGACAATAATTCTTTAATCCTCTGTAGAAACCCTTGACGAATCATCCTTTCAAGCGTAACATTCGCCCCGATTTAGTAATATGAGGACACACACTTTGGACAGTCACAGTCGATACCGAATTGCTTTTTTACTGTAACTTTCGCTGTTGCCTTTATATCAGCGAAGTTCGCTGATAGATCATTTCTAACACCATTTTATTCGGCATCTTTTTATGGTCATCGAGATATCGATAGCCAATAATCAAACGAAAAATTAATCATTCTTTTACTATCACGGCTTATTTCGTTTGGTTTCTTTTGTTCATTGCGTTGTTCATAATCCAATTAAGGAGTATGACAAAATGATAAATGCTTTCACTCTTGAAGATGCTCGTCTTGTTCGCATTGATGAAGATGAAAATACACAACTAAACAATGCAATCTGGCTCGATCTACTTGAACCGACGAGCGAAGAACGCGAAATTTTACAAGATAGTCTAGGACAAAGCCTCGCAACGTTTCTCGAATTAGAGGACATTGAAGCATCTGCTCGTTTCTTTGAAGACCAAGATGGCTTACACTTACACTCATTCTTTTATTGTGAAGACGAAGAAGATTATGCTGATTTAGCCAGCGTCGCCTTTACTGTACGTGATGGCCGCCTCTTTACACTACGTGATCGTGAACTGCCTGCCTTCCGTTTATATCGTATGCGCTCACGTAATCAACGCTTAATTGAATGTAATGCTTACGAAGTTTTATTAGATTTATTTGAAACTAAAATTGAGCAACTGGCTGATGTTATTGAAACTGTGTATTCTGATTTAGAAAAATTAAGTCGTGTAATCTTAGATGGTACACAAGGTGAGGCTTTTGACCAGGCATTGTCGACGCTAACCGAACAAGAGGACACCAGCTCAAAAGTGCGTTTATGTCTGATGGATACACAACGAGCATTAAGCTTCTTAGTTCGTAAAACACGCTTACCTGCAAATCAGCTTGAACAAGCTCGTGAAATTTTACGTGATATTGAATCATTACAACCACATAATGAATCTTTATTCCAACGTGTAAACTTCTTAATGCAAGCAGCAATGGGTTTCATCAGTATTGAACAAAACCGCATTATTAAAATCTTCTCAGTTGTGTCAGTTATCTTCCTTCCACCGACATTAGTTGCTTCTAATTATGGGATGAACTTTGATGTAATGCCAGAGCTCGGTTTGAAATTTGGCTATCCAATGGCATTAGGTTTAATGGCTCTCGCAGCATTTGCCCCATATTGGTATTTTAAACGCAAAGGTTGGTTATAAAATTTAAGGTAATACAATGAACTCATTACAAATTTTAATTTTTACATTGATTGATGTATACGGATTTATTTTAGTTTTACGTGCATGGTTCCAATTTAGCAGAGTGGATTTTTATAATCCACTCTCACAAGGCTTAGTTAAAATTACTCAACCTGTTTTATCTCCTTTGCGTACATTTATTCCTACATTCAGGAATATTGATTTAGCCGCGCTCATTTTGGCTTTCTTATTATTTAGTATCAAATTTCCCCTCGCACATTTAGTAGGTAATGTATTTATTAGTCATGCAGACATTCTCGACTATGCATTAGCAGGCTTACTCACATTAATACGTACATGTGGAAAAGCCGTTTTCTATGTTCTTTTACTTAGTGCAATCATGAGTTGGTTTAATCGCACCCCTAATCCAATGCAATTTGTTCTCCATCAGCTAACCTCTCCACTTTTAAGCCCAATTCAACGCATTTTACCTAATACAGGAATGATTGATTTTTCACCGATGATACTGGTTTTTGGTTTATTTTTCTTAGACAAAGTTCTACTGGATCTTTTCGGTGCTTACTGGTTATTAGCAAGCTACTAAAAGTGCGGTCAATTTGAAAGGTGTTTTGTAATAGTGACAATATTCGCAGTAGAAAAACAGGGTGAAGATTTAAGATTACGGATTTTTTTGCAACCAAAAGCAAGTAAAGATCACATTGTTGGGCTACATGACAATGAGCTTAAAATCACTATTACAGCACCGCCTATTGATGGGCAAGCAAATGCACATTTACTCAAATTTTTAAGCAAAACATTCAAAGTACCCAAAAGCAGTATTGTATTAGAAAAAGGTGAACTCAATCGACATAAACAGATTTTAATCCCAAACCCCAAAGTGATCCCAGAAGTCGTATCTGCCTTATTAAAATGAAACCGCACAAACGTTCACTGCTTCTCTTTTACTTAAATAAAACGACTTGCCAACAAAATAAGCTGAAAATACTATAGGTTTAACTCAAAAAGACTTTTCTTTGGATTAATTTTGAACCCTTCGGCCTCTAATAAAGCTTGTTGTTGCTGTCCCTGTTCAACAACCAAACGCGTAGATTGTGTGTAGCGTACAAACTCTTTTGCCTTTGCAATTAAAGCTGCATAAACTTCTGCATAATTTGAATTAGGCGAGACAAAAATATCGGTTAATTGCCAATAACGTTGTAATTGAAGAGAAGAAAGACGGGGATAGAGCTGAATGAAACCAAGTGCGTGCTGGTTTTCATTCACTGCAATAAAGAAAATGCTTTCACTAAAACGAATACGATTGGTCAAAAAGGCTAAAGTGCGGTCAGGATTTTCCAGCATTCCATGAGAAAGACGATATTGCTCAAAGAGCGGTAATAGAATGTCTAAATTCCATTGTTCAGCTTTAAAAATTTTCATTTTCGTCACAATCGGGCATTTTTTGTTAAATCTATACAGTGAATTGTAGCTTTTTAAAACAAAATAATCATCTTTTACCAAAAAAATTTTTCAAATTTGCCTAAAATCAACAGAACTAAATAAAAAATTTGATATAGTAGTGCGGTCATTTTTTATTAATTTAATACGGAGAAAAATTATGGCTCGTCGTCCTTTAGTTATGGGTAACTGGAAATTAAACGGTAGCAAAGCATTCACAAAAGAATTAATTGAAGACTTAAAAACAGAATTATCGGATGTTAAAGGTTGTGATGTCGCAATTGCACCACCTGTCATGTATTTAGCTGAAGCCGAGGCAGCGTTGACTGGCAGTACAATTGCACTAGGCTCACAAAACGTCGATGTAAACGTACAAGGTGCATTTACAGGTGATATTTCAACCGAAATGTTAAAAGATTTTAGTGCGAAATATATCATTATCGGTCACTCTGAGCGTCGAACCTATCATAAAGAAAGCGATGAGTTTATCGCGAAAAAATTCGCGGCATTAAAACAAGCAGGTTTAGTGCCAGTATTATGTATCGGTGAAAGCGAAGCGGAAAACGAAGCAGGCAAAACAGAAGAAGTGTGCGCACGTCAAATTGATGCAGTGTTGAATACATTAGGCGCTGAAGCATTTAACGGTGCAGTAATCGCATACGAACCCATTTGGGCAATCGGTACTGGTAAATCAGCCACTCCAGCGCAAGCACAAGCAGTTCACGCCTTTATCCGTAGCCACATTGCGAAGAAAGATCAAGCCGTCGCAGAACAAGTTATTATCCAATATGGTGGTTCTGTAAATGATGCAAATGCGGCTGAGTTATTCACTCAACCAGACATCGACGGTGCATTAGTTGGTGGCGCATCATTAAAAGCACCAGCATTTGCCGTGATCGTAAAAGCAGCTGCAAAAGCAAAAAACTAATTTAATCTCTTAAAACAAAAAGCAGATCAAATGATCTGCTTTTTTATTACCTAAAGTGCGGTCTGTTTTTCTATTTTTTCCAACTCACAAACGCCCAAGTTTTAAAATCTCCACGTGCAGAAGTGATATTTGGGTGTTTGGCGTAATAGTCTTTGAGTTTTGCCATTTCTTGTTCGGTTAACTCGCCAATCGACCACTGTACTGATTGGATAAAACTGTGCTCATCGATTTTTTCAGGCTTAATTAAACTGCATTCAGCAGTAATAAAATCCACAGAAGCGTAATAGCCTTTTTGATGTAACAAATTCAGCGCATACATATAATTCGGGAATCCCACCGAATCTCTGCCAATATATTGCAAAATGTCGCGTGCGATAAAGTCTTTTTCGACAATCATCGTCATATAAACTGCTTTTCTTGCTTTGGCATTCAGCTTATCCAATGCTTTATCTAAATCAGCCACCATTGAAGAACGTGATGACACACAGATATCACATTCTGGCACATCGTCCCAATTCTCTTCCCAAGATTTGCGAATAGGCTGCACGTTATCCAACCCTAAATTCTGCGCGCGTTGTTGTAAAACGGACAACATTCCTTCACTGTAATCTAAGCCATACACTTTTTTAAAATGTGAAGCAACGGCAAGAGAAATCGCACCACCACCGCAGCCCACATCTAATAAAGTGTCCGCGTTACTCAAATCCATTCGGCTCACAAACGCTCGCACATATTCATTATGTAAATCGTATTCGGATTGATGCATTTTCTCTGCTTTACGATCCCAATCTTGTGCCGTTTTTGGTTCTCTTGAGGAAAGTTGATAGTGATTTCTATACAATTCGGCAAAATTCACGTCCCAAAGTGTTTGAGATTTAATCATAAATCATCCTTAAATTTTTAATCAAAATCTAAACAATATAAGTAATGTTTTTAAATACTTATATCTTAAACGTGGATACTAAGTAACTTCCTAGTTCAGTGACTTATTACATAATAAAATAAAGCTAATAATTGAGTCGACAAATATAATGAATAAATTAAACTCGCCGTTCTGTCTCTATTCAAAATAGTACGTTCAACTTACAAAAGTTGACTAACACAACGATCTTCTCAATTTTGTTACATATTATATTTATACTAATTCAAATAAAAAATTTTTACTTTTAGACTATTTTATCGTTTCGTCTGTGTTCGCACCCACAAGTCAGCATATTTGACAAAAGTGGAATGAGTGGAAAGGATAGCGAGTAAGAATCCTTGTTTGCCGTCAAGAAACCCTGCTTTAATAATATACATTTTGAAAAAACATCCAACTGCATGCGTAAAAGCAGACACTAAGCTGCCTTTTTTACCTGCCTTCTCACGTTTTTCTGCCCATGCTTTGGCATAACTCGCAGATTTGACCAAATAATGATGCATATCTTTATAAGTGTAATGTTCTAAATCCCCTGTCAGTTTTTCTACTGTTGCATGTGTAGGTAGAATAACTTTTTCATGCACAGGTTCATCATTATATTGTGTCAATGCAGTTGGATATAAACGTAATACAAAATCTGGGTACCAGCCCGAATGGCGTATCTTACGCCCAAACACTTCACTTAGGCGTGGAATTTTATACACAATATTATCTGCATTTTTTTGTACAGCATGTAAAATAGACTGACGTAGTTCTGGAGTTACACGCTCATCAGCATCTAACCATAATACATAATCGCTAGTAACATATTGTTGTGCTAATTGACGCTGTTTACCAAATCCTGGCCAATTGATATTTTGATAGAATTTTGCTCCATAGCTTAATGCGATTTCTTGTGTATTATCAGTGCTACCTGAGTCTAAAATAATAATTTCATCAACCCAATCTTTAACTGTATCTAAGCATTGTGCTAAATGCTCAGCTTCATTTTTAACAATCATCGCAACGCTAAGTGTTGGCATACTTTTATCCTTTATGTATTAAGTGCAAACGTTTATACTAAATAATGAGTGAGACATTTTAACATAACCCAATATTTATTCTATGTTGCGTTTTTTCTACACAATTTTATTATACCTTATCCAACCTATCGTCATTGTGTTTATGTTTGGACGGAGTGTAAAAGCACCGAATTATCGCAGACGACTCAATGAACGTTACGGGTTTTACTGTGGATTAACACCGCCAAAGCCGAATGGTATTGTTATTCATGCTGCGTCGGTAGGTGAGGTCATTGCTGCCACACCATTAATTAAGCAGATTCAATTACAATATCCTGATTTGCCTATGACAGTGACAACCGTCACACCAACGGGGTCAGATCGCGTTAAGGCTGCTTTTACAGAAACAGTTTCTCATGTGTATTTACCTTACGATTTACCTGATGCCGTCAACAGATTTATTAATTTTATTCAGCCCAAAGTCTGTATTGTGATTGAAACTGAAATTTGGCCAAACTTAATTGCACAACTTAAAAAACGTGATATTCCATTCATTATTGCAAATGCACGTTTATCTGCTCGTTCAGCAAAACGCTATGGCTGGTTTAAACAATCATTACATCCTGTTTTTAATAATATTAGCCTCATTGCGGCACAAGATAATGTCAGTGGCAAACGTTATTTAGATCTAGGTTATAATCCAGACCGTTTAAAATGCACGGGCAATATTAAATATGATTTGAGTACTAATGGTGATTTATTACAGAAGATCAATATACTCAAAACAGCATGGGCAAAAGATCGCCCCGTATGGATTGCAGCAAGTACTCATGAAGGTGAGGAAGAGTTGATTTTAGAAAGTCATCGTTTGTTATTAAACAAATATCCTGATTTATTGCTTATTCTCGTCCCTCGCCACCCAGAGCGTTTTAATACGGTAGCGGAATTAATCGAGAAACATAAATTTCGTTATATACGTCGTAGTGCAAATATTGCGCCAGAAACCACAACTCAAGTCGTACTTGGTGATACAATGGGCGAGTTAATGTTACTCTATGGTATTTCAGATATTGCGCTAGTTGGTGGTAGCTTAGTCAAACATGGTGGTCATAATCCATTAGAGCCTTTAGCATTTAAACTGCCCGTGCTGAGTGGAAAGTATACGTTTAACTTCCCTGAGGTCTTTACTAAATTACTTCAAGTACAAGGCGCACTTGAAGTAAATGAAAACACAAAGGCGATCACGAATGCAGTAGAAAAGTTTTTGGACTCTCCAGAGTTGCGTTCACGTTACGGGAATGCAGGTTATGAAGTTTTAATTGAAAATCGTGGCGCATTACAACGCTTATTAGATTTATTAGCACCTTATTTAAGTCAGTAATTATGATAACAGTTATTTATCCTGGTACATTTGATCCGATTACAAATGGCCATCTTGACATCATTCAGCGCACGGCACGTTTATTTCCAAATGTACTCGTGGCAGTTGCGTCTAATCCAAATAAACGCCCTTTATTTGATTTAGAAACGCGTGTTAAATTAGTCAAACAAGCTGTAGCGCACTTGTCTAATGTAGAAGTAGTTGGTTTCTTAGATTTACTCGCTGATGTAGTAAAAGAAAGGCAAATTACAGCCATTATTCGTGGCGTACGCAGTGCAAGTGATTTTGATTATGAACTGCAATTGGCACATTTAAATCGCTTATTAACAGAGGGTGTTGAGAGCTTATTTTTCCCACCCTCAGAACGCTGGTCCTATGTATCATCCACGATGGTCCGCGAAATCCATTTACACCATGGCGATGTCAGTAAATTAGTGCCAGAAGTAGTGTTTCATGCTCTAAACAATCGAAAAAACTGACCGCACTTTTAAACCACATAAGGACATCTTAGATGTCCTTATGTGTAATAGCCTTGTAACAAATCTTGCCAATTTTGCTCTGTAAATTGTATGCCAAGACGTTCTACTTCTTTCATAAAAGAACGTTGTAAACGCTGTAAATTCTCAGTTTTCCAACTCTCCCCTAATTGATGACCACTTTTATCAAAATCTAATAGCCAAAATTTACAGTCATCCGCAACATGTTGAATTAAAATATTATGTGCATTTAAATCGCTGTGACAGACTTGTAAATTATGTAACTGCCGAATCAATTGACCAATTTTCTGCCAATTTTTACTAGCCAATGTAGAATGTTGTAGATAAACAGTCAAATCTTCTGCATTCTCAATTTTTTCTGTGAGTAAATCCGCACGATAAAAGCCTAGCGCAATTTTTTCAACACGCGCACCAATCGGTTTTGGTACAGCAAGCCCTGCTTCATGTAATTGTTTTAATAAGTTAAATTCAGCAAAACTACGTGCCGTAGAAAGTGTCGAAAAGCGATAACGATCACGATTCAGTTTTCCCCAGAGACCACCTCGATAATAATGACGTAGTGCCGTATTCACCCCTAAGATATCATCTGTTTTTAAAAACCAAGTCGTACCACGTCCTTTTGCTGACCCTATTATACGGTCTTGTTTTTTCCAAAAGTGTGCCTGAAAAAAAGATTCTTGATCGGGTTTAGGCTGTTTAAAATTAAAGAGAAAAAAAGTATTTTTATGTTTAAATTCAAGCATATTGCCATAGGTTTAAATCAGAGATAGCGAATAGTCACATTCTACTTTAAAATAGTTAAAATTCACACAAGATTTATTTGTACGGACTATTTATGGCTCTTTTTAGCTCTCCTCCTCAATCACTCTGCATTCTTCGCTTATCTGCAATTGGTGATGTGTGTCATGCGCTTGCTGCAGTACAACAAATTCAACGTTATTGGCCAAACACCAAAATCACTTGGATCGTCGGTAAAACAGAAGCTCAATTATTATCAGGGATCGCAAATGTTGAATTAGTCGTTTATGATAAAAAAACGGGCTGGAAAGGTGTATTTACACTATGGCAACAACTCAAAACTCGGCATTTTGATGCATTACTCAATATGCAAACTGCACTTCGTGCATCACTAATATCCTTAGGGATAAAAGCCACTTATAAAATTGGCTTTGGCAAAAAAAGAGTAAGAGAAGGGCAGCAATTTTTCACTAATCGTCAAATTACTGACCCAGAAACTGCACATGTCCTAGATGGTTTTATGGCATTTGTCAGCTATCTAGGTATCCCAATTGAACAACCACAATGGCATCTACAAATCAGCGAACAAGATAAGCAAATTGTGAAACAATATCTTGATCCCATAAGAAAAAAGCTGTTGATTTCGCCTTGTTCTAGTAAAGCAGAAAAAGATTGGTTAGTTGAGCGCTATGCCCAGATTGCAAATATTGCTAATCAACATGATGTGCAAGTTATTTTTTGCTCTTCACCAGCCAAACGAGAGATTGAAATGACTCAAAAAATCATTGCATTATGTAAATTTCAACCAGTTGATCTATCGGGAAAAACCAATCTAAAACAGTTAGCAGCATTAATTAGCTTAGTGGATTTAGTTATTGCACCTGATTCTGGTCCAGCTCACTTAGCAACAACACAAGGCACTGATGTAATTGGTTTATATGCTTATCATAACCCACAAAGAACGGGACCTTACTATAACTTAGCTAATGTCGTTTCTGTGTATGAACAAAATGCACAAAAAGAGTTTGGCAAGCCCTCAACAGAACTACCATGGGCAACAAAGCTTAGCGGTAAAAACTTGATGGCACAAATTCAAGTCGCTGATGTAGTCACTCAAATGAAAGCACTTAACTTGTTTTAAAGTGCGGTCTGTTTTTATCAAGTTTAAGATACGCACAGTTCACACAAAAATAAAGGGATAATGATGTTTGATAAAATTTATTCATGGTTTGAAAATCGTTTAAATCCTTACCCATCTGACACACCTAAAACACCAAAAAAAGGATTGGTTCATTTTATTTGGTCAAGCCTAGAAGGCATGAAAGGTTGGATATTCTTACTTGCTTTTCTCAACATTGGGATTGGGATTGTCGAAGGCGTTGTCTTTCACTTTATGGGAATTTTAGTCGATTGGTTAAATGAATATACACCAACTACACTTTGGCAAAATAAAGGCCATTTACTCACTGCAATGGCTGCATTATTACTATTTAGTATCTTATGGGCATTTGTGACCTCTGCTGTTAGGCTACAAACCTTACAAGGCGTATTTCCAATGCGCTTACGTTGGAATTTCCATCGCTTAATGCTTGGGCAAAGCCTCACTTTCTATCAAGACGAATTTGCTGGGAGAGTATCAGCAAAAGTGATGCAAACCGCACTGGCAGTACGAGATACTGTAATGACTTTAGCTGATATGGTTGTTTATGTCGCGGTTTATTTTATTACCTCAGGTGTTGTATTGGCCACTCTTGATAATTGGCTGCTACTCCCTTTTATTTTGTGGATTGCTATCTTTGCAACTATTTTACGTATTTTAATTCCTAAACTTGCCAAAACCGCCGAGCGTCAAGCTGATGCACGTTCTTTAATGACAGGACGTATTACAGATGCTTATTCCAATATCGCAACAGTAAAATTATTCTCTCATGGAGCACGAGAGGCCAGTTATGCCAAGCGATCGATGGAAGAGTTTATGCTAACTGTACATGCACAAATGCGCTTAGGTACCTCATTAGATATTCTCACCTACACTGCTAATATTAGTCTCACATTAGGCACTGCAATTTTAGGTATTATTTTATGGCAACAAGGCAGTGTCGGGGTTGGTGCCATTGCTACTGCAGTTGCCATGGCGTTACGCGTCAATGGCTTATCACATTGGATCATGTGGGAATCTGCACGCTTATTTGAAAATATCGGTACCGTCAATGATGGTATGGAAACACTCACTAAACCACACACTATTATTGATAAAGTTGATGCTAAACCAATTCACATTCATCAAGGCAAAATTCAATTTAGTAACGTAAACTTTGCTTATTCACCTGATAAACCATTACTGAAAAATTTCAACTTAACCATTAAACCTGGCGAGAAAATCGGTCTAATTGGGCGATCTGGTGCAGGTAAATCAACAATCGTAAATTTGCTTCTCCGTTTTTATGAGGTACAAGAAGGAAAAATTACGATTGATGGGCAAAATATTTGTGAAGTATTACAAGAAAGTTTACGTAGTCAGATTGGTTTAGTTACCCAAGACACATCATTGCTTCATCGTTCTGTACGTGACAATATTATTTATGGACGACCAAATGCAACTGAAGAAGAAATGATTCATGCAGCACAACGTGCAGAGGCGGCTGATTTCATTCCCCAGTTAAGTGATGCTAAAGGTCGTACAGGTTATGATGCTCATGTTGGTGAACGAGGTGTAAAATTATCTGGTGGACAACGTCAACGTATCGCGATTGCTCGCGTGATGCTAAAAGATGCACCTATTTTATTATTAGATGAAGCAACGAGTGCATTAGATTCAGAAGTAGAAGCGGCTATTCAAGAAAGCTTAGATAAAATGATGGAAAATAAAACTGTTATTGCTATTGCGCATCGTCTCTCTACTATTGCTGCAATGGATCGTTTGATCGTACTAGACAAAGGTCAAATTGTCGAACAAGGTACCCATAATGAATTGCTCGAACAAAATGGACTTTATGCTAAATTGTGGGCACACCAAAGTGGGGGCTTTTTAACGGAGAATATTGAAGACTAAAATAAAAATAGCTGTTATCTCAACAGCTATTTTTTGGTTAATACTCAGTTTAAATGAAAGTTAAGCAAGTAAATGTTGCAGTAACGCGGTATAGATATTGACGCCTGTTAACAATTGTGTTTCATCAAAGTCAAACTCTGCTTGATGGTGACCTGCTGTACGATCTGCGCCAAGAATAAAATAAATTGCTTTTCCACCATGTTCTTGTACACGACGTCCTAAAATTGTCGCATCCTCACTCGCATTAAAGGCGTAATCTGAGTTAACTTGTTTAATATCGGCTTGCTGTAAAGCAATTTTTTCCACAAGCTGAATCAACTCCTCATCATTCACCATATCAACCGCTTCACCCATGATCTCAGTTTCATAAGTCACATCAAAACTGGCTGCTACCCCTTTAGCAATCTGCATGACTTGTTCAACCATATATTCATTGATAGCTTTATTTTCACCACGTACTTCTAATTGAATCTGTGCTGTTGCAGGAATCACATTTCGTCCCTCGCCAGCTTTAAGGACACCAACATTAATACGGGTCATTCCATCGCCATGACGAGAGATACCATGCAGTTGAGTTACTGCGTGTGCCGCAGCTAACAGAGCATTACGCCCTAAATGTGGTGCTGCACCAGCATGGGCAGGTTTACCTTGATAACGAATATCAATTTTTGTAGTTGATAAAAAGTTTTTAGGGTTAGAAATAACAGTTCCTGTATCAGCACAAAAACTAATATGTGAACTAACAAAATAATCTGCATCATCAATCACGCCACTTGCTGCAATTGCCGCAGCACCACGCACACCCTCTTCTGCAGGCTGGAAGACAATTTTTACTTTACCACTGAGCTTATCTTTATTTTCTGACAGCCATTTAGCCGTACCTAAACCGATTGTAATATGTGCATCATGCCCACAAGCATGCATAAAACCCTCATTGAGGGAAGCAAAGCCATATTGGTTAGGGACATGTTGCGCATCTGGCGTCTCTGTCACATTGACACAATCAATATCAAAGCGCAATGCAACTGTTTTACCTGCTCTACCTGTATCTAATATGGCTACACAACCAGTATAACCATCCATTTGATCAAGCCATTTTTGTTTTGCACCATAAGCTATGGCTTTTTCTAACCCTTTTTCTACAACAGCTTGCTGACGACCACGTACAAACTCAGGATTAATAATCTTATCACCCAGTAAGATCTCAAAGCCCATTTCTTCAAGATAATCTGCAATACGACTAGTTGTCCAAAACTCAGACCAACCAATTTCAGGAAAACGATGAAATTCACGGCGCCATTCAACAAGCGGCTCAAGTTTTATACTCATTAAGCTTCTCCTCTTTATACTTACAACATAAACAAGGCTAAGAATAATATTGCTAAAACCATCCCTGGTGCGGTACGTTTCACCATCTCAACAGGACTAACCATCGCTAGACCAGCACATACAATTGTGACTCCTGCAATCGGAGAAGCTGTACGTCCAATTGCACCTGAAATTGCCGCTGCCATCCCTAGATTCACATGAGTATAGCCTAATTCGACAGCATGTGGTGTAACAGCGGTATTGAAAGCAATTGCCGCAGCATCACCCGATCCTGTCACAATTCCCATTAAGAATGGTCCAATTGTCGCCCCCCAACGAACAAATTCATTTGAATGTTTGAGAAACTCAATCGCAGTATCAATTGCACCTGTTGATTTTAGACCTGCAACAAAAACACTTGCCGCAATGATAATACCTAATACATTGGCATAAGAATTACCCATACCATTAAAAAATTCGTTAGTAATTTTTACTGGTGAAATACGTGTCATAAGCACCGCATATAATGAACCAATCAACATTGCTTGTGGCACACCCATTTTAGTCCACTCTAAACCAGGTACTTTTTGTAAAGAAGTACCACCAATGACTAAAATCACCAAAGGCACTAATGGGGCTAATGCATAAAGTATATTCACTTTCATACCTTCTGCATTTTGCTCATTTTCTTTATTTTCAGCTAAATAAGCTTGACGATGTTCTTCACCATAATCTTTGAAAGCAATCGCTAAAATCGTTAGCATCACTGCTCCGATTGTACCTGCAATCATAGTATAAGGTGCATGAGATAAGTTAACTTGTGTTACTGTTAAACCTGACATTTCACTTAACATTGCTGAGTGAGAAGATCCTGGACTCATCATAGATCCAAAAGTCCCAGCCAAGATTGCAGCCCCTGCTGTTGCTGGACGTACGCCTGAGCTTTTTAACACAGGAATGAGTGTGGCGCCTACTGCTGCTGCACAACCTGCTGCAGAAGGAATAGCAATATTGATAAAGAATGTAATAATCGTGGCAATAGGAATTAAGAAAAACTTTAACCCACTTAATGGCTTTGTTAATAAATGCACTAAGTGTGTATCACATTGAGTATATTTCATCACATACGCGAAACCCATACTCGAACAAATTGCCATGATCAAACCACTTGATGTCATACTTTTAGCAAAAGCATCGAGTGCCCCCATTGGGTTAAGTGTTGCAATAGACATCAATAATCCTACACCGATTAATACAGTGCGCGTTTCATATTTTTTTATTAATAAATAGACTGCTATGATAATACCAGCAAGCGCAATAACTGCCTTTAATTCTTCCATAATCTTATCCTCAGAAATAAAATATTAAATAGAGAGTAACAATGATTAAATTGACATTAGCCTACAAAAAAGAATCAATCTATCAGTTAAAATATATGTCTGTGCTTTTACTTTCAGGTTTATAAATAAACTCTTAAAAGTTTTGTGTCATTATCTTTCATATATAAACACAATGCTTCTTCGTTAAATGATACACCCCACTAACGCTATGAACACACAGTTTACCTTCTTATATTTTAAGCACTCATCAACAGGATTTTTTAATAGCAATCATATTCGACCATAAAAAATCTCAGACGTAGTATGCGTGTTTAAAATTAATTTAGGAATTAAAAAATAATAGTTTATTGATGGGGATCACAAAATAAAATGATGAAATGTTTTTCAGCTAAAATCAGGCAAAGTAAAAAGAATTGAATGTGATGCTAATGACTTTCTCATAATCAGCTCAAACTATTACCTTAATATGTTAAAGTGATATTATTAAACGATTAAGAAAAAATTTTATAAAATAAACCGCACTTTTTTATGAATAAGCAAAGAAAAAAGGCTTGGTATCCCAAGCCTTTCCATGAGCGAATTAGTCGCCCAAACGTTCTTTAATACGTGCAGATTTACCTGAACGCTCACGTAAGTAGTAAAGTTTCGCTTTACGTACTGCACCTTTACGTTTTACTGTAATACTATCAACGATAGGAGAATGTGTTTGGAATACACGCTCAACTCCAACACCGTTAGAAATTTTACGTAACGTAAATGCTGAATGCAAGCCACGGTTACGAATTGCAATAACCACGCCTTCGAATGCTTGCAAACGACGTTTGCTACCTTCAACAACCCATACTTTAACTTCTAAAGTATCACCAGGGCGGAAGCTTGGTAAATTTTGTTTTAATTGTTCTTGTTCAAGTTGTTTAATGATGTTACTCATAATAATTAACCTTTTAATCCTAGATTGAACTGATATTTAACTGTGTTCTGCTTTAACTTGCATCAACAGTTTACGTTGTTCGTCAGTCAGAGCTAGGCTTTCTAATAGCTCAGGGCGTCGTAACCATGTTCGCTCAAGGGATTTTTTTAATCGCCATTGACGAATTTGCTCATGATTTCCCGACATCAGCACGGGTGGAACAGACAAGCCATCTAATATTTCAGGACGAGTATAATGTGGGCAATCTAATAAACCTTCTGCAAAAGAATCTTCTTCTGCGGAGGCTTGTTTACCAAGCACACCAGGGATAAATCTTGCAACAGCATCAATTAATGTCATTGCTGGCAATTCACCACCTGTGAGCACATAATCCCCAACAGACCACTCTTCATCAACTTCTGTTTCAATCAGTCGTTCATCAATGCCTTCATAACGCCCACACAATAAAATCATTTTTTGATTTTCTGCGAGAATTTTTACTCCAGCCTGATCAAGTCTGCGTCCTTGTGGCGAAAGATAAATCACTTTCGCTTCTTCTCCTACTTCCGTTTTCGCAGCTTTAATTGCATCGCGTAGCGGTTGTACCATCATTAACATACCAGGACCACCACCATAAGGGCGGTCGTCCACAGTCTTATGTTTATCATGCGTGAAATCCCTTGGATTCCAACATTGTACTTGTAAGAGATTTTGTTTAACAGCTCTACCTGTTACGCCAAATTCTGTAATTGCTTGAAACATTTCGGGGAATAGACTAATAATCCCAATTAACATAAGTTATCCTTATATATCAAAATGCAACAGCTCAAGCTAAACAGCGTACCTGAGGTTAGAAACCAGCGTCCCAATCCACTTCAATAGTCTTTGTGGTGAGATCAACTCTTTTAACTACTTGTTCATACAAAAACGGAATTAACCGTTCTTGTTTCCCAAAAGCATCTTTGGCATTTGCTCGTACAACTAATACATCGTTAGAACCTGTTTCCATCATTTCTGTCACAGTACCCATCACATAGCCCTCCAGATTCACTACACTACAGCCGATTAAATCATGCCAATAGTAATCTCCTTCTTCAAGCGTTGGAAAAACTGCTAAATCCACGCCGATTTCAATATTTGCTAAGGTTTGAGCGACTTCACGATCATCTATGTTTTTTAACTTCACGATCAAGTCATTATTGTGATAGCGCCAGCTTTCTAATTCTGTTGGTTGCCATTGCCCTTTAATCTTTAAAAACCAAGGTTGGTAATCAAAAATGCTTTCAGCATGTTCTGTTGATGAATAAATACGTAACCAACCTCGAATACCATAAGTTGAACCTAATTTGCCAACTACTTCAATTCTTTGTTGTTGCATATTCATCACCTATCTCGTTCTACTGTTACTAATAAATTAGAACAAATTACGCTGCTTTTTTAGCTTCTTTTACTAAAGCAGAAACGCGATCTGATAAAGATGCACCTTTTTCTAACCATGTATTGACACGATCTAAATCTAAACGTAAACGCTCAGCATTACCTGTTGCTAATGGATTGAAAAAGCCTACGCGCTCAATAAAGCGACCGTCACGTGGTGAACGGCTATCTGCGACAACGATTTGATAGAATGGGCGTTTTTTAGCTCCGCCACGAGATAAACGAATGGTTACCATAACCTTCCTCTAAATGTTTGATTACAAAAAGAAAACTCTCAATTATCGAAGTTATCTTGAGAGTTAAACTTACTTTTTTCTCTGTATATATAGACAAAAAGCCTGTGGATCATACTCTTTTTTCTAAAAAAAGCAAGAAATAAGCACCTTCATCCCTTAATTCAATACAATAATAAGAAAGCAATTTTTTGATTAAATTTTATAATTAAACAAGTTAAAATATTTCATTATCTAATTGAATAAACGTTGAGAAGAAAAAATGCAAAAAGTGTTAGTCGTGCGTAATGATAAGTTAGGCGATTTTATGTTGGCTTGGCCAGCCTTTGCTATGTTAAAGCAATCTAATCCTACATTAAAATTGACCGCTCTTGTTCCTCAATACACAGCTGATCTAGCACGTATTTGTCCTTATTTAGATGATGTCATCATTGATTCAGGTAAAAACGCCGAGAAATCTGCTCAACTCGCTACATTACAAGCAGTAAAAGAGCAAAAATTTGATGCCGCAATTAACTTTTTTTCTGATAAATATAATGCACTATTAGTTTGGAAAGCTAAAATCCCATTCCGTTTAGCGCCTGCGACTAAACTGATTCAATTTTTATACAATCATCGAGTCACACAACGCCGCTCAAAATCAATAAAGCCTGAGTTTGAATATAATTTAGATCTGGCTCGGGCTTTTTTACAAAAAACGGGACAGGCAATCATTGAGCCAAAACCGCCTTATTTAACTTTTGAACCAAGCAGAATACAGCAACAAAAAAGTATGCTAGTACAACAACTCCAGCTAGATTTAAACAAAAAATGGATTTTTGTACACAGTGGTTCTGGTGGATCAGCCACTAATTTGTCTCTCGCACAATATGCTGAATTAATTGTAGGACTCCTACAACAATTTGATTGCCATATCATCTTAACTGCAGGACCTAATGAAAGTGAAAAAGCACATGAACTTGCTCAATTAATCAATGATGCACGCACTGTCATTTATGATAAAAATCATGGTTTAGTTGATTTTGCTTGTTCATTGGCTTGTGCGGATCTTTTTATTGCGGGTTCAACAGGCCCTTTGCATTTAAGTGCAGCACTCAATATAGCCACTATTGGGTTTTATCCAAGCCGCCGTTCTGCCACACCATTACGCTGGCAACCTATCAATGAACCAAAAAAACATCTTGCATTTTCTCCACAAACACAAAATAAAGCTGACCAAATGGATCTAAGTTTAATTTCAATACAAAATGTATTATCCCAAGCTATTCCGTTCATTATGCAAGCTTGGGGTGGCAAATAAACGAGTAAGAATAAATTGAACAACCCAACCAATTGAAATAGCAAATAAAATTGTGCCAATACCAAGAGTGCCACCCAATAGGAAACCGAGTGAACAAACAGCTATTTCTATGAAAGTTCGCACAATACCTACTCTTAAATGAAAGCGCTGGCACAATCCAACCATTAAACCGTCTCTTGGTCCTGCGCCTTGATGGCAAGTTAAATAGAAAGCAGAGCCAATCCCAATTAATAAGATACCCACAATAATATAAGTATAACGTGCCAAAAGTGCGGTCGGTTTTGGTATAAATTCAGTAGTTAATCCCAAAAATAATGCTATAACAACAACATTCAATAGCGTGCCTAAACCGAGACGAAGCTTAAGAGGTAGCCATAACAACATCACGATACAACTAATTATGAAAGATGCCCATCCGACACTAAATCCTAGCTTTAATGACACACCCTGTGATAGCACTGTCCAAGGTGCAGACCCTAGATCAGAAAGCAGGACTAATCCCTCACCAATACCAAAAGCGGCTAATGATAATATCAATACAGCACATGATTTGGGTTCAAATGCCCAGAATGATGAAGCCGTCCAAGGCATTTGAGGTAAAATATGACTCTTTTCTCGCATAAAAATACAATCAGATAATCTATAATCACCTTTATAATAATAAAAAAGGAAAATTATCCCAATAATCTTCAGGCATATCTTATTCCACTATAAATTGAGAGCCATATCACACTTTGATGAAAATTTAAGTTACTTTGTCGATTTATGCTCCAATAACACAAGCTTTTTAATCCAAAACGCAGTAAAATTACCAACCATTCTTTTTTATTCTAACTTAGTAAAGGACTTTACAATTATGAGTACATTAATCAGTATTCTCGGTATTGCTGTATTATTAGCTATCGCGTTCTTACTTTCTAATAATCGCAAAGCCATCAATTTACGCACTGTATTTGGTGCATTGGGTATTCAAATTGCAATTGGTGCATTAATTTTATATGTGCCTGTTGGTCGTGATGCATTACTTTGGCTTTCTGATGGTATCAGTAAAGTAATCTCTTATGGTAACGAAGGTATTGGCTTCTTATTTGGAGGCTTAGTCAGCGATAAAATGTTTGAAGTATTTGGCGGTGGTGGTTTCGTTTTCGCTTTACGCGTGTTACCAATCATTGTTTTCTTCTCTGCTTTAATCTCTGTTTTATACTATATCGGTATAATGCAATGGATTATTAAAATCATTGGCGGTGGCTTACAAACTTTATTAGGCACATCAAGATCAGAATCTATGTCTGCTGCAGCAAACATTTTCGTTGGTCAAACAGAAGCGCCATTAGTGGTAAAACCTTACATCAGCAAAATGACTGAATCTGAATTATTTGCAATTATGTGTGGTGGCTTAGCCTCAATTGCAGGCTCTGTGATGGCAGGTTATGCAGGTATGGGCGTACCATTACCTTATTTAATCGCGGCTTCATTTATGGCAGCACCAGCAGGTTTATTATTTGCAAAAATTCTTTATCCGCAAACTGAAAAATTCAATGATGATTTAGAAAAAGTTGATTTAGAAAAACCAGCTAACGTACTTGATGCAGCAGCAGGTGGCGCATCATCAGGGATGAATTTAGCCCTCAACGTAGGGGCAATGTTAATTGCTTTCGTAGCATTAATTGCCTTAATCAACGGTATCCTTGGTGGAATCGGTGGCTGGTTCAATATGCCAGAATTATCACTTGGTTTAATCTTAGGCTGGATCTTCAAACCACTTGCTTGGGTAATTGGTGTAGATTGGAACCAAGCTGAAATCGCTGGTCGTATGATCGGTACTAAATTAGCTGTGAATGAATTCGTTGGTTACTTAGACTTTACAGCCTACTTAAAAGATGCGGCTGTAAATGCTAATATGGTCCAATTAACTGATAAAACTCAAGCTATTATCACTTTCGCACTTTGTGGTTTCGCTAACTTCAGCTCAATCGCAATCTTAATCGGTGGCTTAGGTGCATTAGCGCCAAATCGTCGTGGTGATATTGCTCGCTTAGGTATCAAAGCAGTAATTGCTGGCTCATTAGCAAACTTAATGAGTGCAACAATCGCAGGTTTATTTATTGGCTTAGGCGGTGTCGCATTAAGTTAAAAAGTGCGGTATGATTTAACCAATATATTGAAACACCACGACTTTGCTCGTGGTGTTGTCATATTAGGGCAACGGAAACGTTTGCATAATATAAATACGCCTCCTTGCTCAAGCATAAACAGGTTAGCTTTCTATCAATCCAACAGCAATAAAGCTAACTCTTTGTGAAAATAAACTAAAGAACGACTTTCGTTCTACCCCGATAAGCAGTTAAATTGCTATCATCAACTTAACATAAGAGGAAATATTATGACTCCACATATTAACGCTCCAGCAGGCGCATTTGCAGATGTTGTTTTAATGCCAGGTGATCCACTACGTGCTAAATATATTGCTGAAACTTTCTTACAAGATGTAAAAGAAGTGACTAACGTACGTAATATGTTAGGTTACACAGGAACTTATAAAGGTCGTAAAATTTCTGTGATGGGACATGGTATGGGTATTCCATCTTGCTCTATCTATACAAAAGAGTTAATTACAGAATATGGTGTGAAAAAAATTATCCGTGTCGGCTCTTGTGGTGCTGTACGCATGGATGTGAAATTACGTGATGTTGTTATTGGTGTTGGTGCATGTACTGATTCAAAAGTTAACCGTATCCGCTTTAAAGATCATGATTTTGCAGCAATCGCAGATTTTGATATGACGATGGCAGCAGTAGAAGCAGCAAAAGCAAAAGGCGTAAATGTACGTGTTGGTAACTTGTTCTCAGCTGATCTCTTCTACACACCAGATGTTGAAATGTTTGATGTGATGGAAAAATACGGTATTTTAGGTGTTGAAATGGAAGCAGCAGGTATCTATGGTGTCGCAGCAGAATTCGGTGCAAAAGCATTAACCATTTGTACTGTTTCAGATCACATCCGTACTCATGAACAAACTTCCGCTGAAGAACGTCAATTAACTTTCAACGACATGATTGAAATTGCATTAGAATCTGTCTTAATTGGCGATCAAGCTTAATTAAACAAATAACAAGTGCGGTTGAAATATTAAAAATTTCAACTGCACTTTTTTATTCAACTTAATATTCCCAACTTTCTGGATCAATTCCCAACTCACGCATCACTTTTTTAGCCTCTTCAGGAATTTCGTCATGACGCTCTTTTAATAAATCTTCGTCTGTTGGTAATGGTTGTCCAGTAAACGCATGCAAAAATGCTTCGCAAAGTAGCTCACTATTCGTTGCATGACGTAAATTACGAATCTGGCGACGTGTACGCTCGTTAGTTAAAATCTCTAATACTTTAATTGGTATTGATACAGTAATTTTTTTAACTTGCTCACTCTTCTTCCCATGCTCTGCATAAGGACTAATATATTTACCATCCCAATTTGCC
This sequence comes from Pasteurella canis, assembly GCF_900454865.1. GTDB lineage: Bacteria > Pseudomonadota > Gammaproteobacteria > Enterobacterales > Pasteurellaceae > Pasteurella > Pasteurella canis. Next base: position 1,983,459 of record NZ_UGTV01000015.1, on the reverse strand, counting down.
ATTCTGTTTACCTTATCAATATACTTAATAATTATGGGGTATTTTAATAAAAAATAGCGAAAATCACAATCTAGCCGTTAAGACAGCTAGATATCTGAAGTATAAAAAAGGCATCCAAAAGATGCCTAAAAGAATAAATAATCGAATATTAAAGCGATTTAACTAACTGTTTTAAATATGCCTTAAAGGGCTGACCTAGTTTTTCATGCTGTAAACCATATTCAACAAATGCTTGCATATAGCCTATTTTATCACCACAATCAAATGTCTTACCAGTCATATGGAATGCCTCAACCGTTTCTCTCTCAATTAACATGTCAATTGCATCAGTTAATTGAATCTCATCACCAACACCAATAGGTGTTTTCTCAAGTAAGTCCCAAATTGTGGCTGAAAACACATAGCGCCCAACTACAGCTAAATTAGAAGGCGCCTTTTCAATACTAGGTTTTTCTATAATATTATTGATTTTAGCACTGTCCCCCCCCATCAGAGTAACATTACCACAATCAACAATACCATAGCTGCTTACATCTTTCTCAGCAACTGGCGAGACCATAATTTGACTGACTTGTGTCTCCTCAAAGCGTTTCACCATTGCTGCTAAATTTTCACGTTTTTGATCAGCGGAAAAATCAGCCAATAGAACGTCAGGTAAAATCACGGCAAACGGTTCGTTACCAACAACTGGACGACCACACAAAACAGCATGACCCAATCCTTTTGCATTACCTTGACGTACATGCATAATCGTCACATCTTTTGGACAAATTGAGCGAACCTCATCTAAAAGTTGACGTTTAACACGTTTCTCAAGCATAGTTTCTAATTCAAATGATGTATCAAAATGGTTTTCAATAGCATTTTTAGAAGAGTGTGTAACTAACACAATTTCTTTCATGCCTGCTGCAACACATTCATTAACGACATATTGAATTAATGGTTTATCCACCAATGTGAGCATTTCTTTTGGAATCGCTTTTGTAGCAGGCAGCATACGAGTGCCTAAACCTGCAACGGGGATAATCGCTTTCATTCTTCTTCCTTTTATTATAGTAACATTTGCCTAGTTGAAACGTTATCAAAACGCATGGACATTATTACTATATATTTTCATCGGCTTTGAGCCATCTAAATTTGTATAAAACAACAAACGCTCAATCTAATCACTCAAAAAACTTCCCAACAACAATGATTTTGGGACTTTAATATTTTCATCGTCCCTATCAAATATTTAAAAATTTATCTCAAATAATTAAATATCTGCTCATTCAGGCTGTTGAGGTTCATCTAATGCCTGTTTAATACGTTGGTAAATCTCTTCTCTATGAACAGAAACGTCTTTAGGGGCCTTGATTCCAATTTTTACTTGATTTCCTCGTATATTTAGAATCGTGATAGAAATATCATCGCCGATGAGTAAGCTTTCGCCAACTTTACGGGTTAAGATTAGCATATGAACTCCTCACCTTTTTATAGTTTATGCAAAATTCCTGTTTGCTTACAACATCCCTATCTTAAATATCGAAACCACTCACTTTTTTTATTTTGCACTCCATATACAAAATAATAAAAAGTGAAAGTGTTATACTACAAGTTCGCTTTTAGCCATTCTGCACCAACAGATAATGCTTGATCTACATTATCAACTTGTGTACCACCAGCCATCGCCATATCAGGACGACCACCACCCTTACCGCCAACTTGTTGTGCTAACACATTGACTAACTCGCCTGCTTTTACTTTGCCAGTTAAATCATTTGTCACACCCGCAATTAAATTTACCTTCCCATCAACGACTGAGGCAAAAACAATAACTGCTGAGCCAAGTTGATTTTTCAAATCGTCAACCATAACACGTAGCGATTTGGCTTCAACACCATCAAGTTTCTGAATAATGACAGAAACATTGTTTATTTCAACTGCATTTTTAATCAAATCAGAGCCAGCCTGCATTGCGGCTTTTTCTTTCAAGACTTGTAATTCTTTTTCAGATTTTTTCGACTTATCTTGTAGCTGCTGAATTTTTTCTAAAATAGAATTAACATCTGATTTCAATAAATCTGCACTTTGTGTAAGCAATGCTTGCTGCTGGTGCAGCCAAGAAATCGCATTTTCACCAGTAATAGCTTCAATACGCCGAATCCCTGCCGCAATCGCAGTTTCCGTGATAATTTTAAATAAACCAATATCACCCGTGCGTTTAGCGTGAATACCACCACAAAGTTCAATGGAAAAATCGCCCATTGTCAAAACACGTACTTGATCAGCATATTTCTCACCAAATAATGCCATTGCACCTTTTGCTTTCGCTGCTTCCAGTTCCATTAGCTCTGTTTGAATGATATGGTTGGCTCGAACTTGTTGATTCACAATACGCTCAATCTCAACTAATTGTTCTTTCGTGATTGCTTCTGGATGTGCAAAATCAAAACGTAGTGCAACATCTGAAACAAGCGAACCTTTTTGAACAACATGAGTTCCCAATACTTGACGTAGTGCAGCATGTAATAAATGAGTTGCCGAATGGTTTAGTGAAGTTTGATCACGACGAACCACATCAACTACAGCATGAACAGATTGGCCAATAGCTAAACTACCACTCATTAATTCACCAATATGACCAAAAACTTGCCCATATTTTTGTGTATCTTTTACATCAAATGTGAAACCTTGTCCTACTAATCGACCACTATCACCAATTTGGCCACCCGATTCAGCATAGAATGGCGTATTTTCCAAAATAACTACAGCACTCTGCCCTGCTTCAATACGATCGACAGGCTTACCTTCAGCAAAAAGTGCGGTCACTTTTGCCAGAGATTCAGATTCAGTATAGCCTTCAAAAGTTGTCGTACCTTCAACGCGAATGACATTATTGTAATCCATACCAAATTGGCTTGCCGATTGTGCACGCAAACGTTGTGCTTCCATTTCACGATCAAAACCTGCCTCATCAATCGTGATATTGCGTTCACGACAGACATCTGCAGTGAGATCTAATGGGAAACCATAGGTGTCGTATAATTTAAATGCCACTTCACCAGAAAGTACTCCATCTTGTACATTAGCTAAAGCCTCATCTAACAATGTTAAACCACGTTCTAAAGTACGAGCGAATTGTTCTTCTTCTAAACGCAATAATTTTTCAACATTAGCTTGTTTTTCTCTGACTTCAACACCTGCTTCAGCCATCACATCAATTAATGTTGGTACTAATTTATAGAAAAATGCTTCCTTAGCACCTAATAAATTACCATGACGAACAGCACGGCGAATAATACGGCGTAATACATAACCACGACCTTCATTTGATGGAATAACACCATCTGCAATTAAGTACGCGCATGAACGAATATGATCTGCAATTACACGTAATGATTTATTATTTAAATCTTTTTCGCCAGTTAATTCCGACACTTTAGCAATTAATTTTTGGAAAATATCAATTTCATAGTTTGAATTAACGTGTTGCAATACCGCACTAATCCGCTCTAATCCCATTCCAGTATCAACGGAAGGTTTTGGTAACGCTTCCATTGTACCATCAGAATGGCGATTAAACTGCATAAAAACAATATTCCAAATTTCGATATAGCGATCACCATCCTCTTCTGGGGAGCCTGGTGGTCCCCCCCAAATATGATCACCATGGTCATAAAAAATCTCTGTACAAGGACCACAAGGACCTGTATCGCCCATCGCCCAAAAGTTATCAGAAGCATATGGTGCACCTTTATTATCACCAATACGTACGATTCTCTCAGCGGGTACACCTACTTCTTTATTCCAAATATCATAAGCTTCATCATCAGTTGCATAAACTGTTACCCATAATTTCTCTTTAGGTAACCCTAACCAACGTGGTGAAGTCAGAAATTCCCAACCAAAATGAATGGCATCTTTTTTGAAATAATCGCCAAAACTAAAATTACCGAGCATTTCAAAAAAAGTGTGATGACGTGCGGTATAGCCTACATTTTCTAAGTCATTATGCTTACCACCGGCACGGACACAACGCTGCGCAGTTGTTGCTCGAGAATAAGGACGTTTATCCATCCCCAAAAAAACGTCTTTAAATTGATTCATTCCTGCATTAGTGAATAATAAAGTCGGATCATTATCAGGAACAAGTGAGCTACTTGCTACAATTTGATGACCTTTAGTCTGGAAAAAATCAAGAAAAGATTGTCTAATTTCTGCTGTTGTTTTCATTTATATATAAGCCTTGCTTTTCATATTATTTTAAATAACTAATAACAATACGATTAAAAGTTAGTCTACTTATTTTTGCATATTTTTGGCATTTATAAAAAGGCTTTTTCTATAAAAAATAAAGATTTTTTGCCCATTCAAGCCTACAAAAAAACCAACCGCACTTCAACATTCTCATCAAAGTGCGGTTACATTTTTACAAACTTTTTACAAAAGTTTAATTATCAAATAAGTCGACCTTATTCATCACGTAAAGGTACAACTAACATGTCTACTGAAATGTTATTCATCACTTGACGTGTTGAAGACATTAGTTTACTCCAAAAGTCTTGATGATGACCAGTAACAAGCAAGTCAACATCGTATTTTTCGATAGCATCGGCTAATACTTGACCTAAATCACCACTACCACTTAGTTTTTCAGTCACAGGATAACTCGCATTTTCGGCTAAATGAACTAATGTTTGCTGTGTTTCAGAAGAAATACGATCTTGCATTGACGCCATATTAACATCAATCAATCCTGTATAAAGATCAGAAAAGTTCACATCAACGTGAATAATTGATAACTTCGCCTCATTCCGTCTTGCTACGCCAGCCGCTTTTTCTAATAAAAATTGACTTTCATCAGAAAGATCTACTGCTACTAATACGTGTTTATACATAATAAACTCCTTATCTGATCGAGGGGATTACTCATAAAGTAATATTATCATAACACCGCTCCATAAAAAAAAGTATGCACTAGATCACGTTTTAAAGAAGTTTTCCTGTTAAACTAACATTCCACTTACGAAATAAAAATTATACTATGATAAATCTCAATTTTTTAAAAAAGGTCTACTTAAAATGACATATTCAATTCAAGAGTTTGTAAAACTGATTGCTCAGTTACGCAATCCAAATGGAGGATGTCCTTGGGATCTGAAACAAAATTATCAGACCATGATTCCTTGTTTAACTGAAGAAACTTATGAGGTCATCGAAGCTATTCAACAAAACAATATGCAAGATTTAAAAGAAGAGCTTGGAGACCTTCTATTACAAGTCATTTTCTTTAGCCAGTTAGCTACTGAAGATGAGCATTTTACTTTTGATGACGTAGTGAACACTGTTTCCAGTAAAATTATTCGTCGTCATCCCCATGTTTTTGGTAATAAAAAAGCACATAATGAGCAAGAAGCCTTACAAAATTGGAATGCTATTAAAGCACAAGAAAACCAAAACAAAGGACAAACATCAATTTTAGATAATATTCCCCATGCATTTCCTGCATTAATGCGAGCTGAAAAATTACAAAAACGCTGTGCAAAAGTAGGTTTTGACTGGAATGAGACAACTCATGTCATCGAAAAAATTAAAGAAGAATTAAATGAAGTTCAGCAAGAAATAGAAAAATCACCTAGGCAGCAAGCTAAAATTGAAGAGGAAATCGGAGATTTACTATTCGCTGTCGTAAATCTCAGTCGCCATTTACATTGCCAACCCGAAGAAAGCTTACGCAAAGCTAACCACAAATTTGAGCAACGTTTTCGTGCTGTAGAAAGAAAACTCAAACAGAATAATAAAACATTTGCGGACAGTTCACTTATGGAAATGGATTTGCTTTGGGACGAAGTCAAACGAGAAGAACAATAAGACTATTATAAGTTAAAGTGCGGTCTGATTTTGTGAAATATTGATATAATAAAACCAGTCATATTCATGACTGGTTTTTTATACCTAAATAGACTCAATTAATTTGACGAAATACGTTTCATATCCGTCATATAACCGCGTAATTCCTGTCCCACAATTTCAATCGGATGATTCCGAATCGCATCATTCACATCACGTAGAGTAATATTATCAATTTCAACTGTTGGAGTCGGTTCACCTAAATCACCACGTGCTAACATTGGTATAATTTCCTTTGCTAAAATCGGTGTCGCAACATTAGCAAATAAGTAATTACCATATTCAGCAGTGTCAGAAATTACCACATTCATTTCATATAAACGCTTACGTGCAATCGTATTCGCAATTAATGGCAGTTCGTGTAATGATTCATAATAGGCTGACTCCTCATAAATACCACTGGCTACCATAGTATCAAAAGCAAGTTCAACGCCCGCTTTTACCATTGCAACCATTAATACACCATGGTCAAAATACTCTTGTTCACTAATTTTACCTTCGTATTTTGGTGCATTCTCAAATGCTGTTTTTCCCGTTTCTTCACGCCATTTTAAAAGGTTCACATCACCATTTGCCCAGTCTGCCATCATGGTTGAGGAAAACTCACCGCTAATAATGTCATCCATATGTTTTTCAAATAAAAACGCGAGTTTTTCTTTAATGAGTTCTGAAAGCTCAAACGCACGTAATTTAGCTGAATTCGATAAACGATCCATCATTAAAGTAATACCGCCTTGTTTTAAAGCTTCTGTAATCGTTTCCCAACCATATTGGATTAATTTACCTGCATAAGCAGGATCTTTTCCATCTGCAACTAATTTGTCATAACACACAATTGAGCCCGCTTGTAACATACCGCACAGAATAGTTTGCTCACCCATTAGGTCAGATTTCACTTCAGCAACAAATGAAGACTCTAGCACACCTGCACGATGACCACCTGTTGCAGCCGCCCAAGCTTTAGCAATTTCTAAACCATCACCATTTGGATCGTTTTCAGGATGTACTGCGATCAATGTTGGTACACCAAAGCCACGTTTATATTCTTCTCGCACTTCTGTACCTGGACATTTTGGTGCCACCATTACAACTGTGATATCCTTGCGGATTTGCTCGCCCACTTCCACGATATTTAAACCGTGAGAATAACCCAGTGCAGCACCTTGTTTCATTAATGGCATCACATCTGCTACAACCTTTGAGTGCTGTTTATCTGGCGTTAAATTTACGACTAAATCAGCAGTTGGAATTAATTCTTGATAAGTACCTACTTTAAAGCCGTTTTCTGTTGCACGTTGGAATGAGGCACGCTTTTCTTCAATCGCCTCAGGACGTAAAGCATAACTAATGTCTAAACCTGAATCACGCATATTTAATCCTTGATTCAGTCCTTGTGCACCACAACCGACGATAACAATTTTTTTGCCTTTTAAATAATCTGCTTCATTAGCAAATTCATTACGATCCATAAAGCGGCAACGCCCCAATTGATCTAATTGTTGGCGTAAATTTAATGTGTTGAAATAGTTAGCCATTGTTATGTCCTTAAATTTGATGTTGTTTGTGTATTGGTATGATGTTGTATTTGCATATTATTTGTACTTTGTTTTGATTATAGTGATTTTTATCATTGCGTAAATTGATATTATTGGTATTTTATATTGCAATTATTGCAACATAAGAACTATTTAATACGATATTTTGGGAAACTTACACCTTGAACTTCAACGATCTCAAACTGTTTCTGCACCTTTGTGAAACAAAAAACTTCGCTAGAACAGCGACACAAAACCATATGTCACCTTCTACACTCTCGCGCCAAATTCAACGCATGGAGGAGCAGTTAGGACAAACGTTATTCCTTCGCGATAATCGCCAAGTTGTCCTTACAGAAGCAGGTGAACAATTCCTTCCCTTCGCACAACAAAGTTGGGCAGAATGGCTACAAATAAAACAACAACTGCGCGATAATCCGACCGAAGTACTCTGTGGTGAACTGAAAATCTTCTGCTCCGTCACTGCAGCTTATAGCCATTTACCAAATATACTAGAAAAATTTCGAGCGCGTTATCCTAAAGTCGAGATTCAGCTTACTACTGGCGATCCAGCCTCTGCATTACAACAAGTACAAACACAACAAGTTGATCTTGCGCTGGCTGGTCGACCAAAAAATTTACCAAGCAGTGTCGAATTTCATTATATTGATGATATTAGTCTGTCACTCATTGCCCCTCGCATCGCCTGTCCTGCGACACAATTGTTACAAAAAACACCGATTGACTGGCAACAAGTTCCGTTTATTTTACCTGTTGAGGGGCCCGCTCGGCAGCGTATCGACGAATGGTTTAAACAACAAAAAATTAAACATCCTAGAATTTATGCTACTGTCGCTGGACATGAGGCAATTATGCCAATGGTTGCTCTCGGTTGTGGTGTTGCGATGTTACCTGATGTTGTGATTAAAAACAGTCCAATGAATAGCCAAATTTCAATATTACATTTAAATCCACCAGCACAACCTTTTGAATTAGGTATTTGTGTACAAAAAAAATGCTTAGCTAAACCATTAGTGCGTGCATTTTGGCAAGTGTTGGAGTAAAGTTGTTAACAACACGTTAATTTTATATTGCTCTAGGATAAGTCTATGTTAAAAGGGATAATTTTATCTTTATCAGCCTCAGTGTTATTCGGCTATTTATATTATTTTTCCACCCTTTTACAGCCACTTGGGGGCGAGGATATCTTCGGGTTTCGTATTATTTTTACTCTACCTTTCGTCATTGCTGCTGTGTTTTTATTTAAACAAAAACAAGCACTTCTACATTATTTTGAACGTATTAAACAACAACCTCTGCTAATTTTAGGCTTTTTATTTAACTCGGCGATGATGGGGATTCAAATCTGGTTATTTCTATGGGCACCCAATAACGGCAGTGCGCTAAGCGTGTCTTTTGGTTACTTACTCTTACCTTTAGTCATGGTCCTAACTGGACGTGTTATCTTCAAAGAATATATCTCAAGGATTAAATTTTTTGCTGTTGTCATTGCGGCTATTGGTGTATTTTCCAATATTATTTTAAAAGGTGGACTTTCGTGGGAGGCTCTTTTAGTCAGTTTCGGTTACAGCACTTATTTTGCTACGCGTAAAATACTCAAAATTAACGATCTTGCAGGTTTTTGTATCGAAATGAGCTTATTATTGCCAGTTTGTATCTATTTCGCCTTACAAGTTGATCTCAATACAGTACAACAAGTCAACCCAAATATTTTATGGTTACTGGTTTTACTTGGTTTAATCAGTGGTGTTGCACTCAATACTTATATTGTTGCCAGTAGCTTACTGCCTATTAACGTGCTCGGCTTATTAGGCTATGCTGAACCTATTATGATGCTATTTGTATCATTTTTAATTGGCGAGCAACTGGATAGCGAAACTATTCCACTCTTTATTTGTTTAATGATCTCCATGCTCTTATTCATAAGCGAAGGATTGATTCGATTAAAACGACGTTATAAATAGAAAAAAACACCGCAGACTAATGCGGTGTTTTTGATTATTAAATTTATTGAGAAAAAGCAGTTCGCCATTCAGCTAAAGTGCGGTTTAAATCTGTTTGGCTAAATAAAGCGCTACCAGATACAATCCAATCAATATCAAATGGATAAAGCTGCGTGGCAAGTGTTAAGTTCATTGAGCCATCTACAGCAATCAATTTCTCATCACGAACGCTTCCTAACATTTTCGTTAATGCTAAAATTCGCTCAATAACGACATCTGTTGACGCTTTTATACCTGTTCTAGGATCCAATGTGAGTAGTTGAATTAAATCAACTTTCTCCAAATAAGGCTGTAACGACTCCAATGGTGTTTCTGGACAAAGTGTTAATCCAATCAACACATCAGGATAATTTTCGTGAAGATAAGCAATCGTTTCAGCGAGCGTATCCACTTGTTCCACTTGTAGTGTAATAATATTCGCCCCTGCTTTCGCACAATCTCTCGCAACATGCAAAGGATCTTTGACCATTAAATGTACATCTTTAATAAAAGGTGAAGCAAATTGCTTAACTGCAATAGGGCCTACAGTAAAAAAAGGGGAAAACTGACCATCACCTATATCGAAGTGCAATAAATGTAAATCATGTTGTGCTAATGTGGTTAAAGTTTCAGGGAATTTCAACCAATCAGATGCTAAAACACCGACACTAATTGGTTGCTTTCTTAATTGCTGAATTAGTTGTTGTTTATTCACATTCATTCGCTATATTCTCTGGCATCACCCACTCAAAAATTTTTTTACTTCTTGCACCAGTCATGATGGGTTCTAGTTCTGCAACACAACGGTGATAATGCGGCGTTTGACGATGTGCTTCTAAAGCTTGCTCATTAACATAAACTTCATAAGCATAAAAGCGAGTTCTGATTTCTGGATCACGCAATACATCAAAACGTAAATTACCAGGTTCTTGTCTTGTACCAATATGGTTTCGTGCAAAAACTTCTAGAAACTCTTGCTCTTTACCTTCTTTAATATTAATTTCCACTAACATTGCAAACATAGTTGACTCCCTAAATGAAGGAAAATGAGTGAAAAAGAGCGGTCAGTTTTTTCTCCATTTCAACCGCTCTTTCATTTTATGAACTAGCTATTTTTCTCATCAAGATAAAGTTGATATGCTTTTTCTGCGGTTTCACCACCATGTACCACTGCATGTACTGCTTTTAACATGGCAATTGGCGCATCAGATTGAAAAATATTACGTCCCATATCCACTCCTAATGCACCTTGATCAATCGCTTGATAGCACATTTCTAACGCATCGCGTTCTGGTAATTTCTTACCACCAGCAATGACGATTGGAACTGGACAACCTGCCGTAATACGCTCAAAACCTTTATCCACATAATAAGTTTTAATAATATGAGCTCCCATTTCTGCTGCAATACGTGTCGCCAGTGAGAAATATCGTTGGTCACGAGCCATATCTTTACCGACACCTGTCACAGCCATCGTTGGCATACCATAACGTGTTCCTTGGTCCACCAATTGAATAATATTTTTAATCGATTGATGCTCATAGTCTGAACCGATATAGACCTGTGCCGCCATTGCAGAGACATTTAGACGTAATGCATCTTCGACAGAAACTGCAACTGCTTCATTCGATAACTCAGTTAAGATCGAGTTTGCACCAGAAGCTCTTAACACAACAGGTTTACGTGTTTCAGGTGGCACAACACTACGCAAAATACCTCGTGTACACATTAATACATCAGTATATTCAAATAATGGCGCAATATGTAAATCAATACGCTCTAAGCCTGTAGTAGGTCCTTGGAAATAACCATGGTCAAAAGCTAGCATGATTGTTTTGCCTGTTTTCGGATTAAAAATATCCGCTAAACGAGATTGCATTCCCCAATCAAGTGCGCCTGATCCTTTTAAATAAAAGGCTTTATGCTGTTGCGGTCGATCTAAACCAAAATCTTTACCGTCTTTGATATCATCTAAATCTGCCATTTACTTCTCCTCAATTAGAAATTGTAGTTATCAATATTCTCTTTTGTGAACACGACACGCTCTGGTAATAAAATGATTCCATTACCTTTTGCTTCATATTCATAACCTTGAACTTTGTTTGGCGATACTTCTACTGTACCAATACCTTGTACATCTACTTTATCACCAACATTTAATGCTTTACCTTTTAATAAATCATTTGCAACAGCAATTGAAATTTTACCTTGTTGTACAACATCCCATAATCCGAATTGTTTCACTGTGCCACGTTTCACATATGGACGCATCACATTCGGTGTACTGAACCCAACGATAACAACATTATTCACTTTCAAATTTTCTGCTGCTTGTGCTGCCGCAGGTAAGGCATTAGCATCTGGCGCAATAATTGCATCAAGATCTGGGTAGGCTTTTAAAATACCTTCTGCTGTTTGTAAAGATTTAATCGCATCGTTATAACCAAACTGAGTAGTAACAATCTCCCATTCTGGGTGATCTTTTGCAATTTTAGCTTTCGCTTCTTTAACCCATTGGTTTTGGTCGGTTACCGTTGGGCTTGAGTAGAAGAACGCTACTTTCGCTTTTGGTTTGCTAATTTGGCTAGACGCCATTTCTACTAACATTGAGCCTAATTGTTCTGGTGTACCCTGATTAATATAATGACTACGACATTCAGGTTTTGTATCAGAATCCCAAGTCAAGACTTTCACACCACGTTTCATCGCACGTTGTAAAGTAGAACACAAACCATCTGGTGAGACGGCTGAAACAACAATTGCGTTATAACCTTGGTTAACAAAGTTATTAATTAATTGTACTTGGTTAGACACACTTGGCTCTGTTGGACCATCATAAGTCACATCTACACCTAATGTTTTACCCATTTCAGTTGCACCTTGTCCACCACTGGTGAAAAATCCAACACCTACTAACTTCGGAATGAAAGCAATACGATCAGCTGCTTGTGCTGTTGCTAACGTTGATAGCCCAACAGCAATAGCAAGTGCGGTAGCTTTTAATTGATTTTTCATAATTAATTCTCCTTCATTTTGGATCTGAACATTAATGATTTGACTCACTTCTCGTTTTTCGATGAATCCATTGCACAATGGCACTGTAGTGCAAACTAATCGATTTCCCGATTAAAACGATAATAAGTAACGCACCTGATAATGCACTGGATATTTCATTTGAAACACCGACCATTTGCAGACCTTGTTGCAAATATCCAATCAGAAGTGCAGCAATTGCTGTGCCAATAATAGAACCTGAGCCACCATAAATATTGGCGCCACCCAGTACAACTGCCGTCAAGACAGGCATTAATAAAGAACTGCCAAGATCAGAACGGGCTGAGCCGAAATAAGACACTAAAAGAATCGCAACAAACGCTGCGATAATACCAATCGCGGCATAAATAATATAAAGCGTACGGTTAATAGGCACTGCACTATAGCGCGAAGTACGCTCACTTTGACCAATTAAGAAAATGCTCCGACCAACAGTAGTTCTATGCATCAATAACCAAAACACGACTGTCATGATTAAAAAGTAAATAATCGGTGTTGGAATACCAAACAAAGTTTGATTCGCAAACTCTAATAAACTTTCAGGAAAACCACCAATACCTTCATAGCCTGTTGCACCCGCAAACCCCGACAATAGCAACGCACCACCACCAAAAAGATACATCGTCCCTAAAGTAATCACTAATGGATTGACTTTGGTGTACAGAATTAAACTGGCATTAATCACACCACATACAATCCCCGCGACAAAAGTGAGTGAAATCGCTAACATCAAGGGGACATCTGCCTTAAATAAAACCCCCAATAAAATCGCACACAGCCCAACTGTCGAACCAAAAGATATATCCATACCACCAGAAACAATGATCATTGTTAAAGGGAGGGCTAACATGCCGATATAAATAAAATCACTAGTGCTGTAAAGCAAGACGTTTAAATCCAACATGCGAGGATTGAACAGACCAAAACCTAAAATTTCAATGATAACTAAACAAAATAAGGCTATTTCCCAACTGTATTTCTTTACATTAAGCATCCTTCTTTCTCCTTATTTCATTGTATTTGCATCATCTTTTAAGAAACGAGCATAACGTTGTAGCTTGATATTTTTGCTAATCATCACACGTATCCGTCCATCAAAAACTAACACGATGAGTAAGACCAAACCTGCTACAAAGTTATTCCAATAAGCTGGGACTTTTAATAACACTAAAATAGAGTCAATCTGAATCAAAAAATAAGCGCCAAGCACTGCACCAATAATATTCCCTGCGCCACCAAGCAAGCTAATACCACCTAATACACAAGCCGCAATTGCTTTCATTTCTAAGCCATTACCTGTTGAATTTGGTACAAAACCAATTTGTGATGCAAACACAATACCCGCTAAGGCTGCCATCGTACCATTAATAGCAAATGCAGCGATACGAACACGATCTACGCGTACCCCCAGTTGTAATGCACCTTGCAAGTTATCTCCAACAGCATAAAAATCACGCCCTTGTTTGATTTTAGTTAAGAAAAAATAAGTCAACCCAATCAACCCCAATAGAAGCCAACCAATCGGTGAAATACCTAAAAATGCTGGTGATGAAAGCGTTTTAAGATCTTGCGGTAACCCCTCAATCCATTTCCCCCCAGTAATCAGCAACATAATGCCTTTGTATAAACCTAATGTACCTAAGGTCGCAACAATGGCTGGGATACGTAATAATGTGACAAGTACACCATTGAAGCACCCTGCCAAAAAACCACAACATAATGTAATGATAAAAGCACTTGCACCAAAACCTGCGTTTAATAAACTGCCTGCAATGACAGCACACAATCCCATTGTTGATCCTACTGATACATCAATATTTCGGGTTAAAATCACGAAAGTTGCACCAATGGCTAATAAAATAACAATTTGTGCAGAGTTAAAAATCATGGCTAATGTTTGTATATGAAAGCCATTTCCACCAAATCCTAATAACAAAAAAAGCAGAGCAATCGCAAATACAATCGTCAGTTCACGGTTATCTTGTATAAATTTCCACATGTATTGCTCTCCTTATACGCTTGTGCCGCCAAATGCCATATTCATAATGTTATTTGTATTAATTGCCTCACCCACTAGTGAATCGCTTACATGCCCATCATGCATCACTAACACACGCTGAGACATTTTCTCGATTTCTTCTAAATCAGAAGAAATAAACAGCACTGCAACATTTTGTTTTGCAACACTCTGAATTAGCTGATAAATATCTGCCCGAGCACCAACATCTACACCACGAGTTGGTTCATCTACAATGAGTAACGCTGGATTCGCTTCTAAACATTTTGCAATCAATACTTTTTGTTGATTACCTCCCGATAGCGTTCGGGCAGCTTGTTGCTCATCACTAAATTTAATACCAATTGCACGATGATAGCGTTCTAAAATCGCACTTTCTTTTGCACTATTAATCCAAAAGCCCATATTGTTATAAGTCAATCCACAGGCATTCCATGTCAAAGGAGCATCTAAATATAAGCCAGATGCTTGTCGATCTTCAGGTAAATAGACAATCCCCTGCTGCAAGCGCTCTTTAATACTCATTTGGCTAATTTCTTGATCATCAAATAAAATCTCACCACATTTTTTTTGGCGTAACCCATAAATTGTTTCGGCAAGTTCAGTACGACCAGCACCAACCACACCCGCCAAACCTAAAATCTCACCAGGGTAAATTTGCAAAGAAACGTCTTTAAAGCCTTCACCTGTCAAATTTTTTAGCGTTAAAATCGGTTTTTCTGTCGATTTCACTCGATTATGACCTGGTAGCTCTAACCATAATTTCTGTGAATCAGATAACTGTGTGGATTTGGCTTTGGGTGTAATAGCACTAATCACTTCATCACGATTAAGATTTTCTGTTTTACCTGCTAACGCAATATAACCATCACGCATCACACTGATACGCTGTGAAATTTGCCAAACTTCGGGTAACTTATGCGAAATAAAAACAATCCCCACTCCTTTTGTCTGTAAAGAGTGAATTTTTTTGAAAAAATTATCTGTTTCTGCAGGTGTAAGAGAGGCGGTAGGTTCGTCTAAAATTAAAATATCTGCATTACGCATCAAGCCACGCATAATCTCAACAATCTGTTGATCAGCAACCTCAAGTAATCCTGCTTGCATATCCAGTTTTAAATGGGAATTGAGCTCACTTAAAAGTGCAGTAAGTTTTTGTTCATTTTCAATCCCCTGTGTTAAACCAAATAAAATATTTTCTTTTACTGTCAAATTTGGAAATAACAACGGCTCTTGAGGGACAAGATAAATGCCCAGTTGATGTGCTTTATTGGGTGATAGACCTGTTTGATGTTTGCCTTTAATAATCAATTCACCACTATCCTGAGGCTGAATACCCGCAATGATTTTCATCAATGTGGATTTACCTGCACCATTTCCGCCTAAAAGGGCATGGACTTCGCCTGCATACAATGAGAAATCAATTGCTTTCAGTACTTCAACCCCAGAGAAAGATTTACTGATATTACGCGCATCTAATAAACATGTGTGCTCTAAATTGTCAGATTGCATAGTTAATCTCTTCCTCAAAATTGAACAAATGATTTTTTAATTTATCATTTGTTAATTATATTAATCTTTCATTCACAATATTTCCGCGATCAAGATCACAAAAATAGATTAAAACTTGTGTTAAAATAAACAAAATAGTTCATTTATTAGAAAAAAGTGATCTTCTTCACAATTAAACAAAAAACTAAAATGAACAGTTGATAATAAAATTAAACAAATGAATAATGCCTTAGACAATTTAGAGAACGACTATGAATGAGAATAAATTTGATCATAACAGTGATGTTACCCAAGTCATGACAGAAGAAGAATTATTAGCGCGTATTGCTTGGTTCTATTATCACGATAACTTAACACAAGGTGAAATTGGTGAAAAATTAGGGTTGCCACGTTTAAAAGTATCACGTTTGTTAGAAAAAGGACGCCAACAAGGCATTATAAAAGTACAAATTAACTCTCGTTTTACAGGTTGTCTTGAGTTAGAAGAGGCGCTGAAAGAACGCTTTCAACTTAAACATATTCGTATTTTGCCCGCATTAGAAAAAAATGAAATTAATCAACGATTAGGTGTCGGTGCAGCACAGATGTTGATGTCAATGCTCAAACCTAATCAGCTACTAGCAATTGGTTTTGGTGAAACCATTATGCAAACCATCAAGCACAGTAATGAGTTTATTACGCATAATAATATCAAACTCATTACTTTATCTGGTGGAGTGGGTGCTTATATGAAGGGGATTGGACAGCTTGATGGTTCTTGTTCTGTCAGTATTATTCCAGCTCCATTGCGTGCCTCCTCAATTGAGGCTGCAAAATTGTTTAAACGTGAAGCTTGCGTCAGGGACATTATGCTTGCGGCTTGCAATGCAGATGCTGCTATTGTTGGTATTGGCGCGACTCGACAAAAGGGACAAGCCACCTTATTACGCACAGGCTACATTACTGAAGAAAAGCAACATTTAATTCGCGAACAAGGTGCCGTTGGTGACATTCTCGGTTATTTCATGCAAAAAGACGGATCTCTCCAACCTGATATGCCGCTACATGAAGAACTGATCAGTGTTTCTCTCGATAATTTGAAAAAAATTCCTCATGTTATTGGTATTGCAGGTGGAGAAGATAAAGTAGAAGCCATCTTAAGCGCACTTTATGGACAACATATTAATTCATTAGTAACGGAAGAAAAAACGGCTCGGATGATATTAGCGGCGTTAGTCTAATGCGGTTAGAGCTCATTTTCCTTCCTTCACTTAAAGGAGAATACAATGAGCAATCAATATCTTATGGCACTTGATGCGGGCACGGGTAGTGTACGAGCAGTGATTTTTGATCTCGAAGGAAATCAAATCGTTGCTGCCCAACGCGAATGGACTCACCTTTCTGATCCAAACATCCCTGGGTCGATGGAATTTGATTTAAACAACAACTGGCAATTAGCTTGTGATTGCATCCGACAAGCATTACAAAAATCGCAAATTCCAGCAGAACACATTGCTGCTATTTCTACTTGCTCAATGCGTGAAGGCATAGTGTTATATAACGAAAATAAAGAGCCAATTTGGGCTTGTGGTAATGTCGATGCACGTGCAACAGAAGAAGTTAATGAATTAAAAACGCTGTATAACTATACGTTTGAACAACAGCTTTATACCATTTCAGGTCAAACACTTGCCTTAAGTGCCGTCCCTCGCTTACTTTGGTTAGCCCATCACCGCAGTGATATTTACCGCCAAACTAAAGCAATGACAATGATCAGCGATTGGCTTGGCTTCATGCTAAGTGGTGAATTGGCTGTTGAACCGTCTAATGCAGGCACAACTGGCATGCTGAATTTAAAAACACGTCAATGGTCACCTGAACTCCTAGATATGGCTGGGTTAAATTCAGATATCCTCACACCAGTAAAAGAAACAGGTGAAATTTTAGGAAAAGTGACCGCACTTGTCGCCCAGCAAACGGGGTTAAAAGCAGGTACACCTGTTGTAGTAGGCGGTGGCGATGTACAACTAGGTTGTATTGGCTTAGGGATCACAGAACCTTCACAAGCCGCAGTGATTGGCGGTACATTCTGGCAACAAGTGGTCAATTTACCAAAAGCAGTAACTGATCCTGAAATGAATGTGCGTATCAACCCACATGTCATTGCCCCATTAGTACAGGCAGAATCAATCAGCTTTTTTACTGGCTTAACTATGCGCTGGTTTAGAGATGCCTTTTGTGCAGAAGAAAAATTGTTAGCTGAACGCCTAGGTACAGATGCTTATACTTTATTAGAACAAATGGCAGAACGCGTGCCCGCGGGTGCTAATGGCGTAATTCCAATTTTCTCAGATGCAATGCATTTTAAATCTTGGTACCACGCTGCTCCCTCTTTTATCAACTTATCTATTGATCCTGAAAAATGTAATAAGCCTGTCCTCTTCCGCGCCTTAGAAGAAAATGCCGCAATCGTTTCTTCATGCAATCTTGATCAAGTAGAAAAATTCTCTGGCGTTAAACTTACATCGATTGTTTTTGCTGGTGGCGGTGCCAAAGGTAAACTGTGGAGCCAAATCCTATCTGATGTAACAGGGCTTGTAGTCAATATTCCAGTGGTAAAAGAAGCAACCGCGCTCGGTTGTGCGATTGCGGCTGGTGTTGGCGTGGGTATTTACCCATCATTAAGTGAGGCAGGGAAAAAATTAGTCAAATTTGAGCGGCAACATCAGCCAAATTTAGACAATCATGAACTCTATAAAGCTCATAAGGCAAAATGGGCAGATGTTTATGCTAAACAATTACAACTGGTCGATAGTGGATTAACAACTTCACTATGGAAAGCACCAGGTTTATAAACTGAACGATTTAGATAAAAAAATACTGCACATTAAATGCAGTATTTTTTATCTTTGTTTCAGACGAGCTTCTCATTGAGTAACGCCGCAAACTCTGGCATCACTCCTCGCCACAATTCAAAAGAATGTGCAGCTTGTGCAACAAGCATACCAAAGCCATCGCTGATGTTTTGCTTACCTAACCGCTTACAAAGTGCAATAAATGGCGTGTCGATATCCTTGGCGTATTGCATATCGTAAAGTGCGGTGGCTTTTTGCAAAATTTCTGGATTGACGTTGACGGTCTGTCCGTGTAAGCCCGAGGACGTCGCATTAATGATTAAATCAAATTTTTGCACGGGAATATCGACCAATTCAACAGCCTCGATCTTGCCATATTGGGCAAATTTTTGTGCTAAATCTTCCGCTTTATTTAGTGTGCGGTTGGCTAACACAATATGTTGTTTAGCTTGTAATAGGGGCAGTAACACACCTTTTGTTGCCCCACCTGCGCCTAAAATCAGAAGTGTTTGCTCAGGTTTGAGCCAACCTAAACGTTGTAAATCACTGACTAAGCCCGCACCATCCGTATTATCAGCATATAAACGTCCGTCATCTAACTTTTTCAAAGTGTTACAAGCTTCAGCTGTCAAACAACGTTCGCTGTGAATATCTGCTAACTGAAAAGCTCGCTCCTTAAAGGGGGCAGTGATATTGCAGCCTTGCGCTCCTTTATCAAAAAAGACACGCAACTGCTGTTCAAAATCTTGTTCATCGCCGAGCATTGCCACATATTCCATTTGCTGTTGAGTTTGCTCAGCAAAAATTTTGTGAATTTGTGGTGACTTGCTTTGTGCAATTGGGTTACCCCACACCGCATATGTATCCATAGTTTAACCTTGCCTAAAGAGTTGATGAGTAAAAAGATCGCGGATTTCAGACGGATTCGTCGCACTGCCAACGGGTAAATCTAACACAGGAAAATCCTCACCAAATTGCGCTCGCACTTCTTGTGCGCTACGGCAAGGTGGCAAAGTGGTGAGATTGGCACTAGTTGAGGTTAACGCAAAACCCGCTTGCTCACAGAGTTGCTTCACCCCATCGTGCTGACATAAACGCACCGCAATGCTGTCGAATTGTCCAGTTAAAAATTTTGGCGTACTACTTTTTGCGGGCACGACCCAAGTGATTGGGCTATCATATTGTATCTGCAAGCGTTGCCAGTGTTGCCCATCAAAATTTGCGGTCTCAATAAAGGGCAATAAAAAGTCTAAATGAGGCGCAACCAAAATCAGCCCTTTCTCAATTGGACGTTGTTTCAGCACTAATAATTTTTGCACCGCACTTTCGCTATTTGGGTTACAACCTAAACCAAATACAGCTTCTGTGGGATAAGCCACAACGTCATTTTGTTTAAGTTGTGCAACGATTTGTTCAATATTCATTAAAATTAAATTTCCGAGTCAAAAATATGGCGACAGCTTTTGTTCACACATTGAAAAGTGCGGTGAGTTTCCGTTTCTTTTTTCAATGTACAAACTGGGCTTTCACACGCAGGACAAGCCACTAAATACGGCTTACTAGGTAACGTAAATTTACATTGAGGATAGCGATTACAACCATAAAACACTTTGCCTTGACGCCCACGACGTGCCACCAATTCGCCTTTTTGGCATTCAGGACAAGGAACCGTTTCTTGCACCTGCTCCTCTGGTTCATCATGGACTACAAAATGACATTCTGGGTAATTGCTGCAGCCAATAAACATACCAAAATGTCCTTGTTTTAATACCAATGGATGCTGACATTCTGGACATTGCTGTTCTAACACTTTCAGAATTTTGCTTTCAGAATGTGATTGTAAAGGTCTTAAATAATCACAAGCAGGGTACGCGCTACAACCTAAAAACAAGCCTTTTTTACCTTGTTTGACTTGCAATAAAGCGTTGCAAACAGGGCAATGTTCTTCTTGTTTTGTATGTTGAAAAAGGCGTTCGCTCATTGGTGCTCCTCAGTTAAATTAAAACAATTCTACCCCAAACGCCTTCAATAATGCCACGCTTTCAAACACTGGCAACCCCATTACACCCGTAAAACTGCCGTCAATATGCTCAATAAACGCACCGCCTAATTGCTGAATCCCATAAGCACCTGCTTTATCCATCGGTTCGCCTGTTGCAATATAGCTTTGAATTTCTTTCTCCGTTAAGGGTTTGAAGTGAACTTTGCTGATTTGCACTGCTGTTTTCATTTGCTGATCATTCGCAACACAAATCGCCGTAATCACTTGATGTGCTCTGCCTGACAACGCACGCAACATCTGTGCTGCATCAGTTTCATTTTGTGGCTTGCCTAAAATGTTATCATCTAAAATCACTGAGGTATCCGCAGAAAGAAAGGGCAAGTGCGGTACATTTTTCGCAAGTTTTTCCTGTTGCCACTTTTGGCGTGCAGCGTGATTTTTCTCAATCGCCATACGCAATACATAATCCGCGCCCTTTTCATTCGGTAGCGGCGTTTCATCAATATCGCAGCAAAACACGTCAAATTTAAAGCCGAGATTTTGCAAAATCTGTGCACGACGTGGGCTACTTGAGGCAAGGTAAAATTGGGAATGAGACATAAACCAACCTGATAAATAAAAAAGATTATAACCTGTTAGGATAAATCCGCCACTTTCCTTTATACTTTAATTCTTCGTTAAACTTATGGAAAGACTTTATGCTATTTGAACTGACCGCATCACAATCCCTACTGATTATTGGTGCACTGACTTTTTGTTGTGTCATTTTATTGTTTATCAGCGCGCGTCGTAAACGTGACAGCCAAGAATTGCAACAAGATCTCAATAAAACCATCGAAGATTTCAATCAATTATTAAGCAAATTTGAAGCATTGCAACAAACCAAAAGCCAACTTGAACAAGCAGTGGTGAAATATCAAACTAATGCGGAAGGGTTGCAAGTACGTTTGATTGAACGTGATGAAAAGTTAGGTTATTTGCAAAAAGAACTTGATGAAGAACAAGCACGTCATAATGAAATTTCAGAAAAAATCACCGCACTTAAAGAACGCTTTGGCATTGCTTCTGCGCAAGCGGAAAGTTTAGAAAAACAACTTGAACATAGCCAAAGCAATTTCTATCGCAAAGAGCAAGAGAATCGTGAATTAGTGGAAAAATTGACCGCACTGTCACAAGAATTTACCGAGCTAAAAACCACACTGGCGGAAAAAGAAAAAAACTTTGCCGAGCAACAACAAAATATTGAGCAAAGTAAGCAACAACTAAGCACAGAATTTCAAAATCTCGCCAACCGTATTTTAGAAGAAAAAAGCCGTAGCTTTAGCCAAAGCAATCAAACCGCATTGGACAGTTTGCTCAAGCCATTTCGTGAGCAAATTGAGGGTTTTCAAAAACGCGTGAATGAAATTCATTCTGAGTCAGTAAAAGGCAATGCGGGTTTAGAAGCGGAAATCAAAAAAGTATTGGATATTGGCTTAAATATGTCGCAGCAGGCGGATAATCTGGCTTCTGCGCTAAAAGGTGAAAAGAAAACCTTAGGTAATTGGGGTGAGGTGCAATTAGAACGTGCGTTACAATTAGCGGGCTTGATTGAAGGCGAACATTACGAAGCACAAGCGCATTTTAAAGACAGCGAAGGCAAACACAATTACCCTGATTTCATTTTGAATTTACCAGATAACAAACATTTGATTATCGACAGCAAAATGTCGTTGGTAGCCTATGAAAGTGCGGTCAATTCTGATGACGAAATACTGCGTCAGAGCAAACTACGTGAACATATCAAAGCGATTAAAAATCACATTGATGATCTTTCGCGCAAAGATTACAGCAACTTGATTGGAATGCGTAGCCCGAATTTTGTACTGATGTTTATTGCAGTTGAGCCTGCCTATATCGAAGCCATGAAAATGGATCCGAGCCTATTTAATTATGGCTATGAGAAAAATGTGATTCTAGTGTCGCACACCACTTTAATGCCAATTTTACGCACAGTGGCAAACTTATGGCGTATCGAACGTGGCAATGCAGAAGCGAAAGAAATCAGTGCTCGTGCTGGAGAAATTTACAATCAAATTTGCGTCGTTGCGGAACGTCTTAGCAAGCTCGGCAACACACTTTCCACTGTAAGTTCGCACTATAACAACACCGTGACGGCTCTAGTTGGTCAGCAAGGCTTAGTCGGCAAAGTTGAACGTTTCAAAGACCTTTCCGCCAAAGCCAACAAAGTCATGCCAAACGTCGAACTGTTACACAATGATGTAGAAGTAGAACGCTTGCAAGTGGTTAAAATTGAAGAAAAAATAGACAAGAAATAGCCACAATATAAATTAATAACGTGACAAAGATCACATTTCTTTAACAAATATCTTCTCTTTTTAGTAGAGTAAGGTAGTCTTATCGCACTTTAGTCGGGGTGCCTTACGTTGTTAAAACGTAAAGCTGAGATGATACCCGTGAACCTGATACAGCTAATACTGACGTAGGAAACTAATTATGCGAACACTTTCATTTTCTTTGATTTTTTCAACTTCCTTATCTCGCTTATTCCTATTTCAACGCTAATTAATTTATTGTTAATACAATGAATGCAGTTGAAATTCGTTCACTCACATTGACCTATAACCAAGAACCTTTGTTCTTAGAGTTTGATTTTGCTTTACCTAAAGGAAAGTGGACAAGTATTTTGGGTGCTTCTGGTGTGGGAAAATCCACCTTGTTGCGCGCTATTGCAGGGCTTGAGAATGAGGCGAAAACGCAAGGAGAGATTTGTTTCCCACATAATGAAAAAATCAGCTATATGGCACAACAAGATGCGTTATATCCTTGGTTGTCTGTCATTGATAACGTTCAATTAGCTCAACATCTAAGCCATTCAAAAACGTTAGAAACACAAACCAAAGCACAGCAGTTGTTAGCTGCGGTCAAAATGGATATGCACCAACACAAGGCTTGTTATCATTTATCTGGTGGACAAAGACAGCGTGTCGCCCTTGCCCGTACATTAATGCAAGATGCAGAAATTGTTTTAATGGATGAACCTTTTTCGGCATTGGACGCCGTCACCCGTTTGCAATTGCAAAATCTCGCTTGTGAGTTGCTAAAACACAAGACCGTTTTATTGATCACCCATGATCCACAAGAGGCGATTCGATTAAGTGATGAAATCTATGTGTTACAAAATTATCCCGCGACGCTTTCAGAGAAAATCGCCCCCACTGGAACGGCTCCTCGTGAATTAGTGCAAGATGATTTGTGGCAATTGCAGCAGCATTTACTTGCTCAGTTAATGAAAGGGACGGAATAATGCAAATCAAAACGCTCCTTAACGTCACGCTACTTTCATTATTATTGCTTGGATTATGGCAAAGTGCGGTCAGTTTTTTTGATGTTCCACGCTATATGTTGCCACCACCAACCGAAGTCTTCAACCAACTTGCTAGCCGCTATGATTTATTGTGGGAACACGCGCAAGTGACCTTATTAGAAATTGGGCTAGGGCTATTTTTAGGCGTCACATTAGGGCTGATTTCCGCTCTACTTTTGAGTTTATCGCGCCATTTATCCGCATTTTTATTACCCTTATTAGTCATCTCGCAAGCCATTCCTGTTTTTGCGATCGCGCCGTTATTGGTGCTGTGGTTTGGCTATGGATTAGCTTCCAAAATCGTAATGACGGTGCTGATTATTTATTTCCCTGTTACCGCTGCGTGTTATGACGGCTTACGCAACACGCCAAACCAATGGCTAGAGCTGGCAAAAACCATGCAAATCTCACCGCTTTCGATGTTATTTAAAGTGAGATTACCCGCCGCATTGCCCTCTTTTGCATCAGGCTTACGCATTGCAGTATCCGTAGCACCCATCGGGGCGATTGTCGGCGAGTGGGTTGGTTCATCACAGGGACTTGGTTATTTAATGCTCCACGCCAACGCACGAATGCAAGTGGATTTAATGTTCTCGGCGTTATTCGTTTTAATGCTTATCAGCTTGTGTTTGTATTTCAGCGTGGATTATTTACTGAACAAATGGCTACCTTGGGTGAGGTTTTTAAAATAATCAGTCAAAAGAATAGCTTAACAATTTTTGAAAAAACAACCGCACTTTCATCATTAGTAAATTAGGTTCCTTTTCTTTGGTGAAACAAAAAAAGGAACAAACAAAATCAAAAAGGAACACAACAATGTCAACAACACAACAACTTATCAACGATGCCGGGCAATATTGGCAGGATTATGTCCACCACCCATTTGTGCAACAAATGGCAAATGGCACCTTACCAAAAGCCTGCTTCCAACACTATTTGAAACAAGATTATTTATTCCTGTTTCAATACAACCGTGCACTGTCATTAGGTATTTATAAAGCCGAAAATTTTGCCCAAATGAAAACGGCTCACGAGGCAATTGGCGCATTGTTGCACGAAATTCAATTACATATTCAATTCTGTGAAAACTGGGGAATTGATGAGAAAACTTTATTCAGCACTGAAGAATCTGCCGCTTGTGTGGCTTACACACGTTATGTGTTAGACGCTGGAATGACTGGCGGTCTAGCTGAGCTTTATACTGCTATCGCCCCTTGCGCTATTGGTTATGCAGTGATTGCAAAACACATCGTAGAAAGTGGTGTAAGCCCCGAAAACAACCCGTATCAGGCATGGATTGATGCTTATTCAGGTGAGGAATTTCAAACTGCTGCACAAAATGCAATTGAAGCATTAGATGCGTTATGTGCAGGTTTAACCGATACACAACTTGCTAAATTACAACAGATTTTTAATACCGCAACCCGTATGGAATCTGCATTTTGGCAAATGGGATTAGATTTAAGCTAACAAGAAAAAAGGAGACAAATACATGCAAAACTTCGTGAAAAATACGCTTACAGTTGCGCTCGCAATGGGCGTGAGCCTTTCTGTATCTGCCAAAGAAAAATTAACTTTATTACTTGATTGGTTTGTGAACCCTGATCACGCAGCCATTATCGTGGCACAACAAAAAGGTTATTTTAAACAAAATGGCTTAGAGGTTGAAATTGTTGAGCCCGCCGATCCTTCTCTACCGCCAAAATTAGTGGCGGCAGGTAAAGCGGATTTAGCGGTGGATTACCAACCACAGTTACAAATCCAAGTAGCAGAAGATTTACCGCTCACTCGTGTTGGTACGTTAGTAGCAACTCCATTAAATACGTTGATTGTATTAGAAAAAAGTGACATCAAAACCCTAGCCGATTTAAAAGGCAAAAAAATTGGTTATTCAGTGAGTGGCTTTGAAGATTCATTGTTAAAAGCCATGTTGAAGTCCGCAGGTTTGACTGGAAAAGATGTGGAAATGGTGAACGTCAACTGGTCACTTTCACCGTCTGTAATTAGCGGTCAAGTGGACGCTGTGGTCGGCGGTTTCCGTAACTTTGAATTAAACCAAATGCAATTAGAAAAACAACCTGGTCGTGCGTTCTATCCAGAAGAAAACGGTGTGCCAGTATATGATGAGTTAATTTTAGTGGCAAACAAAACATCAATGCCAAAAGAAAAAATTAGCAAATTTTTAACCGCACTTGAGCAAGCTACCATTTACACCATGAACCACCCTGACGATGCGTGGAAATCGTTCGTAGCATACAAACCAAAAGAATTAGATAACGACCTCAACCGTTTAGCGTGGAAAGATACTCTACCTCGTTTGGCCTTACGACCAAGAGCATTAGATGGTCACCGTTATGAAAGAATGGCGGAATTTTTGAAAGAAAATGGCTTAACGAAAGTGGTTAAACCGTTGAGTGATTATGCGGTAGAAGTGAAATAGCTTCTTACTTTCTTTGCTTTGCCAAAGAAAGTAAGCAAAGAAAGGCGACCCTGATTTTTCTTTTCCCTTCGCTTATTGCTAACTTTTGGAACTAACTTTCCAAACTCACTTGCTTCGCAAGCTCAAACAAGGAAAGTTGTTCTCAAAAGTAAACGCAACCGCTACGGCGAAAAATAAGGGAATAAAAGAAAATAAATCTGATTTTAAAGAACAATTTAAATTCGGTTAAAAGTCATCGCACTTTTAATTAAAAAACTCGATAAAACCAGGCCCCGTGTAAGTTGCCCGAATGGAAAAGGCATTTTTAGGAAAATAAGGTTGCGTAGCGAAGTGAAGACAACTTATTTTCCGTTAAGAAAATGGCTTTGAAATGAGGAAAAGCAACTTAGTCGGGTGTGTTTTCTTTTTGCCTACTTTTGCTTTGCACAAGCAAAGAAAAAGTAGGTCGCACATCGTGCGAAACCCGATAGAACTAAACTGATAAAACTAAAACATCACAAAATAGAAGTACAACCAATATGTTAAAACCAAAATACCTACAAAAAATCAAATCTCAAAACCCTCTCATCCACAACATCACCAACGTGGTGGCTGCGAACTTCTCTGCCAATGGATTGCTTGCGATTGGGGCTTCGCCGTTAATGTCTGCTGCGATTGAAGAAATGGAGGAAGTGCCACGTATTAGCAATGCATTGGTGATTAATATCGGCACCTTAATGGGGAAAGAAGTCGCTGCAATGGTGTTAGCGGGTAAAACAGCAAACCAAGTGGGTATTCCAGTTGTGTTGGATCCCGTGGGAGTGGGAGCAACCCGTTTCCGTAAACAAACTGTCGCTACGTTATTAAAAGAAGTGAAATTTGCCGCGATTCGTGGCAATGCAGGCGAGTTAGCCACAATTGCAGATGTGGATTGGCAAGCAAAAGGCGTGGATGCAGGCAACGGCAATGCTAATGTCGCAGAAATTACTCGCATTGTTGCTGAAAAATATCACTGTGTAGTGATGATAAGCGGTGAAACGGACTATTTAAGTGATGGCAAACGCCACGCACAAATTCACAACGGCACACCACTATTCCCGAAAATTACGGCATCAGGTTGCTTATTAAGTGCAGTTTGTGGCGCATTTTTAGCAGTAGCGAAACCTGAAGAATATTTTGATGCCATGGTTGAAGGTTGTACGACTTATGCCTTAGCTGGCGAGTTAGCCGCTAAACAATTAAGCGATACACAACACGGACAATTTTATGTGGGCTTATTAGATCAATTAGCCAGTATTTCCCCAGAACAAATTTCACAATTAGCGAGAGTATCTTATGAATAATATTGCACAAGCCTTAACCATCGCAGGCTCTGATAGCGGTGGCGGTGCGGGTATCCAAGCGGACTTAAAAACCTTCCAAATGCGTGGTGTGTTTGGCACATCAGCGATTACCGCCATTACTGCACAAAACACGCTGGGCGTGTTTGACATTCACTCGATTCCATTAACAACAATTGAAGCGCAGCTGAAAGCTATTGCGGACGATTTCCACATTTCGGCATTTAAAATCGGTATGTTAGGCACAGCGGAAATTATCGAATGTGTAGCGAATGCACTGAAAAAATACCAGTTTGGCAAAATGGTATTAGACCCCGTAATGATTGCAAAAGGTGGGGCACCGTTATTACAACAAAATGCAGTGAAGGCGTTGAAACAGCATTTAGTGCCAATGGCAGAAGTGATTACACCAAACCTACCTGAGGCAGAAGCCTTAACAGGCATTAAAATTGTGGATGATAAGACCGCACTTGAGGCGGCAACCTTATTACAGCAAATGGGCGCAAAAAATATCGTGATTAAAGGCGGTCACACTGAAGATTCACAAAGCAGCGTTTGTCGTGACTGGATTTTCACCCCAACCGAAACCTTTTTCTTAGACAGCCCACGTTTCCCAACGAAACATACCCACGGTACAGGCTGTACCTTCTCAGCTTGTCTAGCGGCTGAATTAGCGAAAGATAATTCTATTGTTGATGCAGTAAAAACCGCAAAGGCGTTTATTACCGCAGCGATTAGTGATCCATTAAACATTGGTCACGGACACGGGCCGACAAACCATTGGGCCTATTCCAAAGTGAAAAAATAAATCGAATTTGCACAAAAGTGCGGTCAAAAAACACAACGTTTTGAAAGGATGTATATGAACAACATTGAACAAGCAATGCGACTGTATTTTATCGCGGGCACACAAGACTGCCCGAATACAGGGGGAGATCCTGCTGAAAATCTATTGAGTATTTTAGAACAGGCATTAAAAGCGGGGGTCACTTGTTATCAATTCCGCGAAAAAGGCAAAAAGTCCTTACAAGATCCCGCGAAAGTGAAAGAATTGGCGATGAAATGTCGCGATCTTTGTCATCAATATAATGTGCCTTTTGTGGTGAATGATGACGTGCAACTGGCGATTGAAATTGGGGCTGACGGTATTCACGTTGGGCAAACAGATATGGCAGTCGCCGATGTTGCCGCACTTTGTTATAGCAAATGTTTTATTGGTACCTCCGTCAATACCCTTGAGCAAGGGCTTGCCGCACAAGCTAACCCGCTTATTGATTATTTCGGCACAGGTCCCATTTTCCCAACCCAATCAAAAGAAGATCCAAAACCTGTTGTAGGGGTCGAGTTTGTGTCCACGATTCGCCAAAATGGGATCGATAAGCCCATCGTGGCAATTGGTGGAGTCACTGCCCAAAGCGCAGGAGAGCTACGTCAACGTGGTGCTAATGGCGTAGCTGTCATTTCAGCTATCGCACAATCAACTAACATCAAAAAAGCTGTTCAGGAGCTACTCGGGAATGCGTAATAATCCTCGTCAAGTTGCCATCGCGACAATGGTTGGCACGGCAATTGAGTATTTTGATAATTATATTTACGCGATGGCAGCGGTATTGGTTTTTAACCATCAATTTTTCCACAGTGCCGATCCTGTCAGTAACGAACTTGCATCTTTGTCTACTTTAGCCCTCGCATTCTTCGCACGTCCTTTTGGTGCGATGCTATTTGGGCATTTTGGTGACAAAATCGGGCGTAAAAAATCGCTCATCGCCTCATTATTACTGATGGGCATCGCAACAGTCACCATTGGATTATTGCCTAATTATGCACAAATTGGTATTTGGGCAACTATGCTCCTTTGTCTTTGTCGTATTGGTCAGGGTATTGGTTTAGGTGGTGAATGGGGCGGGGCAGCATTAGTAGCGATTGAAAATGCCCCCCCAGAAAAACGTGCATGGTATGGTATTTTTCCACAACTTGGTGCCCCAGTCGGTTTATTATTAGCAAATGGTGCGTTTTTCACCGTAGGCAAAGTATTCGGTCAAGAAGCGTTAATAGAATGGGCGTGGCGTATTCCATTTATTGCCTCTGCCATATTAGTGGTTATCGGTTGGTATGTGCGTACCAAAATCCACGAAAGTGCGGTCTTTTTTGAAGCAGAAAAACAAGGTAAAACCCATACTTTCCCAATCAAAGCTGTCTTTACTCAACACCTCAAGCCCTTTATTACGAGTGTCTTTTTAGCGACTGCAGGCTATGTCTTATTTTATATTTTGGCTGCATTTGCTCAAATCTATGCCAAAAGCCCAACAACACTTTCATCAGCAGGTCACCCAATGGGCTTAGGGATGCAAGCGAGTACTTTTACTGCTTTTTTATTGATCACCTCTGTGATTTTCGGTATATCGATTGCATTCTCTGGTATTTATGCGGATAAAATTGGGCGCCGCCGTTTAATGCAATATGTCAGCATTGCCACACTTATTTTTGGACTAGCGCTACCACTCTTTTTAAGCGAAGCCACACCAACGAATATGTTTGCTTTCTTAACCATTGGTTTCATAATTATGGGGATGTCTTTTGGTCCAATGGCAGTCTTATTGCCCGAATTATTCCCAACAGAAGTACGCTATTCTGGTGCATCCATTGCTTACAATCTAGCAGGTATTTTAGGCGCAAGTGTTGCTACTATTGTTGCGATAAAAATCAATGCTCACTTTGGTTTAATCGGCGTGGGGATTTATCTGGCAGCAAATGCCTTGATTTCCTTTATTGCAACCACACAAATTAATGAAACTAAACAATGTGACTTAAAACAAATTTGATTGTTACATAAGCTATCAGTACATCGCTGAAGAATCTGGGTTGTTACTGATAGCATAAAAATCAATTGAATTTTCCAATAAAAACAGGTAATTTTCACAGCTTATTATCATTCACTGAAACGAATTCAATATGGAACAACAACCTGAACATCAATCAGCACAACAAATCAAACAACAATACGCTAGACCCCGTCAAAGTCATGCACCTAACATCATTAGCCAAATTATCTTCGCTAGCCGTTGGTTACAACTGCCTATTTATTTAGGATTAATCGTTGTACAAGGACTCTATGCATATAAATTTATGAAATCATTATGGGAGTTGATGACGAATTTACAAAGCATGGATGCTAATATGATCATGTTAGCGGTCCTTAACTTGATTGACGTAGTGATGATCGCAAATTTATTGGTGATGGTGATTGTAGGGGGCTATGAAATTTTCGTTTCAAAATTACGCACCAAAGACCACCCTGATGAACCAGAATGGTTAAGTCATGTGAATGCCTCAGTACTGAAGGTAAAATTATCCATGTCTATCATCAGTATTTCATCTATTCACTTACTGCAGACGTTTGTCAATGCAGCAAATATGGATGAAAAAACAATGATGTGGCAACTATTCCTCCATTTAGGGTTTCTCGTTTCTGCGGTAGCAATGGCATATACGGATAAAATCCTTTATAGCACCAGCCATAAAGGGCATTAAACCAGAACTACAATAAGTTTAAAATAACAAGACCTTTAACTTGCAAAGAGTTAAAGGTCTTTTTTAATTGATAACGACCCTATGCCCCCAGCTCTTTTGAAATAGCGTGAGTTGTTTGTTTAAGATGCGTTAACAATACTTCTTTGCCAATCTGATTTAAACGTGCGGTGGATAGAGAAATTGAGACAGAGTAAACTACGTTGCCGTTGATATCAAATATTGGGCAAGCTAAACAAGTTACACCTGTTTCATTTTCTTCATTATCCATTGCATATCCCAGCTCTCGAATCTTATTTAACTCAATCTCCATTGCACTTGATGTCACAATTGTATTGGTCGTTAATTGTGTAATATTCGTTTCATTTTTCTCCCAATAATCATCTAAAGTATGCCCTTTTTCATATGCCATAAAAATTTTCCCCATGGCTGAACAATAGAGTTCTAAACGCTGACCGATATAGGAGCGAGTACGCATCATACCTGTTGTTGGTTCAAGCTTATAAATCATCACTGCATGATGATGATCACGCATAGATAAATTAACTGTTTCGCCTGTATCTAAATTAAGCTGTTCTAAATAAGGGGCGGTAATATTTAAAATATTGAGAGAACTCAGCGTTTTTTGCCCAATCATCAAACATTTCATTGTTAAACGATATGCACCAACTGTATTTGCAGGTTTAACATAACCACAGGCTTGTAGTGTTTGTAGCATACGATGTGTCGTACTTTTATTTAGATTTGATAGTTCAGAAAGCTTGGCTAATGGACAGCCATTAGGGAAATTACTCAAAATATCAATCAGTAATAAGCCTTTAATTAGGCTTTGATTACTGCTGGCTCGTTTATTTTTATCCTCTTCTTTCATCTTCTTTATTCCTAAATAGCCTGTTTTATGTGGCGTTATTCTAATGAGATATCAGCAAAATAAAAATGAGATCTTGATCACAAAAAATAAAAAAACTTATATCCATATGATTTATAAGACTTTTTATTTACACATTTTATTTGCGTACAAATTTTATTCATCTTATAATTTTTTAAAACGTCGTTTCAATATATGAAATGAAAATTAATATAGTGAGGGCAAGATGAAAGTCAGTTACGAAACACTCAAGCAAGAATTTAAACGTGTATTACTCGCAAGAAACGTCCGTGAAGATATCGCTGAAGAATGTGCAACAATGTTTGCAGATACAACTGAGTCAGGAGTGTACTCTCATGGCGTAAACCGATTTCCTCGTTTTATTTCTCAACTCGAAAAAGGCGATATTGTGCCAGAGGCGACTCCAACAAAAGTTCTTTCTTTAGGTGCAATTGAACAATGGGATGCACACCAAGCTATCGGTAATCTCACTGCCAAAAAAATGATGGATCGCGCAATGGAAATTGCGGATCAATTTGGTATTGGTGTTGTTGCACTGAAAAATGCAAACCACTGGATGCGAGGCGGTGGCTATGGTTGGCAAGCCGCTGAAAAAGGGTATATCGGGATCTGTTGGACAAACTCAATTGCAGTCATGCCTCCTTGGGGCGCTAAAGAATGCCGTATTGGCACTAACCCATTGATTATTGCTGTACCGACGAGCCCTATCACAATGGTCGATATGTCTTGTTCTATGTATTCTTATGGCATGTTAGAAGTGCATCGCTTAGCAGGTCGCCAAACATTTGTTGATGCAGGCTTTGATGATGAAGGTAATTTAACTCGTGATCCTGGCACGGTTGAAAAAAATCGCCGTTTACTGCCAATGGGATTTTGGAAAGGGTCAGGTTTATCTATCGTCTTAGATATGATCGCCACCCTACTTTCTAACGGGTTATCCGTCGCTGAAGTCACTGAAGAAAAAGATGATGAATATTGTGTTTCACAAATCTTCATTGCTATTGAAGTGGATCGTTTAATTGATGGCAAAACGAAAGACGAGAAACTCAATAAAATCATGGACTATGTAAAAACCGCTGAGCGTGCTGATCCTGATGTAGCAATCCGCCTACCAGGTCATGAATTTACGGCAATTCGTGCGGAAAATAAAGCCAATGGTATTCCTGTTGATGATTCTGTTTGGGAAAAAATTAAATCCCTATAAGGAAATACTATGTTCTTCGGTCATCTTTCGCAAATTGATAAAAAGCATTATCCAATAGCGATCAATATCGCACTGGATTATCTTGCTAATACAGATTTTGATGCATTAGAAGTGGGACGTTATCCTATTGTAGGTGATCGTATTTATGCTCAAGTATTAGATCTTGATACACAGGAAAAAACGACTATCCGACCTGAAGTTCACCGTCGCTATATTGATGTGCAATACTTACATAGTGGGACTGAACGAATTGGCGTCACGCCTGATTTGGGTCAATATTCTATTGCTCAAGATTATGATAATGAACGCGATATTCTGTTCTATCAAGACGTTGAAAATGAAGTGGAACTTATTATGCGTCCTGGTAACTTTGCTGTCTTTTTTCCTCAAGATATCCATCGACCAGCTTGTCTTGATCAACAATCAACTAAAATCCGTAAAGTTGTCGTAAAAATTGCGGTAAATGAATTAGAGGTGGCATGATGAAATCGCTCAGCTCAGCCGTAACTAAACTATTGGAAGCATTCGTCGTTATTATTTTAACGACGATGTCCTGCTTAGTTTTTCTGAATGTTGTACTACGCTATGGCTTCAATAGTAGTATCAACATTACAGAAGAAGTTTCACGTTACCTCTTTGTTTGGTTAGCCTTTCTTGGTGCCATCTTAGCTTTTAGCGAAAATCGCCATGTCAATGTCACGATGTTTACTGCTCGCTTATCTGAGCATAAACAAAACCTCCTGCATTTATTGACCGATAGCTTAATGCTATTTTGCTGCTATCTTTTAATCACAGGAAGCTGGGTACAATTTAAGTTAAACCTAACTAATATGGCCCCCATCTCTGGTATCCCAACAGGTATCACTTATTTAGCGAGCTTTATTGCAGGTTTAGCGATTGCCATATTACTTCTCATTCGTCTTTTTTCTAATGCTAGCCGTCTTATAAAAGGAGAAAGCAAATGACTGTTATTATCTTTCTTTCTGCTTTATTAGGCGCCATTTTATTAGGTATTCCCGTCGCCTTTGCTCTATTATTGTGTGGTGTGGCATTAATGTTGCACTTGGACTTATTTGATGCACAAATTTTGGCACAACAAATCGTGAGTGGTGCAGATAGCTTCTCTTTAATGGCAATCCCATTTTTCATCTTAGCTGGTGAAATTATGAATGAAGGGGGCTTATCAAAACGGATTATTGATCTACCGATGAAATTAGTCGGGCATAAACGTGGTGGACTAGGCTTTGTTGCCATTCTCGCTGCAATGATTATGGCAAGCTTGTCAGGATCAGCTGTTGCAGATACCGCTGCGGTTGCAGCGATGTTACTACCGATGATGAAAACAACAGGTTATCCATTAGACCGTTCTGCTGGTTTAATTGGTACCGCTGGTATTATTGCACCAATTATTCCCCCTTCTATTCCATTTATTATCTTTGGTGTCGCCAGTGGTGTTTCTATTACAAAACTTTTCTTAGCAGGAATTGCGCCAGGCATCTTAATGGGAATTTGTTTAGCTGTTTTATGGTGGTGGCAAGCAAAACGCCTTAACTTAATGACTTTTTCTAAAGCAAGCAAAGAAGAACTGTGTATTTCCTTTAAAAACAGTATTTGGGCATTAATGTTACCAGTGATCATTATTGGTGGCTTCCGCTCTGGTATTTTTACCCCAACAGAAGCAGGTGCCGTCGCTGCATTTTATGCCTTAATTGTCTCACTATTTGTATATAAAGAACTGAAAGTCAAACAACTTTACCAAGTTGTTCTCGCAGCGGCAAAAACAACTGCGGTCGTTATGTTTCTCGTTGCTGCCGCACAAGTTACAGGCTGGTTAATTACAATTGCTGAATTACCACATATGATGACAGAATTATTAGAGCCATTAATTGATACACCAACTTTACTACTCATCGTCATCATGCTCTCTGTTTTTGTGATTGGTATGGTGATGGATCTCACACCTACTGTATTAATTCTGACACCAGTATTAATGCCATTAGTTGAAGAAGCAGGGATTGATCCTGTTTATTTCGGTGTACTCTTTATTCTAAATACTTCGATTGGTTTAATTACGCCACCAGTAGGTAATGTCCTTAATGTCATTACAGGCGTCTCTAAGTTGCCGTTTGATCAAGCAGCAAAAGGCATACTCCCTTATTTGCTGATGATGATTGTATTACTCTTTGCCTTTATTTTCTTCCCAGCTTTAATTTTAACGCCACTTAACTGGTTACAACCTTAACTCTTTATAGGAGAACATTATGAAACTATTCAATCTTAAAACACTTGCAGTGTTAATGGCTAGTATGGCTGTATTCGCGGGTAGTGCAAGTGCAGCAACGACATTACGTTTCGGTTATGAAGCCCCTCGTAGTGATACGCAACATGAAGCTGCAAAGAAATTTAATGATCTTCTAAAAGAAAAAACCAAAGGAGAAATTAAACTCACCCTTTTCCCAGATAGTACGTTAGGTAACGCACAAACTATGATCAGCGCTGTGCGTGGTGGTACAATCGATTTAGAAATGTCAGGCTCACCAAACTTTTCTGGGCTGGTACCAAAATTAAATGTGATTGATATTCCGTTTATTTTCCAAAACCGCGAGCATGCTTATGCCGTATTAGATGGTGAAATTGGTCAAGGTTTATTAAAAGAATTAGAAGCCCAAGGATTAAAAGGTCTCGCTTTCTGGGAAGTGGGTTTCCGTTCTTTTACTAACTCAAAACATCCAGTAAAAACGCCTGATGATATTAAAGGATTAAAAGTGCGTACTAACCAAAATCCGATGTATATCCAAGCGTTTTCAATCTTAGGAGCTAACCCAGTTCCAATGCCATTATCCGAGCTTTATACCGCACTTGAGACACGTGCAGTAGATGCACAAGAACACCCTGTTGGTATCGTTTGGTCAGCTAAACTATACGAAGTACAGAAATACTTAAGCTTAACTAACCATGGTTATACTCCATTGATTGTTGTCATGAACAAAGCTAAGTTTGATGCTCTATCTCCAGCACTACAAACGGCATTAGTCGAAGCTGCACAAGAAGCGGGGGCTTATCAACGCCAGCTTAACCTTGAAAATGAAAAAGGCATTATTGAAAAAATGCAAAAAGCAGGTATTGAAGTCATTGATAGTGTCGATACTAAACCATTTAAGGCAGCAATTGAAAGCGAAGTACGCAAAGCATTTATTGAGAAAAATGGTGATGATTTAGTCAAGCAAATTGATGCCTTAGCGAAATAAGCCTATTCAGCGGTCGAAGACAAATATTTTTGTCAAATCGACCGCACTTTTACTTATTCCTCATTCAATAGGAGGAGCCTATGGTGACCAGTGAACAGTCTCCAATCCTTCAGCTACAACATATCGTCAAACGATTTGGTAGCCACACAGCAGTAAATGATGTCAGTCTTAATATTCATCGAGGCGAAATTGTCGCATTACTTGGTGAGAACGGCGCAGGTAAATCGACTTTAATTAAAATCCTTGCAGGTATTTATCCACGTGATGAAGGCGAAATTTATTTTCATCAACAAGAAATTCAATCGGCACAATCACTTACAAATACAAACAAGCAACCTATTGCTTTTATTCATCAAGATTTAGGCCTGATTGAATGGATGACGATTGCTGAAAATATGGCATTTGTAATGGGATTTCCACGCCGTTTTGGTTTGATTGATTGGAAAAAAATCAACCAACAAGCACAAGATGCACTGGATTTTGTCGGCATCCACCTCTCTGCACAAACCCGCGTTTTTGACTTAAGTCGTACAGAAAAAGCGTTATTAGCTATTGCTCGTGCAATTGCTGTCAATGCTGAAATTTTAGTCCTAGATGAGCCGACAGCTTCCCTACCAGCAAGCGACGTTGAACACTTATTCGTGGTGCTTAATCGCCTACGTGCACAGGGAGTTGGTATGATTTATGTTACTCATCGTTTAGATGAAGTAATTACGCTTTCTGATCGCATTTTAGTTATGCGCGATGGCTATCCTGTAGCAGAAGGTCCGACTAAAGATTATGACGTAAAAGCCTTAGTAAAAGCCATTGTAGGTGAAGAAACAAGAGGAAAGCAACGCGAACCATTACCAAAAAACACACCTGAAGTATTACAACTTAACGACGTTGTCGTTGGCGACACTGGTCCTGTTTCTTTTAGTTTACATCAAGGGGAAATGATTGCATTAGCGGGATTACGTGGTGCAGGACAAGAGGAAATTGGACGTTTATTATTCGGATTACGCGAGTTAGAAAGTGGGCATATCAGTTTAAACGGTAGTGTATATCATGCGGATTCGCCACGTGATGCGATTCATAAAGGTATTGCGCTTGTTGCTGGCGACCGTATCCGAGAAAGTTTAGTCATGTCCATGACAACCACAGAAAATCTGTTTATTAATCCTGTGCTAAGCGGTCATTCACCGTTAAAAAACTATGCGCGTAAAGAAGAATGGGCGGAAAGTTGGTACAAATTCCAGCTCTTTGATATTCGACCGAAAAACTTATTTATTGATGTGAGCGCTCTCTCAGGAGGGAACCAGCAAAAAATTGTACTTGCCCGTTGGATGCATCTTAATACACCTGTGTTGATTTTAGAAGATCCAACTGCGGGAGTAGACGTTGGTGCGCGAGCAGAAATCTATGACTTATTAAATCAAGCATTGAAAAAAGGGGTCGCCATTATTGTGATCTCAAACGATTTTGAAGAAATTGCACATCTTTGTAACCGCGCGCTGGTGTTTAACCGTGGTGATATTGCTGGGGAATTATTCAATGAACAAGTCACATTTGCTAATTTGCTGGCACTCGCTTCGGACTCATCTGCTAGCATAAATTAATTTTCGTGTTTTTAGACCGCACTTAAACAAAGAGGAGAGCATCATGGCTCAAACAAATATCAAATCAACTGCTTTAGAACAGCCTGTATCTATTGCGCGTGATGGCTTTGCGGCGTGGTTTTCCCAAATGCTCACTCGATATGGTTTACTTTGGCTTTGTTTCTTACTCGTCATTCTTTTCTCTGTGACGACAGATTCTTTCGCCTCCATGCTAACTTTAAATGCGATTTTAGAAAGTAAATCAAAAATCGCGCTACTGGCACTGGCTGCGACGACAACCATGATCGTAGGCAAAATCGACTTAAATGTGGGATTTGGTATTGTCCTTTGGCATATTTTAGCCATTACACTACAGGTCCAATTTGGTTTTTCATGGCAAATGGCGACTATCACGGTGCTAATCGTGGCGGCAATTTATGGCTTGCTCAATGGGATTTTAGTTGCTCTTGCTGACATTGATAGCTTCGTCGCTACATTAGGCTCTGGTACGGTACTCTATGCAGTTGCATTATGGCATTCAGGTGGTCGCCAAATTGTTGGTGATTTACCTGATGGTTTTATTGCGATTAACAGTACTGAAATCTTTGGCATTCCTATCTCTGCTTTTTATGTATTAATCATTGCCATTGTTATGTGGTTGGTGACTGAACACACTCCAACAGGACGTTGTATGTATGCTGTAGGGGGAAATCCTGCCGCTGCCCATTTAAATGGTATTTCAATTAAGAAATACACGATTGTGCCATTCATCGTGTCTAGTTTAATCACAGGTTTCACAGGCGTCCTAATCGCAGCACAACAAGGTGTTGGACAAGCAAGTGTGGGCATGGATTATCTGTTACCTGCATTAGTAGGTGCCTTTTTAGGTAGTACAACCATTAAACCAGGGCGAATTAATGTTTGGGGTACCGTTGTAGGTATCGCGATTCTCGCTATTGGTATTTCTGGTATTCAACAATTCGGTGGCGCTTTCTGGGTTGAACCATTATTTAATGGCGCAACGTTATTATTATCTATCACTATCGCAGGTTATGCGCAACGCAAACGTTTATTAAATCAAAAAGCAGTACACAAGAAAGCAGCAACAAAATAATTCGTTGTTGTGTTAATTATCCATTGTAAGGAGAAACCTTATGAAACAGTCTTTTCATCGTAGTTTAAGCGTAGCAGCAGCTGTAGTCGCTCTCTCTTTTGCCAGCAATGCTATTGCAAATGACCCATTTGTTGCTGAAGCTAAACAACAAGTTGCTGCGGCAACTGCTCAACAAACGACTTGGGATGGACCAACAACAGGTCCAAAATTACAACAAGGAAAAAACATTATTTTCATTGCTTCTGATATGAAAAATGGTGGTGTATTAGGTGTCATTGATGGTATGAAAGAAGCAACTAACGTAGCAGGTTGGAAACTGGATGTACTTGATGGTGCAGGATCAGTGAATAATCAACTTTCTGCTTTAAACCAAGCAATTGCCCGTAAACCTGATGCCATTGTCATTGGTGGTTGGAATCCAAATGTGGCAAAAATCCCACTCAGCAAAGCAAATAAAAATGGCATTACACTGGTAGCATGGCACGCCACACCAGAGCCTGGTCCAATCGATAAATATAATATTTTTTATAATGTTACTTCTGATTCTGACCAAATTGCTAAACTTTCTGCCCAACTTGCCGTTGCAAACTCAGACGGAAAAGCAAAAGTAGTCATTCTCACCGACTCACTATACGAAATTGCGTTACGTAAAGCGAATGTGATGAAAGAAGTTATTGAGCAATGTAAAGAATGTCAGGTGTTAGAGTTTATTGATACTCCACTTGCAGATACCTCAAGTCGTATGCCGAGCTTAACTTTTAGCTTGTTACAAAAATATGGTGATAACTTGCAATATACACTTGCTATTAACGATCTCTATTTTGACTTTATGGCGCCATCCCTACGTTCTGCAAACAAAGGGGAAATGCCATACAACATTTCCGCTGGTGATGGCTCAGTTACTGCCTATCAACGTATTCGCACTAACAACCATCAATTTGCCACTGTACCAGAGCCGTTGAATTTACATGGTTGGCAATTAGTTGATGAGCTCAATCGTGCCTTTGCTAAAGAAAAACCTTCGGGCTATATCACACCAGCTCACTTAGTAATCAAGGACAATGTGGCATTTGATGGAGGGGATAAGAACCTTTACGACCCACAAAATGGTTACAAAGAAGCCTATAAAGCGATTTGGGATGTGAAGTAATCAATCATGGCGGTCGTGAGAATCTGTAAAAAAACGACCGCACTTTCCTAATGAGGAGAGCATATGTTATCAGCCAAAATTGAAGTGTATGACCCACGTTTTTACCAATTAGTTGGTGCTGACGCTAAATTAGAAGAATTGTTTGATAAGGCAATTTGGGCAGAAGGTCCTGTCTGGTTAGAAAAACAACAAGCTGTCATATTTAGTGATGTCAAAGGCAATACAATGTATCGTTGGACAGCAAAACAAGGGACCCAAATATTTCGCCAACCATCACAATTTGCCAATGGTAACGCAGTAGATGCTGTAGGCAATCTGATTACCTGTGAACACGGTCGTCGAGCTATTAGCTTAACGGATCATGTGGGTAATATTCGTATATTAGTCGATAAACTAGAAGGTAAACGACTCAATTCACCTAACGATGTGGTTGTGAAATCTGATGGAACGATCTGGTTCACAGA
Source organism: Pasteurella canis (assembly GCF_900454865.1). Classification (GTDB taxonomy): domain Bacteria; phylum Pseudomonadota; class Gammaproteobacteria; order Enterobacterales; family Pasteurellaceae; genus Pasteurella; species Pasteurella canis. The sequence goes on along the minus strand of NZ_UGTV01000015.1, from coordinate 1,942,310 downwards.
TCCACCTTATGGTATTTTAAGTGATGCAGAGGGCAAAAAATCGCCTAGCGAAATTATTGGCTGTTATGTGTATTGTTATGATCCCAAAACTGACGACATTCATATCGCGACCTTCAATGTCATGCGACCAAATGGCTTAGCTTTCTGTGCAAATGAAACCAAACTAGTAGTAGCAGATATGTCGGCAGTCGAGTTTGCAAAAAAGGGCTTACACCATCTTGTAGTATTTGATGTTGTCGATAACCAGTTACATAACCGAACCTCCATCGCCGCTATTTCGCCAGGTATTCCTGATGGCTTCTGTATTGATCAAAATAATGTGATTTATTGTAGCTGTGAAACAGGATTACTGATTTTATTACTTGATGGAACGCTTTTAGGACGAGTTTTACTGGATAAAACCACTTCTAACTGCACCTTTGGTGCAGATCAAAAAACCTTGTTTATTACAGCAACCAATAGTCTGTATCGTTTAACTTTTAACTGAGGATAGACTATGAATTATTACTTAGGCATAGACTGTGGTGGGACCTTTATCAAAGCAGCACTCTTTAATACGGCTGGGGAAATGTTGAGTTGTGTGCGTGAAAATGTCAATGTGATTAGCGAACAGGCAGGTTATGCCGAACGTGATATGCATGAATTATGGCAAGTTTGCGCAAACGTGATTCGCCAAACCATCGAGCATAGTCAGATTTCACCTAGCCATATCAAAGGAGTAGGTATTTCTGCACAAGGTAAAGGTGCATTTTTACTTGATCAGCAAAACAAACCGCTTGGTCATGCGATTTTATCTTCCGATCAACGTGCACTAGACATCGTTAAACAATGGCAAAAAGAGGGTATCCCAGAAAAACTTTATCCAATCACGCGACAAACTTTATGGACAGGTCACCCTGTTTCGATTTTACGCTGGGTCAAAGATAATCAACCAGAACGTTATCAACAAATTGGCTCAGTGTTAATGTCACATGACTATTTACGCTACTGCTTAACAGGAAAACTCTTTTGTGAAGAAACAAATATTTCCGAATCTAATTTATACAACATGGTCACAGGGCAATATGACCCTATACTGGCTGACTTATTAGGCTTATCGGGCATCATCGATAAATTACCACCTATCATTGCAGCTAATCAAATTGCGGGCTATATCACACCAGAAGCTGCCGCCTTAACAGGATTATGTGTTGGTACCGCTGTGGTTGGTGGCTTATTTGATGTTGTGTCAACTGCCCTTTGTGCGGATCTAGATGATGAAACCAAACTGAATGCTGTATTGGGCACTTGGTCTGTAGTCAGCGGAATCACCGATCATATCGACGATAGCCAAACCCTGCCTTTTGTGTATGGGCGCTATGCACAATCCGAAAAATTGATTATTCATGAAGCCAGCCCAACTTCGGCAGGGAATTTAGAATGGTTTGTGAAACAGTGGCACCTTGATTATCAACAAATTAATCAACTTGTTAGCGAGCTCGAGCCTGCTGCTAGCTCAGTTTTATTTGTCCCATTTTTGTATGGTTCAAACGCTGGATTAGGGATGCAAGCAGGTTTCTATGGTCTGCAAGCGCATCATACACAAGCTCATTTATTGCAAGCAATTTATGAGGGCGTGTTGTTTAGTTTAATGCATCATCTCAATCGTATGTTAAAACGCTTTCCAGCAGCGACATTATTACGTGTCACAGGTGGTCCAACAAAATCTAAAATCTGGCTACAAATGCTTGCTGACTTCACAGGAATGAAACTCGACGTACCTCAAATTGAAGAAACAGGCTGTCTTGGTGCTGCATTAATGGCAATGCAAGGCACAGGCGAGTCAACCACTGATGTTTTCCAAGCACAAACAATGTTCAGTGTTGAACCTAATCCTATTTATTTCACAGCTTATCAACAGAAATATCAACGTTATCAACAACTAACTGAAGCGTTAAAAGCAATGATTTAATGATTATTTTATGAGGAAAAAATGACAAAACCACTTATTCAACTCGCACTCGATGCAACAGATTTAGACAGCGCACTTGTCACTGCCAAGCAAGCGGCTGATTCAGTTGATATTATTGAAGTTGGCACGATCCTTGCTTTTGCAGAAGGTATGCGAGCAGTACGTACGTTACGTGCGCTCCACCCAGAACATATTTTAGTTTGTGACATGAAAACAACAGATGCTGGCGCTATTCTAGCTGAAATGGCATTCAATGCAGGTGCCGACTGGCTCACAGTTTCTGCTGCTGCTCATATTGCAACAATTGAGAGCTGTAAAAAAATAGCAGATCGTTTCCAAAAAGAAATTCAAATTGAAATCTATGGCAATTGGACATTTGACGATGCACAAACTTGGGTCAATTTAGGCATTACTCAAGCCATTTATCACCGTGCACGCGATGCTGAAGCCGCAGGTAAAGGTTGGACAGAAGATGACTTAGTAACGATGAAAAAGTTATCAGGAATGGGCTTAGCTCTGTCAATCACGGGCGGTATTGTGCCTGAAGATATCCATTTATTTAAAGATATTAATGCGAAGGCGTTTATTGCAGGACGTGCTTTTACAGGTGAAAAAGGCAAACTTACTGCAGAACAAGTGCGGTCAGAAATCGATAAATATTGGTCCTAATATTACGCAGATAAACAGGGAGTATATTGTGAGAACACATAAAATCGGTATTTATGAGAAAGCATTGCCTAAGCACCTCAGCTGGCAAGATCGCTTATCTATTGCAAAAGCATGTGGTTTCGATTTTGTCGAAATCTCAATTGATGAAACAGATGAACGCTTAGCACGTTTAGATTGGAGTAAAGCCGAACGCATTGAATTAGTCACTGCGATTATTTCAACAGGGATTACAATTCCATCCATGTGCTTATCAGGTCATCGTCGTTTTCCATTTGGCAGCCGAGATGAAGTCACTCGAAAAAAAGCCTATGAAATTATGGAAAAAGCCATTCAACTTGCTGTTGATCTTGGCATTCGGACTATTCAATTGGCTGGTTATGATGTGTACTATGAAAAACAAGATGAAGGCACAATCCAACGTTTCCAACAGGGATTAGAATGGGCGGTTGCTCTTGCTGCGAGCCATCAAGTTACTATTGCTGTTGAAATTATGGATACACAATTTATCAGCTCAATTAGTCGTTGGAAAAAATGGGACGATATGATTCGTTCACCATGGTTCACGGTTTATCCAGATTTAGGTAATCTTTCTGCTTGGAATGACAATGTGAGCGAAGAACTCAAATTAGGTATCGACAAAATCTCGGCGATCCACTTAAAAGATACGTATAAAGTAACAGCCACTTGTAAAGGGCAATTCCGAGATGTGCCATTTGGTGAGGGTTGTGTAGATTTTGTACAATGTTTCCGTACTCTGGCAGAATTAAATTATCGCGGTGCATTTCTGATCGAAATGTGGACAGAGAAAGCGGAAGAACCAATTACTGAAATTATTAATGCGCGCCGTTGGATTGAACAAAAAATGAAAGAAGGTGGTTTTCCATGTTAGAACAATTAAAGCAAAAAGTATTTGAAGCAAATTTAGCGCTCCCAAAACACCATTTAGTGACATTTACTTGGGGGAATGTCAGTGGTATCGATCGTGAAAAAAATCTAGTCGTGATTAAACCGTCTGGTGTGGAATATGAGGTAATGACACCTGAAGATATGGTCGTGGTCGATTTATTCACAGGTCAGGTAGTAGAGGGAACTAAAAAACCGTCCTCTGATACAGCAACTCATTTAGAACTTTACCGTGAATTTCCAACACTTGGCGGTATCGTTCATACCCACTCACGCCATGCTACGATTTGGGCACAAGCTGGCGAAGATTTAATTGCAGCGGGTACAACCCACGCAGATTATTTCTATGGTTCTATCCCTTGTACACGCAAAATGACAGCTGAGGAAATTCAAGGTGACTATGAACTTGAAACAGGTAAAGTAATCGTCGAAACATTCCGTGTACGTGGCATTAATCCTAAAGACGTACCAGCCGTATTAGTCCATTCACATGGTCCTTTTGCATGGGGAAATGACCCAGACAATGCCGTACACAATGCCGTTGTTTTAGAGGAGATTGGCTATATGAACTTATTTAGCCGCCAACTTCGTCCTAATTTATCTTCAATGCAACAAGAGTTGCTTGACAAGCATTATTTACGTAAACATGGTAAGAATGCTTATTACGGACAATAAATAGCATACAAGTGCTAAAGCAAATTGCTTTAGCACTAAATCTGATATATCAGTCAAGAATAGAGGCTAATACAGACGCAATACCTGCCTCATCATGACTTAAAGTGACTAAGTGTGCTTGCTGTTTAACTTCAGTCTCTGCATTCCCCATTGCAACACCTAACCCAACTGAGTTAAGCATAGAAATATCGTTATGATTATCTCCAAAAGCAACAACAAATTGAGGATCAATTTGCCATGAGCGCAACAGCTCCAGTAATCTTGCACCTTTCGTATTGCCACCATTTGCGATATCAACACGATCAATCCACGACCATTCACAGCTAAATCCTGCTGGCGATAAATGATCAACAGCCATTTGCATTAATGCACGATCAGGATGACTAATGACAAATTTCCAAATTGTTTCCTGTTCATTTAATAAGCTATTAAAGTCAGAAACTTGACGTAGTTTTGGGCGTACATGAGGAGGACAACTTTGCACCCATTCAGAAAACTTACGCATATGTGCATTCATTACGGAGTAATTCATCGCATCACGTGAATACATTAATAAATGCAGATGATGTTTATCCGCTAGTTGAATGACTTGTCGTGCTTGCTCTAAAGAGAGTGGATTTGCTGTAAGTACTGCATCAGTTTGCGGTTGATAAACATAGGTACCGTTACAACAAATCATAGGGGTGGTTAAATTTAACTCATGATAATAAGGATAGGCAGCAGTATGATGTCGTCCTGTGACTAAAATGACCTTTAAACCTTTATCAATACAACGTTGAATTGCGATTTTACTCGATGTTAAAATTTGTCCTTGGCTATTGAGTAACGTGCCATCAAGATCAAAAGCAATGACTTGGTATTTCATCTTTTTTCCTGTGTTGAACATTATTTACTCATCACAGTATAGAGCCTTTCAATTCAAAAAGGAACGCCCATTCCCTCCTCGCATACACAAAACAAATTCATTATCCTTTATAGGCAAAATAGAGTAAAATACGGTCCAAATTTAAGTCTTAATTCACTTAGGAGTAAATCATTATGGCAACACGTAAAGAACTGGCAAATGCAATCCGTTTTCTGAGCATGGATGCGGTCCAAAAAGCAAAATCAGGTCACCCAGGTGCCCCGATGGGGATGGCAGATATTGCAGAAGTATTATGGCGTGATTTTTTAAAACATAATCCAACTAACCCAAGCTGGGTTGACCGTGACCGATTCATTCTGTCCAATGGGCATGGCTCTATGTTGATTTATAGTCTTTTGCATTTAACAGGCTATGACTTGTCTATCGATGACCTAAAACAATTCCGTCAATTACATTCTAAAACACCAGGTCACCCAGAATACGGCTATGCCCCTGGCGTTGAAACTACGACAGGACCGTTAGGGCAAGGTATCACTAATGCCGTAGGTTTTGCTCTGGCTGAAAAAACCCTTGCTCACCAATTTAACCGTCCAGGTCATGAGATTGTTGACCATTATACTTATGTCTTCTTGGGTGATGGTTGCTTAATGGAAGGGATTTCCCATGAGGCGTGCTCTCTAGCGGGTACATTGGGCTTAGGTAAATTAATTGCCTTTTATGATGATAATAATATCTCCATTGATGGTCATGTTGATGGCTGGTTCACAGATGATACACAAAAACGTTTTGAAGCTTATGGTTGGCATGTGATTCCTGCAATTGATGGGCATAATTCAGCACAAATCATTGATGCAGTAAAACAAGCACAAGCAGAAAAAGACAAACCGACTTTAATTATTTGTAAAACGATTATTGGTTTTGGCTCACCAAATAAAGCAAACTCACATGACAGTCATGGTGCACCATTAGGTGATGAAGAAATTGCTTTAACTCGTCAGGCATTAAATTGGTCACATGCACCGTTTGATATCCCAGCTGATATTTATGCGCAGTGGGATGCTAAAGACAAAGGGAATGTTGCACAGAAAGCTTGGGAAGAAAAATTTGCGGCTTATGAAAAAGCTTATCCTGAATTAGCGGCTGAGTTTACACGTCGTGTTAATGCTGAATTGCCTGCAAATTGGGCCGCAGAATCACAAGCATTTATTGAACAACTCCAAGCTAATCCAGCCAATATTGCTAGCCGTAAAGCCTCACAAAATGCCATTGAAGCTTATGCAAAATTATTACCTGAGTTTTTAGGTGGCTCAGCGGACTTAGCCAGCTCTAACTTAACCTTATGGTCTGGCTCAAAACCAATTCGTGCAGTTGAAAATGCAGATGGTAACTATATTAACTATGGTGTACGTGAATTTGGTATGTCGGCCATTATGAACGGCATTGCTTTACATGGTGGTTTTATTCCTTATGGCGCGACTTTCTTAATGTTTATGGAGTATGCACACAATGCGGTGCGTATGGCGGCATTAATGAAACAACGTTCATTATTTGTGTATACGCATGATTCAATTGGTTTAGGTGAAGATGGACCAACCCATCAACCAGTTGAACAAACCACTACATTACGTTTAATTCCAAATCTTGAGACATGGCGTCCTTGTGACCAAGTGGAATCTGCGGTGGCATGGAAAGCGGCGGTTGAACGTAAAGAGGGGCCGAGTGCACTTATCTTTACTCGTCAAAATCTTGCTCAAATGACGCGTAATGCAGAGCAATTAGCCAATGTTGCCCGTGGTGGTTATGTGTTACGTCACTGCTGTGAAAAACAAAGCTGTCCTGATTTAATTCTTATTGCGACAGGTTCGGAAGTAGAGCTTGCGATGAAGGCGGCTGAGGTATTAGATGCGGAAGGGGTGAAAGTCCGTGTGGTCTCGATGCCAAGTACTAATGTGTTTGATAAACAAGATGCGGCGTATCGTGAGAGCGTATTACCAAGTAATGTGACGAAACGTGTAGCTATTGAAGCGGGGATTTCGGACTTCTGGTATAAATATGTAGGCTTTGAAGGTCGTGTTGTGGGGATGAATAGCTTTGGTGAATCTGCTCCTGCTGACCAATTGTTTAAGCTCTTTGGTTTTACTGTTGAAAATGTTGTCGCTAAAGCAAAAGAGATTTTGTAATCAGTTCGATATTAACACTACACTATATTGGGCAACCTTGATTGGTTGCCCTTATTTATTCATTTTGATCGCTATCCTTGTCTTATCCAGTTCATATTCATCTAACAGAATGAAGCCTGAACCTCACTAAATTTACACAAAACCGACCGCACATTTATATATTGCAGCGGCATCAATTTTAATATAAAGCAAAAAGTTAGATAATCTATGATTAAAAAGGCAAAACACATTAACTTTTGTTGCTTTTTAAACAAAAATACTTGCTTTTATCTAAGCTATCTTGTAATTAATTAACTTTATTCAAACACAATATCATTCACTTTTAATATAAGGAAAATTTTATGCAAAACGTTGGTTTTATCGGTTGGCGTGGGATGGTGGGATCCGTATTAATGGATCGTATGCAACAAGAAAATGATTTCGCGAATATCAATCCTATCTTTTTTACGACCTCTCAAGCAGGTCAAAAAGCCCCTGTTTTTGCAGGTAAAGAGGCGGGTGAGTTAAAAAACGCATTTGATATCAATGAACTACAAAAATTGGATATTATCGTTACTTGCCAAGGCGGTGACTATACTAACGAAGTTTATCCAAAACTACGTGCTACTGGCTGGAACGGTTATTGGATTGATGCAGCCTCTGCATTACGTATGGAAAAAGAGGCGATTATCGTCCTTGACCCAGTAAACCAAAACGTGATTAGCGAAGGTTTAAAAAACGGGATTAAAACGTACGTTGGCGGTAACTGTACAGTAAGTTTAATGTTGATGGCATTAGGTGGCTTATTTGAACGAGATTTAGTGGAATGGGTTTCCGTTGCGACCTACCAAGCGGCTAGTGGCGCAGGCGCTAAAAATATGCGCGAATTGCTCGTCCAAATGGGACAACTAGAAGACAGTGTTAAAGCCGATCTCGATAATCCAGCCTCTTCCATTCTAGATATCGAACGTCAAGTAACCGCAAAAATGCGTGGTGATTTACCTATTGATAATTTCGGTGCACCATTAGCAGGCAGCTTAATTCCTTGGATCGATAAATTATGGGAAGATGGACAGACTAAAGAGGAATGGAAAGGCTATGCCGAAACCAACAAAATTCTTGGCTTAGATCACAATCCTATTCCTGTAGATGGTTTATGTGTGCGTATTGGGGCATTACGCTGTCATAGCCAAGCTTTTACTATCAAAATGAAAAAAGACTTGCCACTTGACGAAATTGAGCAAATTTTAGCAAGCCACAATGAATGGGTGAAAGTCATCCCGAATGATAAAGAAACGACTTTACGTGAGCTGACACCAACAAAAGTCACAGGTACGCTTTCTGTGCCAGTCGGTCGTTTACGTAAACTTAAAATGGGTCCTGAGTATTTAGCTGCCTTCACTGTAGGAGATCAATTATTATGGGGAGCAGCAGAACCACTTCGCCGTATTTTAAAACAATTAGTCGCTTAATTGTTCAACTTTAGCGACTCAACAACGTGTGGTCAGTTTACAAACTTGTTTGAAATTGACCGCACTTCTGCCCTCAACATCACTCATCGCATTACAGAAACACAATTATTTTCAATCAGTACAATGATGAAATATGCTATGATTAATCCGTTTTTAGTTTTGATTTAGAGTAGATTATGATTCAGCGCGAACCCCACTTCACTCATTTTGCTTTAGCAGAACTGCATCCTTTTGCCGCACAATTTCCATTGCAAGATGTAAAGGGAAAGAAGGGAGTACGTATTACTTACCGCCATTTTGTCCAAGATCAGCCTACTGAACGTAGACTAGTGATTTTAGTCAATGGGCGTGCGGAGAACTTATTGAAATGGACAGAACTTGCTTATGATTTTTACCAACAAGGTTATGATGTCTTAGTATTTGATCATCGTGGACAAGGCTACTCACAGCGTCTATTAAAAGATCATGACAAAGGCTATATCGATGAGTTTCGTTTTTATGCGGATGATATAGCGTTGTTACTAGAAAAAATCACTTCACTGTATCATTATCAAAGCCAACATATTTTAGCTCACTCTCTAGGTGCATTAATCAGCACTTACTACCTTGCTAACTACGATCATCAAGTAAAAAGTGCGGTCTTTTCTGCGCCATTTTATGGTATTCCACTACAACACTCATTGCGCGATGAATTGATTATTAATTTAATGATGTTATTTGGACAAGGCTCACGCTATGTATTTGGTAAGGGCAAGTACAAACCTGCTGATTTGGATAAAAACGATCTGAGTTGCTGTCGTACTAGAATGAAATGGATGAATCGTATTAATCGTCGTCATCCACATATCCATTTAGGCGGACCGACTTTTCGTTGGGTACATTTATGCTTTAATGCAATTAAAAAATTACCAACTATCTTGTCTCGGATTGAAATTCCTGTGCTGATTTTACAATCAGAAAGAGAAAAAATTGTAGATAACCAAAATCTGCAAAAATTGACTGACCTGTTGCCTCAAGGGCAACTTGTTCAGATCGAACATAGTAAGCATGAGATTTTATTTGAGCGCGATCCGATTCGAGATTTAGCATTAGCAAAAATTCAGCAGTTTTTTACTGAAAATAACGCCAAATAAACACGCCTAATGTAGTAAAAAGTAGACAACCAATGATATGCAATGATGCAATAGTGATGCCCTCTAGCCACTTATGTTGAATCAGATTTTCAATTATTTCTGCGCTAAATGCCGAAAATGTCGTTAAACTGCCTAAAAAACCTGTCACAAAAAACAAACGCCATTCCGCTGCAAAAGGGGAAGAATGCCAAAATATGGCTAGTACTATCCCCATAATTAAACAACCAATATAATTCGCAACTAATGTGCCAAAAGACAAAAAAGTAAAAAATGGATTGAGCAATAACGTCAATCCATAACGAGACATTGCGCCAAGAGAGGCGCCACAGCTAATTAAGAGTAAATTCGCTAGCAAACTCATATTATGAACAATAAATGAAATTTAATTATGTAATATTAAATAGTGTGCGAATATAATTTGCTACCGATTCTTGTGCATTTAAACCAATTACTTCTAAATCTGGACAGGCAGCTTTTAAACGCGGATCCGCATTCCCCATCACACAGCCTTTTCCTACTTGGGTTAACATTTGTACGTCATTCATACCATCACCAAAAGCAATACATTGTTGCATCCCATAATCACGATTGGCTAATACCTGCTCTAATGCACTGGCTTTTGATACATTTTGGTTCATCACTTCTAAACAAACAGGAGTTGAATAAGTAATGCTAGTACTATCCCCATATGCGGTCTTGAGATGGGTTTCGATCTGGACTAAATCCTGAGGTTCACGCCCAATAAAAAACACTTTTTCTGTGGCTCGTCCATGATGTTGAGCAAAATCCACTACTTCATACATAAAACCAGAATCCTGATGGTATTTACGTAGCTGAGGCACGTCGATGTTAATAAACCAATCATCCCCTTGATATGAGTTGACACATACACGTGTACGATCAAAAGATAAGTTCATAATTTCAAATGCAGTCAATTCAGGGATGTAATTACGGACTAACAAATTACCTTGTAAATCCTGTGCTCTTGCGCCATTTGAGGTAATCATCACCGCATTTTCAATGTTGATTTTTTTTAAGATTGGGAGCAAATCTGTATGATTACGACCTGTTGCTAACATAATATCCACGCCTTTAGCAGCCAGTTTTTGTAGTGTCTCAATAGTGAAATCACCAACCACATGATTGGTATTAAGCAACGTACCATCTAAATCAGATACAATGGCACGAAAAGGAAATTTTTGCATAGTCTATCTCTATCTTATTATCGAAAAATTCTCGCTATGATAGCACAGCCAAGGGAGTGTCGCTAAGAAATGAATAAATTAGACAAGAGCACAATAAACGAAAACGTTTTCATATTTTTTATAATTTTGTTAAAAAAATTGTTTGCGTGAAAAAAAAAATATGATATGAATATAAAACACACAACAACATACTACTATTTGGACATAAAATGATGGCATTACGCCCTGTGATCAACATTATTATTAACCTCGTGGTGATTATTATCACTGCGGGGCGAGTGTGTTAATGTTTGATTAGCAAGAAACCAAATAGATCAAATATAACCCTCGTCTGATAAGCAGCGAGGGTTTTTTATATATAAAATGAGTAAGGGTGATTTATATGAATGGGGCAAGATTAGTCACAGAAAGTTTGAAAGCGCATGGTGTCACAACTGTATTTGGTTATCCTGGTGGCGCAATTATGCCTGTTTACGATGCTCTTTATGATGCAGGGCTTGAACATTTACTCTGCCGTAATGAACAAGGCGCTGCAATGGCTGCCATTGGTTATGCCAGAGCAAGTGGTCAAGTGGGAGTTTGTATCGCGACTTCAGGACCTGGTGCGGCTAATTTAATCACTGGGCTAGGGGATGCACTGATGGACTCAATTCCCGTTGTTGCTATTACAGGTCAAGTCGCGTCTCCATTAATTGGTACCGACGCATTTCAAGAGGCAGATGTATTAGGCTTATCCCTCGCTTGCACGAAGCATAGTTTTTTAGTTCAAAATATTGAAGAACTCCCTACTATTATCGCAAAAGCCTTTCACATCGCCGCAAGCGGTAGACCTGGTCCCGTGTTAATTGATATCCCAAAAGATGTACAAGTTGCTCCAACCACACTTAAACCCGTTGTGTTTGAGCATGAACAACCTGCTACGCTGTCCGAGGACAAATTATCTGCAGCACTCGCGTTATTACAATCGGCAAAACGTCCTGTTATGTATGTTGGTGGCGGTGTAGGTATGGCAAATGCTGTTCCTGCATTACGTCACTTTTTAGATATCACCCAAATGCCAAGTGTCTCCACATTGAAGGGACTAGGTAGCATTAATCCAGATAACCCTTACTATATGGGGATGATTGGGATGCATGGCACTAAAGCTGCTAACTATGCAGTCCAAGAATGTGATTTATTACTTGCCTTTGGTGCACGCTTTGATGATCGCGTAACGGGCAAATTAGAAACATTCGCTCCTCATGCTAAAGTTATTCATGCCGACATTGATATCGCTGAAATCGGCAAATTACGCCGCCCTGATGTTGCATTGTGTGGTGATATTGTACAAGCTTTAACCGCACTCAGTGTGCCATTAACGCTTACAGACTGGCAACAACGTGTCGCTCAACTTAAAGCACAGCATGATTTTTGTTATAGCGATAATCAAGGCGATACTTTTATCAATCCACTCTGGTTATTACATACTTTATCCAACAAAAAACCACAAAATGCGGTGATCACCACAGATGTGGGGCAGCATCAAATGTGGTCAGCCCAACATATGCAGCACTTTGCACCAACAAATTACATTACATCAGCAGGTTATGGCACGATGGGCTTTGGTTTACCAGCAGCCATTGGGGCGAAGAAAGCACGTCCAAAAGATGAAATAATTGTTATCTCTGGAGATGGCTCTATCATGATGAATATTCAAGAATTAGGCTCAATTAAACGAGGTAAAGCACCTATTAAAATCGTGTTATTAGATAATCAACGTTTAGGTATGGTGCGTCAATGGCAAGAGCTGTTCTTTAATGCTCGTTTTAGTAGCACGATTTTAGATGATAACCCTGATTTTGTCATGTTAGCTGCTGCTTTTGGTATTCAAGGCGAACGTATTACGAAAGGGGAAGAAGTCGATGCTGCTCTAGATCGCTTATTCGCAAGTAAAGAAGCCTACTTCTTACATGTTTGTATCCCAAGTAATGAAAATGTTTGGCCATTAGTACCACCTAATGCGTGTAATATGGATATGTTAGAAAACATGTAAAGTGCGGTCTATTTTGAGGAAATTTTTATATGCAAACTTATCAATTCACATTAGAAGCAAATCAACGTCCAGAAACACTTGAGCGTATTTTACGTGTGATCCGTCATCGCGGTTTTTATGTTGTAGCAATGCAAGTACAGACAGAAAATGACAAAGCATATTGTCATTTTACGTTAAAAAGTGAGCGAGCTTTAAGTTTACTCATTAATCAATTAAGTAAAATGTACGATGTCTTAACTATTAACCATACTCAAGCATAAAACAGATAAGGATGCTGCTCATGAAAACACTCGGTATTATTGGCGGTATGTCACCTGAAAGTACGGTAACTTATTATAGTTTAATCAACCAGTTAGTTAATCAAGCAAAAGGCGGAAATCATAGTGCACCATTAGTGATGGTGAATATTGAGTTTGAAGAAATTGTGCGTTTACAAAAACAAGGCGAATGGCAAAAAGCTGGGCAAATCCTCGCGACCGCTGCACAAAAATTAACCCAAATAGGGGCCGAAGGAATATTGTTAGCAACTAACACAATGCATAAAGTTGCGTCTCATATTATTGAAGCAATTGATGTTCCTTTTCTGCATATTATTGATGCTACGGCAGAAGCGATTAAAGCCAAACAAGTTAAGCAAATTGCATTATTAGGGACACAATTTACAATGCAAGATCATTTTTATCGAGATCTTTTATTAGCACATAACATTATCCCTATTATCCCAAGCCATGTGCAGCAACAAGAAATTCATCGTATTATTTTTACTGAACTTTGTATCGGCAAAAGCAACCCCGAATCGAAACAATTTTATCTTGATGTAATTGCAGATTTAGAAAAACAAGGTGCTCAAGGGGTAATTTTAGGCTGTACCGAAATTGGTTTATTAATTAATCAACAGGATGCAACGCTACCATTTTTTGATACAACCACATTACACGCACACAAAGCAGCTGAGTTTATTCTCACCGAATAATTGCTGTTTAAAGGAAAAATATGGCACATATCGCGCTCACAGAAAAAACCGCCATGATTGGCTTAGTTGTTGGCTGTATTATTTTTGGTCTTGGCAGTTTAATTGTAGCTTATGTGCCTATTGGTGCCTATGCTATTGCATTTTGGCGTTTATTAGTTGCCGCGATTATTTTTTATATATTAGCAAGCTTATTTAAACAAATTGCGCCAAGATCAAAACAAGCCAAACATTATGCCCTTATTTCTGGTGCATTTTTAGGTTTAGATTTAGCCTTGTGGCATGAAAGCATTTATGCTGTAGGACCAGGCATTTCAACCTTATTAAATAGCCTACAAATTTTCTGGCTATCAGCAATTGGTTTCTTTTGGTTTCATGAACGGCAAAGCAAATTACAATTATTTAGCCTCTGCCTCGCAGTCTTTGGTGTTGCATTAATTGGTAGCCCAGAGTTTAAACAAAATCAAAATGCGTTGTGGGGATTTATTTCGGGTATCGTATCAGGCTTGATGTTGGCATTATCGATGGTCTATATTCGCAAAACACAGCAAGCCGCAGTTACTCCTATTTTCCCGTTAATGTTTCGTGTTAGTGTGGGGGGAATGTTGATTTTGCTCTTACCTGCTTTATGGCTTAACAGCACTCAACTTTATCCAACAACATGGGAACAAGTAGGATTAGTACTGGTTTATGGCGCTATCATGCAATGTTTAGCTTGGGGCATGATCGCCTATTCAATTCCACTTTTATCACTTAGTGTGACGGGATTACTTTTACTATCGGAGCCCGTAGCTGCATTAATAATTGATTATGTATTGCTTCATAAGGCAATCAACGGATTACAATGGTGCGGCGCATTTTTAACGATGTTAGCAATCTATTTGGGCTCATTGCGACCTCATAGAAAGTCGCTTTAAATAAAAAAACATCATATTTACAACTATGCTCCCTCATGCGCGTAACACCACAGCAAATGAGAGCAAGCACAACATTACACTTGGAGAGATTATGCCAAAATTACGTTCAGCAACAAGCACACAGGGTCGCAATATGGCGGGGGCAAGAGCTCTGTGGCGTGCAACAGGAATGACAGATAAGGATTTTGGGAAACCCATTATTGCTGTAGTCAATTCTTTTACTCAGTTTGTCCCTGGTCATGTACATTTAAAAGATATTGGACAATTAGTCGCCCGTGAAATTGAAAAAGCAGGGGGCGTTGCCAAAGAATTTAATACGATTGCCGTGGATGATGGTATTGCTATGGGACATGGTGGAATGCTCTACTCCCTACCTTCACGCGATTTAATTGCAGATTCTGTGGAATATATGGTCAACGCACATTGTGCTGATGCGATGGTATGTATTTCTAACTGTGACAAAATCACACCTGGCATGCTAATGGCAGCATTACGCTTAAATATCCCAACCGTCTTCGTCTCTGGTGGTCCAATGGAGGCGGGCAAAACTAAATTATCTGATCAAATTATTAAACTCGATTTAGTTGATGCGATGATTCAAGGCGCAAATCCAAATGTATCCGATGAAGATAGTGACAAAATCGAACGGTCTGCCTGCCCAACTTGTGGCTCCTGCTCTGGAATGTTTACTGCAAACTCCATGAACTGCTTAACTGAGGCACTCGGTTTAAGCTTACCTGGTAACGGTTCATGTCTCGCGACTCATGCTGATCGCAAGCAACTCTTTTTAGAGGCAGGTAAACAAATTGTCGAACTATGCAAACGTTATTATGAGCAAGATGACCAACGTGTTTTACCACGCAATATCGCTACAAAAGCGGCGTTCGAAAATGCTATGAGTCTTGACATTGCAATGGGAGGATCTACTAATACCGTTTTACATTTATTAGCCGCTGCACAAGAAGCTGAAGTGGATTTCACTATGGCAGATATTGATCGCCTTTCTCGCAAAGTACCTTGTTTGAGTAAAGTTGCACCTAATACACAAAAATATCATATGGAAGATGTACATCGTGCAGGCGGTATTATGGCAATTTTAGGTGAGTTAGATCGTGCAGGCTTATTGCATAATGACACACACACTGTTTTAGGATTAAGTCTTGCTGAACAATTGGCACATTATGACATCAAACTCACACAAGATGAAAAGGTACACAAATTCTTCCGTGCAGGCCCTGCTGGGATTCGTACTACAGAAGCTTTTTCACAAGATTGCCGCTGGGATACGGTCGATGATGATCGTGAGAATGGTTGTATCCGTAGTAAAGAATTTGCCTATAGCCAAGACGGTGGTTTAGCTATGCTCTCTGGTAACCTCGCACAAGACGGTTGTATTGTCAAAACAGCAGGCGTTGATGAGTCAATTCTCAAATTCACTGGCAAAGCCATTGTGTTTGAAAGCCAAGAAGATGCTGTTGCAGGCATTTTAGGTGGTAAAGTCCAAGCGGGTCACGTTGTCGTAATCCGTTACGAAGGACCAAAAGGTGGACCAGGTATGCAAGAAATGCTCTATCCAACCAGCTATTTAAAATCGATGGGATTAGGTAAAGCCTGCGCGTTATTAACAGACGGGCGTTTCTCTGGTGGAACATCGGGCTTATCTATTGGACATGTATCGCCAGAAGCGGCAGCAGGTGGCACGATAGGTCTGGTCAGCGATGGAGATACGATTGAAATTGATATCCCAAATCGTACGATCCAATTATGTGTGGAGGAAGAAGAACTCGCACAACGCCGTGTAAAACAAAATAAACTCGGCTGGCAACCTGCAAACCGACAACGTGAAGTCTCCTTTGCCTTAAAAGTCTACGGCCATTTTGCCACATCAGCCGATAAAGGTGCGGTAAGAGATAAAAGCAAAATTTAACATTACTATCTTATAAAGAGGGAACAGAAGTATTCAAAGTGCGGTGAGTTTTTAAGAGATTTCAACTTATCTTTAAATGAGTATAACTTACCCTGTTCCCCCTTATTTTTACCGTAGCGGTTGCATTAACTTTTGAGAACAACTTTCAGTGTTTGAGCTTGCCAAACAAGGGCGCTTTTAAAGTTGATTCCCAAGGTTTGCAATAGACAAAGAAAGAAGAAAAATCAGGGACATGTTTCTTTTGGTTACTTTTTTACACAAGCCCAAAAGTAGCTCGCCCTCAGGCGACAAATTAACATAATGAAATAAACGGATATAATTTATGGTCAATAACTTAACTTCAACTCAACCTACTGGTGCCGAATATTTAAAAGCAGTTCTCAGCTCAAGAGTGTACGAAGTCGCACAAGTGACGCCTCTACAAGAAATGCCAAAACTTTCCGAACGTTTGGGTAATAAGGTATTTATCAAACGAGAAGATCGCCAACCTGTGCATAGCTTTAAATTGCGTGGTGCTTATGCCATGATTGCAGGGTTAGACGAGGAGCAAAAACGTGCAGGTGTCATCGCTGCTTCGGCTGGAAATCACGCTCAAGGCGTCGCACTTTCGGCAAAACAATTGGGCTTGCGTGCGTTAATTGTCATGCCACAAAATACACCGAGTATTAAAGTCGATGCAGTACGCGGTTTTGGGGGTGAAGTCTTGTTATATGGCGCTAACTTTGATGAGGCAAAAGCCAAAGCGATCGAACTATCTGAAACTAAAAATATGACATTTATCCCTCCGTTTGATCATCCTGCTGTCATTGCAGGGCAAGGTTCCTTAGCCATGGAATTATTGCAACAAAATACTCAAATTGATCGTATTTTTGTGCCTGTTGGCGGTGGTGGCTTAGCCGCAGGTATCGCTGTACTCATTAAACAACTTATGCCAGAAATCAAAGTCATTGGCGTTGAGTCAAAAGATTCAGCCTGTTTATATAAAGCTTTAAAAGTGGGGAGACCAATCGATCTAGACCGTGTTGGGCTATTTGCTGATGGCGTTGCGGTCAAACGGATTGGTGATGAAACTTTCCGAGTTTGTCAGCAATATATCGATGATGTAGTGTTAGTTGATAGTGATGAAATCTGTGCTGCAGTGAAAGATATTTTTGAGAATGTACGTGCTATTGCCGAACCTTCTGGTGCATTGTCGTTAGCTGGATTAAAAAAATATGTGAAAGAACATAATATTCAAGGGGAAACCTTAATTAATGTTCTTTCTGGTGCAAACTTAAACTTTCATACACTACGTTATGTGTCAGAGCGTTGTGAAATTGGTGAGCAACAAGAAGCTTTACTGGCGGTGACGATTCCTGAAAAACCGGGTAGTTTCTTAAAATTTTGTCATATTCTCGGTGCAGTGCCTGTCACAGAATTTAAATATCGTTATGCTGATGATGCGCAAGCTTGTATTTTTGTAGGGGTGCGCATCAGCGGAGAAGAGGAAAAAAACAGTATTATCGATCAATTACAGCGTAATGGTTATGATTTAATCGACTTATCTAATGATGATATTGCAAAAACTCACGTGCGCTATATGATCGGTGGACGTTCAAATAGCGATTTTAAAGAACGTTTATACAGTTTTGAATTTCCAGAACAAAAAGGGGCATTATTAAAATTCCTTGAAACACTCGGGAAAACACATTGGAATATTTCCGTATTCCATTATCGTGCACATGGTGCTGATTACGGTAATGTTCTTGCAGGTTTCCAACTAAATGATGACGATCTTGAAGCATTTAACCAACATTTGGAAAAACTCGGCTACGTTTATCAAGATGTAACGGAAAGCCCAGCCTATCGTTATTTCTTAGTCTAAACCAACAAAAAAGTGTGGTCATTTTCACCGCACTTTTTTGCTATACATCTTATTTCACAAAATCACTAAATGTCAGCTCATAATTGTCGCCATCTCGATTGTAGGAAATGAAACGAGGGAATTGCTCACCTACAAATTTTTTCACTACGATATCTTTATCACCCGTTTTAAATTGATACGTGATTTGGGTAACCTCTTGTTTATTATATTTAACGATATCTTCGCTTTTTTTCACAAACACATTATGCATTGGGTACAATTTTTTTCCATTCGTAATTTGAAAATTAATCGGTAATTTGTCGTAATAGCTTAGCTGAAACGCCATTGTAAACAAATCGAACGTGGGAAGTTCTAACGCTTTTTTAGTCAGCCCATTTTTGACTTTACCATATTCAATAGTGCCGCCTTGGATTGTTGATGTTGCATAGGGATTGCCATTGCGAATATCTTTATAATCGATCATTTCAAACTGCTTACTACTTTGCTTACCTTTAGACAAGAACTGAATATTATAAAGTGGCACATTAATTTTAGCATTGACTGAATACTGGCTACCGTCCGCTTTAAAATGCACATAAGCAGGCATGAGATAATTAGAGCTATACTTAATATTAAAATCCGCATTTGCCCATACATTGGGTAAGTAAACTAAAGCTACATAAAAAAAACTTTTTAAAAATCTCACCGCACTTTCCTCTCTCTTTACCTACTAAAAAATTAACATTCACGCTATCAATCAAGATCTCTTGATCTGTAGTCGCTTTGACAACCAATACCGCACAATAATTCCAATCTAAATTTTACTAACAGTATGCATCATATAATAAAGGGGATAAAAAACCTAAATTTAACTAAATAAAAAACCGCACTTCATCACAAAGTGCGGTTATTATACAGAATGTTTATGATCAGAAACGATACTCTACACCAAGATGTAAAGTACGACCAGGTGCAGTATTTAACCCCATATTATTTACATCTAAATAATAACGATTAAATACATTATCCATTGTCATCGTGAACTTAAGATGCTCAGATACATTATAGTTCGCATATAAATCCACTAAAGAGTAAGGGGCCCACTCAATACTTGAAGTATTCACAAAGCGCTCTGCTGAAAGCACTGGTACAAGACGTTTACTATAATAGCTATAACGAGCGCCAATATCTAATTGCTCATTCAGCCAGCGTGAACCTAATGTAATATGTAAATTTAAGCGAGGAGGAACGGCATTATTTAGATTACTACGGTACACATAACCCGAATTACATTGCGGTTCTTTTCCTGCTTGTTCAGGCGTTAAACAAAATTGTGTTTTTGTATAATACGTGCCAGATAACTTCGTATAAAACTTACGCATATCGTAATAGGCTGATGCTTCAAAACCCGTGAACTGAGCACTTTGAATATTTAAAGTTTGTGTGACACCACTTTTACGATCAAAACTTCGAGTTAAATAGTCATCCACATTGTTATGAAAATAGGCTAATTTAAAACCAACAACATTATCTCTATTGCCAATATTTTCGTAAAATCCACTGATACCTAATTCCCAATTTTTAGCGCGTTCAGGTTTAAGGCGTTCCAAGTTATCTGCTGTTGATTGCATACTCCAACCTTTAGTTGCTTGGAATAAACTTGGTGAACGCAATGCTTGGGCATATTTCACATAAAGCGTCGTGCCATTCATAATTTCTGAACTGAGCATCACAATCGGTGAAAATCCTTTATTTTTAATTGGTTCTTGTTTATGCACAACATATTTATATTGTGGTATAAAATCAACTCCACCACCTGGACGAGGTACTGGTTTATCACCAATATGCACTTTTTCTTCTCGCACAACATAGTCATAAATTGTTGAGCGCATATAACGTAATCCAACATCAGCTTTTAACCAAGATACAAATGGATAACTCACATTAATAAATGCACTCATTTCCTTCCGTTTACCATCACGAACATAGAGTGGGGCAATCGCATTATCGGGATAGCCTTTTGCTCTAACTCTTTGTAATGCATTACGAGGTGGATAAATACGCTCATAGTTATGTGCAACACCATATTTCAAAGTTAAAGGTTGGTTGTTAATTTGAAAAATACTTGTGTTATCAACACTCAATCCTTTTTGTTTTGAAATCAAAAAGTGAGCATGGCGACTAGATAATGAATAGCCATATTCTTCAATAAGTGGAGTAAAATTTGATGAGTCACTATGTGTATAATAAGTATTGATATTCAAATTTATATAGGGATTATTCGGGTTATATTGATAACTTAAATTATAGTTATCTACCTTCACTTCTGTTCCTTCACCTTGCAGTGCTCCATAAGCCCTAAAATTTAAAATTGAACTCATAATTTCACCGAAATGGCTACGATAATGACGATATGCGAGCCCTAAACGATGCTCGTTATTATAAAAATTGACTTTCGCTAAATAGGAGTCATTATTTTGTGATGTATTCAATGCTTCTTCACCAGGACGATAAAGTGTGCTGCGATTTTTCTTAAATGACAATATACCTATTTTAACATCTTCATGCTGACGCGGTTCTAAAACTTCGACAGAATCCTCTTCTACTTTAATATTATCAATTTGTGGCGTTTGCCCGTGTCTTCCTACAAAGTAGTTACCTTGTTTACGTTTAGCATATGCCAGAACAAGATCAGCATTATCCCATTTTTTAGCAAATGCAAGACTGTAATTATAAGAATTGAAGTCAAGTCCATGAGAAGAATAACGAGCATTGGGCGCATAAGTTTGTGTTTGGCATAATCCCGTTGTATTGCTAAGACATTTATGAATATATCTTGTTTGATAACCCCCTCTAGTATAATTTGCAGGAGGTGCAACAGTATTTGTCATTGTGCCCAGTTTCAAGCGAACACCCCAATCTTTACCTTCTGTGACAATGTCTTTCCAGCTAATCGTATTCATACGTACAACACCACCAATCGCACCTGTTGCATCATTCGCTAAAGAAGGTCCTTTCTCAATCTCAACTTGGCTTATTAAATCAGGATCTAAGTATGTACGTGTCGATGAGCCAGCATAGCCTTGCCAAGATGGGACTGACTGTAATCCATTATCTACCCAAACAGGTACTCTATTTTCATTGGCGATACCTCTAATATTGACTGAAAGTGCACCACTATTACGCTTATTCCCAACAATCACACTTGGTACACCTGATAGAAAGTCTCCAACAGAGCTTCCTCTAAACTGAGTAATATCAGATTGAGTCAAATAAGAATAAGAGCCAGCAGACAAGTAAGTTTTGATCAAGCTCTCATCATACTCTCCACCTTTTTCACTCTCATTAACATGAATAGTCTCTAATTTATTTATGGTTGTTTTTTCTGTGTTGGACTCAGCAAAAGCAACTGTTGGTATTGCTAAAACCATACTGAAGCTTAAACTAAGTGAACCTACCAGCACTTTCTGTTGCATGTTTTCTCCTTATTTTTACTAAATGATAATGAATATCATTACAATCTATCGATATTTTTAAAGGAATGCAATCCTCTATCATAAAAACTCTTTTTTATGATAGAAATAAAAAAACCGCACTTTTTACTCCAAAGTGCGGTTCAGTTTTAAAAGATAAGTGAAGTAATTACGCTACAAAACCAACAGCCTGGTAAACAGCATCTAAAGTTTTCTTCGCACGTTCACGCGCTTTTTCTGCCCCTTCACGAGCAATTTTATTTAGCAACGCTTCGTTATTGCGGAAATGATGGAAACGTTCTTGTAATGTAGTTAGCATTGCTGATACTTCATCTGCTACCGCACCTTTTAAGTGACCATACATTTTGCCTTCAAATTCTGCTTCAAGTTCTACAATAGATTTGCCCGTTACGCCAGATAAAATATCTAATAAGTTAGACACACCTGCTTTATTTTGTAAATCATAACGAACTACAGGTGGTTCATCTGAATCTGTCACTGCACGTTTAATTTTTTTGGCTACAGCTTTTGGATCTTCTAATAACCCAATCACATTATTACGGTTTTCATCTGATTTTGACATTTTCTTTTCAGGTTCAAGCAATGACATAACGCGTGCACCCGCTTTTGGAATAAACGGCTCTGGCACTGCAAATAAATCACCATAAAGTGCATTAAATCGATTTGCAATATCACGCGTAATCTCCAAATGTTGTTTTTGATCTTCTCCAACTGGCACTTGGTTCGCTTGATATAACAAAATATCTGCAGCCATTAACACTGGGTAAGTGAATAAACCAACATTGATATTTTCTGCGTGGCGAGCAGATTTATCTTTGAATTGCGTCATTCGCCCCATTTCACCGAAATAAGTATAGCAATTGAGTACCCAAGCTAATTGAGTATGCTCTGGCACATGAGACTGAATAAAGATAGTGCTTTTTTCAGGATCAATCCCACAAGCTAAATAAAGTGCTAATACATCTAAGGTGGCTTTACGCAATGCAGCAGGATCTTGACGAACAGTAATCGCATGTAAATCTACGATACAGAATAGGCATTCGTAATCGTCTTGCATTTTTACCCATTGGCGCAATGCACCAAGATAGTTCCCAATGGTTAATTCGCCTGATGGCTGCACGCCACTTAATACAACAGGTTTTGTCATTGTTATTCCTTATTTTAAAATCGTTAAAATATCTGCAAAATCATCAAACACCCAATCTGGATTTGTCTCAGAAATTGGAATGTTATAGTTGTAGCCATAGGTTAAACCAACCACTGGGCAGCCTGCTGAATGTGCAGCTAAAATATCATTTTTAGAATCGCCTACAAATAAAATTTGTTTTGGATACAAGCCAAATTTACCACATAAATAATACAACGGCGCTGGGTGTGGTTTAATCGCTGGTAAAGATTGCCCACCTAATAGCTCACTAAATAAATGGTCGATACCAAATGCAGCTAACACAGGTTGAACGTGTTTTGTTGGCTTGTTGGTCACTACTGCTAAGGTGTAGCCTTGTGCTTTTAGCTGTTCCAATGTGTCTTTTACATGGGGGTACAAACGACTTAAGTTACATAAATTTTCGCCATAATAGAAACCAAAACGGCGTTTTAATTCACGAATTTGTTCATCTGAGAGTGTTTCACCACCTTGTTCACTTGTCCATGCTAATGCACGTGCAATCAAAATATCCGCACCATTACCGATCCAAGTTAAGACTAATTCTTCTGGTGCTTGTGGTAAATCAAATTCTGCTAATGCTGAATTTACTGAGAGTGCCAAATCAGGCAAGCTGTCGACTAAAGTACCATCTAGGTCAAAACCAATGAGTTTAAATTGTGTCATTTTTACACCGCGCTTTTATGATGAAAGAGTTGCTAATTGTTGACGCATATCGTCAATGATTTTCTTGTAATCTGGTTGATCAAAAATTGCAGACCCTGCAACGAACATATCTGCACCAGCCTTGGCAATGTCCGCAATATTGTTTACCTTGACACCACCATCTACTTCTAAGCGAATATCAAAACCACTTTGATCGATACGTTGACGCACTTCACGTAATTTATCTAAGGTGCTTGGAATAAAAGATTGCCCACCAAATCCAGGATTGACTGACATCAATAGGATCACATCCACTTTGTCCATAACATAATCTAAATAACTTAATGGCGTCGCTGGATTAAACACAAGTCCTGACTTACAGCCACAATCACGTACCAATTGTAAAGACCGATCAATATGTTCAGTTGCTTCTGGATGGAAAGTAATGTAATTTGCACCTGCTTTTGCAAAATCAGGAATAATACGATCGACTGGCTTCACCATTAAATGCACATCAATTGGGGCTGTAATACCATAATCACGTAGTGCCTTACATACTGCGGGACCGAAGGTTAAATTTGGTACATAATGGTTATCCATCACATCGAAATGAATAACATCTGCACCAGCATCTAATACATTTTGAACATCCTCACCTAAACGAGCTAAATCCGCAGATAGAATGGAAGGCGCAATTAAATAAGGTTTCATCATTGACCTCACTTGTAAACAAGTTGTTAAACTAAACGCTTGCAAAGCGAAAATATTGCGTTTAGTGTACTACTTTATGTTTAAATTATTAAGGAAATTCTTTATGGAACCGCTTTTGCAAGGATTTTTTGTTACCTCTGGTTTAATTATTGCAATCGGCGCACAAAATGCCTTTGTATTGAAACAGGGATTACTTAAACAAAATATTCTCGCTGTTATTTTAACTTGCTTTATTTGCGATATTGTGTTGATTTCATTAGGTGTGTTAGGTTTAGGTTCATTAATTAGCCAAAACTTAATGGCAACAGTAGTCCTCGCATTTTTAGGCGCTACATTTTTACTCTTTTATGGCTTAAAAGCCTTCTTATCGGCTTATCATGGTGATGCTTCTCTTACGTTTGAAGAGCAAGAAAATACGCCACAACGTGCAATACACGCTGTCATTGCGACTCTACTTATTACCTTACTTAATCCGCATGTTTATTTAGATACAGTCGTGATTTTAGGCGGTATTGCAGGAACATTAGCCTTTCAAGAGAAAATATTATTTTTAATTGGCGCATTATGTGTATCTGCTTTATGGTTCTTCAGCTTAGGTTATGGTGCTCGATTATTGATTCCCTTTTTCCGCCGTCCGATTACATGGCGTATTTTAGATCTCATTATTGGCGTAATTATGTGGGCAATTGCTATCAGCCTAATCCACTATGGTGTGACCTTATTAAAAGAGTTATAAATCAAAAATCCGCTAAAAAGAGATTGAAGTATAAAGAGAAACTATTTTTCAATCAAAGGTGCCTTTGTTACAATTTTAATCTAGTATGAACATATGATGGAAAAAATGACTGAAAAACTAACCGCACTTTGTCCTTGTCAATCAGACCTGCCTTATCAAGATTGCTGTGCGCCATTTCATCAACAGCAGCAATTCCCTACTGATGCAATACAATTAATGCGCTCTCGTTATACAGCTTATGTATTAAAAAATATTGATTATATTGTGCAAACGACTGTGCCTGCTCAACAATCTTTATTACCTATTGATGTATTAAAAGACTGGGCGCAACAAACACTGTGGGTGGGGCTAACTATCGTCAAACATCAGTTACTATCTAAAACACATAGTAGGGTGGAATTTGACGCATACTTTACTACTGACAAAGGAACACAGGTGCATAATGAAACATCGCTGTTTGTAAATATTGAAGGTCGTTGGTATTTTGTCGATCCAACTGTCTCACTACCCACAATGAAACAGCCTTGCATTTGTAACTCAAAGAAAAAATTTAAACATTGTTGTGGAGGTTTACTGTGACAAATTCGTTAAAAAATACAACATTATTCTTTAAAACATTTTGGTTGAGATTTCAACAAAACAAACTGACTCAGGCTGCTGGCTACTTAACTTATAGTACAATGCTCGCACTAGTACCACTTATTATGGTCGTCTTTTCTGTATTTTCAGCCTTTCCTGTTTTTAATGAAGTAACTGGTGAAATTAAAAGTTTTATTTTCAATAACTTTGCTCCCCAAGCAAGTGATATCGTTGGGCAATATATCGATGAATTTGTCACAAACTCAAAACAAATGAGTGCAGTGGGCGTCATCAGCTTAGTTGCGGTTGCACTGATGTTAATTAATTCAATTGATCGTACTCTAAATTCAATTTGGCATGATACTAGTACACGCCCACTTGTCTTCTCTGTTGCCATTTATTGGTTAATTTTAACACTAGGGCCACTACTTATCGGAGCAAGTATTGGGGTAAGTGCTTATGTTAGCACTTATGTTTCATCTGTCTTTGAGTCGGATTTATCCTTACCTTTTGGGCTTAAGATTCTTAGTTTTGTGCCATTTCTACTTACATGGTTGATTTTTACATTAGTGTATGCCGTTGTACCCAATAAAAAAGTAAAAATGACACATTCCGCAGCAGGTGCGTTAGTCGCCGCGTTTTTCTTTACACTCGGTAAACAAGCATTTACTTGGTATATAGCTACATTCCCATCTTACCAATTAATTTATGGCGCGATGGCTACTTTGCCTATTATGTTACTTTGGATTCAATTAAGTTGGGTCGTTATTTTACTAGGAGCCCAACTATCCGCAGTATTAACAGAGATGACAATGATAAATGAATCTCAAAAAGCAATTCAAATTGAGCAAGAAAAGGAAAAAAAATGATTGCATTAATCCAACGTGTCAGCCAAGCCAAAGTCAGCGTAGAGGAACAGGTCGTTGGCGAAATTGGACAAGGATTATTAATACTACTTGGTATTGAAAAAGAAGATAATCAAGCAAAAGCAGACCGACTTATCGAGAAAGTCCTTAACTACCGCTTATTTAGTGATACAGAAGGAAAAATGAATTTAAATGTACAGCAAATTGATGGGGAGGTACTGATTGTCTCACAATTTACTTTAGCAGCTGATACACAAAAAGGATTACGCCCTAGTTTCTCAAATGGCGCACCACCTATGTTGGCAAATGAGTTATATCATTACTTTACCCAACAATGTGCGAAAAAAATTAAAACTGCGACGGGACAATTCGCAGCAGATATGCAAGTCAGTTTAACAAACGATGGTCCCGTCACATTTTGGCTGCAAGTCTAGATAAGAAAATAGGACATTATGTATGTCCTATTTTTCGATACGCTCTTAGCGTTTTGGTAAATAGCGGGTAGGATCGACAGATTTACCCTTATAACGAATTTCAAAGTGTAATTTAACACTATTAGTACCAGAACTTCCCATTTTAGCAATTTGCTGCCCTGCTCGAACTTCTTGTTGATCTTTTACTAAAATGCTTTCGTTATGTGCATAAGCACTTAAATAATCATCATTATGCTTAATAATGATTAAATTACCATAACCACGTAGCGCATTTCCTGCGTATACAACACGCCCAGCTGCTGCAGCATTGACAGCTTGACCACGAGAACCAGCAATATCGACCCCTTTATTGCCGCCATCTGCGGTAGAAAAACCCTGTACAATATTCCCTTTCGTTGGCCATTGCCATGCCACATTAGATACAACTTGTTTTGTTGTTGGTACAGGGACAGATACTGGCGAATCAACAACAGGCTGCACAACAGGTTGAGGTTGTTGAGTTATTGTAGGAGACGAGCTCACGCCTGATTTAATAGGTCCAATAATAGTGCCATCAGAGCCATATTGTGTACCGTGTGGGCCTGGTGTGTAAGTCACTTCTTTTGTTTTTGGTTGATCTACTGGCGGCACAACAGGTTGTGTGACTGGTTGTGGTGTCGCTACCGTTTTACCATTTGACACACGCAATGTTTGTCCAACGCTTAAGCGATATGGTTCCGACATATTATTCAGTGATGCTAATTCTTTCACATCAATTCCAGAAATATAGGCGATTAGATACATCGTATCGCCTTTACGCACTGTATAAGTTTCGCCTTTATAAAAACCCTTATCTATTTTGCTGTAGTCTGGGCGATTGTCATTCGGATTGCGAGGAATCTTAAAGTCCTGGCTCACTGGCTTTAAAGTAGGTGCGGCTGCCCCCACAGCAGTCGGTGTAACTGCACCAGATTGATAGGTATTATTTCCATTTGAGACTTTTAATACTTGACCAGTACTCAAAGTATAAGGCTCAGACATATTATTTAATGCAGCAATTTCTTTAACACTGAGACCTGAAATATAAGAAATTAAGTACATACTATCGCCTTTACGTACAGTATAAGTGTCTCCTTTGTAAGAGCCACGTACAATCTTACTATAATCAGGCTGGTTGGTCACAGGATCACGCGGAATATCAAAATGTGTTGAAGTTGAGAGAGGTTGATTTACAGGAGAAGTTGGCTGATAAGTTGGCTCTCCCATCCCGACTGGCATTGTATTTTGTTGTTGAATTTGAGGCTCCCAAGCACCTCCATTAGCAGAATCAACTGGTTGCATAATACCAGGTGTCAATGTGCCATCAACACTCTCTACAGGCGCTGGCGCATTTGAGCTACAAGCAGCCAACACAGCAATACTGATAGGCAAAAGTAAAAACGACTTTTTCATATTTGCTAGTTTCCTCTTTCTTATTTTCAATTTTTAATTAATGTTTTGTAATCTCTGGCAGCCAACTACCACCTTCAACAGCGCCTGTTCCCGAAACTGGCTCCATTATACCTGGCGCCAACGCACTCTCATCTTGAACATTTCTTGTACAGGCACTTAACACTAGAATCATAGACAACAATAAAAGTAATTTATTCATTTTTCGCCTTAAATTATCGCAAAATAAAATAAGCCAGCACAGCTAAAGCTACTACTGACCAACCGATGAGTTCAATTGAACGACGTAATTTATCCGCAAACTTTTCCCCACCCCAAGCAGCAAGTTTTGCGACCAATAAAAAACGCGCCGCTCTTGAAATAAATGCGGTAAGTAAGAATGGCAAAAATGCCATTTGCATCACACCAGCACAAATCGTAAAAACTTTGTAGGGAATTGGTGAAAAACCTGCCACAAAAACCACTAATATTCCCCACTGCTCAAACCACGATATCGCAGTATCCCAATGTTGTTGATAGCCAAATTGCTGTATGTAATGCTGTACAAAATCTAACGCATAGTAGCCCAATCCATAACCAACTGCCCCACCAAGTACTGATGCAACTGCAGTATAAAGTGCAAATCTAAACGCACTTTGTGGTTTTGACATTGACATTGGAATCAACATGACATCAGGCGGAATCGGAAAAAATATCGCCTCGATAAAGCTTGTAAAAGAAAGAAAAAACGTAGCATAGCGGTGTTTTGACCATATCATCGTTTTATCATACATCGCACTGAAAATTTTCAACGCACACCTTCCTAAAAAATAATCAAAAACGCATCATTATTCACTTTCTAACCAATCTTGTAAAGATTGTAATGAATGATAGGCTGTCATATCAGCTTGAATTGGCGTCAAAGCAACGTAGCCATTTTTAACCGCATAAAAATCTGTCCCTTCTTTCTCATTCTCTGCTAAGCCTGCTGGTCCCACCCAATAAATTGCTTCACCCCGAGGATCTTTTTGTTTAATCACTTCTGCTGCGGATGCCCGATAACCCAAATGACAAACTTTAATTCCTTTTAGTTGATCATAAGGAATATCAGGCACATTAATATTCATGATTTCCCGACTTTTTAAAATCCGTCCGTGTAATTTGGGAATTAATTCACATACAACACGTGCAGCAGTTTCATAATGCTGACGACCATTTAAAGAAACAGCAATTGCAGGTAGCCCTAAATAACGTCCTTCTAATGCAGCTGCAACTGTACCTGAATAAATCACATCATCACCTAAATTTGCGCCCGCATTAATACCAGAAACGACCAAATCGACTTGTCCAGATAAAAAACCATTCAATGCTAAATACACACAATCTGCAGGAGTCCCATTTACACAATAATCACCATTTGGTAAATGCAATGGGCGCAGTGGCTCAACTAAAGTCAATGAACTTGAAGCTGCGCTGCGATTACGATCAGGAGCAACGACTGTTACGTCTGTAAATTTACGCAACTCACGCGCAAGTGTCTGAATTCCTTCAGCATGAATCCCGTCGTCGTTACTAAGTAGAATCCTCATTATATTTTTTATCCTTTTGTTATCACTTTTATTTTATCCAATAACTCAATATCACTCTTCTTGTACATTGACTAACTCTCTAATCAATGCAGTAGCATAACTCCCTGCGGGTAAATAAAAATACAGTCTTAATCCTTGCTCAACAAATTCCCAACGTAACTCCTGTGGCTGCATTAATATTGGTCTGCGTGCTGCTTTTATACGCTCTTGTGCCATCAATTTTAATAAGACTTGATTCTGTTCAACTAAACGATTCTCAATCTCTGTTGCAGACAAATTTTGCTCACCAATTAAAGGCGCTGTTAATAAAATATCCTGATTTTCTAACCGCACTTGTAACGCAGCAAAATCATCCTTTTCAGTTGTTTGAAACCAACTGTGCGAGCCTTGTAACTGCAAAATATCTTTTGGTAATATTTGTTGTGCGAGCTGTAATTTAATGCGTTCCGATACAACTAAATTAAACACTTCGCTACGTGCTGCAGAAAGATAAAAACTACGTTTTTTGCGATCTTTCACTTTTATTTCACCTTCCGCCCAACGCAGTGCTTGAGTCAGATTATATCCATCACGGCCAAAACGTTGCTCTGTGAAATAATTCGGAAAACCCGATTTTTTGACATTTTCTAAACGAATGTTTAGTTCATCTGTTGCTTTCACACCACGTAGTAAAATTTCAAAATAATTACCATCCAGACTACCGATACGAATTTTACGATTGTGACGCGTTACGGCTAAAATTTCTACGCCATCACACTGGAAACGACTAAAATCAGGTGTTGGCTGACCTGGCATATGCAGACTAAACCATTGTTCAGTCACAGCCTTACGATCTTTTAAGCCTGCATACCCCATATGACGTGCAGAAATGCCGACAAATTGAGCGAGTTTTTCACCAACAAATAAAGTATTGCAATCCGTTTTACGTACTTTTACGGCAACAAATTCACCCTCACCTGCCATGTCATAACCAAGATATTCTTTAACAATAAAATCAGCACATTCTGCTTTTAAAAGGGCGGTCTGTTTTTCTGTAGGTTCCGCCTGATGTGAGTGCTGTAAATAAGCCAGTTCCATGTATTCCTTCATTCATGTTGTAGTAAAGGCGAACTTCATTGTTCGCCTTTATTTTTACGCCATAATTAAACAACATAATATGTTGTTTTCTGATTTAAAAACTAGGCTTTGCTTACTAAAGCTACCGCTTCACAAGCAATCCCTTCACCACGCCCAGTAAAGCCTAATTTTTCACTTGTTGTTGCTTTCACATTCACTTGTTCAATATCACAAGCCAAGTCTTGTGCGATCACTGCGCGCATCGCATCGATATATGGACGCATTTTAGGTGCTTGCGCAATAATAGTGACATCAACATTGCTAACTTGATAACCTTTTTCTTGTACTTGACGATAAGCCTCTCGCAATAAGCCTCGACTATCCGCCCCTTTATATTGCATATCCGTATCAGGGAATAATTTACCAATATCACCCAAAGCAACAGCACCGAGTAACGCATCAGTTAACGCATGCAAGGCTACATCACCATCAGAATGTGCTAATAACCCTCGTTCATAAGGTACTGCTACTCCACCAATCATAATGGGACCTTCTCCACCAAAGGCGTGAACATCAAAACCATGACCAATTCGAATATTCATGTTATTTTCTCTTACTGTGATTTTCTGGTTAAATAAAACTCTGCTAAAGCGAAATCCTCTGGTCGAGTAACTTTAATGTTATCACTACGCCCAGCGACTAAGTACGGTCGAAATCCAGCAAATTCCATTGCAGAAGCCTCATCCGTCACCTGCATACCTCGTGCAAATGCCTGTTCCAATGCTTGCTTTAAGCTATCTAATGGAAAAAACTGTGGTGTTTGTGCTAACCACAATTCACTGCGATCCTCTGTCTGCTTAATTTGTTGATTTGGTAATGCTCGTTTAATGGTATCCGTTGCAGGAATCGCTAAAATAGCACCATTTTCATCATCAATTTGCATTAACTTATCTAAATCCTGATGCGTTAAACAAGGACGAGCAGCATCATGCACCATCACCCAAACGCCTACTGTATTTTGTTGTTGATGTGATACTGCATATAATCCATTTAGTACTGAGTCTGCTCGATTTTCCCCACCTTCTATTACTTCTATTTTAGGGTGATTTAAAAAAGAGAGGTGAGCAATATAAGGATCATGAGGCGCAACCGCTAAAAAAACCCGCTCAATCTGTGGATAAGTTAATAAAACAGAAAGAGTATGCTCTAAAATAGTTTTACCTTGAATTTCAAGATATTGTTTAGGTTTAGCAGCTTGCATACGACTGCCAATACCTGCAGCAGGCACTACAGCAACAACTCTTCTTGGGATAACTTGATTCATTATTTGTGCTCTTTCACAATGTGATAAAAAATTTCATCTGATTTCACCATATCATGCTGAAATCTTGCACGCTCTTCAATTGCCTCCACACCTTGTTTGAGATCTTTGATTTCTGCGGCAATCACCTGATTACGCTGTGAAAGTTTTTCGTTCTCTTGTTTATGCTGAGTTATTTGCTGTGCAGTTTGTTTGTAATCCAAATAGCCATTTTTACCAAACCAAAAATCATATTGGAATAGTAATAACACAGCGACTAATAAAAATATAAATAAACGCATAGATTCTCAGGCAGTTAATAACAAAGTAAATAGTTTACCGCGAAATAAGAAAAAATACCGCACTTTCTCCTATAAATTACGCTAAATTTTAACAAACACACAGAATAAAACCCCATAATTCGATCGAATAATGGGGTTTATCTTTAACGAAAGTCAGATTACATATTCGCCACAATATCTTGTGCAAACTCAGAAGTCGAGCGTAATTTCGCCCCTTCTAACATTTCAGCAAAATCAAATGTTACTGTTTTATCCGCAATAGTTTTTGATACGGCTTTAACGACCAAATCAGCCGCCTCAACCCAACCTAGATGACGTAACATCATTTCACCACTTAAAATCAATGAGCCAGGGTTACCTTTATCCTGTCCTGCAATTTTCGGCGCAGTACCATGAGTCGCCTCAAAAATCGCTGCTTCTGCACCAATATTAGCACCTGGAGATATACCAATTCCGCCGACCTGTGCAGCTAAAGCGTCAGAAATATAATCGCCATTTAAATTTAGCGTAGCAATAACATCATAGTCTGTTGGGTGCAACAAAATCTCTTGCAAAAACGCATCTGCGATACTGTCTTTAATAATAATTTCGTTACCTGTTTTTGGATTTTTTAATTTCATCCAAGGACCACCATCCAACAATTCAGCACCAAACTCTTTCGCAACTTCATAACCCCACTCCTTAAATGCCCCTTCGGTAAATTTCATAATGTTACCTTTGTGCACAAGGGTAAGCGATTTGCGGTCATTATCGATAACATATTGCAATGCAGCACGCACTAAACGTTGGGTACCTTGTTTAGAAACAGGTTTGATTCCAATACCGCAGTCTTCCGTAAAACGAATTTTCTTCACACCCATTTCTTTTTGTAAAAATTCGATCACTTTATTTGCCTCAGGTGAACCAGCCACCCATTCGACCCCTGCATAAATATCTTCTGAGTTTTCACGGAAAATTACCATATCAACTAATTCTGGGTGTTTTACAGGACTTGGTGTCCCTTCATAATAACGAATTGGACGTAAACAATTATATAAATCTAACCCTTGACGCATTGCAACATTCAATGAGCGGATCCCCCCACCGACTGGGGTCATTAATGGCCCTTTAATTGCTACATGATAATCACGAATAAATGCCATTGTTTCATCAGGTAACCACGTATTTTCACCATATACCTCATTCGCTTTGCCGCCCGCATAAATTTCCATCCAGGCAATTTTACGATCGCCACCATAGGCTTTTTCCACTGCAGCATCAATGACCGTTCGCATCGCAGGTGTCACATCAACACCAATCCCATCACCTTCAATAAATGGAATAATTGGATTGTTTGGCACAATTAATGCACCTTTTTCATCAAGTTGAATTTTCTCACCTTGTGGGATAACGACTTTTGATTGCATATCATTTCTTCCTTATTCTGTTGCCTATGATAGTATAAAGACTCGATCGAACGAGATTATCTATACAAAGCTATTGGAACTGAATAAAGTTCGCAAGTACTTATTAAAAAATTGTTAAAAAATTTCTTCATTTTTCGATCTAGATCCCATTTTCAACTTAAATATATTTTCTCTATGCAAACAAAATTTACAACGAAAAAGCCAACATCTAAATACAAAGCCATATCTTCTTCTCACACACATATGAGAAAAAATGCCCAAGTATATAAAACGCCTCACGCCCAATATAAAAAAAAGCAAATTAGTTTTGCAGAAACACAAGTCGTCTTATTTAACAAACCTTATGACGTACTGACACAATTTAACGATGAAAATGGGCGTAAGACCTTAAAAGACTTTATTCCTATCCCACACATTTATCCCGTAGGGCGACTAGATCGCGACAGTGAGGGCTTAGTCTTATTGACTAATAATGGGCAAATCCAACATCGCCTAGCTGAGCCTCAATTCAACACAGAAAAAACCTATTGGGTGCAAGTTGAAGGTATCCCACAAGAAACTGATTTAAACCAATTACGCCAAGGCGTAACACTCAAAGATGGACAAACCCTACCTGCGAAAGTGCGGTTAGTTTCGCAGCCAGATTGGTTATGGGCACGCCATCCTCCCATTCGTGAGCGTAAAAATAGTCCAACTAGCTGGTTGGAGATCAAAATTTGTGAGGGACGTAATAGGCAAGTACGCCGAATGACAGCGCATATTGGTTTCCCTACTTTACGTCTAATTCGTTATCATATGGCATTATTTGATTTAACACATTTAGCTCAGGGTGAGTATCGTGTTATTTCTGAACAAGAACTGACCGCACTTTATCAACAATTACAGTTAAAAAAATTAGGATAAAAAATGCATAGACCTCATATCACACTTGCTTGTGTTGTCCATTGCAAAGGCAAGTTTTTATTTGTAGAAGAATTTGAACATGGCAATCTAACTTTAAACCAACCTGCTGGGCATTTAGAAACTGATGAAACTCTCCTTGAAGCAGCAAAACGTGAATTATTTGAAGAAACAGGAATTCATGCAGACATGCAAGGTTTAATCAAAATCTATCAATGGAGTGCCCCACGCAGTAAAACTGACTTTCTTCGTTTCACATTTGTCGTAGAACTTGACGATTGGTACCCTATCCAACCGCAAGATCCTGACATTACACGTGGCCTATGGCTAAGCTTAGAAGAGTTTTATCACTATATCCAACAAGCGGGACAATGTGAACGTAGCCCATTAGTGATTGAATCGGTGAAGGATTATTTGAAAGGTGAGTTTATTTCTCTGAATACATTGAAAGTATTTAGATAATCTTGAAAGTCATAAAACACCATAAAATAGCCTTTATATAATTTAACTTAAAATAATACCCTATTTATTAAACGTTATATATATTAGTATCTTCCAAAATAAAAAATAATTACAATAAATAAGATTTATATTTTAATGAGAGTATTAAAAATACTTTCACTATATGAGGACAATCAAAATGAAATATGCCTTTATTGATTATGAAAATATTCATTCATTAGATAATATTAAGTTAGGTGAATATGAAAAAATCTATTTATTTCTTGGTGCTCAACAACAATATATCAGTTTATCGGAAAAATTTAATGATCAACTCAATATTCATCTTATTACGATAAAAAATGTTTCTAAGAACAATCTCGATTTTCATCTTGCTTATTTTTTAGGTAAAGCAGATCAAGAGGCAGATAAACAAATTAGCTTTGATGTCATTTCTAAAGACAAAGGATATCAAGGTATTTG
Organism: Pasteurella canis; assembly: GCF_900454865.1. Classification (GTDB taxonomy): domain Bacteria; phylum Pseudomonadota; class Gammaproteobacteria; order Enterobacterales; family Pasteurellaceae; genus Pasteurella; species Pasteurella canis. The sequence goes on along the minus strand of NZ_UGTV01000015.1, from coordinate 1,906,075 downwards.
TGATTATATTCAAAACCAAAAATACGCCAGAAAGTGTCAGTTAATTTCTATCACACCGATGAACAATGAGCAAACTCAATCTACGACAGCAAAAAATGAATTTGTGCTTTCCACTCAAGATATAGAAAAATACACCAATGAATATCAGCAATTTATGTCAAAAACTGATATTCGACACCTTCCAACAACAGTTGAAAAACTGACTAACCATATCTATTCACAAACAAATGTGAAAACACTCCCCCAAACGACGGTCAAAACACTTATTCCTCAAATTATAGAAAATCTATCAAATAAGCAGCTTATTGTGATTAAAGATAAAAAAATTAATTATCAAATCACTAATCTATCAAGTCTCTATACCAAATATGAGAGTTTTTTATTGAAAAGAGAAAAACTAAAAAGACCACAGAAATTATCTAGCTTAAAAAATGAAATTGCATCTAAATTAAATCTTCGCGGTAATACTGCCAAAATTAATGAAATCGTGAAGTTACTCAAAGAAAAGCAGATCATTGAAAATCAACAAGAGGATAGCATCGTTTATCAAAAATAAACTATTCACCGCTAGAATTCTGATAATACCAATATAAGTAGTGATATTATTTAACTACTCCTGTATCAAGTGCTGTTTTTACAATCGGAAGCCCTTTTTGGTAGCGTTGCATAAACACCCGATATCCTTCAACAACACTCGGTTCAGGTTCAACTAATGTGAGGTCGGCTTGATTAAAGATTTCTTGTTCTAAATAAGCTTCTAACGATTTGTGTTGAGATTTATGTAAAAAGTTAGCTAACAATGCAATCCCCCACGCCCCACCATTCGACGCAGTATTCATTGTGACTAGAGGAATATTTAATGCTGAAGCCAAAATCTGTGACACAACATGTTCTGTTTTAAACATTCCGCCATGAGCAAGCATGTGTTCAATATTGACGTGTTCTTTTTCACGTAAAATATCCATTCCTAATTTCATGGCACCGAATGCACTATATAAATGCACGCGCATGAAATTCGCTAAATTAAAGTGCGCATTTGCTGGATGTAGAAAAATCGGACAGCCTTCAGAAAGCCCAAGACTATGTTCACCTGAGTAAAAACCATATGAAAGTAGTCCTCCGCAATCTTCGTCACCTTGTAAAGCCGCTAAAAATAATTTTTGGTAGAGTGTCTGTGTATCTGTTTTCACACCAAAAGCCTGTAATGCTTCGCCAATTAAATTCACCCAAGCATTAATATCTGAGGTACAATTATTAGCATGTGCCATCGCTACTAATTTCCCTGCTGGCGTGGTTACAAGATCGATATCAGAATATACTCTTGATAATGATTTTTCTAACACCACCATAGCAAATACTGATGTACCAGCAGAAATATTCCCTGTTTTTGCTTTAATGCAATTCGTTGCAATCATCCCAGTGCCAGCATCGCCCTCAGGTGGACAAAACGGAATATCCGAAACTAAATTTCCTGTTGGATCCAGCAATAACGCGCCTTGTGGCGTTAATCTGCCCGCATTTTGACCTGCCACTAATACCTTAGGAAGAATGTTATCGAGTTGCCATGGCAAGTGTTTTTCGGCAATCTGCTGGTCAAAAATGGCTATCATTTCTGCATCATAATTAAGCGTACTAGTATCTATTGGAAACATACCTGATGCATCGCCAATACCTAACACTTTTTCGCCCGTTAATTGCCAATGAATATAGCCTGATAATGTCGTCAAATAATCAATATGCTGAATATGGCTTTCTTGATTTAAAATCGATTGATAGAGATGTGCAATACTCCAACGTTGTGGAATAGGGTAATTGAATCGCTCAGTCAAGCGTTGTGCCGCTACTGCTGTTGTATTATTGCGCCAAGTTCTAAAAGAGACAAGCTGGTTACCATGCTTATCAAATGGTAAATAGCCATGCATCATCGCACTCACCCCAATGGCTTTGGCATGCTTAATCAACGTCGCATATTTTTCTTTCACATTTATTTGTAAATTGCGATAGGCTTGTTGTAGTGTTCGCCAAATTTCAGTTTGATGATAAGTCCAATTTCCATCAATGAAATGGCTTGCCCAATCTGCATCACCACTTGCTAAAATCACACCATGTACATCAATAATGACCGCTTTTACTCGAGTTGAACCTAATTCGATTCCAATGACAATTTGTCCATTATCAATACATTGTTTTTCATATTGCATGACTTATTACACCTCTTTAGGAATGTGAAATATTGTATTTCTATAATACGAATTCTCGTAATAAAAAATACAAGAATTACAATAAGATAAGCATTAGCACATAGCGAATAACACACATCAGGTTAAACTTTAATTGAACAGGTAAAAAAATGCGGTCAAAACTGACCGCACTTTTTATATTTATACTCTAATCCTAAATTAAAATTTAGCTAATAACATCGCTTCTAATTTTTCTTGGTCAGCTGCAAACTTACGAATACCTTCCGCCAGTTTTTCCACCGCCATGGCATCACTATTATGCTGCCAATAAAATTCCGCTTCTGTTAATGGCTCTGGCTTCGCCTTCACTTCTCCCGTATAACTTAATTTACGCTCAAGAGTACTCGTGTTTTCTTGTAATTCTTTTAACAGCGCTGGCGCAATCGTTAAACGGTCACAACCCGCTAATTCGGTAATCTCACCTACATTACGGAAACTCGCACCCATCACAATCGTGCTATAACCATGTTGCTTGTAGTAGTTGTAGATTTTCGTCACCGAAATTACACCTGGGTCTTCCGCTGGTGCATACTCTTTCTTATCACTATTGGCTTTATACCAGTCTAAAATACGACCCACAAATGGCGAAATTAAATAAACACCTGCTTCAGCACAAGCTCGTGCCTGCGCCTCTGAGAATAACAGCGTTAAATTACAGTTAATCCCTTGTTTTTCCAACACCTCCGCTGCACGAATACCTTGCCATGTTGAAGCGATTTTAATCAAAATACGCTCATTACCAATCCCTGCTTCGTTGTAAAGTGCGATTAATTTTTTCGCCTTTTCAATCGTCGCTTCAGTATCATAAGAAAGGCGTGCATCTACCTCTGTTGAGATACGTCCTGGGACGATTTTTAAAATTTCTAAACCGATGTTTACCGCTAATTTATCTTCAGCATCGATTAATTGCTGTTTTGAGCAATCACTTTTTGCTTTCGCATAGGCAATCGCATCATCAATTAACGAGGCATATTGTGGTAGTGCTGACGCACTTAAAATTAAAGAAGGGTTTGTTGTCGCATCTTCTGGTTGGTATTTTTTAATCGCCTCAATGTCACCAGTATCAGCAACAACAACTGTCATGTTACGGAGAGAGTCAAGTTGTGTAGTCATAATTTTCCTCTACTTAGATTATTACAATTCATCAATTACGAACTTACATACAATAGCATATCAATACAAAAATGGCATGATCTTTTCATTCACATTTCAATAGCTAGAGGCTTGTATTAAAATGTTTAAAAATCAACCGTATTTTTCATTAGGAGGGCAGTATGCGCAAACGTTGTGGCTGGGTAGATAACTCACCTATTTATATCGATTATCATGATAACGAGTGGGGAAAACCTGAATATGATAGCTTAAAATTATTTGAAAAAATCTGCTTAGAGGGTCAACAAGCTGGGCTATCTTGGATCACCGTACTCAAAAAGCGTGAAAATTATCGCTATGCCTTCCATCATTTTGACCCAAATAAGATCGCGCAAATGACAACTTTAGATATTGATAAGCTAATGCAAAATGCAGGGTTAATTCGACATAGAGCCAAATTAGAAGCAATTGTCAAAAATGCAAAAGCGTATTTAGCAATGGAAAAGAATGGTGAAAATTTCAGTCAGTTTATTTGGTCTTTCGTCAATCACCAACCGCAAGCGAATAATGTACCCAATTTAGCCTCTGTACCGACAAAAACCGCTGTATCACGTGCCATGTCTAAGGCACTAAAAAAAAGAGGCTTTGTATTTGTCGGCGAAACTACCTGTTATGCCTTTATGCAATCGATGGGACTAGTCAACGATCACCAAAATGATTGTTGGTGCAAATAATATGCCTTTGCTTGATTTTCCAGTATAATCAAGTCAGTTTTGACTTAAATACGGTTATCCAATGAAAAAGAATTCTTATACCTTACTTTCTGTTGCAATCTTGAGTGCACTTTATAGCACATCAAGTATGGCTGATTTAAAAGCACAATGTCTAGCAGGCGTACCTCATTTTAAAGGAGAGTTGGTCAACGGAAATCCAAATGAGTTACCCGTATATATTGAAGCAGATCAAGCTCAATTAATCCAATCATCGCGTGCAACTTATGAAGGTAATGTCGATATCCAACAAGGTAACCGCCAATTAAAGGCACATCGTGCAGAAATCACCCAACGCCAATTAACAAGCCAAACGCAACGCCTTGTACATATAAGTGGTGGATTTGATTATGAAGATAATCAAATTCAGCTTGCGGGACAAGATGCACAAGTCAATTTAAATAATAAAGACACCAATATTAAACAAGCTAAATATCAATTAGTTGACCGACAAGGGCGTGGGCACGCAGAAGAAATTGAACTACGTGACAATTACCGATTAATGAAAAATGGCGTATTCACCTCTTGTTTGACAGGAGATAATTCTTGGTCAATTGAAGCAAAAGAAATGCGCCAATATATTCAAGAAGAATATGCAGAAATGTGGCACGCACGTTTGAAAGTGCATGGCGTACCAATTTTCTACACGCCTTATTTACAACTTCCTATTGGCGATCGCCGTCGTTCTGGTTTGCTAATGCCAAATTTTGGCACTTCTAGTCGTGATGGCTATTTTTATGCTCAACCAATTTACTGGAACATTGCGACTAATCTTGATGCTACTTTCACACCTAAATATATGTCGCATCGTGGTTGGCAACTTAATGGTGAGTTTCGTTATTTAAGCCCAATTGGAGAAGGTAAAATCGCAGGCGAGTATTTAAAGAAAGACCGCTTAACGGATTATAAAAGCGATAATCGCTCACGCCATTTATTCTATTGGACACATCATTCCAGTTTCTTACAAAATTGGCGACTCAATTTAGATTACACGCATGTAAGCGATAAACGTTATTTCTCTGATTTTGATTCTGCTTATGGTTCCAGTACAGATGGTTATGCAAATCAAAATTTACGCATTGCTTACTATCAGCCTAATTACAATTTGGCGATTTCTGCAAGACAATTCCAAATTTTTGATGAGGTCGAGATTGGACCTTATCGCGCATTACCTCAAGTAGATTTCAATTATTATAAAAATAATTTAGTGCATGGTTTATTCGACTTTAAATTATTTTCACAAGCCGTTCGCTTCGATAATGACAGTGCTCTCATGCCAACGGCATGGCGTTTTCATCTTGAGCCAAGCTTAAATCTGCCACTTTCAAATCGTTATGGTAGTTTAAATATTGAAACTAAGCTCTACGCTACACATTATAAACAGCGTAAAGGAAGAGGCGAGTATGCGGAGCAAGTACAAGGTACAGTAAATCGTGTCTTACCACAAATTAAAGTCGATTTACAAACTGTACTAGCAAGTAATAAAACCTTTATTAAGGGCTATACTCAAACACTTGAACCACATATTCAATATTTATATCGTCCATACAAAGATCAAAGTCATATCGGCTCAAAGCGTAACAATGCCTATTTAGGTTTTGGTTATGATTCATCGCTATTACAACAAGACTACTTCGCATTATTCCGTGATCGTCGTTATAGTGGGTTAGATCGCATTGCTTCAGCAAATCAATTCACGCTAGGCGGTACAACACGTTTTTATGATAAAACAGGCGAAGAACGTTTTAACTTATCTGCGGGTCAAATTTATTATTTACGTGATTCACGTATTGATTCTAACCCTGATAATAGTAGTTATGGACGTTCCTCTTCTTGGTCATTAGAGTCTAACTGGAAAATTAATGACCAATGGCGCTGGCAAGGTAGTTATCAATATGACACTCGTTTAGATAAATCTGCATTAGGTAACTTTACTCTCGAATATAACCCGATGAGCAATAACATCATTCAATTAACTTACCGTTATGCAAGTCAAGAATATATTGACCAAAACTTAACTGCTGATGCAAACCGTTATGGTCAGGATATTAAGCAACTTGGCTTAACTATTGCATGGGAATTAACAGATAATTGGGCTGTTGTCGCACGTCATTACCAGGATTTAGCGTTGAAAAAGCCTGTTGAACAATATTTAGGGGTAGAATACAGTACTTGTTGTTGGGCAATTAATGTGGGGGCGAGACGTAATGTCACTAGCCGTCAATATCAGGCTGAAAATGAAATTGTGTATGATAAAAGTATCGGGATTAATATCGAGCTACGTGGTTTAGGTAGCGATGATCACAAAGGTAATATTGAAAAAATGCTACAAAGAGGAAAACTACCTTATTTACAAGCATTTAGTCTCTACTAAATCTGCATTCAATTAACTTATTAAGGCACTGATTCCAGTGCCTTATTTTTAGACGAAAAGTGCGGTCTATTTTTAGCAAAATTTTGTTTATTATTAATAGTACTTATAACTCAATCGTCGTTTCTTCAATTTTGACTTGAATAAATTCTACATCCTCTTGCATTTTACGATAACGTTGCTTAGCATGCTCGAGTTGATAAGGCATAAAAGGAAAAGAAAGAAAACTCGTCAAAACAAGCAACCAAAATATTCTCCCATATTCATCTATCAAATAATGACGTTGCTTTTTAACATATGCCTCAATATGTTCATCAAATAAATTTTGGTAACAAGCTGAATTTTTCACGCACATTTTCTTAATAAAATCTTCACCATTCACTGTTATAAATTGCAACTCAGATAAGGTATAATGCCCCTCATTCGGGAAACCACAATGTGCAGTATAGCAATGATTATTTCTGTGCTTTACTTCAATATATTGATTTAACTTACCATAAACACGATTGTCTTTAATCTCAACAGTCAAATCATAATAAGATGCATATTTTATTCCTGCATCATTAAAGATAATAAGGTTTGCTTCAATTAATAACAAAAACAATCCAAGAAAACCAAATATCCCCCAATGAATAAAAATCCATTTCTTATGGCGATAAAAAAGAAATAAAAAACGCTGTAAAAATGCAAATTGTTTATCTGTCATAACGATTTTTGTGTGCTCGTTTATATTGCTAATTTTTAGATAAATATAGAAAAAATAATAAAGAAAATCTGATTACATTTCAATCTATTAGCCCATCTTACATCATATTTTATATTACTTACTTCTTATCATACTCATAAGTTCAAACTAAGGATACGCTACTTTATTTTGCTTACCACATAAGGCTATGTGATATGAATTAACGGAGTTTTTGTTTTAGGCGCCCCATGCCAAACTATCTATTTACTTTGAGTCTATTTGATACAACAGTAAAAATATACCAGATCTTTTTCAAAACGGACATCCAGCAGACTCTTAGTACCATCCTCAAGAATCGACACAGCTAACGCGCTGTGCTATAAAAAAGAACCGCACTTTATTCCAACTAAAGTGCGGTATATTTTAATCATATTTAAGCTCGCCGATACAATCCGTTTTCAGTAACAATTAACGCCTGCAGCTCTAATTCTAATAATTGGATCAATAAACTCTCTACGGATAAGTCCAGTTTTTGTGCTAGCTCATCAATTCCAATCGGGCTATAGCTAATCTGTGCGAAAAGATCTGGATAGGCAGGCTCAGTGGAAACCTCTGTTTGTTTCACATTCGATTGATAAACATGTGTCATTAATGTTTCAGTTGGCTGACAAAGAACTGAGTGTGTCGGCGCGATAGTGCAACTTTCAACGTGGCATAGTGAAAGATTGTCTAACATATCCTGTACATTTTCCACTAAAAATGCACCTTGTTTAATCAATTGATGGCAACCTCGACTACATTCATTTTGAATATTGCTTGGTAAAGCAAAAACATCACGATTTTGTTCCAATGCATAACGCGCTGTAATTAATGAACCACTGCGCTCATTTGCCTCAATAACTAACGTACCTAAAGATAAACCGCTAATGATACGATTACGGCGTGGAAAATTCTCTGCAAGTGGTGGTTGACTGGGTAAAAATTCTGATACTAAAGCCCCACCATACTCCACAATACTCGTGGCTAAATGTCGATGTTTGTAAGGATAGAGATACTCTAAACCACTGCCCAAGACTGCAATTGTTTTTCCCTGTATATCCACTACGGCTTGATGGCAAAATCCATCAATACCTAATGCTAATCCACTAGTCACAATAAAATTTGCTAAGCTTAACTCTGTAGCAAAATATTTTGACCAATATTCACCATAGTGAGAGCAATATCGGCTGCCCACTATCGCCATTTGAGGTCGAGAGAGCACAGAAAGATCCCCTTGAATAAATAGTAATGGCGGTGCACTATCAATTTGCTGTAATAAATAAGGGTATTCGGCTTGCCAATAATGTATTATCTGATTCCCAACTTGTTCTGCCCAACACAACGCTGGTTCAATGTATTTCATTTCTGGTTGTTGCCAACGCCTAATTTGTTGTTCTGTCCAGCCTAATTGTTTTAATGCGACAGTATCATATTGTAATAAATCATCCATGCTGACTTGGGTTAACAAATGTTGAATACGTGCAGCCCCTAGTCGTGGAATCTGGTTCAGCCGTAATAACAAATTAATCATCTGATCCATCTATTTTCACTCTTAACAAAAAGAAAAGAATGTAAAGTGCGGTCTGTATCTATTCACTTTTGATGTTCTGAATTTGTGAATAAGATCGAAAAATAAAAAAATCTGCAACTCCAAAGAGATGCAGATTAATCTGAGAGCAATAAGTGAGGGGAAATAATTATTTTTGTTCTACACTAAAACCAGACTCAACACCACTCATATCAGGTAATTGGTGTGCAATACCTTTATGGCAATCAATACAGGTTTTACCTTCCTGTACTGCCAAAGTGTGCATTTTCTCCGCCACTGTTTTTTGTTGGCTAAAATCCATATTCTCAAAATTATGACAGTTACGGCATTCTTGTGAATCATTGGCTTTTAATCTTGCCCATTCACGTTCAGCCATGTGTAAGCGACGAGAATTGAATTTATCAATCGTATCGGTATATCCCATCACATGGGCGTAAACTTCACGGCTTGCTTGTAATTTACGAATCATTTTAGGGATAAATTCATGTGGTACATGGCAATCTGGACAAGTTGCTTTCACACCACTACGATTTTGATAATGGGCAGTATGTAGATATTCAGGATAGACATCATTGCTATGGCAACTCACACAAAACTCTTCCGTATTAGTTTGTTCCATACCATAGTTGAAACCTACCCATGAAACGATCCCTGCAATAAAAGCAAGTGTAATCAAGGTCCCTACCGCAATACGACTTGGTGTGCGGAACCATTTCCAAAAGCGTTTAATTAAGTTCAACATAATTCAATCCTTAACTTATTTGCCGAAGCCAGCCATTGGTTTAAATTCATTTTGAACAATAGGTTCCACATCAGATTGAGAGACATGGCATTGTAGACAGAAGTAACGACGTGGAGATGTGCCTCCAATAATATTCCCATCCCGATCCATAAAATGGGTTGGGCTAATACGCGTTGCGCCAGTCACACGAGAAGCTTCTGGACTATGGCAAGTTAAGCATTGGTTAATATTTTTAGTGACTTGATAATTTTTTGTCGCATGTGGCACCATTGGTGGCTGATTCACATAGTTCAATGGCGATAAACCACTTTCTTTAGGTGCACTGTGAAACGCAGGCTCAACATATTCTGGTGAATCTTGTATACCATGTCCAACTTTCGCCTCTTCAGCCTGTGCAGCGAAAGCAAAAAGTGCGGTTAAAATTAAGATACTTTTTCTCATTTTGATCACTCCCCCGAATGACTAATTGAATTATTAAATCGAGTTGTAAAGATAAATACTTTCTCAGGGCAAACGTCGATACAACGTCCACAACTGATACAATCTTTTGAAAGCACTAATGGACTTTCATTATTTTTTCCATGTAAAGGTGCACGTAACACTTGTGGTTCAGGGCAAACGTTATAGCAATCCATGCAGTTATCACATTGACTACGATGCTCTACTTTAATGCGTAATATTCCTTTTGCGCCAATGACACCATAGGCTGCACCAATTGGGCATAAATGCCCACACCACCCGTGTTCAACAATGAATAAATCAAATAAAAAAACCGCTAAAACAAGCCAAGCTGTCGCGCCAAAACCATAAATTAATGCTCGCCCTAGAGCAGCAACTGGATTTAACCATTCCCAGAGTAATAAGCCACTGACTGCACTACCGATAAGAATCATTAACAAAATACCGTAGCGTAACCCACGAGGTATTTTCGCCGATTGACGAATCCCTAGTTTACGTCTTAGCCAAGCTGCCACATCGGTCACAACATTTAATGGGCAAACCCAAGCACAAAATACTCTACTACCAAGCAATGCATAACTAGCGATAACAATGACAACACCTAACAGGGCAGTCATCGTTGGTAGAAATCCCGTAGCAAGACTTTCTGCCATAATTAAAGGATCAGACATTGGGATAAGATCTAAAAAAAGGCTACTACTATAATTACCCTTTAAAATCCATACACCTAAATAAGGTCCGCTTAAAAACATTGCTAAGATACTCAGCTGGGTTAAACGTCGCCAAAATAAAAAACGATTCGCATACCACCAGCCTAATTTTTCTCGCGCTTCTTTGCCTGTATATTTTGGTGAATTTGCCATTACAAACTCTCTGGTAAACGAGTTGGTAGAGTAATAATGCCTTCTGGCGCAAGTGAATGACCTGCTTTTTCTTTCTCTTCCCAACCTAAACGATAATGTTGCCCTAACATACCTTTTGCTAAATCCATTGGTAACACTTTGATTGCAGCAATTTCAAGCACACAAGCTTCCTCACATTTACCACAACCTGTACAAGCACTTGAATGGACAGTTGGGATAAATTTTGCATGTTTATCAGAACGATCATTATGTTGCATTTCAAGCGTAATCGCTTTGCCAATCAAAGGACAAACGCGATAACACACATCACAACGTAACCCTTGCCAGTTCAAACAAGTTTCCTGATCGAGTAGGACTGATAAGCCCATACGTGCTTCATTAATATCTGTCGCTTGATTATCTAATGCACCTGTTGGACAAGCTTTAGCACAAGGAATGTCTTCACACATTTCACAAGGTTTATCACGAGCAATAAAATAAGGCGTGCCTGCTTCCATCGGCGATAACAAGGACGCCAAATGTAACATATCGTAAGGACAAGCTTGGACACATTGCCCACAGCGGATACAGGCTGCTGAAAAGGCCTGCTCATCGGCAATAGCAAAGGGTGGACGTAATGCTACACCTTCTCGTGCTAAACTTTGTTTTTGTTGCAATCCTAATAGCAAGCCAACACCAGCTAACCCACAGGCTGTGCGGGTAGCTTCTTTAAAAAATCGACGACGTTCGGGACTCACAACAGGTTTTTTCATTTAGTTTTCCAACCGCACTTACTATTTAGATAATAAGTGCGGTCATTCCTCATTAAATTTAACGAATTACGCTTTTTCCACTTTTACTGCACATTTTTTGAAGTCAGTTTCTTTTGAAATAGGATCAGTCGCATCTAAGGTTAAATAGTTTGCTAGCTGACCAGCATCAAAGAAAGTGGTATAAACTAAGCCTTGTGGCACTTTGTTACGTCCACGTGTATCTAGGTGAGAAATAATTTCACCACGGCGTGAACTTACTTTCACCTTGTCTCCATGGCGTAAACCACGTGCTTTCGCATCTAATGGGTGCATCCAAACTAAGTTATTTGGGAATGAACGGTGTAATTCTGGTACGCGACGTGTCATTGTGCCAGTATGCCAATGTTCTAATACACGCCCTGTACTTAACCATAAGTCATATTCTGCATCTGGTGCTTCTGCTGGTGGCTCATAAGGTACAGATAAGATGATCGCGCGTTTATCTGGGTAGCCATAGAATGCAACACCTTCGCCTTCTTTCACATATGGATCATAACCTTCACGATAACGCCATAAAGTTTCTTTACCATCAACCACTGGCCAACGTAAACCACGTGCTTTGTGATATACCTCGAAGTCCGCTAAATCATGGCCATGACCACGACCAAATACAGCATATTCTTCAAATAGCCCTTTCTGTAAATAGAAACCGAAATGTTCTGCTTCATCGTTTAAATAACCCGGTTTATCTGTTGGGACTTGGAATTTGTCTACTTGACCATTGCGGAATAACACTTCATAAAGAGTTTTGCCTTTATATTCAGGATTCGCAGCCAAGACTTCTGCAGGCCACATTTCATCAGTAGTAAAATATTTAGAAAACTCAACTAATTGCCATACATCAGATTTAGACTCACCTGGCGCTTTCACTTGTTGATACCAAAATTGTGTACGACGCTCAGCATTACCATAAGCACCTTCTTTTTCTACCCACATTGCAGTTGGTAAAATCAAGTCGGCGGCTAATGCAGAAACTGTTGGATAAGGATCTGAAACGATAATGAAGTTTTCTTCATCACGCCAACCCGGAAAACGCTCCTGATTAATATTTGGACCGCCTTGCATGTTATTGGTACACATTTGCCATAACACATTCATTTTCTTATCTTTTAAGGCTCGGTCTTGTGCAACAGCATGGTAACCTACTTGTGTTTGAATCACACCTTTTGGCAATTTCCAAAGCTTCTCTGCTTTTTCAACATGTTTTGGATTAGTCACCACTAAATCTGCTGGTAAGCGGTGTGCAAATGTACCCACCTCACGTGCCGTACCACAAGCTGATGGTTGGCCTGTCAATGAGAATGGACCACAACCTGGTTTTGAAATCTTACCAGTCAATAAATGAATGTTATAAATCAAGTGGTTAGCCCATACACCACGAGTATGTTGGTTAAAACCCATTGTCCAGAATGAAACAATATTTAAATTTGGATCAGCATACATTTTCGCTAATGCTTCAAGCTGATCTTTTGCTACACCAGAAATTTCGTGTGTTTTTTCAAGCGTGTATGGAGCAACGAGTTTTTTATATTCTTCAAAATCACTGTCGTGCATTTTGCCAGCAGTTTTGACATTTTTCGCAGCTTGCTCCAATGGGTGCGTTTCTCTTAAGCCATAACCGATATCTGTTTCACCACGTTTAAACTTCGTATGTTTCTGAATAAAGTCATGATCAATTGCGTTATGTTCAATTAAATAATTCGCAATGTAATTCATAATGGCGAGATCTGCCTGTGGTGTGAAAATTATGCCTAAGTCAGCTAATTCAAATGAACGATGCTCAAAAGTAGAAAGGACAGCAACTTTTACATGAGGGTGAGATAAACGACGATCAGAAATACGTGACCACAAAATTGGGTGCATTTCCGCCATATTAGAACCCCAAAGTACAAAGGCATCTGCTTTTTCAATATCATCATAACAACCCATTGGCTCATCCATACCAAAAGTACGCATAAACGCAACTGCCGCTGATGCCATACAGTGACGTGCATTGGGGTCAATATTGTTTGAACGTAAGCCCGCTTTGAATAATTTTGATTTGGCAATTCCTTCAAAAATGGTTGATTGACCAGAAGTAAACATCCCTGCACCATTAGGACCTTTTTCTTTCAGCGCTTTTTTGAATTTTTCTGCCATGATGGTAAATGCTTGATCCCAAGAAACAGGCGTAAACTCCCCATTTTTATCAAACTTACCATTTTTCATACGCAACATTGGTGAAGTTAAGCGGTCTTTACCATACATGATTTTCGGTAAAAAATAGCCTTTAATACAGTTTAAACCACGGTTCACTTCTGCATCTGGGTCACCTTGTGAAGCAACAACACGACCATTTTGTGTTCCGACTAAAACACTACACCCTGTTCCACAAAAACGACAAGGTGCCTTGTCCCATTTGATGGTTTTATCAGTAGCCGCCTCTACATTTTTGACTGGAATAGCCAATCCTGCTACTGTTGCCGCAGCAACTGCAGCATTTGTTTTCATAAAGTCACGACGACTTAAAGTCATATTCATAGCGTTTCCCCCACTATATTGAATCGTTCTATGTTTTATTAATTTTCATCTTGTTGATGGTAAACCAGCGATACATCAATGACGCCATCAATATCTCTTGTCGCTTCCATTTGCTCATGTAATACATGTTTATCGTGTGATTGCATGACAACAACAAGTTTCCCCTTTTCTGCATCAAACACGGGAATTTCAGTATGTGGCATCGCTAAAAGTGCGGTCTGAATTGCATCAATTTTGTTTGGCTTACCTTGTACAATTAAGCCACATACATGCCAATCTACTGCATTTTCCATTGTAATTTGTTCAGTCATTTATTCTTTCCAATTCATTTACCGTAAATAACACGCTGATTGCTGACACAGGACAACCTTTAATACATGCGCCACAACCATTACAACTTTCAAGCTCAAGGATTGGCTGTGAAACACCACCTAACTGTCGTTTAAAACGAATTGCACGCATTTCACAACTATCTTCACAGCTTCGACATTCAACAGATTTTTGCGTCAAACAGTTCGCACTAATCTCAATTTTATGTGACCATGCTGGCTCATTTGTGGACCTAAAAATAGGCTGCGAACAAGCTTCTATACATTTTTGGCAAAACGTGCATTCTCCTCGGCTAAATTGCACTTCAGGAAAACCACCATCACCTTTTATTAGAATTTTCGTTTCGCAAACATCAATACAGGCATCACATCGCGTACAATCTCGGATAAAACGTGTATTTTCTACAGACCAAGGTAAACGGATCCCTTGAAAACCCTGTTGTTTTACTTGTTCTGATTGGAGTGAAGTTAAAAACTGCCCACGTAAAAAATGGCGACGAGGTAAGTTTTCAACGGTCATTACACATTCCTTTCATTTAGCTTTTTCTAGACTTGTCATTATGGAGAGAGGGGTCGAGATTCATACTACCCAAATTGAGTATTTAAAGAAAAAACACCATTTTTCTTGTGCTAGATCAATTTTTATTTACAGGTAAAAAAACAAACATTTTTTTGCTAAACTACGTTTCTCAGTTCAATATCAAAAGGTATCTTGTGAACATCAAACATTCGGTTTCGACAAAACTTGCTAATTACTTATTTATTGTGATTATTTTTGCAGGTGTAATCACTTCATTAAGTCTAATGATTATGGCGAGTAATAAGTCTGATGCAGAGTCAATTAATATATCAGGCTCGCTACGTATGCAGAGTTATCGTCTATTATACGAATTGGAGCAACACCCTGAACTCGTTGAAGCAAGCCTACGCCAGTATCGAGTAAGTCTACACTCACAAGCCTTGTTAGAAATTGCTCACCAATGGTTCGTTCCTAATGCAGTTAAGTCTTCTTACCATAATTTAATTAAGCGCTGGGAAAGTATGGAGCGCTATGCCAGACATCGAGATATTGCTGCTTATAAAACTGAAATCACAGATTACGTTGCGCAAGTAGATCAATTTGTTTTTACATTACAACGTTTTGCTGAACAAAAATGGATCATTGCCGTCTTAGTCATGTCTTTGTCCATGTTCTCAATTATTGTCATGGTTTCTTATATTGTCTGGTATGCACGCAAAGAAGTAGTATTGCCTTTAACACAGCTAACGCGTGCCAGTATTCAAGTTCAAATGCGTCAATTTAACCACGTTAAGGTCAATACCAAGAAACAAGATGAGCTAGGGAGTTTAGCGCGTGCTTTTACACAGATGTCGAGTGAATTAGAAAAACTGTATTCTTCATTAGAGGAAAGTGTGAATGAAAAAACGCAAAAACTCCGTCAAACTAACCGCTCTTTAACGATGTTATACGAAAGTTCGCAACAATTAACCATCAATAATGTTGATGAGTTCACATTACAACAAGTCCTCAAAAATATCTTTATTAGTGAGCATTTACGCTACCTCTCACTCATTATTGATGGTGCAGAACATTGGAACTTAGCCTTTGGCAATAAACAAGCTAACCAAGATTGCCAACAAGTAGAATTAACCATTGAAAATGAAAAATTAGCTGTACTTTACTGGCAGGCTGGTTTACCTTGTCCTGACCCACGTACAATGCGTAATATTGCTCAAATCTTAAGTCGAACACTTTACTTTCATAAAATACAGCGCCAACAACAACAATTACTATTAATGGAGGAGCGCTCAATTATCGCGCGTGAATTACATGATTCCTTGGCTCAAGTTCTCGCATTTTTACAAATTCAACTGACTTTATTAAAACATAACTTAAAACAAGATGATGAAAATGCAAAAACCAAAAGCTTGAGTCTTATTGCAAATTTTGAGCAAGCATTACGTGATGGTTATGTACAACTTCGTGAGCTATTAGCGACTTTCCGTCTGACTATACAAGAAGCCAATCTTAAATTAGCATTAGAGCAAGTCGTGGATTCTCTACGAGGACAAACAGAAATGCAAATGACAGTACACTGCTCCTTGCCTTCACAAAGTTTTAATGCACAACAGCTCGTCCATGTATTACAAATTGTGCGAGAATCTATATTAAATGCGATTAAACATTCAAAAGGCAGCTTAATTGAAGTGATTGCACATACTAATCAAGACGGCGAATATGAATTGATTGTTCGTGACGATGGGATTGGTATTCCAAGTTTAGACGAGCCAGATGGACACTATGGCTTGAATATCATGAATGAACGTTCCGCACAATTAAATGCAAGTTTACACATTTCTAACCGCACTTCAGGTGGAACAGAAGTAAAAATTACTTTAAACCAAATGGGAATGTAAAATGAAAACGTTATTTTTATCCTCATCATTTGCTGATGTGATGGACTTATTTATCCACTTTATTGGTGATATTCGAGGAAAAACGATTACTTTCATTACCACAGCAAGTAATGTAGAGAAAATCACGTTTTACGTCGAGAACGCGAAACAAGCCTTCATCCAACAAGGCGCTCAAATAGATGAACTTGATGTTACAAAAGCAACTTTTACACAAATCAGTGACAAACTCAATCACAATGATTTTATCTATGTCAGTGGGGGAAATACTTTCTTTTTGTTACAAGAGTTAAAACGAAGTGGTGCAGATAAATTAATTATTCAACAGGTCAATGCTGGGAAGCTTTATATTGGAGAGTCTGCTGGCGCAATGATTGTCTCACCAGATATTAATTATGTTGAACTCATGGACTCTCGAGAGCCAGCAGCTGATTTAGTTGATAACAAAGCATTAAACTTAGTCAAGTTTTACCCTGTACCACATTATACAAACTTCCCTTTTATAGAAGCAGCACAACATATTATTGACACTTATTCGGCAACATTAAATTTAATACCAATTACCAATACGCAAGCAATCGTTGTGAATAATGATATTGTAGAAATCAAAACTCAAAACTAACAGGATAATCTATGCAAAGTCTACAAGAGTTTCACACTTTTTCATTACCTGTCTATGCTCAACAGATTGTTGAAGTTACAAGCATTGAACAACTTCAGCAACAATGGTCAGCATGCCAAGCAGCTGGACAACCTACATTATTTTTAGGACAGGGCAGTAATGTTCTCTTTTTACGCAATTTTAACGGCACAGTCTTCCTCAATCGCTTACTCGGTATTCAACACAGCGAAGATAACCAATTTCATTATTTACATGTCAATGGCGGTGAAAACTGGCATCAACTTGTAAAATGGTCATTAAAAGCGGGTATAAACGGTTTAGAAAACTTAGCGTTAATCCCTGGTTGTGTTGGGTCTGCACCAATCCAAAACATTGGCGCCTATGGAGTTGAGTTTAAAGATGTTTGTGATTATGTCGATGTGCTTGATCTGAGCAAAGGTGAACAATTCCGTTTACGCCACGAACAATGCCAGTTTGGTTACCGTGATAGCATATTCAAACATGACTATGTTAATGGTTATGTGATTGTTGCTGTGGGTTTAAAGCTAGCAAAAGATTGGAAACCCGTCTTAAAGTATGGTTCATTAGCGAACTTAGATCAAAGTGCGGTCACTTCTCAGCAAATTTTTGACGAAGTATGTTCAGTACGCCGCAGCAAGCTACCCGATCCAGCCGAATTTGGTAATGCGGGCAGTTTCTTTAAAAATCCAGTGGTTTCAAAAGCAGATTTTGACAACTTACAGCAAGAATATCCAACTATTCCACATTTTCCGCAACCAGATGGTTATATTAAGCTTGCTGCTGGCTGGTTAATTGATCAATGCGATCTCAAAGGCTATCAAGTTGGTGGTGCAGCCGTTCACCAACAACAGGCCTTAGTGTTAATTAACAAACACAATGCCACAAGCTCTGATATTGTGGAATTAGCCCATCATGTACGTCAAAAAGTTGCACAGCGTTTTGCTGTCTGGTTACAACCCGAAGTTCGCTTTATTGATGAAAATGGTGAAGTCGACAGTGAACAAGCAATTAGTTAAGGAGATAACTCATGGATTTCAACACAATTTTAACTCGCTTACCCACGATTGAGCATTTAACAGGACTCGCGATTATGGCTGGCTCGACACAAGTCCATTACATTCCTGCTGTGACTGGAAAATTAGGCTCATTACGTGTTTATTATGCATTAGCGAAGGAGTTTAATGGGAAATTAAACCGCATTTCAGCACAAAAAGGGCTAGCACTTTTCGCCGAACATACAGAAGATGCGAAACAAAACACAGGAAAACACCCTAATATTGACTTACTATTCCATGTCATTGCCAATGATCTAGAATACCACTTAGTACCGCAATCATGACAACACAATCTTCAATCTCTTTTCCTATTCCAATTAACTATTTTGGAATTGTTCTTGGACTTTCTGCATTGAGCCTTGCATGGCGTTATGCTGTGCCAACTTGGTTTTTTGCAACAATCATCAGTGAAAGTGTATTTAGCCTAGCGACTCTAATCTGGTTTTGCTTTGTTTGTGCCTATCTTTACAAATGGACACGTAGTCTATCTGATTTTAAAGTAGACTTACAACATCCTATCTTAGGTAGCTTTATTAGCTTAATCCCAATAACTACAACGCTTATTGGAATAGGGTTAATGCTTTATTCGATGCCTGTAGCGATACTATTAATCAGTATTGGCATTATCACTCAACTCTCATTTGCCACTTATTATATTGCAGGGATGTGGCGAGGCACTCATCAAGCTGAATACACGACACCTGTCATTTATTTACCAACTGTCGCCACTAATTTTGTCAGTGCAACTGCATTAGGTACGTTAGGATACGATGAACTCGGCATGCTCTTCTTTGGAGCAGGCTTTTTTTCTTGGTTAATGTTAGAGCCTGCAGTATTACAACGTTTACGCACTTTACAACCTATCCCTGAGCCTCTGCGTCTTGGTATTGGTATCCAACTTGCACCTGCATTTGTTGGTTGCTCTGCGTATTTAGCCATTAACAATGGTGAAATCGACTTCTTTGCCAAAATGCTTATCGGTTATGGTTTATTGCAATTACTCTTTTTAATTCGCTTACTGCCTTGGATTTTTGCTCAGGGCTTTACCCCCGCTATGTGGGCATTTTCATTTGGTCTCGCCTCTATGGCAAAAGTCAGTTTATTTATGTACCAACAAGCAGCAGATCCTCTTTTTTCAGGGCTTGGGCTAGCACTATTCTGTCTCGCAAACTTAAGTATCGGGTTTATGCTTATCCGTACATTTTATTTGCTCTTCACAAGTAAATTCTTTATAAAATGACGACCTACTTAATACTTGAGCGATTAAAGTGATACTCGCTCAAGTATTTGCTTTTCTAACACCTCTCCATTGAATAAATACAGGCTAGTTCAATAAACTATAAAATCTATTATATTTCACCTCCCCAAACGAGGAAGAGTTGATAACAAATGTAGGAAGAGATAAAAATATTTATATCACGCTGCAGCATATACTCGTTTGTTTAAACTTTTCAGTAGTGGATTTCTTGCTTGCTACGACAAATATCCCCCTTCGCCCTCCCTCATATTCAATTATCTATCGACCTCACACTTTTGCTTATTGGAGTAAAAGTTTAAATTTGTCTTGCTTTTGGTGTTTTCATGCAAAAATCTTCAAATCCTGCTCAAAAAGTAGTACTTTCTTTGAACAAGATCAGGAAATCACACTTGCCTTTTGATTACAATCAATTTTATTTTCAATCTTATGAACGAGGTCACCTATGGACATCAAGCAATGCTTACAAGTAATAAAAATAGCGCAGAACAGGCATTTTGTTTTCTTCTGTTTATCTATTATTTTTGCCGCTATCATGACTATGCTACTTTCTGATGCAAGTTTCACTAAAGTACAAAACTACGTGCTGTTCTTACTATTTTTTGCAATTAGTCTATGGGTCACTGAAGCAATCCCCCCCTTCTCAGTCAGTATCTTAATCGTTGGCTTCCTAGTGTTGATTATGGGAAAAAGCGAAGCCTACGATGCGATTCAATATCTACAAACTTGGTCTGATAGTGTCATCTGGCTCTTTCTTGGCGGCTTTTTCCTTGCAGAAGCCATGAAAAAAACCAAACTTGACCTGCTGCTGCTCAAAGCAGTATTACCTAAATTTGGTCATAATCCTGTTTATGTGTTATGGGGTTTAATGCTAGTGACTGCGACAATGTCGATGTTAATGAGTAATACAGCAACAACAGCTATGATGATCGCTACGATTAGTCCTTTATTTACTCGATTAGATAAAAGCTCTAATTTATCTAAAGCCTTGCTCTTAGGTATTCCTGCGGCAGCCTCCGTTGGAGGTATGGGAACCATTATCGGTTCAGCACCTAATGCTATTGCCGTTGGTGCGCTTGAAAAATTAGGTCATCCTATTTCATTTTTAGAATGGATGATGGTAGGTACACCACTTGCTTTAGTTTTACTGTTCATTTTTTGGCGTGTATTAGTCAAAAAATACCAAGTGGATAAAACTGAAAGTCTCGATTTTAGTTTTTTACAAGAAACTACACAAGTCCATTCTAATCGCATCGAAATACTGCATAAAACGATTGTCTTGGTTATTCTTGCTATTACGTTATTCTGTTGGTTGACATCTAAATGGATTGGCATTCCTGTCGCCGCTGCTTCAGGGATTCCTATTGTTGGACTGACTATGACAGGAGTTTTAGGCGAAAAAGATATCCGCCAATTACCTTGGGATACCTTAATGCTAGTTGCGGGTGGGCTTGCATTAGGTTTAGCAATTGAAGAACAACGCATTGCAGCGCACTTTGTTGAACAAATTAGCCATATTCAAGTAAGCTTTATGATGCTCCTAGTCTTATTTGGCTTTATTACAGTGATCTTATCTAACTTCATGAGTAATACAGCAGCAACAACGATCTTAATCCCAATGGGTGTCTCTTTATTAGCTATGGTTGGTGGCGTAGATATTAATCCGATGATCCTACCACTCGTAATTGGTTTAAGTGCCTCTTGTGCACTCTTCCTTCCTGTTTCAACGCCACCAAATGCTATTGCATTCAGTACAGGCTTAATCAAACAAGCTGAATTCCGTTTAGGTGGTGTCGTTATTGGTTTCTTAGGACCTGTTTTAAGTATTTTATGGGTACTTGCGTTATCTACCTTCTTATAAAATATAGTATCATTGATATTCATCTCAAACATACCGCACTTTAAGACAAAGTGCGGTATAATATTCGACATAACCTATAAATACATCTATTCCTTTTCTATACGATAATTGGAACTTTAAGGTAAATTTATAGTCTAATCTTTACCCATTCCATAAAGAGTATGAAAAATTGGCTCTCATGGGATTTTATGTTATAACTACACTCGGAAATTTATCTTTCACTTTCTAAGAAGGAAAACAATGAACAAAGAAACACAAACCATGATGTTGGTTCCACAAGGCAGTATTGAAGCATATATTCGTGCTGCAAATGAATATCCAATGCTTACCGCTGAGGAAGAAAAGGAATTAGCGGAGCGTTTGTATTATCAAGAAGATTTGGAAGCGGCTAAAAAGCTGATTCTTTCACATCTTCGTTTTGTTATCCATGTAGCGCGTGGTTATTCAGGCTATGGCTTACCTCAAGCGGATTTAATCCAAGAAGGTAATATTGGTCTGATGAAGGCCGTTAAACGCTTTAATCCTGAAGTAGGGGTGCGTTTAGTTTCTTTCGCTGTACATTGGATCAAAGCAGAAATTCACGAATATGTATTACGCAACTGGCGTATTGTAAAAGTAGCAACCACGAAAGCACAACGTAAATTATTTTTTAATCTACGTAAAACGAAACAACGCTTAGGTTGGTTTAATGAAAATGAAGTAGAGATGGTCGCAAATGAACTTGGTGTTTCTCCTGAAGATGTGATGGAAATGGAATCACGGATGACAGGTTCAGATGTTGCTTTTGACTTACCAACAGATGACAATGAAGAAACCTACTCACCATCATTATATTTAGAAGATAAAACCTCTAATTTTGCAGCAGAATTAGAGAATGAAAATTACGAAACACAAGCCACTGAGCAATTAACTGTTGCTTTAGAAGGGTTAGATGAACGTAGCCTAGATATTATTAAAGCACGTTGGTTAGATGAAAATAAAGCAACATTGCAAGATCTAGCTGCAAAATATAATATTTCAGCAGAACGTGTGCGCCAACTTGAAGCTAACGCACTGAAGAAACTGAAAAGTGCGGTTAACTTTTAATAAAGTTTAACATACAGAAAAAGCCAAAGTTTTGTACTTTGGCTTTTTTATTACCTTCGATAAGAATGTAAACATTTCATTACAAAAAATATCCATCATTATCTTATATCAAAATAAGAATAAAACTGGCTTTATTATTTCTCTATTGCTAATATAAATATACATCTATAAAAAATGTAAATATATGTTTACAATTAATCATTTTGATTAAAAAAGGAAACTATCGTGAATAAAACAGCTGGCAGTACACTGCTTGTATCAGGCACTATGATTGGTGCAGGGATGCTTGCAATGCCTCTCACTTCAGCAGGCATTGGCTTTAGCTTTACTTTGGTCTTATTAATTGCACTGTGGGCATTACTCACTTGTACTGCACTCTTATTTGTCGAAGTCTATCAAACTACTGACGCAGATGCAGGTATTGGCACATTAGCCGCACAATACTTTGGTCGTTTCGGACGAATTGTTGCAACAACAGTATTACTCGTTTTCTTATATGCATTATTATCTGCTTATGTTACAGGCGGGGGTTCAATTCTTGCTTCAAGCCTACCTACTATTGTCAATGAGAATACAACATCCAAAATCGCTATTGGTATATTTACTTTATTTTTTGGTGCATTTGTTATTATTGGTACAAAAAGTGTTGATGGTATAAATCGCTTATTATTTTTCATCATGCTCACAACATTTGTATTTGTACTGTGTCTGATGTTACCTAAAGTTACTGTCAATAATCTGATGGCGATGCCTATTGATAAAGCCTTATTACTCTCAGCAAGTCCGATTTTTTTCACTTCTTTTGGTTTCCATGGTTCAATTCCAAGTTTAAACCATTATTTACAAGGCAACGTGAAAGCATTACGATTTGCTATTCTCACAGGTTCAACTATCACTCTGGTCTTTTATATTGTGTGGCAATTTTCGACTCATGGTGTGCTGAGCCAATCTCATTTTTTAGATATTTTACAACAAGATCCAACGTTAAATGGCTTAGTGAATGCTAGTTTTCAAATTACAGGCAGCACAATGTTAGCGCAAGCCGTGAAAATTTTCTCAGCTTTAGCTTTAATTACTTCGTTCTTAGGCGTGGCATTAGGGTTATTTGAATGTATTGAAGATCTATTAAAACGTGTCTTTAATATTTCAGGAAATCGAATGATACTAGGCATATTAACCTTTCTACCACCATTACTTTTTGCTTTTTTCTACCCACAAGGGTTCGTCTTAGCCCTCAGTTATGCAGGTCAGATGTTCGCTTTCTATGCTGTAGTGTTACCTGTTGCTTTAGTTTGGAAGGTTCGTCAGATACACCCTAACCTACCTTATCGAGTCAGTGGCGGTACACCTGTACTAGTGCTTGTTCTTATACTTGGTGTGGCAATTACATTGATTCCGTTTATTACGAGAGCAGGCTATTTACCACAAGTTGTAGGTTAAGCGTTTCCTTCTGCCTGAAGAAAATTGACTATAAAAATTCAATAAGAATGTTATAGTGAGCAAATAAAATACAGGTCAAGTGGAATAAAATATGAATATCAGAACTTTTTTCAGTACAACTTTATGTATCGGCACATTACTTAGTTCGACAATCACATCAGCAAATACGTCTATTTATGTTGAACCACCTGCAATTGAAAACGTGACTAATACAAGCTCTTACGTTTCGTATATGTACCGAACCGAAGCTTTACGGAGCCAATGGATTGGCAATAACCCCATGTTCTTTATTCGATTATCAAGTATTGATACTTTTGGTGATACACGTACTGCTTTAATCGCCACGTTATTAAATGGTGCTTATGCTATTGAGCGTATAGCAACAAACTGCAATACTAAAGAAACCGTGATTAAAACGAAAGCGATCTATGATGCAACAGGTAAATTAATTGAGTCCAATAACCAAGACATTAACCTTGGTCGTCCAATTCCAGATAGTTATGTCGCAGAGGCTATTTTAGTGATGTGCGATGCATTAGCACTTGTTCCTGGTAATCCCAATGTACATGATGAAAAAATTAAAGCCTCTGTTCCATTTATCAATATTATTAATGAGCATGTAAGAGGTAAAAGCGTCAATCGTGGAGCAATCATAGTAGATAATATTGAGGACTATTTTAAATCTCAACTCAATAGAAAAAAATAAACAAAAGGGCTTATTTCATCAAATAAGCCCTTTATCTTTAAAAAAGTAATAACTTTTTACTCAGCAAGCAGTTCTTCGAGCTCCTCTTGAAGAGCTAACCATTGCATTTCAATCTCCTCTAATTGCTTCTTATGACTGACTTGTTCAGCTAACAGCGTAGTCAACTTATCTTTATTTTCCGCTAAATACAGCTCACTTTCGCCAAGCTGTGTTTCTATCTCTACTAACTTAGTTGATAAATTGTCCATCTGCATTTCAAATTGTTGTAGTTTTTTGCGTAGCGGAGCCGTCTGTTGTCTTAATTCTGCTTCACGACGTTTTTGCTCCTTACGATTCACACTACTTTGATTATTTTCTTGCTCAGCTTGTGGTACTAGCTTTGAGTCTGGCACACGAGACAATTCATTCAACCACTTTTGATAATCGTCTAAATCACCTGAAAACTGCTCTACTTTTTTATCATGTACTAAATAAAACTCTTCTACTGTATTACGTAATAAATGGCGGTCATGAGAGACCACAACTAATGAGCCTTGATAATCTACTAATGCTTCAGTAAGTGCTTGGCGCATATCAAGATCTAAATGGTTAGTCGGTTCATCAAGTAACAATAAATTCGGACGCTGCCAGACGATAAGCGCTAACACTAAACGAGCTTTCTCTCCACCAGAAAAAGAGCCAACTATCTCATTGACTTTATCACCCTTAAATGCAAAACCACCAAGATAATCTCTTAGTTGTTGTTCCGTCTGCTGTGGTGCTAATTTTTGCAAATGCCATAATGGACTTTCATCTGCACGTAAAGTATCTAATTGATGCTGAGCGAAATACCCCAATTGTACACCCTTAGCAAGCTGTATTTGTCCAGCCAGCGCAGATAGCTCACCTGCTAATAATTTAATCAATGTTGATTTACCTGCTCCATTTTTACCTAACAAGCCAATTCGTGAGCCTGGTACTAAATTCAACTTAATTTTTTCTAAAATCTCGACCACACTTTTGCCATCTTCCGTCACATAGCCTGCGCTAACTTGTTCCATCGACAGCAGAGGATTTGGCAAAGCCAATGGATCACGAAACTCAAAATGGAATGGATTATCTACATAAGCAGGCGCAATCAACTCCATTCGTTCTAGTGCCTTTACTCGGCTTTGTGCTTGCTTTGCTTTGCTGGCTTTTGCTTTAAAACGATCAATATATTTCTGTAAATGTGCGACTTTTTGCTGTTGTTGACGATAAAGGGCCGTTTGTTGCGCCAGTTTTGTGGCTCGCTGTATCTCAAAGGAAGAATAATCCCCTGTATACTCATTAAGCTTTTGATTCTCAATATGCAAAATTTTATTGACGATCGGATCAAGAAAATCACGATCGTGGGAAATCAATACTAATGTACCTTTATATTGTACTAGCCAACGCTCTAACCACATCACAGTATCTAAATCTAGGTGGTTAGTTGGCTCATCTAACAATAATAAATCGGAAGGACAAAGTAGGGCTTGTGCTAAATTTAAACGCATCCGCCAGCCACCTGAAAAGGATTTTACTGGGCGTTGTAATTCATCTTGACTAAAACCCAAACCATGTAATAAAGCAGCAGCACGTGCATGAATCGTCCATGCATCAATTGCATCAAGTTGTGCATGTAAATAGGCAATTTGATGTCCATCACCTTCTTCATTAGCAAGAGCTAATGCCTGCTGTAAGCGGCAGTATTCACGATCCCCCTCAATCACATAGTCTAATGCAGTAGTATCTAATGCTGGCGTTTCCTGATTCACCCAAGACAACGCCCAATTGTTTGGAAAACTGACCTCTCCCCCTTCCGCACTCACCTCTTGTTTGAGTAAGGCTAATAAAGAAGACTTTCCACAACCATTTTTCCCCACCAGACCCACTTTTTGTCCAGGATTAATCGCAGCAGAGGTATTGTCGAGCAAAATAGATTGCCCGCGTTTTAAAGTTAAATTTGTAAAAAAAAGCATTGCTTGTCAGTATGTCTCGTTCAACTTTTATTATAGAATGGGGTATTTTCTACTTTTTTATCGGAGTTGCCAATGTTTGATTCACTCATCGTGCAGTTTGTCGTATTGTGGGCAGTTATAGATCCTATTGGTTCAGTACCCGTTTACTTAACCAAGACCGTCGGCCTGTCAATTGAAGATAGACGAAAAATTGCCTTAAAAGCAGTTGTTATTGCAAGTGGTATTTTAATGTTCTTCTTAATTTTAGGTCAGGGTTTATTAGAAGCAATGCAAATTCCACTTACAGCTTTCCAAATTGCAGGTGGCTTGGTACTCCTTTTATTTGCGTTAACAATGATTTTTGGTGAGGGAAAACCAGAACATGAGATGCGTATGTCATCTAGTTTAAGTGAATTGGCAGTTTATCCTCTTGCAGTACCTTCTATAGCCTCTCCTGGGGCAATGATGGCCATTGTATTATTAACAGATAACCACCGTTTTAGTTTTTTTGATCAAGTCATCACAACAATTATTATGTTAAGCATTTTGTTTATTACCTACATCTTGTTACTGATGGCAAATAAAATCCAACGCTTAATAGGTAACACTGGCGCGGCAGTGATTAGTCGGGTAATGGGATTAATTCTCGCTGCTGTCGCAATTAACAATATGTTAGTCGGTATTCGCGACTTCTTTACACAAGTAGTATAGCGACTCAAAATAAGTGCGGTCAAAATTGTGAAAATTTCTACCGCACTTCTCTCTAACGAAACTTATTCAACTGCCCAATCAACTCTCGACTTTCTAAAATCAATGCATTCGCATCGTCTTTCTGTTGCACAATGCCCATAAATAGCAAGTCGGTAATAGCATGTTGTGCGGTACGAGAGGCAATAGAAGAACTACGGAATTTAGACTCATCAGCCACTGAATAAAGAACATAATCAGCCAGCTGGTGTAGGGGATTTGTTTGTAATGCTGTCAATGCAATGATTTTGACTTGATGGGCTCGTGCATTCTCTGCTGCCAATAAAATTTCTCGATGACGACCTGAAAATGAAATCAAAAATAAAGCATCTTGTGATGTCAAGCTTTGGCTCATTGCAAGTTGTGCGTGCGTATCCGTTTCAGTCACAGCGGGAAGCCCAATTTTAGTCAGCTTATAGAATAAATCCTTAGCAACCAAGGCAGAATTGCCAATTCCCATTAATTGAATCCGCTTAGCCGATAATAAACATTGGATAACAGCGGCAATCTGTTTAGTAGGATTTAAACTCAAGCTTTCTTTTAAAGCTTGTTGTTTTTCTAGAAAAAGTTTCTCGGCAATTTCGGTTAAATCATCTTGATCAGTAATCGTGTCATGTAAATGAATACGCTTTTCTTGTTGTGCTTCCTGTCGAATTAATTCTTCACTAATCGCTAACTTAAAATCACTAAACTTATCCGCTCCCAATTTCTGGCTAAATTT
The DNA here is from genome assembly GCF_900454865.1 of Pasteurella canis. Taxonomy (GTDB): domain Bacteria; phylum Pseudomonadota; class Gammaproteobacteria; order Enterobacterales; family Pasteurellaceae; genus Pasteurella; species Pasteurella canis. The sequence continues at coordinate 1,877,735 of NZ_UGTV01000015.1, read as the reverse complement.
AATGATCGCAGATTGACTCACCTCAACTTGCGCTGCAAGTACCTTTGATGAAGAGGATTTTACAATATTTGGATTCTTCAAGATAAAATCCGCAATACGTTGTTCATTAGGCGAAAGTGAATGATAGGCATGCTTCAATTTAATTAAAAATCCCATAGCTCCTCAAAATAACGGATAAAAAGTGAGCAAGCTCACAGAATGAATAAATAATTCCCTAAGATCATCTCGTTTGGAATAAAATAATCCAAGGTAAAGCTATTTAAGGAATTTTTTATGCAAAATACAATTAACGAACTCGTAACAGAAAGTCGAAACCCATTCAGTACAAATATCGATCAACTTTCAACTTTAGATATGTTAGCAGTAATTAATCAGGAAGATCAAAAAGTTTCCTTAGCAGTCGAGAAAGTCTTACCTGAAATTGCTAAAGCAGTTGATGCTATTGCTGAAACTTTTATGAAAGGGGGGAGATTAATTTATTTAGGCGCGGGAACATCAGGGCGTCTAGGAATATTAGATGCTAGTGAGTGCCCGCCTACATTTGGTACACCACATGAACAAGTCGTCGGTTTAATTGCGGGTGGTCAATCAGCAATTTTAAAAGCAGTAGAAAATGCTGAAGATGATCGGAGCGCAGGTGTACAAGATTTAAAAGATATTCAATTAAGTAAGCAAGATGTACTAGTTGGTATTGCAGCAAGTGGGCGCACGCCTTATGTACTGGCTGGCATTGAATATGCAAACCAACTAGGTTGTGTGACCGTTGGAATTAGCTGTAACCCAGATTCCTCTCTTGCCAATCTTGCTCAAATTGCTATTACACCAATAGTAGGCGCAGAAGTCATCACAGGATCATCTCGGATGAAAGCGGGTAGCGCACAAAAATTTATCCTCAATATGCTTACTACAGGTGCCATGATTAAAACAGGTAAAGTATTTGGTAACTTAATGGTTGATGTCGTAGCAACGAATGCTAAATTAGTTGAGCGACAAAAAAATATTGTAATGCAGGTAACGCAATGTGATTACAATCAAGCAGAGCAAGCATTAGAACAGTCTGGAGGTCAATGTAAAGTGGCTATTGTAATGTTGTTGCTCAATATGTCAGCGGAAGAAGCCAAAAATTGTTTGGCTGAATCCAATGGTTTTATTCACCAAGCATTAACTTCAGTCAAATAAGGCAAGTTAAAAAGGAGAAGATTATGGCAATCATAGATAATGCGATGATCCACAGGCTGATGCAGTTATTAGGTGGAAAGAGCAACATTCAAACTGTCACTAACTGCATGACCCGTTTACGGGTGACACTACAGCAATCATCTGCAGTTAAGATAGATGAGCTTAAAAAAATCGACGGAGTGTTAGGCGTAGTTGAAGCCGATGAGCAATTACAAATCATTCTGGGTCCAGGTAAAGCAGCTAAAGCTGCAGAACTATTGAAAAGTATGGTAGATAGCGAAATCTCCTCACCATCACTCAAAGACATCGCTCGAGAACAAAAACAACAAATTAAATCAACGCAAACAAGCAATATTCACCAATTCTTTGCTAAGTTTGCCACTATCTTTACCCCTCTGATTCCTGGTTTTATCGGGGCTGGTTTATTACTTGGTCTCGCAACTGTTTTACAACAAGCTTTTGTTACTGGTGTAGAAAACCCAAACGGCTTTTTAGTTGATTTAATTGCCTATATGAAAGTGTTCAGTAAAGGCTTGTTTAGTTTCTTGAGCATTTTAATTGGTTATAACGCAGCAAAAGCCTTCGGTGGTTCAGGGGTAAATGGCGCAATTCTCGCCTCACTCTTTATTCTTGGTTATAACCCAGAAGCCACCAAAGGCATTTACTCAGGTCTTAGTAATTTCTTTGGTTTAACCATTGATCCCCGTGGTAATATTATTGGAGTATTGATTGCAGCAATTGTGGGCGCTAAAGTTGAGCGGTTTGTTAGAAAATTTATTCCAGATAGTTTAGACATGGCTCTCACTTCAACTGTCACACTTCTGATCATGGGCTGCTTCACATTCTTATTTATCATGCCTATTGGCGTTTATTTATTTAATGGCATGTCTTGGCTATTCTCAAACCTTAATGGTAATCCATTCGGTTCTGCAATATTAGCAGGATTATTCTTAATATCCGTCATGCTTGGTATCCATCAAGGCTTCGTTCCTGTGTACTTTGCGTTAGTCGAGACACAAGGCTTTAATGCACTTTTCCCGATATTAGCAATGGCGGGAGCAGGTCAAGTCGGAGCTGCGCTAGCACTGTACTTCAAAGCGAATAAAGATGCCGTATTACGTACTCAAATTAGAGGAGCTATTATTCCTGGTTTCTTAGGTATAGGTGAGCCATTAATTTATGGTGTGACATTACCACGGGTAAAACCTTTTATCACAGCGTGTATCGGAGGGGCAGCTGGCGGATTCACAATTGGTTTAATTGCTTATTTAGGCTATCCAATGGGATTAAATACCGTATTCGGTCCATCTGGCCTATTAGCAACACCATTAATGACATCGCCGATTGGTGTTTTCCCTGCTATTCTGACTTACTTATTCGGTACAGTAGTTGCTTACGCTACAGGCTTTATTACAACTTATTTCTTTGCCACAAAAGATGTTGATTTAAGTTAATTCATTGTTGTACTTCATTATACAATATACCTTTCCTAAGACTTTAGTTGGGCAGATATAATCTGCCCATTTTATTCCAACAAAATATTAACAAAATTGACCGCACTTTTATGTATCCGCAAAAAAGGGGCATAGCCCCTTATTATAATTGGAAATATCAGTTAGCCTTTAAACACTGGTAGCATATTAAACATCGCAAGGAAATGGAATAATGCTGTAGCAATACCAAATAGGATTACAACAACAATTGTGAAATTACCGCCAGCAACTTTAAATCCTATATCGCCATTTGGCATCGTACGTGATTTTCTGGCGAGTAATGCTGGGATGATACAAGTCCAAATTGTTGCAACTGCACCTGCATAACCAATCGCTTTTAAGAAACCAAGTGGGAAAGAAACTGATAAAATTAATGGTGGTAAAAAAGTGACTGCCCAAGATTTAAAACGACCTTGTTTGCTATTATCAAACTTAAAGAAGTCTGCTAAGAAATCAAATACTCCTAAGCCAACTCCAATGAATGAAGATAAAATAGCAGCGATAGAAAATGCATTAATTGCTTGTTTTACTGATGCTGATTCAATCACATTACTGAGCGCACCAAGTAAGACATCTAAATTACCACCACTTTCAAGTACAGGACCAAATTGATCACGTGGTAAATTCCCAAAAATTGAGATAATCCATAATAAATAAAGTGCTAACGCAATCGCCGTCCCCCCTAAAATAGCGTATTTTGCTTTATACTCATCACTATAATAAGCACGCATTGTTGCAACAGAATGGTGATAACCAAATGAAGTTAATGCCACAGGTAACAGTCCCATCGCATACATTGCATAATTTGAATCAGCCCCTTTTGTATCAAATAAAGTCGCTAAATCAATATTTACAGTCAGACCAAATACACTAAACACAAATGACAATGACATAAACACGATTAGTATCACAGATACACGGTCAACAATACGTGTTGAGTGCCAGACAAAGAACGAAAAAACTAAAACAAAAATGACAGACCAAATACGTGCATCGAGCTCAAAAAATGGCGCTGCTAATCCACTTAAAATACCACCTGAAGCAGTCGTATAAGCATAAAGCAAAATACCACCCACAAAATAAACAGCTAAGTTATTAATCAGATTTACTGAATTACCAAGCATCGCTTTAGTTACAGTATTAAATGAAGCACGAAGATCGTAATGTTTATAAGCTTCTAACAATAACCAACCTGAAACTGTCATTGTTAACATCGTAAAGCAGATAGTAAGAATGGACCAAATTGTCCATGCACCTGCACCAGAACTTGGTAAGCCTAGCATTCCTGCGCCGACACACACACTGGCAATAATACAGGCACCACCGAAAATTGAAGGCGTCTTTTTCATAATGCTTTTCCTTTTTTATGAAATAAAATGAAAAATGCAGTTTCTGTTTTCAGAAACTGCATTAAGTTTTTTATACTTCTTTTAAGCGTGCCGTAAAGTGACGCAACACTTTTGGCTCATAAGTAAAGGTTAGCCCTTTAATATTTTCTGCATTTTCTTTTACCTGCTTAAATGCCTCAATAATAAAGTCCATATGTGTCTGCGTATAGGTTGCACGCGGTACAGTTAAACGCAATAACTCAGCTGGGCAAGGAAGTTGTTTACCCGTTTTTGGATCACGCCCTAATAAGAATGAGCCAATTTCTACCGCACGAATACCTGCTACTTTATAGAGTTCACATGCTAATGCCTGAGCAGGGAATTGATCAGCTGGAATATGCGGTAATAATTTACCTGCATCGACGAATGCCGCGTGTCCACCTGGCTGTTGACAAACAACACCTATTTCTTCTAAACCATTCACTAAGTATTCTATTTGATTAATACGATAAGCTAACCAATCTTGACGCATACCATCACGTAGACCTACTGCTAAGCGCTCCATAGCACCGCCCTCTAAACCACCATAAGTTGGGAAGCCTTCTTGTACTACACAAAGCGTACGACATTCGTTATACACATCTTCCATTCGTTTATCTTTGAAACACAATAGCCCCCCCATAGGTACCATCGCATCTTTCTTCGCAGACATTGCTAATGCATCAGCATACTTATAACTTTCATAAGTAATTTGTTCAATTGTCCACTCTTTATAACCTGCTTCACGTTGTTGAATAAAATATGCATTTTCTGCAAAACGTGCAGAGTCCATAATTACAGGAATATCGTATTTCTGTGCAATTTCATACATCGCACGCATATTTGCAAGTGATACAGGTTGACCACCTGCTGAGTTACAAGTAATCGTACAAACAATATAAGGTACATTTTCTGGACCAACTTCTTTAATACCTTGTTCAAGTTTTTCTAAATCGAAATCCCCTTTAAAATCCGCATTGACACTGGTATCAAACGCATCTTTAGTATAAACGTTACGAACTGTAGCGCCATTGATTTGACTATGACCTTGTGTGGTATCAAAGAAATAATTGGAGAAAACCACCATTTTACTGCGATCTAAGCCTTTTTCTTGCTCACGTTTTTTAATTAATACAGGAATATAAATTTGTTCCGCACCACGCCCTTGGTGAGTAGGAATCGTATATTCATAGCCAAAAATCTCTTTCACTGCATTAGCAAGAGCATAGTAACTGCGACTACCACTATAAGCCTCGTCTCCACGTAACATGGCTGCCTGCATTTCTTGTGTGACAGCACCAGTACCACTATCCGTTAATAAATCAATAAACACATCTTCACTATCTAATAAAAATGGGTTCATACCTGCTTTTAAAATTGCTTCATCACGATATGCACGTGTTGTTCTTTTTACAGGTTCAATAACACGAATACGAAATGGTTCTGGTAAATGTTTGAAGTTTTCCATAATAAAATCCTTAAAATTGAGATAAACAATATCTAAGAATAAATAGGCATTTATTCTTTATCTTAAATTGGGTAAATAAATGAAAAATTGAGGATTAGAACATTATGGGAAAAAAGAATGATAATTTTGGATCGACAATAATCCAAACTTGATTAGGTGATAAAATTGACATCATAAAATTATCCTTTTGTTTAGTAAAAGATAACAGCTTATGGTTGAGAATGAATCTCGGTTGTAAATTAACCACTAATGATTAATTTGTCATCACTAAAATATAAGAGTTGTGAGTCTAATCACAAAAATAATAGACTATAAAATAAAAATATTTCCTCAAAGTAAAATACGATATAAAAGCAAAACTCTTTTTATTTCAAAAGAATATAACCAACCCAAAATAATATTCTTAAATAGCATAAGGGATAATTTGTGACATCAATCATGTGTAAATTTTGACCTAGACCAATAAAACTTGGATTAAATTAACCGCTCTTCTTTTTTGTGACCCATATCAAACTTTTTCTACGCAAAAAGAAGTAATATTCCACATTATTATTTAAAAAAAGGAGTCTTAAAATGACAAATGCAGAACTTCTGCAAGAAGGCTTAAATCTGATGTTTGCTGGTGTAGGATTTGTAATGCTATTTTTATTTATCCTGATTTACGCTATTGAACTCATGTCTAAGTTGGTCAATCGTTTCTTTCCAGAACCTGTTTCAACTCCCACAACAAAAACAACAACACAATCAGATACTCACGATTTAGCACATTTACGTCCTGCTATCATCGCAGCGGTCATACATCACCGTCGCCAACAAGGGCTCAAATAACTTAAAAGGAAATAAAAAATGACTACTCAAAACAAAAAAATTGCTATTACTGATGTCGTATTACGCGATGCTCATCAATCTCTTTTCGCAACGCGTATGCGCCTTGATGACATGTTGCCAATCGCACATGAGCTTGATCAAATTGGTTACTGGTCACTTGAGGCATGGGGTGGAGCAACTTTTGATGCCTGTATTCGTTTTTTAGGCGAAGATCCTTGGGTGCGTTTGCGTGAGCTAAAACAAGCAATGCCAAATACACCATTACAAATGCTATTGCGTGGTCAAAATTTATTAGGCTATCGCCATTATGCCGACGATGTGGTTGATCGCTTTGTAGAGCGCTCTGTAAAAAATGGTATGTCAGTCTTCCGCGTATTTGATGCCATGAATGACCCACGTAATATGAAACAAGCATTACAAGCAGTAAAACGTAATGGAGGACATGCACAAGGCACATTAAGTTATACCACAAGTCCAGTACATAATTTAGAAACTTGGTTAAATATTACTGAACAGCTATTAGAAATCGGGGTAGATTCTGTCGTCATTAAAGATATGTCTGGTATCTTAACACCAGTAGAAGCCTATAAATTAGTGAGCGAAATCAAACAACGCTATGATGTTCAGCTTCATTTACATTGCCATGCAACCACAGGTATGGCAGAAATGGCGTTACTCAAAGCAGTAGAGGCAGGTATTGATGGTATTGACACATCAATTTCTTCGATGAGTGGTACTTACGGTCACCCATCAACTGAAGCATTGGTAGCTACATTACAAGGCACACAATATGATACAGGATTAGATATTAATAAACTTGAACATATTGCGGCTTATTTCCGTGAAGTCCGTAAAAAATATGCCAAATTCGAGGGGCAGCTTAAAGGCTCAGATAGCCGTATTCTAGTAGCGCAAGTACCAGGTGGGATGTTAACTAACTTAGAAAGTCAATTAAAACAGCAAAATGCTTCTGATAAGCTTGATGAGGTCTTAAAAGAAATTCCTCGCGTACGTGAAGATTTAGGCTTTATTCCACTAGTTACCCCAACTTCGCAAATTGTCGGTACACAAGCGGTGATCAACGTATTAATGGGCGAACGCTATAAAACAATAGCTAAAGAAACTGCGGGTATTTTAAAAGGCGAATACGGTCGTACACCTGCACCAGTTAATGCTGAATTACAAGCGAAAGTACTTGATGGTGCACAAGCAATCACTGATCGTCCTGCGGATCATATTGCACCAGAAATGGACAAATTAGCCGATGAAATTAAACAACAAGCAAAAGAAAAAGGTATCAAGCTTGCTGAAAATGAAATCGATGATGTCCTTATTGTGGCTCTCTTCCCTCAAATTGGTTGGAAATTCCTTGAAAATCGTGGTAATCCAGATGCCTTCGAGCCAGCACCAACATTAGAAACAGCGAAACCAGTAGAAAAACCAACGGCACCAACAACAAAAGCCGCTGCGAGTACTGGTCCTGCTGTATATACTGTGGAATTAGAAGGTAAATCATTCGTAGTGAAAGTGACTGATGGTGGTGAGGTAAGCGATATTACACCAACCACACCAGCGCAACCAACACCACAGGTTGTACATCAGGCTACTCCAGCCGCTACTAGTGGCACACCTGTCACTGCACCAATGGCGGGTAATATCTGGAAAGTGGTCGCAAAAGAAGGTCAACAAGTTGCGGAAGGAGAAGTGTTATTGATTTTAGAAGCAATGAAAATGGAAACAGAAATTCGTGCAAGCCAAGCTGGTACAGTACAAAGCATTAGCGTAAAAGCCGGTGATACAGTCGCTGTTGGTGACACGCTAATGACATTAAGCTAACGAGGTTGTTATGGAAAGTATTCTTTCATTATTGCGGGGCATGGGAATTATGCATCTTGAGTTAGGTCAAGCATTAATGATGCTGATCAGCTTAGTGCTACTCTGGCTCGCCATTGCTCGAAAATTTGAGCCTTTATTGCTGTTACCAATTGGCTTCGGTGGACTGTTGTCAAATATCCCTGAAGCAGGGCTAGCAATGAGTGCTTTAGATAATTTATTGCATTCAGGCAATACTGAACAGCTAGCAATTGTAGCAGCAAAACTCAATACAATAGCGGATCCTGAAGCAATTAAGTTAGCGATAACTAATGCACTACCTTCTGTCCAAAATGAATTAGAAGTGATGGCAGGTGACATGGGATATACTGCAGGTGTATTAGCTTTATTCTATAAAGTTGCTATCGGCTATGGCGTTGCCCCTCTCATTATCTTTATGGGTGTTGGTGCTATGACTGATTTTGGTCCATTACTTGCTAATCCACGTACATTATTACTTGGTGCAGCAGCTCAGTTTGGTATTTTTGCAACCATCATCGGTGCATTATTATTAAACTGGACAGGGCTCATCAGCTTTACCTTACCACAGGCTGCAGCAATTGGGATTATTGGTGGAGCTGACGGTCCAACCGCTATTTACCTTTCAAGTAAACTCGCACCTGAATTATTAGGTGCTATTGCGGTTGCTGCTTATTCTTATATGGCATTAGTACCTCTTATTCAACCACCAATCATGAAGGCACTGACAACTAAAGCCGAACGTAAAATTCGCATGGTACAACTACGTGATGTAAGTAATCGTGAGAAAATTTTATTCCCAATTGTGTTAGTCACTCTCGTTGCATTACTGTTACCTGATGCAGCACCATTACTTGGTATGTTCTGCTTTGGTAACTTATTACGTACTAGCGGGGTAGTAGAACGTCTAAATGATACCGCACAAAATGCGTTAATCAATATTGTGACAATTTTCCTCGGCTTATCTGTGGGTTCAAAATTAGTTGCAGATAAATTCCTCCAACCACAAACATTAGGCATATTACTGCTAGGTGTTGTTGCTTTTGCTATTGGGACAGCAAGTGGTATCTTGATGGCAAAATTGATGAACAAAATCTGCAAATACCCAATTAACCCATTAATTGGTGCTGCTGGTGTATCGGCTGTACCAATGGCAGCACGCGTTGCGAATAAAATTGGCTTAGAAGAAGATCACCAAAACTTCTTACTCATGCATGCTATGGGACCGAACGTTGCAGGCGTTATTGGTTCAGCAATCGCTGCTGGAGTGATGTTAAAATATGTTTCAGCAATGATGTAACATATAAAAAAGATCAAAGAGCGGTTAACATCTAAAAAATGTTAACCGCTCTTTTTTATCTTTGTTGACTTAAGGCAAGAGTTGTTCCAGCGCCCATAATTCATCTAATCTTTCACGACGACGAATGAGGTGAACTCTATCACCATCTACCATGACTTCTGCTGTACGCGAACGTGAATTATAATTTGATGACATACTTGCCCCATAAGCACCTGCTGAACGTTGTGCGAGGTAGTCGCCCTCAGCGATCGCTAACTCCCGTTCTTTGCCTAAAAAATCTGAGGTTTCACAAATTGGTCCAACGACATCATATATCTGTTTTTCTCGTACTAAAGTGCGGTCAACTTCAATGATATTCATATATGCCTGATATAAAGCTGGACGAATCATATCATTCATACCTGCATCAACAATTGCAAAATGACGGCTTTCATTACTTTTTATGTACTCCACTTTTGTGACTAAAATTCCAGCATTTGCAGTAATAGCACGCCCGGGCTCTAAAATGATCTCAAGATCTTTATAGGCTTGTAATTTCTCTAATAATGCTGAGGCATATTCTGTTGGATGTGGTGGCATCTCATCTGTATAAGTCACGCCTAAACCACCACCTAAGTCCAAATGTTTAAGAGAAATACCATCTTGTTTTAACTGTTCCATTAACACAATTAAACGATCAGCCGCATCAAGAAAAGGCTGTAATTCAGTTAGCTGAGAACCAATGTGGCAATCCATACCTGTAATTTGAATATGTGGTAACTGACTTGCTAAACGATAAACTTCACGAGCTTGCTCAACACTCACCCCAAATTTATTTTCTTTTAAACCTGTTGAAATATAGGGATGTGTGCGTGCATCGACATCAGGATTTACGCGTAATGAAATGGGGGCAATTTTACCCATTTCAGCAGCAACTTGGTTGATACGTCGTAATTCGGCAAGAGACTCCACATTAAAACAACGAATTCCAACTTCTAAAGCGCGAGCAATTTCAGTATGCGTCTTAGCTACACCAGAAAAGACCACTTTACTGGCATCACCACCTGCTGCTAATACTCGTTCCAATTCACCTTGTGATACAATATCAAACCCCGATCCTAGACGAGCCATCACATTTAAAAGTGCAATATTGGGATTAGATTTGACAGCGAAACAAATTAAATGTGGATGATCACCTAACGCTTTATCAAAAGCATGCCAATGACGTTCTAAGGTTGCACGCGAATAAATATAAAGTGGTGTACCAAATTGATTAGCAATTTCTTGGACAGATATGTTTTCTGCCATTAATTGCTGTGCCTGATATTGAAAATAATCCATTGCTTACCTGCTATTTTACTGTGTCTTGTTGTGTTTTTTCTGGAAAATAAAGAGGCCCTTTTACACCACAACTTACAGTTAAGACACAAAGCGCAGTTAAGACGAAAGCGGAAACCCATTTTTTCATTTTATTATCCTTTATTGTTGACATTGACAACACTTTTTACCATTAAATCTCCCTTTGTGCTATCACAATAATACGAAAATCTTTATAATCTTTATTTTTAGCACGATGAATAAGAGGAATTTATGAACATTACGGAATTTCATCAAAATATTGAGCAAGTTTGGGCGACAATTGAAGAACAATTAGAAGCACAAGATTGCGATGTAGATTGTGATACACAAGGTTCTGTTTTTAGCATCACCTTTGAAGATCGCAGTCAAATTGTTATCAATAAACAAGAACCATTATTAGAATTATGGCTCGCCAGTCGCGTTGGTGGATTCCATTTTAGTTTTAAAAACAATGAATGGGTGAGTAGTGATGGCAAAAAATTTTGGGATTGTTTAGAACAGGCTTGTGCGGCGCATGGAGAATCTGTGCATTTTCGCTAAGGATAAAGCATGAAAATCAAACAAAAATGGCTCCTTTTCACTGGTGTATTCAGTGTCATTTTCAGTACAACGACCTTAGCACAAGGTACAGAAAAGTTTCGTCCTTATCAAAGCAAAACACAAGTGCTACTAACAAAATCAGATGATTTTGTGGGTCTGTTGGGCTATGAAGAAAACTATTTAATGGCAACTTATTCGAACGGTAACTTTCAAAAAAAAGATAAGACACGTAAAGATGAAATTAAGTTTAAAATTAGTTTAGCATTGCCACTTTGGCGTGGTATTTTGGGAAAAAACTCTGTATTAGCAGCTTCTTATACACAAAAATCGTGGTTTCAACTAAGTAATGTCGATGACTCATCTCCATTTAGAGAAAGTAATTACGAGCCACAACTTTTTCTAGCGTGGAAAACGCATCATCTCCTCCCCTTAGGTTGGGAAATGCAAGATATCGAAACAGGTATTAATCACCAATCAAATGGTCGTAACGATCGCGAAAAATTATCACGCAGTTGGAATCGTATTTATGCGCGTATGTCAGCTACAAAAGGCAACTGGACAATAGAAATTAAACCTTGGTGGCGGATTCCTGAAAAAGCCAAAACAGATGGTAATCCTGATATCAGTCGATATCGAGGCTATGCTGACTTGGCTGTAGGATATTATTACCAAAATCATCAAATAAAACTATCAGGACATTATAATCCAACGTCTAACAAAGGTGGTTTAGAGGCAAGCTATAGCTATCCAATCACTAAAAATATTCGTTTCTATACTCAGTATTATACGGGCTATGGTGAATCTTTAGTCGATTATCAAAAAAATATTCAACGTATTGGTATAGGTATTTCATTAAATAATGTGTTCTAATGAAGTGCAACAACATATAACAAAAAGTGCGGTCGATTTTAATCAAATTGCGTTAAAACGGACCGCACTTGATGTCTTACATTCTGTTTTTGGTTATCAACATTTCCGACTTGGACAAGAAGAAGTCATCAATGCGACATTACAAGGTAAAGATAGCTTCGTCATTATGGCAACAGGTAATGGCAAATCATTATGCTATCAAATTCCCGCTTTATGTTTTGAGGGCTTAACATTAGTCATTTCACCACTCATTTCATTAATGAAAGACCAAGTCGATCAACTACTTGCTAATGGTATTGAGGCAGATTATCTCAATTCGAGCCAAACATTCTCTGAACAACAAGCTGTGCACAATAAGATCATGTCAGGTCGCCTAAAACTCTTATATGTCTCGCCTGAAAAAGTAATGACTAACAGCTTTTTTCATTTAATTTCCCATTGTCAGGTGAGTTTTGTTGCAATTGATGAAGCACATTGCATTTCACAATGGGGCCATGATTTTCGCCCTGAATATAGCCAATTAGGTGGTTTAAAAAGCTGTTTTCCTAACGCACCAATTATGGCATTAACTGCAACCGCTGATCATGCCACACGTAAAGACATCCTCTTACACCTCAACTTGCATGATCCCTACATATACATTGGTAGTTTTGATCGTCCTAATATTCGTTATACCTTGGTCGAAAAATACAAACCAATGGAACAATTATGCCGTTTTGTGTTAGCACAAAAAGGGAAAAGCGGTATTATCTATTGTAATAGCCGTAACAAAGTGGAAAGAATTGCAGAAAGTCTTAGGAACAAAGGTATATCTGCTCAAGCCTATCATGCGGGATTGGAAGCAAGTCAGCGTGAACAAGTCCAACGAGCTTTTCAACGTGATAATGTACAAGTCGTTGTTGCAACAATTGCATTTGGTATGGGTATCAATAAATCGAATGTACGTTTTGTTGCACATTTTGATTTACCTCGTAGCATTGAAGCCTACTATCAAGAAACTGGGCGTGCTGGACGTGATGATTTACCTGCTGAAGCGGTACTATTTTATGAACCAGCGGATTATGCTTGGTTGCATAAAATTTTATTAGAAAAGCCCGATACGCCACAGCGTCAAATTGAGGCGATGAAATTACAAGCTATTGGTGAATTTGCTGAAAGTCAAACTTGTCGCCGTTTAGTCTTACTCAATTATTTTGGTGAACACCATCAAACACCTTGTCAGAATTGTGATATTTGTTTAGATCCACCAAAACAATATGATGCTTTAATTGATGCACAAAAAGTCATGTCTACTATCTATCGCGTAGGGCAACGATTTGGTATGCATTACATCATCGCCATTTTACGCGGTCTAAATAATCAAAAAATCAAAGATAATGGTCATGAAACATTAAGCGTTTACGGTATTGGTAAAGAAAAAAGTGCAGAGCATTGGCAATCAGTGATTCGCCAGCTGATTCATTTAGGCTTAGTAAAACAAGTTCTTGATCATTTCAATACGACATTACAATTAACAGAAAATGCAAAACCTTTCTTACGTGGTGAACGACCTCTTCAACTTGCTATGCCTCGTATCTCTTCATTACAAGCAGCTATCGCACCACAAAAAAATGCCCATAATCATTACGATAAAGATCTGTTTGCTCGTCTACGCTTCTTACGCAAACAAATTGCCGATAAAGAAAATATTCCATCATACATTGTATTTAATGATGCAACTTTACAAGAAATGGCTCAATACCAACCAACTACTAAAGCTGAAATGCTTGAGATAAATGGTATAGGTGCCATCAAACTAGAACGCTTTGCTCAACCTTTTATACAACTTATCAAATCACATAAAGAAACACGTCAAAAGAATAGTGTTCCTCTCGTATTAGAATAGAAATACAATTTATCATCATTCGTTTATATAAATAAAAAAGCACCACTTATTAAGTGATGCTTTTTTCTCATGAAATAATGATTAGAAATTCACATTCAAACCAATTACAAAATTACGTCCCATTTGTGGAACAAAAGATTGAAATGACGAATGTGAATAAACACGACGATTCAATAAATTATTGCCTTGAATAAAGAATTGATAATTCACTGCAGCTAAATTATTCGCATATTCTAAACCTGCATTTAACATACTGTGCGCAGCCGTTTGATTTTCTCTTGGTGCAACTTTATGTTGTTTATACACATAAATATATTCCATCGTTCCTGACAAATGATCTGTCAATGCTGAACTTGCACGAACCCCTAAACGTGCAGGCGGTACTCTAGGCGCATCTTGATCTGGCTGTGGCGTTGCAATCAAATTAACATGTAAATCATCGGGCTTGTATGTTGGTGGTAAGTCAAATAATTTACCACGCACATAATCACCAAATATACCAACTGTAGTTTCAGGTGTAATCGCATAATCAATACGTCCTTCTGCGCCATAATATTTTGCCTGAGATTGAGTATAACGAGTTTGAGTCAAGTTTCCTTCTCGGCGTAAAATCTGTGAAAAAATGCGATTTTTAAAACGATAATAATAAACACCCAAATTGTAACTTAATTTTTCGCCTGTATAAGCAAGACTGATCTCCGTATTATTTGAGACTTCTTTTTTAAGATCTTTATTACCATATTTAAATGAGTTTGTCGCTAAATTACGTCCATGGTGATAGAGCTCCATGGCCGTTGGTGATCGCTCATTATGGGAATAAGTTAACATTAATGAATATTCAGGTGCTAAATACCATGTTGTTGATAATGAATACGATGTGGCTCTCTCAGTTCGAGGTGAAAGATCAGGATCATTTACTTTTCTTATTGGTTTTCTCGTATTACTGCCATTACATAAAATCGCGAGAAGACATTTTGAACCATCAGCAAGGCCTTTAGCATCTGCAATTGCAGCTAAATCATATTCAATCGCAATTTTTTGTTTTTCTGTTCTAATTCCCGCTTCAAATAAGAAATCTTTCCAACGGAATTGTTCCATTGCAAAAAAACCAACTTGTTGTAACTCATGTTTTGGTAGAACCCAACCTGATTTACGTTGTTCATTCGTAATTTTAGGGGCACAGCGAGGCTGAATTTTGGGTTTCTGACCATAAGGCACTATCTCATAAAGTAGAGAACATTTCGGGACACGTGGTAAATTCGCACTACTCACTTGTTCTTGGTATTGTACCCCCCATACACCCGTTAATCCGTTAAACGGTTCATGGAATAATTCAAGACGTAGGTTATATCCTTTTGCTTTAAATAAATTGACAGGTATTGCACCATCACGCTCATCATGGAAATAATCTGTTGATGAATAATTCAAACGCGCTTTCTCAATATATTTTAGTGGAGATTTTAATTCTGCACGAATATCATAGCGCTTTGACTTAAGTTTCACATAAGGACCAGCCATAGAATGATCATGTGGTACACCATAAGGCTGATCATGGCTAAAACCTGAATCATGTACATGATTACTACCACAGTGAAAGTTATGTGGCTCTGTTAAATCAGCATCACCCATCAAATGTGGATATAAATTTAAATAATAAGTATTTTTAGCATTTCCTCCCCAAATATGAGGTCCACAACTATCATGTAAATGATTATGCCCAGGAATACCATATTTTTCCGCACGCTCATTATAAGATGCACCTATATACCCCTTAGAGCCGATAAAAGAGAGCCCAAACATATGAGTTTTGGTTTTATTATAAGTATCAGGTGCATACTTAAGTACTTTATCAGATTTAAAATAAGGCACATGATAATCGTTTGAATCACGCCCAAGTCCTTCAAATCGTAAAGCAATATGTTCACCAAGACCAACCGTAATCCCTGCCGTACCTAATTTCTCATGGCTATTAGTGTTATAACGTGTACTCAAATCAATTTCATAACCTTTTTCAGGCAGTTTGGTTGGGATTCGTTTATCTACAACATTAATCACTCCAGCTGGCGATGCTGTGGCATAAAGTAGTGTTGAAGCACCTCGTACGATTTCAACTTGCTCTGCCAATAATGTATCCACACCGATTGCATGATCTGGTGAGAGTTGCGACATATCAATCACATCAGAACCATTTTGTAAAATTTTTAAACGAACCGTCTCTTGTCCCCGAATAATAGGGGCACTAGCACCGCCACCAAATTGGTTACTATGAACGCTCAATTCACCAGCTAATGCATTACCTAATGTGCTTGAATTAGCTTTTAATTTTGTTTTACTCACCACTATATCATTTTGTTTTGGCGCACCAGATAGTGGATCACTAGAAACTGTTGTATTTCGTCCCTGCACACTAATTTCATCAAGTAAAATAACTTCATTATTTAAGTTATTTGAATAAGCCAAATTACTTGCTAATAATGTAGATAAAAAAATTGCAGTTGGTTTTAAATTATAGGTATCCCGTTGGTTTTTCATAAAAATCTTTTCTCAGTAAAAATAATAAACAATGAATATCAAGAAAAAAACAGCATCTTATTTTTCTTCAAAAAATAAGATTCGCATATTAACGTCAGAATGAAAAAAAGAAAAGAAAAAACTGATATTTTATTTATCTCAGGCTAAAAAAAGAAAAATGACCATATTTTTAATATGGTCATAAAAAGAAAGAAATACTTTACTCAATTAAACTAATTGACGAGCAAATTCTGCTGCTTCTTTAATAAGATGCTCATTAGGATGTTGTTGAGTGTAGAGTTCAAATTGCTCAACAGCTTGTAATACAATAACCTCTGCGCCAGAAATAGTGTGTTTTCCCTGCTGAGTTGCATACTGAATTAAAGGTGTTTGTTCTGGAGAAGCAACAACATCAAATACAACTTTTGCTTGTTCTATAATAAATGCTGGAAATGCTAATTCATTCACTTCCTTACCACCTTCCATACCTATTGGTGTCGCATTAACTAAAATATCTGCGACTTGATTAACCAACTGATCCAGATATTGATAACCATATAAGCTGGCAAGCATTTTGCCTGTTATTTCATTACGTGAATAAATACTAACATGCTCAAAGCCTTTATGTTTAAATGCAGCGACAACTGCTTTTGCCATTCCACCACTTCCTTGAACAAGCACATGCGCTTGAGGCGATAATTGATATTTTTCAATCAACTTTATAATTGCAATATAATCCGTATTATATGCTTTCAAGTAACCATTCTCATTAACAATAGTATTGACCGATTGAATCGCTTGAGCTGATTCAGATATTTCATCAATAAAGGGCATACAGCTTTCTTTGAAAGGCATAGAGACAGCACAACCACGAATTCCTAATGCACGTACACCTTTTATCGCATGCTCAATATCAGCTGTTGTAAATGCTTTATAGATATAATTAAGTGCTAATTTTTCATATAAATAATTATGAAACCTTGTACCAAAATTACCCGGTCTACCTGCTAAGGAAATACAGAGTTTAGTATCTTTATTAATCATTTCTTTTACTCTTGTTGACTAAAAAAGTGCAAAAATAAACCGCACTTTCATATCATTGTATTATTAATTATTATCACCATTAAAGTATTGATTCATTTCAAAAGCAGGTTTTGCTTGTTTATCCCGCCCAATAATCCTTGCAGGTACGCCAGCTGCAGTAGTATATTCTGGCACGGGTTGGATAACGACTGAGTTAGCACCAATTTTTGCATATTTGCCCACTTCAATATTACCAAGAATTTTAGCACCAGCACCAATCATTACTCCTTCACGCACTTTAGGGTGACGATCACCACATTCTTTCCCCGTACCGCCAAGCGTTACACCTTGCAAAATAGAAACATCATTCTCAACGATAGAAGTTTCACCAATCACGATACCTGTTGCATGATCAAACATAATGCCACAACCAATTATTGCGGCTGGGTGAATATCGACATCAAATGCGACTGAAATTTGGTTTTGTAAATAAACGGCTAATGCTTTACGATTTTGCTGCCACAAATAATGAGTAATACGATAACTTTGTAATGCATGAAAGCCTTTTAAATATAGCAATGGCGTTGACCATAATTCGACTGCGGGATCTCGCTGACGTACAGCACGAATATCGCAAGCGGCACTATCAATAATATCAGGTTGGGCTTGATAAGCCTCTTCAATGATCTCGCGCAATGCAATAGCTGGCATAATAGGATTAGCAAGTTTGTTTGCGAGGATATAACTTAATGCATTCCCCAAATTATGATGTTTTAAAATAGTCGCATGAAAAAAACTGGCTAAAATAGGCTCATTTTCAACGAGCTCTTTAGCCTCCTGACGGATATGATCCCACACTTCTAACGGCATTCTTTTGTCCTTGTTTTATTTCTTCAATTATTCCACTTTACGCTCACGCCCAAGTAACGTTGCTGCAACCTCTTGTGCATTTTTTCCACAGAACAAGACTTGATAAACTTGTTCAGTAATTGGCATTTCGACACCTTGTCGCTGCGAAAGTAAATAGGCTTCTTTTGCGTTGTAAAAACCTTCTACAACTTGACCAATATTATCCATTGCCGTTTGTGCAGCAAAACCCTGACCAAGCATAATGCCAAAGCGACGGTTACGCGATTGATCATCAGTGCAAGTCAACACTAAATCTCCTAATCCAGACATCCCCATAAATGTATTTGGATTTGCACCTAAAGAAGCACCTAAACGGCTAATCTCAGCAATACCACGAGTAATTAATGCGGTTCTCGCGTTAGCACCAAATCCCATCCCATCTGACATCCCTGCACTAATTGCAATCACATTTTTAATCGCGCCACCTAATTGCACCCCTATCATATCTTGATTGATATAGACTCGAAAATGCTTACTACAATGAATACGTGCTTGAAACTCTAAAGCAAATTGTTCGTTATTAGATGCTAATGCAATTGCAGTTGGCAAACCCGCAGCAAGCTCTTTCGCAAATGTCGGTCCTGATAGTACAGCTAATGGATACTGTGTACCAAGTTTCTCCTCAATGACCTCCTGCAATAAACGCCCTGAATTACGTTCTAATCCTTTAGTAGCCCAAGCAATACGATGATCTGGTCGTAAATGAGGTTTTATGTTATCAATCACCTCACCAAAAACATGGCTTGGGACAACAATTAATAAATCTCGGGAGCGGCTCATTGCACTAGATAAGTCTGCCTCAATATGCAATGCTTCAGGAAAATCGATATGAGGTAAAAAAGCATTATTCTGTCTCTCTTCACTCAAACGCTGCATATGAGCAGGATCGTGACCCCAGAGGTAAGTGGGAAATCCATTTCGAGAAAATGCAATAGCCAATGCGGTACCATACGAACCAGCACCAAGCACAGTAATTGGAGAAGTGGCAACAGTTGTATTCATACTTGTACTCCCGAAAAATTATGAAATTGAGTGAGGAAAATAGACATCATCTTAGCTAAAGTAAGTGATAAAATTTCGCTCTCGAAACGAGAGCGAAAGAGATTGATTAATGAACTTCTTTGTTTTCTTCTTCAGTGTTTTGTTCAGCTTGTTGCTCTTGACGTTGTAAATAATCCATAAACAATGCGTCAAAATTCACTGGAGAAAGATTCAATGCCGGGAATGTTCCACGATTAACTAAACTTGAAATCAATTCACGCGCATATGGGAATAACATGCTTGGACATTGTGAAGTTAAACAATGTGCCATTTGCATATCTTCTAGACCACTGATAGTAAACACACCAGCTTGTTTGACTTCACAAATGAATGCGACATCACCAGTGCCTTCCATTGTCGTTTCAACAGAAATGTTTAAACAAACTTCATATAAATCGTCACCGACTTGTTTTGCTTCGGTACTTAAATCAAAACCTAATTTAGGTGCCCAGTCTTGTTGAAAAATATGTGGTAAATTTGGCGCCTCAAACGATACATCTTTGATATAAATACGTTGAATCTGTAATACAGGTTGAACTTCTTGTTCTTCTTTTTCTACTGCTTTATTTTCTTCAGTCATTGTTAAGTCCTTATGATTTAATGAGTTTTATTTTTTAATTAAAGGTAAATTTGCAGCGCGCCATCCCGAGATCCCCTCTTTTAAAGTATAAACTTGGTTAAAACCCTGTTTAACGAGTAAATCAGCAGATGTGCTTGCACTCATACCTGTTGCACACACTAAAATAACAGGTGTGTCTTTATGTTGATTAATCTTACCCACATTATTCTTTTTAATTTCTGCTGGTAAAATATTGAGACTATTAATAATGTGGCCATGAGCAAATTCGTCTATTGAGCGTAAATCCACTACAACCGCATCTTGATTATTCATTAAACTTACCGCTTCTGCGTTAGTAACCACTTTCACTTTAGAAGTAAAGTCTTTAATAAAAGTATAAATGACTGTAAAAAATACCATTACCCAAGCCAATACCATTAATGTATGATTTTGGGCAAAGTCTTTTGCCATTGGAATAAATTCTTGCATTTTTTTCTCAGTATTAGGTTTTAAAATAGGGTTCTAAGTATAACCGTAGTTTCTTCATCTTTCAAAGAAAGTATTCAAATTTTAATTGATCTATATTATAGATAGCCTACCTATTTATTGCTATATTAACCACAATTTTATACGTAGTATGTATATTATCTATTCGTTTCTTGTCTTAACTTTTATCTAAACTAACAACATACTAAGGATACATTATGATGTTCTTTATTCAATTTGGCATAGTTTTACTATGTATTTTAGTTGGTGCCCGTATTGGTGGTATTGGACTTGGTGTCATGGGGGGATTGGGTCTTGCTATTCTCTCATTTGGTTTTGGCTTAAAACCAGCAGGATTGCCAATCGATGTTATGTTCATGATTATGGCTGTCGTTTCTGCTGCTGCCGCAATGCAAGCATCTGGCGGTTTAGACTATATGATCAAAATCGCAGCACGTATTTTACGTAAAAATCCAAAATATATTACCTTTATGGCCCCAGCCGTCACTTGGACATTTACAGTTTTAGCAGGTACAGGTCACGTAGCTTATTCAGTCCTTCCTGTTATTGCAGAAGTCAGCCGTCATAATGGCATTCGTCCAGAACGCCCATTATCAATGGCTGTAATTGCATCTCAATTTGCTATTGTCGCAAGTCCAATTGCTGCTGCCGTTGTTGCAGTCGTGAATTACTTAGAGCCACAGGGCATCACACTTGGTAATGTATTAAGTATCACTATTCCTGCAACAGTATTAGGACTTTTTGCAGCTTGTCTCTTTGTCAATAAAATGGGTAAAGAATTACATGAAGATCCTATTTATTTAGCGAGACTACAAAGCCCTGAATACGCAAAAGAAAGTCAAGCTCAATCTGCTATTGATCAAATTGAAGTGTCTAAATCAGCCAAAGTTTCTGTTGCCATCTTCTTAACAGCAGCATTACTTGTCGTATTAATGGGGACATTCCCAAGCTTACGTCCAGCGTTTGACGGTAAAGCAATGGGCATGGCACATACAATTGAAATCGTGATGCTATCTGCTGGTGCACTTATTATGTTAGTTTGTAAACCAGATGGTACAGCCGTGACAAAAGGTTCTGTATTCCATGCAGGTATGCGTGCCGTAATCGCTATCTTCGGTATTGCTTGGTTAGGTGATACTTTAATGCAAGCACATATCACTGAAGTCAAAGAAGCCGTGAAATACTTAGTAGAAAGTGCACCTTGGACATTTGCGTTTGCACTCTTTGCCCTCTCTGTATTAGTGAACAGCCAAGGTGCAACAGTAGCAACATTATTCCCACTCGGTATTGCATTAGGCATTCCAGCGCCAATCTTGATTGGTACATTTGTTGCTGTAAACGGTTATTTCTTCATCCCTAACTATGGTCCAATCATTGCCTCAATTGACTTTGATACCACAGGAACAACACGTATCGGTAAATTTATATTTAACCACAGCTTCATGCTACCAGGCTTACTCAGCATGGCATTCAGCTTAGGCTTTGGTTTATTGTTTGCTAATTTATTCCTATAAGTTATCATTCAAAAATAAAAGCGCGTGGTTCAATTGATCCACGCGCTTTTTATGTTCTAATCACAGAAACAAAAGCAGAATATCTGAAAAACTGACCGCACTTTACTTCTTCAATGCGCCCATAATACCACGCATAATTTGTTTCGTGACTTGATTACGAATGTTACGTCCAACAGATTTAGCTACACCACTAACAATTTCCTCAGTCACAGTCAATTTTTCACCACGCTTTTTCGTCCCAAAAAGCATTCGACTTAAGCTGCCCATTAGACCATTTTCTTCTTCAGATTGTGCTTGTTCTGCTTGCTTTTGTGCAACGGCGGCTAAATCCGCTTGATGGCTTAACACTTCAAACGCAGATTCATTATCGATTAGATCACGATAAAATGGATAAATCTCATCATCTTTCACCCAAGCAGTGCGCTCTTCCACTGAAATCGGTTTAAGTTGGCTACGTGGCGGGAAAATATAAGCGATTTCTACTGGTGATGGCATCCCTTTTTCATCTAAGAAAGACACAAGTGCTTGTCCAACGCCTAATGTTGTAATCGTTTCTGTCACATTAATTTTCGGATTAGTACGGAAGGTTTCTGCTGCTGCTTTAACAGCCTTCTGATCGCGTGGTGTAAAAGCACGCAAAGCATGTTGTACACGATTACCCAATTGTCCCAAAACAGTATCAGGTAAATCTAATGGGTTTTGTGTCACAAAATATACCCCAACGCCTTTAGAGCGGATTAAACGTACAACTTGCTCTACTTTATCAACTAAGACCGCAGGTGCACCATCAAAAAGCAAGTGGGCTTCATCAAAGAACATCACAAATTTTGGCTTCTCTAGATCACCCACTTCAGGTAAAGTTTCAAATAACTCTGCCATTAACCATAATAAAAAAGCACTATACATTTTTGGCGAGTTAATCAATTTTTCTGAATTTAATACATTAATAACACCGCGCCCATCACGGGTTTGCAACCAATCATCTAGATTTAATGCAGGCTCTCCAAATAAATTTTCGGCCCCTTCATTTTCCAACGTTAATAAGGCACGCTGAATCGCCCCCACACTCGCTGCAGAAACATTACCATATTCTAATTGAAAGGTTTTGGCATTATCAGCAACATATTTAAGCATCGCGCGCAAATCTTTTAAATCAATCAGCAATAATCCTTTATCATCTGCTACACGGAAAACTAAATTCAATAATCCCTCTTGTGTCGCATTTAAATTCAGCAAACGAGAAAGCAACAATGGTCCCATTTCAGAAATAGTCGTTCTTAATGGAATGCCCGTTTCACCAAATACGTCCCAAAATGAAACAGGATAGCCGTTCAAATACGCCTCGCCGCCTAATTCAAATTGTGTAATGCGCTCTGCAATTTTGCCTTGAAATTGACCTGCTTTTACTAAGCCTGATAGATCACCTTTCACATCAACTAAAAACACAGGCACGCCATCATCACTAAACGCCTCTGCCATTGTGCGTAATGTGACTGTTTTTCCTGTACCAGTTGCGCCTGCGATCAAACCATGACGGTTTGCCATTTTCGCAGTGATACCAAGTTGTTGCCCTTGTTCCGTTTGTGATAAAAGATATTGCATAAAAGTTGCCCTTAAATAAAAAAATAGTGATTGCATAATAAGAAAAAAATGACACGGGGTCAAAAAGTGCGGTCTAAAAATCACGAGCTTCTCACAAATTAATCCCATATAGATACAGTGTTTTTCTTTCGTAATAAAAATGCTATATTGACCAACTTTTAAACATCTTTAAAGAAACACTTATGTCACAATTTTCCGAACTTTCTCCACAACAAGCATGGCAATTAATGCAACAACGTAATGCTGTCTTATTAGATATTCGCAATACGTTGCATTTTGCCGCTGCCCACCCTGAAAATGCCTTTCACTTGACTAACCAAACTTATGGAGAATTTGAGTTGGCGCATGAAGATGATCATCCTGTCATTGTGATTTGTTATCACGGTGTGAGTAGTCGTGGTGCAGCAATGTATTTAATCGAACAAGGTTATACCGAAGTCTATAGTGTGACAGGAGGCTTTGAAGCATGGCAGCGGGCGGGCTTACCTATAAAAACAGTGGGTTAATTAAACCCACTGGCAACATAAAACAAAAGGCCATAAAAAATGACCGCACTTATTATCAATAAATTACGTGCAACTGCATGATTATATTGGTTAATTCGATAAGCAACACGTGCAATAATCGCCAAACCAAAAGGATAAACCCATAAAAAAATTGACATAAATGTCATTTCACTTTCAGTTAAATGAGGGCTTTTGAGTAAATTAGGCGAAATTGTCAACGCCAAAGGCCATAATAATATTGGCAAACAAAATAGCGCAATCGCCCAACTAAACCCACTAAACGATACAGGTGTATTTTTTCTATTCATTTTTCCTCTTTATCATAACTCATTAATAAATAATGTATTTTTCATAAATCTAATGATATAATTCATTGTCTTGAAAAAAGTAATGTTGTTTTTAATAATGGAGTATTATTTATGAAATTTTCAAAGATTGTAATTTGTTTTTCTTGTTTTATCTCACATACAGTTTTAAGTGCACCTCAACCAAGTTCTAGTCAACATAGTCCGAACTTTACAGATGAATATTGTGAAAAATCAAAAGCAACAGATTGCCAACCAAGTTATATGTCTACAGTCTCACAGGTTAAAGAAAACTCTTGGGATTTAGCACTCCTCAGTAAAGACGTAGATAACATTAAATCAGATGTTTACAGTCAACTACAAACGATTGAGAAAATCTTAAACGACTTTTCTTCAAAAATCGCCCATCAAAATAGCAAAAGCACAGAAAATGCTGAGGGTCTATCTGAATTAGCATTATACACTACGGATGAAATTGCGCTGCTATCTTCTAAATTATCTTTGCAAAATACAGCACACTTAAAGCAAACAAAACAGATTGGAAACCAACTTCAAGCCTTACATAAAAATATTTATAGACTAGATAAAAAAATGAATGCTGGCTTTGCAAGCCAAGCTGCGCTTAGTGGTTTATTCCAACCTGATGCGAATAATACTGTTAATTTTACCGCATCAGTAGGTGGATACCATACCCAAGTTGCACTTGCCGTTGGTATGGGCTATCGCTTCAGTAAAAATGTCTCGACACGTGCTGGGATTGCGGTTAATCCTAATAGCCGTTTGACGTATAATACCGCCATTAATTTTGCATGGTAAACGCATAAAAAAACAGCCCAATGAAAACTGGGCTGTTTTCTTATATACTGCAATATAAAAAGAGTTGGCTCCTCTCATCATTATTCTAATTAATCATTTTTATTTTAAATCACCTCCCTCTGTCTTGTTATTTATCTTTTACAATTAATCGGATACGAACAATTTATTCTAGAGTCGATGCACTATCCTGAAGACTCACACCAATCTCACCAAATTTGGCGCTATTTTTCTCATACATTAGTGCATTTATCACCAACACATATCACATTTAATTTAGTCTGGTGGTGGCTATTTGGACACACTATTGAACGTTATTTTGGCATAGCAAAACTTTGCCAAATATTCTTTATTGCAGCACTACTCACTGGCGTTGCACAAAATATTGCTTCTGGTCCTTATTTTTTCGGGTTATCTGGCGTAGTTTACGCTGTATTAGGCTACGTTTTTGTATTTGATAAATTACACTCTAAGCAATATTTCAATTTGCCAACAGGATTTTCGATGATGCTAGTACTTGGTATTATTACAGGATTTATTAGCCCTTTTTTTGGTATTGAAATGGGTAACACTGCGCATATTTCAGGTCTAATTATTGGTATGGTGCTCGCATGGCTCACCCCCAAACACACAGTAAAAAGATGATCTGTGTTATAAAATAGACTAAAATGTCAGTGCACTTAACCATAACAAGTGAAAGACAGAACATGAAACAATCGATCCGCCATCAAAAAATTGTCGATTTAGTCACACAAAAAGGCTATGTCAGTACAGAAGAACTTGTCGCTTTATTAGATGTCAGCCCACCTACTATCCGTCGTGATTTAAATGAGTTAGCTGAAAAAAACGTTATCCGTCGCCACCATGGAGGAGCAGCATCTCCTTCTACCGCAGAAAATAGTGATTACGCTGACCGTAAGCACTTCTTTTTAAAAGGGAAAAATTGTATTGCACAACAAGTCGCAAATTTGATTCCCAATGGTGCTTCTTTATTTATTGATATAGGTACGACTCCAGAGGCTGTTGCGAATGCCCTATTGAATCATCAAAAATTACGTATCGTCACAAATAATATCAATGCCGCCTACATTTTAATGCAAAATGATACTTTTGATATTATTTTAGCTGGTGGTTCATTACGCCAAGATGGGGGGATTATTGGTGAAGCAACAGTTGCTTTTATTTCACAGTTCCGTTTGGATTTTGGGATTTTGGGTATCAGTGGGATTGATTTAGATGGTTCACTACTGGATTACGATTACCACGAAGTCCAAGTAAAACGCGCAATAATTGAAAGCTCGCGTAAAACATTTTTGGTCACAGATCATTCTAAATTTTCACGTCGAGCCATGGTTCGTTTAGGTTCTATCGCAGATGTAGAGCATGTGTTCACAGATGCGAATCCACCTGATCCGATTTTGGAAATTTTAAAAGCTAACCATGTTAAATTGCATATTTGTCAATAAAATCTGTAAAAAAGGGGGCAATTGCCCCCATAAATGTGCGTAAATTGCTTACGCATAGTTCCTATTTATCATTGTTTCCTAATGCCATTGCTAATAAAGTAATTGGGTGTAAACAGGTCAATTGAGTTGACATATCAATCTGCCATTTACAAGTCTCACATTCCGATATCACGTAATCAAATCCACCTTCATTAATATAATTAAATAATGGATTACCAATAGCTTGTGAAACCTCATAGTTTTCAGCTTTAAAACCATAAGTACCTGCAATTCCACAACATTGTGATGGTAACATCACAATTTCAACACCTGGAATTTGTTTCAACACCTCTAATGTATAAGGTGCCCAACCTGCTTTTTCCACATGGCAAGCAGTATGATAAGCCACGCGTAATGGCAGTGTTTTAAATGGAAAGGTTCTCCCTGCTTGTAGTAATTGATACAAATATCGTGTCACAATATGTACATGTGGGCGTACTTTTTGGTTATCCATACCTAAAATGTGATGATATTCATCACGTAAATTCATGGTACAGCTAGAAGAAGTCCCTACAACCTCTAAACCACGTTCATCAACCGTTTTACCCAAATATTTTAAGTTAAACTCCGCTTGTTTTTTCGCTCTCTCAGGAAAGCCGTTTACGGATAATGGTAAGCCACAGCACTTTTCTTTTTCCAGTAATACCACACCAATATCAAGTGCATTAAATACTTGGATAAGCTCTTTACCAAGTTGTGGATTGTTATAATTGACATAACAGCCATGATAATAGGCTACTTTGTCTTGATATAATGCTTGTTCATCTGCTGCGTGTTTTAAATACCAATTACGGAAAGAACCAAAAGAATATTTTGGTAACGTACGATGCTTACTGACACTTAATGTTTTTTCAAGCAAGAAACGAGTTGCTTTTAATCCCGTAATAGTATTCACAATAGGTGCAAATGGCGTATTCATTTTGCCCATAATGTCGGTATTACTGAGAACCGCATCACGCAATTTATGCATGAGAGGCTTATTTTGACGTTCAACATTATTATTTCGAGCACGAACAATTAAATCACCAATTTTTACATCTGAAGGACAGGCAACTTCGCAACGCTTGCAATTAGTACAGTATTTTAAGGCTTCATCATACAACTCCGCACTTTTTAGGCGTAAACGTTCGCCATCTGGTCCCGCTTGTTTTGGACCTGGATAAAATGGATTTTGGCGAGAAACAGGACAAACAGCTGTACAAGCAGTACATTTAATACAACTTTCAAAACTTTCATCAATATGTTGATGTACCACTGGTGCTGCAGCACCTTGTTTCGCACTTTCAATTAGCTGTTGAATATTCATATAGCCCCCCCAATCTGCTCTGCAACGACAAATGCCGTAATCACAGCAACCCCAGATCCACAGCCCAATTCAATCCCATTAAAGCCGCCAAGCACATTACCGATTGCATATAAATTCTCAAAAGACTGACCGCTCTTTTGTACTTGGCATTGAGCATTAATTATCACTCCAGCAGCCTGATAAGGCTGTGATTCTGCAAAACGATGATGCGTCCATGTCATCCGATTAGACGAGTCAAATTGTGTATATCCAATAATGTCAGCATTGAAAATAGGTTCATAAATCTTGTCAAAGTCAGCGACTAGCCCTTTACTAAAAAAACTACCACTGGCAAGAACAAAATGTTTTGCTGTAATTGGTACTTCTTGATGTAAATGAGTATAGACTTGTTTTACTTGGTTATTTTCTACATTTGCCTTAATGACTTTGTCACCATTCATCATAAATCCACCCAATTGTTTAAAATATTGAGTAAGTTGTTTATGTTGACGCATGCCTAACAAAGATGGCGGTAATGTTGGCAGTTCAAACAGCTCTAGCTGTGTTGCTTCTTTAAGTGCTATAAAAAACGCTTGTGTTTCTAAACCGAAACAAGCAGGTAAAAAGACTGCTTTTGCTCCTTGCGCCGCTTCTTTGATCTCGCGTACTAAATCACTAAATGCTAATTTATGTTCTAAGAGCTGAGCAATATTTACACTACGAAATTCACGAGAGTTATTACGCAAATGATCTAGTTCAGGGATACTCAAAAAGCCCGTAGTTACTTCACAATGGGCAAATTGTGGATTTTGAACTAAATTATCGGCTAATAATTGTGGTTGGAAGTCGTGGTAGCCTTCAATACCGAGTATTGCAATTTTACGATGAGAGAAAATCTCCCCCTCAGCCACAGTAGGCACACTGTTAGGCGATAACCAAGTCTGGCGTAAGCTGCCTAATGGCGTGACACGTAAATGGTTTTTTTCGCTTGAGCCTACTAAACCAAGATTTAATTGCTGCGCTAATTGTTCAAACTTAAGCGCATTTGCCATGACCTTTTCTTTACCTATCACACAATAAGGATGTTGCGGTAATTGCTGATAAAGTGCGGTATAGTTTTGCTCAAAATGCTGAATTTGGCGACCGCTTGGTAACTGTCCAAGTAAATCCATCGAACCCGATGAAAAATCAATCGCTGCCTGGCCATTATTAATAATGACACATTGTTTACCTTGTTGCTGGAGAGCAATACCACATGTTAACCCCGCAAGCCCTCCTCCAATAATTGCTACATCAAAATTCATTGTCATCCGTCCCTTGCTGCGCTTGTTGTGCAAGCGGTTGTACATCATTAAGACCAAGCAGGCTGTAATAAACCCAAGAAGTAAATTCAGCCTCACGCGTAGCCTCTCCCCAACAAATCGGCTCAATACCACGCCAACGCTCCTCCATAAAAGAAGCAAGCTGTGTTGTGGATTGACGAGGGGTAGCAACCCCAAAACGAGACATTAAACCTGCAGCTCGACAAGCACAAAGCTCAGCCTGGCAAGTACCCATACCCACCCGAGTACGACGACGTAAATCGACTAAATTATTCACACTTAATTCATCAACCGCATAACGTACTTCACCAGCTGTCACTGCCTCACATTCACATACTAAAGTGCGATCAAGACGTTCTGTTTGTAATAAACGTGTGGCACGAGATCCATGACGATAAACAGCAGAATAACGAATGGTACTAGGTAAAGAAATAACACGTTTATTGGTTTCCAATCGACTCTCACTAGAGCCTGGTAAAACTTGTTTTGCGGTAGTACATTCCGCCGTTTTATTTAATTTTTTACAGACTAAATCGGTTGCCCATTCAGCCATCAAACGATAAGTCATTAACTTACCGCCAGTAATAGTGATAAATCCTTCCAATCCATCACGTTCAGCATGATCAAGTAAGACAATCCCTCTACTCACATTACGTCCTGACGGATCATCATCTGTTGCAACTAGTGGACGAACACCAGCATAAGCACGTAATACTCGAGTATGGCGCAATGATGGGGCAAGTTTTTCACCTTCTCGGAAAAGAATGTCGACTTCTTCGGGCGTGACAATCATATTGTCAATTTGATCATAAGGAATGCGGCTTGAGGTGGTGCCAATCACGCAAATAGTGTCACCTGGTACTAAAATATCGGCATCTGCGGGTTTACGACAACGGTTAATCACCATTTTATTAATACGATGTCCCATTACAAGCAATGCGCCTTTAGCAGGGAACATACGAATTTTCAGATCCGCATATTCAGCGATTCCTTGTCCCCAAATTCCTCCTGCATTTACAACAATTGGGGCAAAAAATTGACGTTGTACTTTATATTTATGATCGTAAACGCTCACGCCAATAACTCGCCCCCCTTCTCGAATTAAATTTGTGACTTCACAATAAGTAAAAACACGCGCACCATTTTCAGTTGCATCTAACATGTTCGAAGCCGTTAATCGGAAAGGATCGATTGAGCCATCAGGTACAACGACAGCACCAACTAATTCAGGATTAACAGAAGGTTCTAACCGTTTTGCTAAATCTGGTTCTATTGCAACTGCTTCAATTCCAGAAGCAGTACAACTCTCAATAAATTTTTTCTGATAATCCAGATCATCTTCAGGTAAGGTAATAAATAGACCTTCTGTCTCATCAACACAATGACGAGCGATATTGCGCAGAATTTTATTTTCTTCAATACATTCTTTTGCGGACTCTTGGTCATTCACAGCATACCTTGCGCCACTATGTAATAATCCATGATTACGACCTGTTGCTCCTGTCGCAATATCTCTCCGTTCTAATAAAATACAATCAATACCGCGCAACGCACAATCGCGAGCAATCCCTGCGCCAGTGGCACCGCCACCAATGATAATCACATCTGTACTAATAGGACTTGTATCTGCGGTATTTTTATACATTTGAGGTGATATTTTCATCTTTCCTCTCCCACATAAACAAAAAAACGCTCAAATAAACGATACTTCTGCTGTCATTTTAGGCTAAACACGCACAAACAAACAATCATTTGATCGAAAAAGAAAACTCAATTGTGATAAACATCACAATTTATTTTCTAAACTGTGCAATCCCACAATATTTTTTGTGAAATCACTCACAAATTAGCACAATTTCGCTTTTCAGTTTTTTCTTTTCCCTTATTATCTGTGTAAGATTCTTGTTAAGAGAATGTTTTCGTTTTTTTGTTTCGTTTAACCTATTGGAGAATTGTATGTTTGGTCCATTTAAACCCGCTCCGCATATTCCGGAGCTGCCAGCAGACAAAATAGATGCCAGATACCGTTTCTTGCGTTGGCAAGTTTTTGCAGGCATCTTTTTTGGTTACGCTGCTTATTATTTTGTACGTGCAAACTTTGACTTAGCACAAAAAGGATTGATTGAAGCTGGTATGTATAACAAAGCTGAACTTGGTATTATCGGTACTGGTGCAGGTTTAGCATACGGCTTATCTAAATTCTTTATGGCATCTATTTCTGACCGCTCAAATCCAAAAGTCTTTCTACCATTTGGTCTTTTACTTTCTGGTTTATGTATGACAATGATGGGCTTAATGCCTTGGGCAACATCAGGTATTGCTGTGATGTTCGTGCTTATTTTCTTAAATGGTTGGTTCCAAGGAATGGGTTGGCCTCCATGTGGTCGTACAATGGTACATTGGTGGTCTAAATCAGAACGTGGTTCTATCGTTTCAATTTGGAATACTGCGCACAACTTAGGGGGAATGGTACCTGGTGCAATGGTGTTACTCGCGAGTGCAATTTACTTCAGTACTCATGGGGTTGAAGCCACCGCTAAGGACGTATGGCAACAAGCACTTTACTATCCAGGTATTGCTGCCATGATCGCCGCAATTCCTATCTATTTCGTGATGAAAGATACACCACAATCTTGTGGTTTACCACCAATTGAAAAATGGCGTAATGACTATCCAGATGACTATAATGAAAAAACATATGAACACGATTTAACAACAAAAGAAATCTTCGTGACTTATGTATTGAAAAATAAACTATTATGGTACATCGCAATCGCTAACGTGTTCGTCTATTTAATCCGCTATGGCGTATTAAAATGGTCTCCAGTGTATCTTGGTGAAGTCAAACACTTCAACATCAAAGGAACCGCTTGGGCATACACTATCTATGAATTAGCCGCTATTCCAGGCACACTACTTTGTGGTTGGGTATCTGACCATGTATTTAAAGGTAAACGTGGTTTGACTGGCTTCATTTTCATGATTTTAACTACCATTGCTGTAGTTGCACTCTGGATGAACCCTGCTACACCAGAATCTGAATTAGCACTCTATGAAGGCCATGCATGGTATGAAAACCCATATCAATTAACTGACTTTATCTTAATGACAACTATCGGTTTCTTAATTTATGGTCCAGTAATGCTAATCGGTTTACATGCACTTGAACTTGCACCTAAAAAAGCGGCAGGTACTGCAGCAGGCTTTACAGGCTTATTCGGTTACTTAGGTGGTACTGTATCTGCTTCAGCTGTAGTGGGTTGGGCAGCAGAGTTCTATGGATGGGACGGTGGTTTCTATGTCATGATCGCTGGTGGTGTATTAGCTATTTTATTAATGTTTATCACGATGATCGAAGAAAGCAAACATAAAGCAAGACTTGATGATCATTACGGTAAATAAGTAAGGTAAGAAAAAAGGAAGATATGTGAAACACATTCTTCCTTTTTTTATATAACTTACGCCAACACAAATTAAAAGGAGAATCCTTATGCAGCTCACTAAATTCACCTTTTCTTTCTCTCTCATTGCCACTTTATCATTAGGCTTAGCACAAACTGCGATGGCAGCGGACACTTGTCAGTTACCCTATAAAACAGCGTTACCTGAATATGAATACAAATTAAATAAAGTCATGGAGGTTAACGGTCGACAAGGTATCACAACCGATGGTAAATACCTTTATGTGTCTGGTAGTACTACACTCGCCAAATACGATATGAATGGTAAGTTACTTTATGAAAATAAAACCCCTTTCATCGGTTATCAAAAAGAAGCTAATCACATCGGAGACATCGATATTTACAACAATGAATTGTACGTTTCATCAGAATGGTTTGCCGATGGTGTAGGCACTAATATCCAAATTGCAATTCATGATGCAGATACACTCGCGTTAAAACGTGCTTTTGACTTTAATCCCGACTCAGGTCAAGTAGAAGTGTCAGGGATTACAGTGGATACTGTGAATAAAAGTATTTGGATGGCGTCTTGGGTCGGTGAAGAGAGTGGTCGATATTTATACGAATATGATCTCGAAACAGGTAAATATAAACGTAAAGTACATTTACAACCTGTTCCACAATGGATTCAAGGGGTATTTGCGTATGAAGGGAAATTATACCTCACAGCTGATGACGGCACAGCAGACGAAAAAGAACATGATCATTTATATCGCGTCGAGATTTCAGATAAACATAATGAGGGACGTGTTGTCTTAGAACGCACCTTAGATGATGTAAAAGATTATGGTGAAATTGAAGGATTAGTGGTTAATCCAATGACTAAACAAATGATTATCCATTCCAACCGTGGCAAACAAATTGTTTTAGGTATGCCAAAAGGTTTCTATCCTGGTTATGATCGTGAAATTAACGAGCTTTATTTCTACGATATGCAACCAAGATGTGAAAAATAATAACTTGATTAACAAGAGGACCTATCTATGAAATTAAAAGCAATCGCTACCGCAATTGCGGTTTCAACATTAGCAGCTTGTTCAAGCCAAACTATGATGAGTAGTAGTGACAAATTAATTATTGCTCACCGTGGTGCAAGTGGCTATTTACCTGAGCATACTCTTGAATCTAAAGCATTAGCATTTGGTCAACAAGCCGATTATTTAGAACAAGATTTAGCGATGACCAAAGATAATCGCTTAATTGTCATTCACGATCATTTCTTAGATGGCTTAACTGATGTGGCAAAAAAATTCCCAAATCGAGCAAGAAAAGATGGTCGTTATTATGTAGTTGACTTCACTTTAAAAGAAATTCAAAGTCTAGAAATGACCGAGAATTTCAAAATGGAAAACGGAAAACAAGTTCAAGTGTATCCAAATCGTTTCCCTTTGTGGAAATCGCACTTCAAAATTCATACTTTTGAAGATGAAATTGAATTTATCCAAGGTTTAGAAAAATCTACGGGTAAAAAAATTGGTATCTATCCAGAAATCAAAGCTCCATGGTTACACCATCAAGAAGGCAAAGACATAGCTACTGCCACATTAAAAGTGTTAAAACAATATGGTTATGATACTAAAGACGATATGGTTTACCTACAAACCTTCGATTTCAACGAGCTAAAACGCATTAAAACCGAATTACTGCCAAAAATGGGTATGGATATTAAACTTGTTCAGTTAGTCGCCTATACTGATTGGCATGAAACCGAAGAGAAAAATGCACAAGGTAAATGGATTAACTACAACTACGATTGGATGTTCAAACCAGGTGCTATGGCTGAAGTCGCTAAATATGCAGATGGTGTAGGACCAGGCTGGTACATGTTGATCGATGATCAAAAATCGAAAGTAGGTAACATTGTTTACACACCATTAGTGAAAGAATTAGCTAACTACAAAATGGAGCTTCACCCATACACAGTACGTAAAGATGCCCTACCTGCCTTCTTCACTGATGTGAACCAAATGTATGATGCGTTATTAAATAAAGCAGGTGCTACAGGGGTGTTCACAGACTTCCCTGATACAGGTGTCGAGTTTTTGAAAAAACACAAATAATCGTCATTCAAGTATTAAAATAGTATTACAAAAGGAGATGAAAAAGCGGTCAATTTTGACAATGTTTTGTATTATGTCGTCGTTGTACAAAGACCAAAACCTCGTCTTAACCACAGTAAAACTTTAATGCCCCTAACTTCAAAAAACAAAGTTAAGGGCATTTCTTTTCGTTGATTTTAACTTATGTCTCTTTAAAACGACTATCTTTTCCCATCTTCCATTATTTTCCTTATTCTTGCAAACAATAGTATCAGGACATAATCAGTAAAAAGAAAGACAATTTAATGCAGTCAAACCCATATTATTTCAAAATAATAAATAAACAATCAATAAACAATACATTTATTCATCATTTGAAAATAATTATACTTAGCGCTCAACAGGTCGGCCGATTTGTTACTGCGAAAGTATTTTTATTTTTTAATGGAGAATGACCATGTCAAATCGTAAATTTCTTGAGGTTTTAACCCCAGAAAACAGCCAACTTATTTTTATTGATCACCAACCACAAATGGCGTTTGGTGTTCAATCAATCGATCGCCAAACCTTAAAAAATAACGTGGTTGCATTAGCAAAATCAGCAAAAGTATTTAATATTCCAACAACAATTACCACCGTTGAAACTGATGGTTTCTCTGGTCACACGTACCCAGAATTATTAGCGGTATTCCCTGATCACAAAATCCTTGAGCGTACTTCAATGAACTCTTGGGACGATCAAAACGTGCGCGATGCGTTAGCAAAAAATGGTCGTAAAAAAGTGATCGTTGCAGGTTTATGGACAGAAGTGTGTAACTTAAGTTTCGCTTTATGTGCAGCCTTAGAAGGCAACTATGAAATCTATATGGTTGCAGATGCATCAGGCGGTACTTCAGTAGAAGCACACAAATATGCGATGGACCGCATGACTCAAGCAGGCATTATTCCTGTCACTTGGCAGCAAGTATTGCTTGAATGGCAGCGTGACTGGGCGAAGAAAGATACCTATGATGCAGTGCTTGATATCGTGAAAGAGCATTCAGGTGCTTACGGTATGGGCGTTGATTATGCTTACACCATGGTTCACAAAGCACCTGAGCGTGTTGAACATGGTAAGCGTATCGGTCCAAACCCTGCGAAATAATATCGCTTAAAATTTAACGCTTAATAAAGTGCGGTGTGATTTTGCAAAAATTTGTCAAAATCACACCGCTTGTTTTATAGGTGATCGAATGAAACTTTATCTTCTCACATTTGGTGTAGGTGTCTTAGTTGGCGTCATCTATTATGCTTTAGATGTTCGCTCTCCTGCACCACCTATTGTGGCATTAGTCGGGCTGCTCGGAATTTTACTCGGCGAGCAAATTATCCCCGTCGCAAAACAGCTGTTTAAAGGCAATGATTTTGTGAATGCCTGCCACGCCACTCAAACAACGGAGCATGTTCTGGGTCAATTACCAGGTAAACATTCATTACACATAAAAGGGGAAAAGAATGACAGCACAAATTCCTGATCTCATTTTCTATAACGGAAAAATCACCACGCTTAATCGTGCACAACCTGTTGCTCAAGCGGTTGCGATCAAAAACGGCAAATTTTTAGCAGTAGGTAGCGATGCGGAAGTGATGCCACTTGCCACTGAAAAAACACGTTGTATCGACTTGAAAGGCAAGGGTGTTCTGCCAGGCTTATTTGATAACCATACCCACATTATTCGTGGCGGTTTGAATTACAACTTAGAATTACGTTGGGACGGCGTACGTAGCCTTGCTGATGCAATGGCAATGCTCAAAGCTCAAGTGGATATTACGCCTGCACCGCAATGGGTGCGTGTGGTCGGTGGTTTTACGGAACATCAATTCGTAGAAAAACGCCTGCCAACTATTCAAGAAATCAACGCTATTGCACCAGATACGCCAGTCTTTATTTTGCACCTTTATGATCGTGCACTATTAAATGGTGCCGCATTAAGAGCGGTGGGTTATACCAAAGATACGCCAAATCCTGTGGGCGGTGAAATTCTGCGTGATAGTAAGGGCAATCCAACGGGCTTGTTATTAGCTAAACCGAATGCGATGATTTTATATTCAACCCTTGCCAAAGGACCAAAATTACCATTTGAGTATCAGCTCAATTCCACTCGCCATTTTATGCGTGAACTGAACCGCTTG
This sequence comes from Pasteurella canis, assembly GCF_900454865.1. Lineage (GTDB taxonomy): Bacteria > Pseudomonadota > Gammaproteobacteria > Enterobacterales > Pasteurellaceae > Pasteurella > Pasteurella canis. The sequence goes on along the minus strand of NZ_UGTV01000015.1, from coordinate 1,840,542 downwards.
GGCGTAACGGGCGTGATTGATGCGGGCGGTGGTTTCCAAAACTATCCTGATGATTATGAAGTGATTCAAAAATTATCAGACGAAAATCAACTCACCGTGCGTATTGCCTATAACTTATTTACGCAAAAACCAAAAGAAGAGAAAGAAGACTTCTTACGTTGGACATCTTCGGTGAAATATAAGCAAGGTACAGACTATTTCCGTCACAATGGTGCGGGGGAAATGTTGGTCTTCTCAGCGGCAGACTTTGAAGACTTCCGCCAACCGCGTCCAGATATGCCACCTGAAATGGAAGGCGATTTGGAAGAAGTAGTGCGTATTCTTGCCGAAAACAAATGGCCTTGGCGTTTACACGCCACTTACGATGAAACGATTTCTCGTGCCTTAGATGTGTTTGAGAAAGTAAATAAGGATATTCCATTACAAGGCATTAACTGGTTCTTTGACCATGCAGAAACCATTTCACAAAAATCCATTGACCGTATTGCTGAATTAGGCGGTGGCGTTGCTGTACAACATCGTATGGCATATCAAGGGGAATATTTTGTCGAGCGTTATGGCGCGGTTGCCGCAGAAGCAACACCACCAGTCAAACGCATTTTGGAAAGCGGAGTGAAAACATCCGCAGGGACAGATGCAACCCGTGTTGCTTCTTATAACCCTTGGGTATCGCTCTCTTGGCTTACTACAGGTAAAACCGTTGGTGACACTCGTTTATATCCACAACGCAACTTACTTGATCGTGAAACGGCTCTGCGTATGTGGACGGAAAATGTGGCTTGGTTCTCTAATGAAGAAGGCAAACGTGGACGTATTGAAGTAGGGCAATTTGCGGATTTCATCGTGCCAAGTAAAGATTACTTTACTGTTCCAGAAGATGAGATTTCTTTCTTAACCTCACATTTAACCGTTGTGGGTGGGCGTATTGTGTTTGGTGATGGCGACTTTGCTTCCTTAGATGAAAATCCACTTCCGCCAGCGATGCCAGATTGGTCACCAACTCGCAAATTTAAAGGCTTTGCCGCTTGGGGCGATCCTGAAGGTGCAGGCAAAAACTCACTTTCACCAATTCGCCAACAAGCCATTGCTAGCTGTGGTTGTGCAAGCTCTTGCGGATTACATGGACATGATCACGCAAAAGCTTGGGGATCATCTATTCCAAGTTCAGACCTAAAAAGTTTCTTCGGTGCATTAGGCTGTTCTTGTTGGATGGTATAAGTTAAGTGCGGTCGGTTTTGGGCAATTTTAAATACAACGTGCAAATTCTCCCCCAATTCCGACCGCTTGTTTTGGAGATAAAATGAGCGTATCAGAACAAAGCGGTTTTGCACCGCTAAAACAAAAGCTCTTCTTAGTGTTATGGATTGCCACCGTCTTGGGTAACGTGGGGAGCTTTATTCGAGATGTAGCAAGTGGCTGGTTAATTACCGATCTTTCTGCATCACCTGCTGCAGTTTCCCTTATTCAAGCAGCAACCACCTTGCCAATTTTCCTACTCGCCATTCCTGCGGGCGTGATGGCGGATATTTTAGATAGACGAAAATTCCTTATCGGCATTCAATTTATCCTCGCATTTAGTAGCGCAAGCTTGATGTTCCTTTCTGCCACAGGTTTGCAATCCGTCACTACCTTAGTGTTATTCACCTTTATCGGTGGCGTTGGTGCCGCCTTAATGGCACCGACTTGGCAAGCCATTGTGCCTGAATTGGTTTCTCGTGCTGATTTAAAAAATGCCGTTGCACTCAATTCATTAGGTATCAACATCTCTCGTGCTATCGGGCCAGCCATTGGCGGTGTCGTCTTAGCCCAACTTGGTGCTTCGTTTGCTTATGGCATTGATGTGATCAGTTATGCTTTCGTGATTGCCGCTTTGATCTGGTGGAAACGGGCGAAAAAAGAAACGGACGAACTGGCAGAGAATTTCACTGGGGCATTTCGTGCGGGGTTACGTTACGCACGTTCAAGCAAAGCCTTACATATCATCTTATTTAGAGCGATTTTCTTTTTCCTATTCGCCAGTGCAGTATGGGCGTTGTTGCCTTTAGTGGCTCGCCAATTATTAGAAGGCACCGCAGGTTTTTACGGTATTTTATTAGCGGCAGTGGGCGTGGGAGCTATTATCGGGGCAGTTTTATTACCGCGTTTAAGAAGACGACTAAATTCCGACCAACTTTTACTCGGTGCCGCTATTCTTAGTGCTATTGTGATGGGCTTTTTAGCTCTCTCACCGCCCAAATGGACAGCCATTCCGGCACTTTGCCTACTTGGTTTCGCTTGGATAACGGCACTCACCACGTTAAACAGCGTTGCTCAAGCTATCTTACCGAACTGGGTACGTGGTCGTTCCTTAGCAATTTACTTAACGGTGTTCAACGGGGCGATGACCTTGGGTAGTTTAAGCTGGGGAGCGGTGGCACAATACATCGGCTTACCAAGCACCTTAGTGGTAGCGGGTGTTGCCTTAGTTATAGCTAATGCGTTGGCATACCGCAAAAAATTGCCACAGGGCGAAGACGATCTCAACCCGTCGAACCATTGGGAGCAACCGCATACCCATTCCGATGTGGCACTTGACCGCTCACCAGTAATGATTCAGGTGGAATACCAAATCAACCCAGAAAACCAATCAGCTTTCTTAAGTAAGTTACACCAACTTGCCGAACAACGCCGTAAAGATGGCGCTTATGCATGGGGCGTATTGGAAGATGTGGAAAAACCAAATCATTTTATCGAATGGTTCTTTGTGGAAAGTTGGGCTGAGCATTTACGCCAGCACCACCGAGTTTCTCAAGCAGATGCTGATTTACAAGCAGAAGTCAATGCTTTCCACCAAGGCGATAAACCGAAAGTGAAGCATTTTGTCGGTGCGCAGAAAATACATTAATCACGACTATTAAATAGAGCAAAGGATTTGAGTCACTTGCTCTATTTTTATTCCATAATACACTCCTCATACTGTATTTATAAGACGGCATCCACATATTTTACGTGTCACTTTGCCAACAAATCGCTCATTTTTACTCTCTTTGATTTTTCGTTGAACTGGCAAACAATACTGAGGTTTTATACTGATAAAAAATCCTTGTCAGTCGTTAAACTTACAAGGATTGTAGATTTTTTAGTGCGATAGGTCTTTTTGCAACTGCTACATAATGCTGAGAAATGTTAAACATTCTGACCGCACTTTATTCATATCTAATATTACTTCACTAACTCAAATTCAATCACCCAAAATTGCTCATCTTGCGGATAAATGCCTTTAATCACCTGACGCAACTCTGGCAAGGTCATATTTTCTTGCTGGGCGTGTTGTTCTGACAAATCATCAAAATGAATTGGTGTCACTGATAGCACTTTGATTTTGGCAAAAAATCGATCGGTCTCATTGGTGTAAACAGCCAAAATTTGATTTGGCTGAAAATACGATTCTGATTTATCACGAATGGTAATCGTTTTACGACTGGCTAGAATATCTTGTTCAAAGCGAGTAAAGAAGGTGATTTTGTTCATATCCATATTATTTTCCTTACTTCTTCCAATTCTTCAACGCATCAGCAAAGGCATTGCCCATTGCGTTATTGCCAGCTGAGCGATCACGACCTTTTGTGGAAGGGTTGCTACGTGATTTTGCCGATAAAGTGCGGTCTGTTTTGTCGGAGTTTTTCACTGCACTTTCCTCTAAACGCATAGTTAGGGCAATACGTTTACGAGGTACATCCACTTCAAGCACTTTCACTTTCACAATGTCGCCCGTTTTCACCACTTGGTGCGGATCTTCCACGAACTTATCGGAAAGTGACGAGATATGCACTAAACCGTCTTGATGCACACCGATATCCACAAAAGCACCAAAGTTAGTCACGTTAGTCACAGTACCCTCTAAAATCATACCCGCTTTCAAGTCGCTGATTTCTTCCACGCCGTCCATAAAGGTCGCAGTTTTAAATTCACCACGCGGGTCACGACCCGGTTTTTCAAGCTCTTTGAAAATATCCTGTACGGTTGGCAAACCGAATTGGTCATCAATAAATTTCTTCGCATCAAGCTGACGAACAGCACTCGCATTACCCATTAAATCTTGGATTGATTGCTCGGTCGCTTGCAAAATCTTCTCGACCACAGGATAAGCCTCTGGGTGAACGCCCGACGCATCAAGTGGATTTTTACCTTCTGCGATACGCATAAACCCTGCACATTGCTCGAACGCTTTCGGCCCTAAACGAGGCACTTTTTTCAGTTGATCACGGCTGTCAAAACGCCCGTTTTCATCACGGTATGCCACGATATTTTGTGCAAGAGTTTTGGTCATCCCTGCCACACGTGCCAATAATGGGGCAGATGCCGTGTTTAAATCGACTCCTACTGCATTCACGCAGTCTTCCACTACCGCATCGAGTTTGCGGGCTAATTGGCTTTGGTTCACATCGTGTTGATATTGTCCTACACCAATCGCTTTCGGTTCGATTTTGACTAACTCGGCTAATGGGTCTTGTAAACGACGAGCAATCGACACCGCACCACGCAAGGAAACATCTAATTCTGGGAATTCTGCTGCTGCTAATTCAGAAGCCGAATACACCGATGCACCCGCTTCACTCACCACCACAGTTTGCGCTTGCCAGTCAGTGAATTGTTTCATAATGTCTTTGGCAAAGCGTTCTGTTTCACGCGATGCTGTACCGTTACCAATCGCAATCAGCTCTACATTATGTTTTTTACCAAGCTGATAAATCGCCAGTGCCGCGCGTTCTACTTGTCCCGTATGTGGATAAACCGTATCCGTTGCCAGTAATTTACCTGTATTATCCACAACAGCAACTTTTACCCCTGTACGTAACCCTGGGTCTAAGCCCATGGTATTTTTCGCGCCTGCTGGGGCTGCCATTAAAAGTGCGGTTAAATTTCTGGCGAAAACATCGATCGCTTCTTCTTCCGCTTTTTCACGTAAGCTGCCCATTAATTCTGTTTCTAAGTGCAATGCAACTTTGATTTTCCACGTCCAAGCAATCACTTGTTCACGCCATTTATCTGCGGGCTGTCCTGTAAAACGTACACCTAAATGTTGGCGGATAATTTCTTCACAGTAACTTTGACGTGCACCTTCTTCTTGTTCAGGATCCGCATTTAAACTTAACTGTAAGAAACCTTCATTGCGTCCACGGAACATCGCCAGTGCACGGTGTGAAGGGACATTTTTAAAGAGTTCTTGATGATCAAAATAGTCTTGGAATTTAGCACCTTCTGCTTCTTTGCCTTCTAAAACTTTTGAAACTAATACCGCACTTTGTTGTAAATAGCGGCGAACTTGCGCTAAAAGTGTCGCATCTTCGGCAAAACGCTCCATTAAAATGTATCTTGCTCCGTCTAATGCTGCTTTGCTATCTGATACACCTTTTTCACTATCGACGAAAGAAAGTGCGGTGGTTTCAGGATCATTTTCTGGGCTGTTCCAAAGTAAATCCGCCAATGGCTCAAGGCCTGCTTCAATCGCAATTTGCCCTTTAGTGCGGCGTTTTGGTTTGTAAGGGAGATATAAATCTTCTAATTCGGTTTTACTTTGGACCTGCTGAATTTGGGTGCGTAGCTCGTCTGTTAATTTGCCTTGTTCTTCAATGGATTTCAAAATAGTTTGACGGCGATCTTCAAGCTCACGCAAATAAATTAAACGGGTTTCAAAGTGGCGTAGTTGGGTGTCATCTAAGCCACCAGTGACTTCTTTACGATAGCGCGCAATAAAAGGAATGGTATTACCATCATCTAAAAGTTGAATTGCTGCAAGAATTTGTTGTGGCTGTACGGTTAGCTCTGTGGCAATAATTTGACTAATTTGTTGATTTAACATAGAACGACTTCTTTAAAAATAACATGATAAAAATTGGCAATAGGATACTGTTTTTTAGGGTTAATTGATAGTTTTTCTCATTTTTGCACGGGAAAAATAATGCTAAACTAGCCTCTATTTAATCCATATTGAAAAGGCATAATCTCCTCATTAGACAAGAGAAAATATATGGCAAAATCAAATTATATTACTCGTTCAGGCTGGAACACGTTAGATCAGGAATTAAAATTTTTGTGGAAGGATGAGCGCCCTAAAGTCACACAAGCGGTTTCTGATGCCGCGGCATTAGGCGATCGCAGTGAAAATGCCGAATATATTTATGGTAAACGGCGCTTACGCGAAATCGATCGTCGTGTCCGCTTTCTCACTAAACGTTTAGAAGTCTTGCAAATTGTTGATTACCACCCTAAACAAGAAGGTAAAGTTTTTTTTGGTGCTTGGGTAGCGCTGGAAAATGAAGTCGGTGAAGAAAAACAATATCGGATTGTCGGCTGTGATGAGTTTGATCCTGCGAAAAATTGGATTTCAATTGATTCGCCTGTTGCGCGAGCGCTGATTGGTAAAGCCATTGATGATGAAATTAAAGTTGAAACTCCCTCTGGCTTAGTGATCTTTTATATCAATCGAATTTGGTATGAAAAGTAAGAGGCACATGGTCGTGCCTCTTCTTAGACTATTTGGTTCTATGCTGGGCAAAATGCTGTGTAAAGAAATGGGTGTGCTGTCCAATGGAATCCGTCCAATAAGCCCATGTATGTCCACCTGGTTTTTCGGTATAAGTATGCGGAATATTTAAATCCAATAATTTTCGATGTAATTCACGGTTTGGTTCAATAAAGAAATCGTCAATACCACAATCGATAATGATCTGGCTTTTCGTAAAAATGAGACTATGCGCTAAATCCTTAATGTTATAGTCATGCCAATGATCATTGACTACTGCTGCAATTCCCCAATTGTTTTTAAATTGTTCAATATTCACACCACCACTCATACTCCCAATCTGACCAAATACATGTTGATTTTTAATGCCAATGTATAATGCACCAAATCCCCCCATACTTAATCCAGTAATCGCTCGCTGCTCTTTAGTTGGCTCTGTCGCATAATGCTTATCAATATAGTCAACTAACTCTTTTGCCACAAAAGTGTAATATTTAGAATCTTTTTTGAGTTCACTATCTACATACCAGCTATCATAGTTGCCATCTGGTGAAACATAGATCACACCATATTTGTCCGCCAATTTACCTAAGCCTGTTTTTTCAGGATAATTGCGGTTATTACCAGACCAACCGTGCAGTGTATAAATCGTGCTGTATTTTTTCGCTTCAGTATAACCCTCAGGTAAAACAACTGTAACAGGTATATTTTTGTTCATCGCTTGGCTATAAACGTCAATATTTTTTTCACTAAACGCTACACTCGTTGTGGAGTAACAAAGCCCTAAAACAACACTAGAAATTAAAAGCACTTTTTTCATAAATAGCCTCTCTTATTTATGTCAGCGTAGATATCTAAAAATGAGATAAAGCCTAATATTCTCAATAATCAATATAGATCCCTGTTGTACATAAAGCAAACAATTTACTGCGAGATTTTATATCAAGAAGGTATAAGCCGATTTCAGTAGACAAGAAAACTGAGGCAAAACGAACCGCACATAAATCAGAATAGATCAATAAAAAAGGGGCCTACATCAAGCCCCCTCTATGAATTATGAATACCTTACTTTTTTGCTCCAATTGGCAGAATTTCACGACCATAGGAGTCAATCAACATTTCTGCTGCGGCTAAATAAAATGCACACAAAGCAGTCACTAAACCTAAATAACCGCCGAAATTCACAATGCTGTGGTTTTCTGTTGCATCACCAATCGCTAATGCATAAAAAGTTAAGGTTAAGAAGAAGAAAATCGTTTGTAATGCACGTGGTTTGCTAAAAGAAGCTAAGAACATCATTAAAGTAAATGTTCCCCAAACTGCTAAATACCAACCTACAAATTGTGGCGTCGTATTCCCTTTAAAGAAGATAACAAACAATGCCCATGACCACCAAAATGCACCATAACTAATAAAGGCGGTGAAGCCAAAAGTGTTACCTTTCTTATATTCAAACATGCCTGCAATAATTTGTGCAGTACCACCAAAAGCAAATGCCATACCAAATACAAGACCTAAATTTTGTGCGTCAAAAAAACCACCATTAATGAGACTTAATAACCACGTTGTTAACGCAAAACCACATAGGCCTAATGGACCTGGATTTGCATAATTTTTTGCTGATGACATAACAAGTTTCCTTAGAAATAAATAAAAAATATCGGCTGATAAAAAGGGCGATAGTATCCATGATCTTTAACGAGAAATAAAGAGGGATAAGAAAAAATATTGTGTACAAAATAAGCACACCAAAAAAAGTTGATCAAAATCACAATTTCCGTGGATTTTGCCGATTATGCTACTTTTTAGGTATATAAATGACTATAATTTTTTCAGTTTAAATAATTCAATTTTATAAATCTTTAGGAGAAATTATGATGAGTCATACTGCTGAAAATACGCTTAGCCCAGCACAATCAGAAGTTAATCTACTGGTTGAAAAAGGATTAGTGGCGCTAGAAAAATTTCGCCAACTTAATCAACAACAAGTAGATTATATTGTAGCAAAAGCCTCTGTTGCCGCATTGGATCAACATGGTGTACTTGCGATGCATGCGTATGAAGAAACAGGACGTGGTGTTTTTGAAGACAAAGCCACGAAAAACTTGTTTGCATGTGAATATGTCGTGAATAATATGCGTAATTTAAAAACCGTTGGGGTAATTAGTGAAGATGATGTCACGGGTATTACAGAAATTGCGGATCCTGTCGGTGTTATTTGTGGTATTACACCTACAACAAATCCAACTTCAACTACTATTTTTAAAGCGCTTATCTCACTCAAAACCCGTAACCCAATTATTTTTGCTTTCCATCCTTCTGCCCAACAATCTTCTGCTCATGCTGCACAAATTGTTTATCAAGCAGCAGTGGAGGCAGGCGCACCTAAAGATTGTATTCAATGGATAGAAAAACCATCAATGGAAGGAACTGCCGCATTAATGAAACACCCTGGTATTGCCACAATTCTTGCCACTGGTGGTAATGCAATGGTGGAAGCCGCCTATTCTTGTGGAAAACCTGCATTAGGTGTAGGGGCGGGTAACGTGCCTGCATATGTTGAAAAAACAGCTGACATCAAACAAGCGACACACGATATAGTGATGTCAAAAGCCTTTGATAACGGCATGATTTGTGCATCTGAACAAGCAGCAATTGTTGATCAGGAGGTGTATGATGAATTTGTGGCAGAAATGAAATCTTATGGTGTGTACTTTGTTAATAAAAAAGAAAAAACAATGCTAGAAGAATTCATTTTTGGTGTGAAAGCAAATAGTGCAAACTGTGGTGGTGCAAAATTAAATGCTAATGTAGTAGGTAAACCAGCCACTTGGATTGCTGAACAAGCAGGCTTTAAAGTGCCAGAAAAAACTAATATTTTAGCAGCAGAATGTAAAGAGGTCGGTGAAAAAGAACCACTGACTCGTGAAAAATTATCACCAGTATTGGCTATCTTAAAATCGACTTCGACTGAACAAGGATTTGCTTTATCAGAAGCAATGGTGAATTTCCATGGTTTAGGTCACTCCGCAGCAATTCATACGAAAAATGCAGATATTGCGAAAGCGTATGGAGAGCGTGTAAAAGCGATTCGTGTTATTTGGAACTCACCTTCTACCTTCGGTGGTATCGGTGATGTCTATAATTCTTTCCTCCCTTCTCTCACCCTTGGTTGTGGTTCTTACGGTAAAAACTCCGTAGGCAACAACGTAAGTGCGGTCAATTTATTAAATATTAAACGTGTGGGAAGACGGAGAAATAACATGCAGTGGTTTAAAGTACCTTCAAAAATCTATTTTGAACGTGATTCAATTCAATATTTACAATCCATGAAAGGCATGGAACGAGTTGTCATCGTCACTGATCGTACGATGGTGGATTTAGGTTTTGTGGAAAAAATTGCCAAACAAATTACTGCGCGTGGTAATCATGTCACTTATCAATTATTCGCCGATGTTGAACCTGATCCATCTATTGAAACCGTTCGTCGTGGTGCTGAGTTAATCCGCAATTATCAACCAGATACAATTATTGCATTGGGGGGTGGTTCTGCGATGGATGCTGCAAAAGTCATGTGGTTATTCTATGAACAACCCGAAGTGGACTTCCGTGACTTAGTACAGAAATTTATGGATATTCGTAAACGTGCCTTCAAATTCCCGCAATTAGGTCGCAAAGCACGCTTTGTTGGTATTCCAACAACTTCAGGAACAGGTTCAGAAGTCACTCCATTTGCAGTAATTACAGAAGGCGACAAAAAATACCCAATTGCTGACTATTCACTGACACCGACTGTAGCAATTGTTGACCCTGCATTTGTCATGAGTGTCCCAGCACATGTCGCAGCAGATACAGGTTTAGATGTATTAACTCATGCTACAGAAGCTTATGTATCTGTGCTTGCTAATGACTTTACAGACGGCTTAGCCCTACAAGCGATTAAATTAGTGTTTGAACATTTAGAACGCTCTGTCAAAGAAAAAGATCCTGAATCTCGTGAGAAAATGCATAATGCTTCAACTATGGCAGGTATGGCATTTGCTAACGCCTTCTTAGGGATGAACCACTCTCTCGCACACAAAATTGGGGGGCGTTTCCATACTCCACATGGACGTACTAATGCCGTATTAATGCCACATGTGATTCGTTATAACGGCACTCGTCCACAAAAAACAGCAACGTGGCCAAAATATAATTATTACAAAGCGGATGTAAAATACCAAGATATTGCTCGTATGCTTGGTTTACCATGTTCAACACCAGAAGAAGGGGTGAAAGCATTTGCTCAAGCCTGTTATGAACTAGCTGAGCGTGTCGGTATTAAAATGTCTTTCAAAGAACAAGGTATTAACGAACAAGAATGGATGGATGCACGTCGCCAAATTGCGTTAGCGGCTTTTGAAGATCAGTGTTCACCAGCAAACCCACGTTTGCCAGTGGTTGCGGATATGGAAGTGATTTTAACTAATGCATATCATGGTTATCAGGCAAATCAATACTAATTTAGCTATCGGCTAAAGTTAAAGTGCGGTAAAAATTTCATAAATTCATACCGCACTTTTTAAGTAAACAAATAGAAAGCGCTGCATTCGCAGCGCTTTATTTGCGTTATTTAAACCAATCCTTACTCAGCTGGATACCAATGCAAGCGGCTAAATGCGATCTGGCAAGCTTCTCCTTCTTTTGGACCTGCGTCACGTCGTCCTTTCTGTATACGCAATTCTTGTTGACCAATTACGATACTGTAATCAACAACCTCACCTAAATAAGAACGGCGTTTTACGACACCAGGAATACCACCTTGATTTACAAAGTCGATTTCTGATGGACGAGTCGCTAAAATAGCCTGACCTTGCTGAATCAGTTCGCTAGCAGGTGCAGGATTAATCGTAAAATGTCTTTCAATCCCTGCAAAAGATACACCTTGTGCAGACAAACTAACATTTAGCTGATTAGAAAGCCCAATGAAATTAAATACAAATTTATTGGCAGGATTATTATAGACATTTAACGGTGTATCAATTTGTTCAATCATCCCTTTTTTCATTACCAAAATACGATCTGATAACGCCATAGCCTCTGCTTGGTCATGAGTAACATAAATAATTGAAAAACCAAATTTACGTTGTAATGCCTTAATTTCAAAACGCATTTCTTCCCTTAAATGCGGGTCTAAACTCGACAAAGGCTCATCTAATAACATCACATCAGGATTCAATGCCAGCGCACGTGCTAACGCAACTCGTTGCTTACCACCACCCGATAGATCATCTGGGCTTTTATCTGCTACTTTCAATAAATTAGTATGCTTTAGTGCCTCGTTAGTACGTGTTTCGATTTCTTGCTTTGACAAATTTTTCAACGTCAAAGGAAAGGCAACATTGTCATACACTGTCATATGTGGCCAAACTGCAAAGGCTTGGAATACCATACCAAAGTTTCGCTTTTCAGGTGGTAAATAGAAGTTTGTCACTTTAGACGAAAGCAAACGCTCCCCGACACGAATTTCTCCACCATCCAGATCCTCAAAACCCGCAATCATACGTAATGTGGTAGTTTTGCCGCAACCAGAAGGACCTAGCATAGAAAAACATTCGCCTTTTTCAATCGACAAACTTAAATCTGGAATCGCAATGACATCACCGAATTTTTTCATTACATGATTAAGTTGAATATAACTCATAGTTTTCTCCTTAAAATTCGGTTATTTCTGTGTTTTCTTCTCGGCATAACGTTTAATTACCGTTTGCCCAAACACAATAATAATCAACGCGATACCTGCTAGTGCAGCGGAATAAACCGTTTCACCATCTTCGTTGAGAGTATAAATCGCGACACCAATCGTCCGTGTAGAAGGTCCATATAACATGACAGAGACGGTTAACTCACGTAATGCAGGGAGGAAGATTAAGAAAAATGCAGCAATCATACCTGGACGAACTAAAGGTACAACCACATCTTTTAAAGACTGCCACATACTTGCACCACAAGCGCGCGCGGCTTCAACTAATGAATCATGGACTTGCTCTAATGCAGCAGAGTTAGCTTTCAAGGAGAATGCCATATAGCGTGCAATATATGCGATCAAAATAATCCAAACGGTATTGTATAAATTAATACCAAACTTACCACTCCAAGCTAAGATCACCCCTAACGCAATCACTGAGCCTGGTACAGAGAATGGCAACATACCTAAAAACTCTAAAATGCCTTTCCCTTTTACACGCATTTTCACGATGACATAAGAAATCATCACGCCTGCAAACATAGTGATCACCGCAGCAGCTAAGCCGAGCAAGACACTGTTACGAATTGCATCTTTAGTCAACTGCCAATCAAACAAGATAAATTTATAATTATCTAACGTGAGGTTTTCCCAAGTAATTGGTAAGCCGTAGGTTTTTAATCCACCCACAATAAAGATAGTCACTGTCGGTAAGACAATAGTGAATGCGATATAAAGCAAGCAGATGATTAATAATGGCATTCTTAACCCTCTGAGCTTTACTTCAACAGGACGGAAACTTTTTCCTGCAATAATTTGGAAACGTCCTCGATTTAGAATTTTATTTTGCAACCAAATGATTAATGCTGCTGTAGCAACCAGTACTGTTGCTAAAACAGTACCTGTACGAATAGCTTCAAAACTTCCCGCACTTTGGTGAATGCGTTCATAAATCAACGTTGGGATATTAAAAATTCCATTTTCAACCCCTAATACTGCAACTGTACCAAAGTGAGCCATAGAATACAGCATGATCAGTAATGCACCTGACACAATACTTGGCATCACTAATGGAATCGTAATTTTGCGAGTAATCGTAAATAAACTAGCACCAGAAATCCGTGCCGATTCTTCTAGTGTTGGGTCCATTCGTTCAAGTGCGCCACACACTTGAATAAAGACAAATGGGAAAAGGTACATGGTTTCTACTGCCATAATACCAGCGTAGCTATAAATATTGAAAATCGGTTCTTCTAAACCAAAGGTATCCATGAAGAAACGATTAATATAGCCTGCACGAGGAGAAAGTAACATTTTCCAAGCTAATGCACCAATGAAAGAAGGTAACATAAACGGTACTAAGAACATTACTTTCATAAAACCTTTATAAGGTAAATCCGTTCGTGTAACTAACCAAGCAAAAAACGTCCCGACGATGGTACTCATGATTGTCACACCAACCGCAATAAATAAAGAGTTTAGTAATGCCTCATAAGTTTCTTGTTGTTTTAAAATCATCACCACATCAGTGATATTAAATTGCCCATTAACCCAAAAAGAATTAATAAAAATTAATAGCACAGGCACTGCGACAACAATCACTAAAATACCAATAGATAGGGCAAGAATTGCATTTGCCACATTAAATGGACTTTTTTTCTGAATAACCGCTGTCATTGTTATTCCCTCCCTTGCTGAACAGCTTGTTGTTCGTCAGCAAACCAAAGTAAATCGTGGAAATTCACCACACAATTATCCCCCTCAGTAAACATCAAATCATGCTGCAAGGCGGTATTTGTTGAAACTTCTGTACGCAATAACACACCATCAATATCAATCATGTAATCCATAATTGCACCAAGGAAACTGGCTCGTACAATCTTGCCTTTTAACCCACTACCTGTCTTGTTTAATATAATATCTGATGGGCGGCAACCTAGTTTCCCATTCTCAGCAGGTAGGTCTGCCCATTCGATCCTTTGCATACCTTGCCCAACCAAATGCTGTCCTTGTTCATAACGTACGGGAATAAAATTGGCTAATCCCATAAACTGAAATACCATCTCATTGGCAGATTTCTCATAGATTTCCCATGGTGTACCAATTTGTTGAATATGACCCTCTTTATCCATGATGGCTAAACGATCTGAAATAGCGAGTGCAATTTCCTGATCATGTGTTACATATAAAATAGTAATACCTAATTTCTTTTGTAACTCTTTGATCTCAAAGCGCATTTCTTCTCGCAAATTCGCATCTAAGTTATTTAATGGTTCATCAAGTAACATCAAAGAAGGTTTTGCGACTAATGCTCGCGCTAATGCAACACGCTGTTGTTGCCCACCAGAAAGCTGTGAAGGTAAACGCTGTTCTAACCCTGTTAAATTGACTAAATCAACAACATCCATCACTTGTTGCTGAATCACTGCTTTATCTAATGCTTTCAACTTTAACGGATAAGCTATATTGTCAAATACCGTCATATGTGGCCAAACTGCGTAGTCTTGAAAGACTACGCCTAAACTGCGCTGATCTGGCTGAATATCAATACCCGCTACGGGATCAGAAACAACATGTTCATCAATTAAAATGCGCCCAGCATCTGGCACTTCAAAGCCTGCAAGTAAGCGCAATAACACGGTTTTCCCACAACCAGATGGTCCAAGAAGGGTAAAACATTCACCGTCTTTTACTACAAGCGATAAATCTTTTAGCACTTCATTTGAGCCAAATGCTTTACTGACTTTTTCAAAGGTGATTGTTGCCATAAAGCACTCCTGTTTTATTGACGACCTTGCAGAATTTGGGCAAATTTTTTCACGGTTTCCTCTTTCTCTGTCAAGATAGCTTGATAATCAATTGGAATAGCGCGACTAATAGCATCTTCTACCGTTGGCATACCTTCTAAAGTCGTAATTCCTTTACGTACAGGCAAAGTTCCCTCATGAGCAATAATTTTTTGTGCATCTTCAGATAATAAGAAATCAATGAATTTTTGTGCGGAAGCTGGATTCTTCGTGCCTTTGAAAATCGCTGCTGGACTTGGAATCACTAACATTTCTTTTGGATAAACTAATTTAAGCTGAGCGCCTTTTTTAATTTTATCATTTGTAATATAGTCCACTGCTAATGAAGCTAATAAGTCACCTGAAGCGGTATCATCGATAACTTGGCCAGATCCTTTACCCACTTTGCCCTTATTGGCTTTGATTTTTTCAAAAAACTCCCAACCAAATGTCGACTTCAATAAGGCAACACTCATATAAGAGGTACCAGATAATGCTGGATTAGCAATCCCAAATGCACCTTTATATTTTGAGCCAGTAATATCCGCCCATTCTACTGGTGGCTCTTTAACAAATCTTGTGTTATAAGCAATGCCTAATGTCCCTAAACGAATTGGGGTAAAAGACCCATCAAAGTCAGGTAACGGATTAACAATATGCTCAACTTCAGGGGAAACATAGGTTTTTAACATACCGTTTGCTTTCATTTTAAAGAAATCAGGTACTTCACTAGTCCAAATCACATCAGCCATAATTTGACCAGATTCTTTTTCTGCTGCAATTTTTGCCATCAATTTTCCTGCACCCGCTGATTGATAATCCATTGCAACCTCAGGGTGTTTTTCATTAAATTTTGCTTTTAATGCACCAATTAAAGATTCTTTCATTGAAGTGTATACAATGAGTTGTTCATTCGCTTGTGCAACATTAACCACCGCCATACCTAATCCAAGTGCAATAATGGCTGAAGATAATTTTTTATTCATAATCTACCCCTTCCTCTCTCGTTATTTATCAAGTCAATTAATTGATAATACTGATTAGCCTAGCTCATACTCTGTATGAAACTTAACCTACAATAACGCTCAAAATAACAAAAAAAAAGACAGCACTATTACACCAAAAGGAGTCAAAACCGACTCATTTCTAAGAGTACAATAGGTCAAATCTAACTCATTTTAGTTATCATAGTATGGTGGGGAGAAATGAGTAGAAAAAAAGCCTATAAATGACTCAAAAAATAAGCTAAGTAATTAAAATTTAAATTTTATTTTTTTGAGTTCGATCACAAAAAAAAGCACATAGCTACGAAAATTTTGGGTAATATGACAAGGCAACTGATGTCAAGCAAGGTGAAGATCATGTGCACCAAATTACTTCAGCAATTAACCATCTGTCTCGTCAGCTTATTTCTCGCTTTACCTATAAAAGCGAATGAGCTTGTGATCGGCACGACTTTTGCACTAGAAGGTATCCAGCATCTAGTAAGTGAATGGAATAAGCAACCAAATACGATACCTATCACCACGTTAAATCGCACGAGTGCATCGCTGAATCAACTACTCTCAACTGAAAAAGCCCGTGAAGTAGATTTAATTCTAAGCTCTTCCCCCATGTTGTTTTATAACTTACAAATAGGAAACAAGCTTTTTCCGTTACCCACTACATTACAAGATAACACAGGCTTTCTACCCAATATGCTCAAACCCACCACCGTGGCATTTGCCCTTTCTGGCTACGGTATGTTATTTAATACAACCTTATTACAGCAGGTTGAACGCCCATTACCACAATCTTGGCAAGATCTAACACATCCTGATTTACAAGGACTTATTGTCATCAGTAGTCCAACTCGCTCTGATACGAATCACATTATGTTAGAAGCATTATTACAGAAACATGGTTGGCAAGAAGGATGGGCATTAATTGAACAGATTATGCTAAATGTAGGTACGATTTCTGCTCGTAGCTTCGGTGTCGTTGATAAAGTTCAAGCCAATCTTGGTGCGGTTGGCATCACTATTGATAATTATGCCCATATTTTGACCCAACAAAATCATGCTCATCTCGCTTTTCGCTACTTTCCACACTTTCCTGCGTCACCTACATTTATCGCAATTGTGGCTGAAAGTAGTAAAAAGCCACAGGCAATCAAATTCATTCAATTTCTACTAAGCGAGACAGGTCAACGTATTTTAACTGATGTTCAAATGAGCAAATATCCTATTGCACCTCTACCTACAACACACCCGAAAGCCGCATTGCAACAACAGTTATTTCAACAACCACCAATTAATTACGAGCTATTACTTAAACGACAACAATTGGTTAAACTTTTATTTGAACAACATATTACACATCGTTTGGGCTTACTTCAGGAGCATTGGCGTTTGTTACAACAAAAAGAACAAGCCCTTAATCGCCCTTTACCCGAATTACGCCAAATTCTGACCGCACTTCCTGTCTCCGCTGCACAAGCAGAAGATGAGGTTTATTTAACCCACTTTAATCGCACACAAGAACTGTTAAATTGGCAACATTTTTTCATTGCCCAACAAGTCGCCTTTGTTAAAGCTTTGGAAGATTTAGAATGAAAACATGGTTTAAGCATTTAGATCTCAGTACTGGATTACAGCTCTCTTTTTTAGTGAGTGTATTACTGTGCCTCTTTGTTGGTGGTGTAGGGTTATATACTTGGCAACAACAACGTAGTGAAATTAATTTTGCGCTCGATCAAGACTTCCCTAAAGTACAAGCCGCATTCCAAACAGAAGAGCAAATTAATATTTTACAAAATGCCTTTGTTCATCTAGTTAATGTTAAAAATACTAACGATAAAGTCGCTCGTTATAACAATGCTAAACAACAGCTCACGACCTTAAAAGAATTAATCATTGAGTTAAATGAAAATCTTGATGACCAGTTAACTGATTTATTGCATCAACAATCCCAGTTATTGGAACAAATCTCAGCGAATATCACTGCAACACTCACTTTAAACGAAGAACTGAACAAAACTGTTTCCAAAATCAATTGGCTACATAATGATTTTCATAATGAATTTACCGCATTATTACAAGAAATGAGTTGGCAACAATCAACTCTTGCTAATAACATCGCACTACACCCACAAAATACACAAAAAGTTGAACAATTGAAAAAGTTACAACAAGAATTGCTGCTAGTTTATGATTTTACTAACTATGAAGAACAAATTATTACTGAGCTACGTACACAAATTACTGAGCCAAGCCAAAACAGTGCTGTACGATTACATAATTATTTAAGTTATCTCTCTTTACTTATTAATAATCGCATTGCCTTATTGGATAAGCACTCATCGATTATTACGATTCAACAAATTTTAACGGAACTCATCCGTTTTGGCTTAAATCCACAAGAATTACCCACATTATTTTCACTCAGAACGGACCTACACCAACAGCAGCAACAATTGATTACACAAAGTGAAAGTGTATTTGATGCTTTTCGGCAACGCATTAACACACAAATTGGTAACAGTAAAAATCAGCTTCATTTATTACATAATATCGTAGAAAAAAGTACCCAATTTAATGGCGTATTAATTCTTCTCGCGATGCTCCTTGCTTGTATTTTTGTGATTGCTGTTAACTTTTTTTATATTCGTCTACGTTTACTAAAACGCTTTCAACAACTTAACCAAGCGGTGGTGCAACTGACTAATGGAGAAGATGATGTCAAAATTGCTATTTATGGCAACGATGAACTAGGGCGCATTGCAAAACTCCTACGCTTATTTCTATTTGAAATGCAGAAAAAAACACAAGAATTAGAATTACGTAACCAAATTTTACTTGATGAAATTGACTATCGTATTAAAGTCCAGACAGCGTTAGAAAATACACAAAATGAATTAACGCAAGCCGCAAAATTAGCTGCTGTCGGTAAAACCTTAACGTCAATCAGTCATGAAATTACTCAGCCACTTAATGCAATGAATGCTTACTTATTTAGTGCCAAAAGAGCGGTCAAAAAACAAAATATAGATGCGGTCTTGACTTATTTAGACAAAATAAACCATTTAGTCGAACGTACCGCCCTCATTGTCAAACGCCTACGTCAGTTTTCACGACAAGGATCGGGGAAAATACAGGCTGTGAATTTAACAGACTGCATACAAAGTGCATGGGAACTATTAGAAACACAACATAAAAATCGCCAAGGTCGCTTAACTATACCAGCTCAACTACCCTATATACTCGGAGAAGATGTTTTAATCGAGCAGGTTTTTGTCAATTTATTCTTAAATTCCCTCGAGGCTATTGAACATGTTGCTCCCCATATTTGCATTGAAATCGCAAACATAGATGAAAACTGTATTCGCTTATGGGTATCAGATAATGGTAAAGGTTGGCCATTGACGGAAAAACTCCTACAACCTTTTGCTAGCAGTAAATCTATTAATTTAGGTTTGGGACTATCTATTAGTCAATCAATTATGGAGCAATGTCAAGGCGAACTACGTATTGCCTCGACATTAGAACATAACGCATTAATTATTTTAACTTTTAAGGTCACACAAGATGTTTAACTCAGCATATAACGTACTGCTTATTGATGATGACATTGATATTCTCGACTCTTACCAAGATTTATTGCGTGAAGAAGGCTATCAAGTGCTTACCTGTGCCGATCCTGTAGATATCGTATCTCAAATCCCGGATAACTGGATTGGAGTCGTTCTTTGCGATGTACTGCTGCCCAATATTTCAGGGCTCACGTTACTGGAACATATGACTCAACGCGATCCACAGCTCCCTATTATCATGATCACAGGACATGGCGACGTCCCTATGGCAGTAGAGGCGGTCAAGAAAGGCGCAACTAACTTTCTGGAAAAACCCATTTCACCAGAAAACTTATTAATTCAAGTAGAACATGCGTTAGAAAAACGGGCTGCATTAATTGAGAACCGTTACTGGCAATTAGCCAAATTAAATGAAAGCTTTATTGGACAAAGTGACTGGATTTGTACTATTCGCAATCAATTACAAAAACTTGCTGATATTGATGTCCCTGTTTTTTTATGGGGAGAAACAGGGACAGGACGCCACTTATCAGCAACTTACTTACATAAACTAAGTCAACGTAAACAAGCGCCTTTTATCAGTATAGAATGCTTAGAACAAAGCACTATTAATATTGAAAATCTCATTAATGACGTGAAGCAAGGTACATTAGTATTAAAAAATATTCATCATTTACCTGCCAACGAGCAACAGCTACTCGCTAACAAACTCAATCATCAGGCTTATCCATTTCGCTTAATTGTGATTAGTGATGTTCCTTTACTTCACTTGATTCAAGCGCAAACGCTGATCGCAGAATTATATTACTTATTTTTACATACTCAGCTTGAACTCTTGCCATTAAAAAAACATGCTACGGATATAGTACCGATCTTTTGCCATTATGTGCACAAAAGTTGTGCTAGATTGAATAAAGACTATGTCGAACCATCGAAAAAACTACGCCAACATTTACTCAATCAACAGTGGCAAGGTAATGTCAAAGAATTAATTCATGTAGCTGAACTCTATGCAATTGGATTGCTGGCTGAACAAACCTCAACACCAACTTTCATCACATCATCAATTAAAACCGAGAATATTAAGCCATTAGATGAGCAAATTAACGAATATGAAAAACAAATTATTGAAGAAGCCCTAATTTTCTATCAAGGGAGAATTAATGAAGTAGCGAATTATTTAGATATCCCACGTAAAAAATTATACTTACGCATGCGAAAATATGGCATTGATAAGAAAAACTATAAACTGAGTTAAACCGAATGTAACGCTCTAGACACTTGACTGCGTTGTCTCAAACAAGATAAATCCTCTAATAGCGTCATAATCAATTTTACATTCAGGCAAAATCCTTTTATCCTTTTGCTCTAAATTTATTCTCTTATCCTCACTCATTAGGATCGTTGTAATGAAAAATAAAACTCTGTATATCGGCTTAATCTTTGTTGCAATACTCACATTTATTGTCGATATACTTTCTAAAAGCACTTTCGCTCTCCATGCAAAACTAAGTGCTCTCACTATCGCAATTCTATTAGGCATCTTCCTTGGCAACACGCTTTATCCTAAATTTTCACAATATACCGCACAAGGTGTCATCTTTGCCAAAGGCACACTATTACGTCTAGGTATTATTTTGTATGGTTTCCGTTTAACCTTTCAAGATATTAGCGCCGTAGGTGTTAATGCTATCGCCACAGATGCGATTATGTTAATCAGTACTTTTGCTCTTACTGTTTGGCTTGGACTTCGTTATTTAAACATGGATAAACAAATTGTTTATTTAACTGCAGGTGGCTGTAGTATTTGTGGTGCTGCCGCGATTATGTCAATGCAACCTGTGACAAAAGCAGAATCACATCAAGTGTCAGTTTCTGTCGCTGTGATTGTCATTTTTGGTACAATCTCCATGTTTTTATATCCAGCTATGTATCCTTATCTTGCAAATTGGTTAAGTGAGCATCAATTTGGTATTTATATTGGCTCGAGTGTACACGAAGTTGCCCAAGTTTATGCAGCAGGCGGTAACATCAGTTCAGCCGTTGCGGATACAGCAGTTATATCAAAAATGATCCGTGTAATGATGCTTGCACCATTTTTACTCTTTATTTCTTGGTTACTCACGAAACAAAGTGATAATCCACAAAGCAATAAAATCACGATTCCTTGGTTTGCCTTTCTCTTTATTTTAATGGCAGTTATTAACTCTTTCTCACTCATTCCTGCTCATATTGTAAAGTGGATTGTACAAATTGACGGGCTATTACTCATCGCGGCGATGACGGCTCTAGGTTTAACCACTCACATTAGTGCCATTAAACAAGCAGGCATCAAACCGCTTATTTTAGGTGCACTAGTACTATGCTGGTTAGTAATTGGTGGATTTTTTGTCAATATGGGAATAAGTCAGCTGTTGTAAACACTAGAAAAAATCAGAAAAGTGCGGTCTGTTTTTTCAAAAATTTAGCTTTCTAACCAATTTCGTAAGAGTTGTTCACCATATTCTGTCATGAAGGATTCAGGGTGGAATTGAACACCGTAAATCGGTAGAGATTTGTGTTGAAATGCCATAACAACCTCTTCGGAACAATGGGCTGTGATAGTAAGAGAATCTGGGAAAGATTGCTCACGAATCGCCCAAGAATGATATAAGCCAATTTGAAATTCTAAGGGAAGCCCTTCAAATAAAGGCGAATTTGACCGCACTTTCAAACGCTGAATTCGCCCATGGCGTACTTTATCTAAATTATATAGTTCGCCACCAAAAAATTCACACAGGGTTTGGTGACCTAAACACACGCCTAAAATCGACTTAGTTTGATAATATTTGGCTAACATTGCAAATAATTGAGGATAAGCACGAGGCACGTCAGGGCCAGGAGAGAGCAGAATATGACTATAATTCTCTACCTTAGATAGGTCCAATTCTTGCACATTAACCACCTCAAAAGGCACTGTTAATCGACGAATTAAATCTACTAAGTTATATGTAAAAGAATCTTGATTATTAATAATAAGCAGCCGTTTCATATCCATACTATATCCTGTTAAGAAGAAAGCAAAGTATAAAGGAAAAAGCGGATTTTTGTCTGATTTTCCGTTACACTTCCACTTATTTTTTAATCACAGATAAATCTATGTGTTTTCATTCTTTTATTCAACAAGCCAATCAATATGGTAAACAACGCCAACCATTTTTCTTTCTGATTGATTTTGAACAGCAACAACCGATCATTTGCCCTTTAACACAAGCTGCAAGTTTAGGGCTGTTTTTTGCAATTAAAGGTCAACATAATATCAATTGGCAAACACAAACCTCTTGCGAGCCTTTTAGATTAAACAAATTTCCAATAGAAAAAACCGTTTACCAGCATGGCTTTATGTTAGTGCAAGAAGAACTACAAAAAGGCAATTCTTATTTATTGAATCTCACGTATCCTACGAAAATTGAGACAAATTTGAGTCTGGCGCAGATTTTCCAGCAAACAAAAGCCCCCTATAAACTATACTATCAAAATCGTTTTGTCTGTTTTTCACCAGAATGCTTTGTCAATATTCATCATAATCAAATTTTCACTTATCCGATGAAGGGTACTATTGATGCAACTTTACCCGATGCTGAAAAACAGTTGTTAGATTCTGAAAAAGAACGCCAAGAACATTATACTATTGTGGATTTAATGCGTAATGATTTAGCAACCGTATCAGAGAAAGTAGAAGTCACTCGCTTTCGTTATGTAGAAAAAATCGAAACGCAAAAAGGCGCGATCTTGCAGACAAGTTCAGAAATCAGAGGTAATTTAGCAGAAAATTGGCAAGAAAATATCGGTTCTATTTTAGCAGCATTATTGCCCGCAGGCTCTATTAGCGGTGCACCAAAAGAAAAAACGGTACATATTATTCAAACCGCAGAACAACAACCTCGAGGTTATTACACGGGAATTTTTGGTCTTTTTGATGGTGAGTCATTGCAAAGTGCGGTAGCAATTCGCTTCATTGAACAAGCCGATGATGAGTATTATTTCCGTAGTGGCGGAGGAATTACTATCTTAAGTGAGTTAGAAGATGAATACCAAGAATTACTGCAAAAAGTCTATGTACCATTAGGATAAACAATGCTGTTTTCTCTGTTTGAAACAATTGCAATTGTCAACGGTGAGATTCAACATCTTGCCTTACATCAGCAACGCTATATTGACAGCTTAAAGCAATTTTATGCAAAAAAGGCAGTCAATGTTCATGATTTTGCCCAAGTTATTCAAATTCAAACCGCACTTGAGCAGACTCAATATGCTCCGTTGATTCGTTGCCGTATTGATTATAATGCCACTGAATTACAAGTGCAGTACTTTGCTTATCAGCGTAAAACTTACCGCACTTTTCAGCCAGTAATTTGTAACGATATTGAATATGGTTTGAAATATGCTGATCGGACTCCGTTAGCTCAATTGCTACAACAAAAAGGTGATTGTGATGAAATCATGATCATCAAACAAGGTAAAGTAACGGATTGTACCATTGGAAATCTGGTCTTTCGTCGAGGTAAACATTGGTTTACGCCTGATACGCCGTTATTAGCTGGCACGCAACGGACAAAATTATTAGCGGAAAATAAAATCCAGCAATGTACGATCTTATTAGAAGATATCGCAACATTTGATGAAATCCGTTTAATTAATGCACTCAATCCACTGTAAATTTTCGTTGAACAGCGTACAATAAAAATACTTTTTTAATCAGCAAAAGGAGATGAGAGAAATGACGAAAGTGATTCATACTGACAATGCCCCAGCAGCAATTGGCCCTTATGTACAAGCAGTTGACTTAGGGAATATGTTGTTAACTTCTGGGCAAATTCCAGTGAATCCCAAAACGGGTGAGGTACCAGCTGATATCGTGGCACAAGCACGTCAATCTTTAGAAAATGTCAAAGCCATCATTGAACAAGCGGGATTACAAGTCGCAAATATTGTGAAAACCACGGTATTTGTCAAGGATTTAAATGACTTTGCCGCAGTAAATGCGGAGTATGAACGTTTCTTTAAAGAAAACAATCACCCTAACTTCCCAGCACGTTCATGTGTTGAAGTTGCTCGTTTACCAAAAGATGTAGGTATTGAAATCGAAGCTATTGCAGTCAAAAATTAAGTAAAGTCCAAATTAAAAAAGACCATCTTTTTCAAGGACGGTCTTTTTTCTTGTTTTTCATTCACTCTTTAATATGGAAAAAATAATGACAATGGGCGTTGTTTAATCAATTTCCAAACACACTTACCAATATCACACCAGCTTTCAATTTGTGCATCTAATGAACGTAATGCGACACAAAGTGCAATAAAGAAACTTACGGCTAAGTTCACAATCCCGATCAATAACACCAGTATCAATCCTTGTAAAAACAGCTGCCAAGTGAAATCGCCACTGATCGCCATATAACCCAAATTGGCAGAAGAAAACGCTACATGGCGAATATCAAGTGGTAAATTTAACAAATATCCGACTAAACCTGTTAAACCTAACAATAAACCGAAACACAAGTTACCCATAATCGAACCATAATTATCATGCCAATATTCTGCAAATTTATAGCGCATATTACGAGTTAAAATACGACGTAAAATGGGGTGGTTACGCAAACGCATTTTTAAATTCAAATAATTACTGCGATTATCAAAATAACCTGAAATAATCCCCGAAAAAAACAACCAAAAACCTGCAATCGCTGCAAACCATAACGACCCTTTCATTGGATCAATAGATTTTTGCTGATATGCAATCTCTGCGTCTGTGAGTAAAGGCATGCCAGCATAATACTGATAACCTATGGCTAGCAAACAAGCGACTAAAATAGCGAGCGTGACATTACCTAATACGGCTACCGTTTGCGAGCGAAATACATCAATGAGTAATTGTGCCAATTGCAGGTTAACAGATTTACCTTGTCCATTATCCACAGTTTCTGCAAAACGAGCCGCAGTCATTGCAGGCTGTTTCGTCGCCACAGTGCCATGCAACATGAAAATAATTGTAAAACCAATACCGTAATTCAATCCTTCAGCAATACCACGCCATACTCGGTCTTCAATCAGATCACCTAAATACAGCTTAAATAGCGCCATAAAAGCAATTAAAATGCCACCACCTGCTGCTGAAAAAAACATATTACGATATTCTTTTCTATCACGCGTAATGTAATGCTCACCATGATCACTTTTATTTTGGGTAATACTGCGCGCCAACATTTTGACACTCTGTTTCCATAAATCTACCGCACTATGACTACGTGCAGAAGCAATGGCTAATTCTCCCGTAAACACCAAAATACGATGTGGTAAAAGGCGATCCTGCTGAAAAATATCCATTAAAGTAGCTAAGCGAGTTAATGTTTGATCAAGACGTGTTAATAAATGCGCGACACCTAATGTTGAACCTGCACTTGCACCACGGCGATGGATGCGATCAATTTGCTCTCGACATTGATCAAACATCACTTGTAAATGAGCATCATCATATTGTCGATTTTGACGATGTGAGGCTACCCAATTCGCCACCTCTCGATGTAGCGCAACAAAAGGCGAATCAGCATCAAGTAAAGTGGGATCAAGTCGCATTAATTCAGGTTCAAGTTCTTCTGCCGCAATCCAAATAGCCAGCATTTCAATCGCAAAAAAGCCTTCATAACGTAAATGATTATGTACATTCTCACGCTCTTTTTCTGTACTCTGTTGCTGTAATATATCTAATAATTTGATCCAATCTTGGATTGCTGTTGCTTGTAACCATTCTTCATCACTTTCTTCGCAAAATAAAACAAAGAAAATATCACGTAAGTCATTTAAATCTTTAAAAGAAGGATTAAAACGTTCATATAAACGTTTCTGTATCTCACGCCCAAAGCCTTCTCGACCAAGTAAACCACAACTAATAAAAAGTGGATAAAGACGCATTTGGCAAATCCACTGACATAATAATGAAGCGATCTTTCCAGCTAACGCCACATCATTTTGTAAAATTTGTATTAAATAAGATAAACGCTGAGGCGCCTCTTTTTTCCCTCCCAAACGTAACCACTGGCATAAGCCATTTAATACAGTAAATGTATTTTGTTGCTCAATATGTGTTGTTAAAAAAGGAATAATATTTTCTTGGTTTAACTTGTATTTTTCGATCATAAAGTGCTAGTTAGTTGCATAAAATAAAAATTGGCACGATAAAGCCCAATGGTTAAGGACGTAAAAATAGCACATTCAACGCACAATGAAAAACTAATCATCGATCAACTAAACATCTTAGTTGTGCAATAGAAACAAAAGTGCGGTCTATTTTGGTGTTATTTCACTCATAAATCGCTTATTAGAGACTGTTATATCATGTGGTCGATTGAATAATGTGGATGTAAAAAAGGTGGAGTGATACATCCGCCTGAAGATTTGGCAACAGCTATTGAGCAAGTACAATCAATTACACTGTCAGCTCAAACGGTGGCAACAGCTGTGGATAAAGAGACAGAAGCCTATTTTAATCAATCTGTGAAGAACGCGCTAAAACAAAATGATATTAATCGTGCGCTGAATTTAGTTAATGAAGCAGAAAAATTAGGTTTAACTTCACTACGTAAAATTTTCTTACAACACGTTTCCTCTAAATAAACATCATATAACTGTCTTTTTCATTATGGATTTTCGCCACAGTTCACTGTGGCTTTTTTATTCGATCTATTCAGAGAGTCATAAAAACATTAGAATGATTTTATTAATTTTTGAGCGTTAATTTTAAGGAAACAAAATGAATATCATGCACTCTCTGATCGAAAGTACCAAAGACCTGCTAAAGAAATATCCACTCGCAATAGTATTTATTTTAATCAGCACTTCATGTATTCCTTTCATTCAAGATAACAACATTTCCGCTTATGCCATCTTGATTTTATTATTACCAATTTATTTTTCAACAACATTAATGTTGCAAAAAATTAAGTATGCTCATTGGATCACAATCAGCTACGCTATTGCTATCACCTTCGCTTTTTATTTTGCTGAACGTGATATTTATGATAACTATGCTTATTGGGGATTATTACTTATTCATTTTTTGTTATTTATTACTTATCCACTTACGAAAGATAATCGACACTTTATCTACTATACAATATCTCGTTTTGTACAACTTATTCTGTCTATTGCCATTGCATGCATTATTTGTCTTTTTGTATTACTCATTTTTACTAGTGTTGAATATCTGTTTAATCTAAGCATTTTAACGTTCAATGTAATACCTAAAACGATTCTATTTACTACGTTCTTCTTCACGCCCATTTTATTTCTTATTTTTGAGCAACGTTTAGCAAACAATGTCCCAAATGAACGTTTTCACTATGTCATTGAACTGGTGATTAATTTTATTTTCTCGCCTGTTGTCATCATTTATACCTTCCTTGTGTATCTTTATTTAGCAAAAATTCTCCTTCATTTTGAGTTACCAAAAGGGGGAGTCGCCTACATTATTATGCCTTATATCGCGCTAGGTCTTTTGTGCCATGCGCTACGTTTATTATTGACGAAACCTAAATGGACATGGTTCTATCGCTATTTCAGCTACCTTTCTATTGCGCCATTGATTTTACTGTGGTTAGGTATCAGCGAACGTATTACCACTTATGGTCTGACTGAAATGAGGGTTTTCTTAGTCATGATTGCGAGTATCATTACAGTGTTTGTAATATGTTCTATGCACCCACGTTGGTTACAATATCGCTGGTTTACACTTCTCACTTGTACTGTCATTTTCGCTGGTATGATAGTTACCTCACCTTATCATCTAACTCAACAAAATCAACTTGTGCGCTTTGAACGCGTGTTGACTGAGCTGAATCTTCTCGATCAACAAGGAAAAATTAGCTCAAAAATTTTTGAGAAAAATTTTGCGAAAAAATTAAGTCGTGAGCAAGCTGAAAAATATAAATTATTAGATGAGATTATTGTGCCTTATATAAAAACTAACCCACAAGCAATCGCGAAATACGGTAAAGAAAATCTTGATTACTTATCTGGTTTTTACTACAACCAAATTATCTACAATAATAATTATCAAGATAAATATGCCACCATTAGCTTTTATGCGTATGACACAAACAGAAACTATAAACAAGCGATTGATATTCAGTCTTATCAAAAACTCTATTTAATCAATGGTTATAGCGATACAAAATCGCAAGATGAAGCATCGGAACAAGATAAATCTCAATTATTCCAGCGTCATTTTGCGCTTATCGATGAAGATTCTGGCTATCAATATAACTTCAGTGAAAGTTACTTTGCAGAGGTATTTAAATCTGCAGGATTGGACATTCACCAAAAATACCAACAAGAGGAATTGCTTCCTTTAGCTGAAAAGCTTACTAAAGTGCCAACAGAAGAAGGGGGGCTATTAATTTTCCGTGATATTGATTTTAAATATGAAGAACATGGTGAAATTAAAGGCTATGTTTATCAAGGTGGCTATATCGAATTCTACCTCGCCCCTTAACAACGCGAGAAAGTGCGGTCAGTTTTGACGAGTTTTTTGCATTCAGACAAGCTGCACTTTCTCTTCTTATTCTCGCAAATATCCACACTTGCATCTAACCTAAAAAAAGCGGTATGTTCAAATTTAGCCAAAACACACCGCACTTTTATCTCGCTAAGTCCATTCTTCATAGCCATCTTCGCAAATCCACACTGCGCCTGCTGGCGCATATACATGCCACCATATATTATCAATATCATATTCCATTTCATTTTCATCATAATGATCTGGCCAAGCTTGGCGAAATACATCAATCTGTTCTTCAATCGACCCTTCGAGGAATTTGCCTTGAGTCGCTAACTTGAGTTCCCCTGTTTTCATTAAATCTGCCATCAATTCTAAAAACATTTCTTTGATTTCGGGTTTATCTTGTATATCACCGAAACACGCTTGAAAACTAGCAAATAAACCATCTAACGCAAGCCCCCTATTGTTTTCAACTACTCTCTTATATTGTGCTTCTGACATTTTCTCTAACATGTTCACCTCCTTACTTTATTGAAATTTCAGTTCAAATTTATTCATTCTCCATAATTTAACACTATCATCTAGCACTTTTATCTCGCTAAGTCCATTCTTCATAACCATCTTCGCAAATCCACACTGCACCTGCTGGGGCATAAGTAATCCACCATGTATTATCAATATCATATTCCATTTCATTTTCATCATAATGATCTGGCCAAGCTTGGCGAAATACATCAATCTGTTCTTCAATCGACCCTTCGAGGAATTTGCCTTGTATTGCAAATTTCAATTCGCCGTCATGCATTAATTCTGCAATAAAAGAAAGAAATAATTCTTTTGTTTCATCTGAATCTTTTACTGAACCAAAATAATCTTCAAATTCCGCTAATAATGCGAAAAGAGGTAATCCTTTAGATTTTTCCAATATTTTCTTTTTCATATTAGGATTCATATTCCTTCTCCACTATGGTTATTGAAACTTTAACTCTATTGATTTCCCCCCTTGGATAGCGTTCTTCTCTGACGAACGCGTTAGCAACAAAATGAGAAACATATTCGTTCATGTAAACACCAGCGCAAACTCAATCGACGATATAACCTCATCTTATACAAAAAACAGTCAATTCCTCAAAGCGTAAAACTTTTTCAAAACACACCGCACTTTTATCTAGTTAGGTCCAATCTTCATAACCATCTTCCCAAATCCACACTGCACCTGCTGGGGCATAAGTAATCCACCATGTATTATCAATATCATATTCCAATTCCTTATCATCATAATGATCTGGCCAGGCTTGGCGAAATACATCAATCTGTTCTTCAATCGACCCTTCGAGGAATTTGCCTTGTATTGCAAATTTCAATTCGCCGTCATGCATTAATTCTGCAATAAAAGAAAGAAATAATTCTTTTGTTTCATCTGAATCTTTTACTGAACCAAAATAATCTTCAAATTCCGCTAATAATGCGAAAAGAGGTAATCCTTTAGATTTTTCCAATATTTTCTTTTTCATATTAGGATTCATATTCCTTCTCCACTATGGTTATTGAAACTTTAACTCTATTGATTTCCCCCCTTGGATAGCGTTCTTCTCTGACGAACGCGTTAGCAACAAAATGAGAAACATATTCGTTCATGTAAACACCAGCGCAAACTCAATCGACGATATAACCTCATCTTATACAAAAAACAGTCAATTCCTCAAAGCGTAAAACTTTTTCAAAACACACCGCACTTTTATCTAGTTAGGTCCAATCTTCATAACCATCTTCCCAAATCCACACTGCACCTGCTGGGGCATAAGTAATCCACCATGTATTATCAATATCATATTCCATTTCATTTTCATCATAATGATCTGGCCAAGCTTGACGAAATACATCAATCTGTTCTTCAATCGACCCTTCGAGGAATTTGCCTTGAGTCGCTAACTTGAGTTCCCCTGTTTTCATTAAATCTGCCATCAATTCTAAAAACATTTCTTTGATTTCGGGTTTATCTCGTATATCACCATAACACTCTTGAAAATTAGCAAATAAACCATCTAAAACAAGTCCCCGATTCTCTTCAACAATTCTTTTATATTGCGCTTCTGACATTTTCTCTAACATGTTCACCTCCTTACTTTATTGAAATTTCAGTTCAAATTTATTCATTCTCCATAATTTAACACTATCATCTAGCACTTTTATCTCGCTAAGTCCATTCTTCATAACCATCTTCGCAAATCCACACTGCACCTGCTGGGGCATAAGTAATCCACCATGTATTATCAATATCATATTCTAATTCATTTTCATCATAATGATCTGGCCAAGCTTGGCGAAATACATCAATCTGTTCTTCAATCGACCCTTCGAGGAATTTGCCTTGAGTCGCTAACTTGAGTTCCCCTGTTTTCATTAAATCTGCCATCAATTCTAAAAACATTTCTTTGATTTCGGGTTTATCTTGTATATCGCCGAAACACACTTGAAAACTGGAAAACATACCAATTAATGTAAGTCCCCTATTGTTTTCAACAATTCTTTTATATTGCGCTTCTGACATTTTTTCTAACATATATCACCTACAATCACAGGAATATTGATCTTTGCTGTTTAATCAAACAAGTATGTTCAAATTTAGTCAAAACACACCGTACTTTATACAAAAATAAAAAAGAATATACTTGAAATATTTGCAATAAAATCTATTAGCTAAACATCATAAGTCCCCATCACAACGGCTTGATCCAAAATATGCCCCTGCATTGCAAAATGAAGATCATTAAAGCGGAATCCTGCTTCCAGATCTAATGTGCAATCCAAAGCATACACAATCAATTCATAGCGATGTTGACAATTTGGCGGTGCCATTCCACCATAAACAGAGGCTTCAGCAATATCAAATTTGCCTAACACGCTTGCCCACGAGTTCGCCCCTTGCACATAATCAGTCGCAGTTAAACTTTCATTTTCTTGCACAGAAGTGCGCTCTAAATTAGCGATTAACCAATGAATCCAAACGAAACCACTCGCCGTAATCGCATCTTTATCTTCTAACACGACTGCAAAAGATTGCGTCCCTTTAGGAACATCACTAATTTCAAAAGGAATAGAATAAGTTGGCATACCATTTGGGCTAAATTGACTACCTCGCTTACCGAATTTGTCTTCAAATGCCCCATTTTTAATGGCTGAACTGGTGACTTTCATCATTTCTCCTTAGTTTGTAGTTAAACAGGCACTTTCTACTATAACTGGAATTGATGAAAATTTCGCTAGATTATTTGTAATTTAAGAAAAAGAAAAGTGCGGTCGATTTTTTAGAAATTTTGAAAAAACAGACCGCACTTAATGTTAAGGGATTGAGAGTAAAGAATAGCGTGAGCTTACGACATTCGTCCGTTCTCAATATGAATCACTTGATCGCAGATTGCCATTGTTGAAGCGCGGTGGCTGACTAATACAATTAGTTTTTCCGATTTCACATTGAGTAATGACTGCAAAATAATCGCTTCGTTTAAGCTGTCTAAGTTACTGGTTGGCTCATCCAGTAAGATAATTGGCGCATTGTGCAAGAACGCACGAGCAATGCCGATACGTTGTTTTTCACCGTCCGATAAGTTACTGCCTAGCTCGGTGACTTTAGTGTCATAACCTTCTGGTAAGCTCATAATAAAGTCGTGAATCGAAGCTTTTTTCGCTGCCTCAATTACTTGTTCTTTGCTTGCACGGCGATCTGCCATCAAAATATTTTCATAGATAGTTTCATTGAAAATATAGGTTTGTTGGGTGATGTAAGCGATATTATCACGCAAGCTGAGGGTATTAATTTCTTTTAAATCTTTGCCATTGATGCGGATTGTCCCTGATTGTGGATCGTAAAAACGCATAATCAATTTCAATAAAGTACTTTTGCCACTGCCACTACGTCCGTGAATGCCTAAAATTTCGCCTTTAGTTAAACGTAAATTCACATTTGAAAGGATTTGTTCGTTATCATAAGCAAAACTTAAATGTTCAACATCAAGTTGGTTCGCATCGGTTAAATCAACGCCTTTCACCACGTCTTTTAAGTGCGGTTCTTCGGCTAATAAACCCAGTACACGCTCACCACTGGCTAGGGTTTGCAATAAGTTATTAGACAAATTACTTAACGCAATCACAGGCCCATAGCTGGACATCAATAGAATCACTGCGATTAATAAACCTGCAAAGTTGATTTGTTGATTCAAATATAGCACTACGCCAGCGATTAAAATCAGGATATTGAAAGCAGAAACCGCAATTTCTGTATAAGAACGCACTTTACCTTCTTGTTGTTTGATTTTTAAAAAGGCTTGGTCGATTTTTTCACTACGTTGGTGAATGCCAGCCAAACGCTCTTTTTCATTACCAAACAGTTGCAATTCTTTCATTCCACGAATGCTATCGAGAAAATAATCGTTCATTTCACCTACGAGCTCACGGTAAATACGCCCGTCTTCACGGGCCATTTTTGTCGTGATAATTGGTAGAATTAAACCAATGGTGATATAGGCTAAAAATGCAATTAGCGTAAACCACAAAGAAATGTGCGTAAACACTGCCAATAAAAAGCTTGAGGTTAAGAATGCAATCATAATTGGGGCGATAGTGTGTGCATAGAACACTTCTAACAATTCAATGTCATTGGTCACTAATGATAATAATTGCCCTGATTGCTTACCCTGTAATTTCACAAATGCTAGTTTACGCAAGGCAGTGAACACTTTATCACGTAATAAGGCTAACAATTTGAACGCAATGTAATGCCCTGACATTTGTTCAAGGTAGCGTAAGATGCCGCGTGCTACCGCTAAGACGATAAGTGCGGTCAAAATTTGCGAAAAACTGAGATGAGTTGGGAAATCCAATAAGTTAGATAAGCCCATCGCACCAAGCACCATAATGAAGATAGCAGCTAAAAAACCAAGTACTCCCATAATAATGGTGAAGCTCATAATATGGGCTAATGGTGTCACTAACTTCAATAATTGCCACATAATGGCAAAACCATTTTTACGCATATTGTTGCCCTCCGTTGCGAGTATTTTCGCGGATATTCTCTAAGTTGCGTTGTTGATTGAACATTTCCGCATAAATGCCATTTGTCGCCATTAAACTTTCGTGGTTGCCTTGCTCTGCTAATACTCCTTGTTGTAATACATAAATTTGATCCGCTTTGACGGCATTTGCTAAACGGTGGGAAATCATCACAATAGTTTTTTCTGCTTTTAAACGTTGAATGAAATTCAAAATAATTTCTTCACTTTCCACATCAATGTTGCTGGTGGCTTCATCGAAAATGTAGAAACTTGCATTATGTAATAAGGCACGTGCAAGGGCTAAACGTTGAATTTGTCCGCCAGATAAGTTACTGCCACGGCTTAACAATGCCATATCTAAACCGCCATTTTCACGTACAAAGTTGGCAAGGTTAACTTGTTCTAACACATCGTAAATTTGTTCATCTGTGGCGTTTAGGTTCGCCATTAACATATTTTCACGCAAGGTGCCTTTGAACACATAAGAGCTGTGACTGACTAATGACACGTGATGATAGAACGAGTGGCGATCAAGATCTTGAATTTCTTGCTGATTGAATAAAATCTTGCCTTGTTGTGCTTTCTGGAAGCCCATTAATAAGGACACTAAAGTGGATTTACCGCAGCCACTTTTACCCACAAAAACGGTTAATTGTTTTGGTTGAATCGTCAAATCTAAACCATTAATCGCTTGTTTTTCAGCGTTATAGGCAAAGTGTAAATTTTGGATATCCACCTGAACTTGGTTTTCTGCTTTAAAAGCCACCTCACTTTCGTTGGTTTCTACTGGTGTATCTAATAATGTGAAAATTTTGTCTGAGGCAGCTTTGCCGTTCATTGCCACATGGAAGAACGAGCCAAGCAAACGCAATGGAATAAAGAACTCTGAAGCCAATAAGATAAATAAAATCACACCGAAAATGCCTAAATTATCTGATTGGAATTGTAGAAGTGCGGTCAAAATACCGATTGCTGCACCACCGTAAGCCAACAAGTCCATCAAGGATACGGAGTTGAGCTGCATGGTGAGTACTTTCATTGTAATAGTACGGAATTTTTCCGCCTCAATATCCATTTGTTTCGCTTTGTAGCCGTCATCTTGATAGATTTTTAAGGTAATCAACCCTTGTAAATTATCTAAGAAGCTGCTGCCCAATCCCACATAAATAGACCAATACTTATGCAGTAAACGTTTTGCAATTTTATTCACTGCAATAATCGACATCGGAATTAAGGGCACACAAACTAATAAAATTAACGCAGTTGGCGCATTAAACCAAACAAGGAAAATAAATAAGGTTAATGGTGCTAGCAGGCTGTAAAACAGTTGTGGTAAATAGCGACCAAAATAGATTTCTAGCTGTTCGACCCCTTCTGATGCCACTTGGATAATTGATGAGGTAGATTGTTGGTTGACTTGATTTAACGGCATTGCAGCTAATTTTTGGAAAATAAGCGTGCGCAATTCATGTTTAACGTTGGTACTGGCTTGATAAGAGGCTTTTACTGACATCTTGCCTGCAAAAGCCCGTACTGCAAGGGCAACAACTAAGTTAATTGCATAGCTAAACAATGTGCCAAGTGTTAATGTTTGCTCAAAGGCTTGTTCTAAACACAGCGCAAAAATGACCACACTTACTATGCTCGCTACTAGTGCAACCCAGCTCCATAACACTGTTTTGGCGACCCATTTTTTGCTATCAGACACTGTATTTATCAATCGTTTATCGATCATCATAAAATATTTGTCCTTAAAAAATCTTAGTTCAAATCAAAGCGCATTATTCTAACACAAATGAGAATTGCTTTTATTAAAAATAAAAAAAACAAGCCAGCAAGCTTACTCAAACTTACTGACTATTTAAGCAATAAAAAATAGAATTATTTTTTACTTAGTTTAGGCATAAGACTGGCTATTAATGTTGCACTAATAATAACAACAATGCCAAACCAAGATAAT
The DNA here is from genome assembly GCF_900454865.1 of Pasteurella canis. Lineage (GTDB taxonomy): Bacteria > Pseudomonadota > Gammaproteobacteria > Enterobacterales > Pasteurellaceae > Pasteurella > Pasteurella canis. The sequence goes on along the minus strand of NZ_UGTV01000015.1, from coordinate 1,804,413 downwards.
AATGAAATCGATTCACCTAGTAATATAATTGCTAAAAAGACACCAAAAATAGGTTCAAGTGCGGTTAATAATCCTGTTAAATTAGTATGAGTAGCATTGAGTCCTTTATTCCATAACCAATAAGCAATCCAGCTAAAGAAAATAGAAAGATAAAGTAATCCAGCAATCCCTTGCCAATTCCAATTTATTTGCCAATCTTGTGTTAGTAGCAGTGTAAAAGGTAAACACGTTATTGCACCTAATACAACTGAAATTGCGGTATAGGCAGGTGCTGTTATATGTGTAATCATCTTTTTAGTCCAACGTAAACTCGCAGAAAAACAAATACCAGCTAATAATACTAAGCCACAACCTAACAGGCTGATTTCACCTGTATCTCCACCACCAATAATTAACATAGCAACACCTAAGAAAGCGATCACACCGAATAACCAATGATACCAACAGGCTTTATCTTGAAAAAAGAAATGTCCAATAAAAACTATTAATAATGGTTCCAAACCAATAATTGTCACTGCACTTGCTGCAGAGGTATATTTCAAACCAATAAATTGTAATAAAAAAATTACAGGGTAATTAATAAAACCAAGCCACCACAATTGACTACGCCAGTGTTTATCTACTTTTTTCCAATGACGTAAAAACAACGGAAAAATAAGAAATGAAATAATAATTAAGCGTACTTGAACAGTGAGTACAGGATCAAGCATAGTAAATGCATATTTACCCGCAACGAGAGAACTCGCCCAAATACATAAAGCTAGAATTTGATAAAACATGATATAAAAAAGTGCGGTTAAAATTGGATTTATTTTAACCGCACTTTAATAGATTGAAATAAATTTTTTTAAATATCTAAATTCGCATGTAGTGCATTACTTTCAATAAATTCACGGCGTGGCTCCACTTCATCACCCATTAATGTGGTAAATAATTGATCTGCCGCGACAGCATCTTTAATAGATACTTTTAACATACGACGTGCATTTGGATCCATTGTGGTTTCCCAAAGTTGTTCAGGATTCATTTCACCTAATCCTTTATAACGTTGTACCATTAAACCACGACGTGACTCTTTCACTAACCATTCTATCGCTTGTTCAAATGAAGTAATGCCTAGTTTACGTTCGCCACGTGTAATATAAGCTCCCTCTTCAATTAGACCAACTAATTGTTTGCCTAATTTCATAATACGGGCATATTCACTACCTGTAGCAAATTGGAAATTGAGGAAATAATCTGTATCAATTCCATGAGTACGTACTGTCAATACTGCTTCATGTAAATGCCGTTCATTATTAAATACAAGTCGATAGCTATAATGGTTACCATTAGTTTCTTTTGCCGCTAACTTTTCAACTAATGTTGAAATCCAAGTTTCTACGGCACTTTCTTGTGCCATTAATTCTGTTGTTAATTCAGGATGATAAATAAGTTCTTTCAATACAGCTTCAGGATAATAGCGTGCTAAACGTGCAATCATTTTCTGAACAGCATTATATTCAGAAACTAAAGTTTCTAAAGCTAATCCATTCATCGCAGGCGCATTTTCATTCACATAAAGTGCAGCATTTTCTAACGCTAAAGCAACTTCATATTGCACCATCGCTTCATCATCTTTGATATATTGCTCTTGTTTGCCTTTTTTCACTTTATATAAAGGTGGTTGTGCAATATAAACATGCCCACGTTCAATCAACTCTGGCATTTGACGATAAAAGAATGTCAACAGTAAAGTACGAATATGTGCACCATCCACGTCCGCATCGGTCATAATAATAATGCTGTGATAACGCAATTTCTCTGGGTTATATTCATCACGACCAATACCACAGCCAAGTGCAGTAATTAATGTACCCACTTCAGCAGAAGATAACATTTTGTCGAAACGTGCTTTTTCTACGTTCAGGATTTTCCCTTTTAATGGCAAAATCGCTTGGTTTTTACGGTTACGCCCTTGTTTTGCTGAACCGCCCGCAGAGTCACCCTCCACCAGATACAATTCAGATAACGCGGGGTCACGTTCTTGACAGTCAGCTAGTTTACCTGGTAAACCACCTAAATCTAATGCACCTTTACGGCGAGTCATTTCACGTGCTTTACGCGCCGCTTCACGCGCACGAGCCGCATCAATAATTTTGCCCACAATAATTTTGGCATCAGATGGGTTTTCTAATAAATATTGTTGCAAATATTCATTCATCACCGATTCCACCGCACTTTTCACTTCAGAAGACACTAATTTATCTTTCGTTTGTGAAGAGAATTTTGGATCAGGCACTTTCACCGAAATAATCGCCACTAAACCTTCACGCGCATCATCACCTGATGTTGCCACTTTTGATTTTTTATTGTGCCCCTCGTTTTCCATATAGTTATTTAAACTACGGGTTAACGCACCGCGGAAACCTGCTAAATGCGTACCACCATCACGTTGTGGAATGTTGTTTGTGAAACAATATACGTTTTCGTTAAAGCTGTCATTCCATTGCATTGATACTTCCACACCAATGCCGTCTTTCTCGGTTGAAAAATAGAATGGTTTTTGGTGAATTGGATTTTTATTACGATTTAAATATTCAACGAAGGCTTGAATACCACCTTCATAATGGAAGTGATCTTGTCTATCGTTACGTTTATCAAATAACTTGATCGATACACCTGAATTTAAGAATGACAATTCACGCAAGCGTTTTGCTAAAATGTCGTATTCAAATTCGATGTTGTTAAAAATTGTTGGGCTTGGCCAGAAACGAACTGAGGTGCCTGTTTGATCTGTTTCACCAATGGCTGCTAATGGTGCTTCAGGTTCACCTAAATGATAAATTTGTTCGTGGACTTTGCCTTGACGACGAATAGTTAATTGCAATTTGTCAGACAATGCGTTTACAACTGATACACCCACGCCATGTAAACCACCAGATACTTTATATGAGTTATCATCAAATTTACCGCCTGCGTGCAATACAGTCATGATCACTTCCGCAGCAGAAACCCCTTCTTCTGGGTGAATATCAACAGGAATACCACGACCGTCATCTTGTACAGACACTGAATTATCAGTATGAATAGTTACCGTAATATCTTTGGCATAGCCAGCTAAAGCTTCATCAATTGAATTATCTACCACTTCAAACACCATGTGGTGTAAACCCGTACCATCATCTGTATCCCCAATGTACATACCAGGACGTTTACGTACAGCATCGAGTCCTTTCAAGACCTTAATACTATTCGCGCCATAATTTTCAGGGGTATTATTTGACATTGTTTCTCTCTTTTAAAACGGTAAAAAATTGCTGTGATTATAGCAAAAATTTGAAGAAATGGCTAAAAATAACTACGGTTGGTTTTATGACCATTTTGGTACTAATGTATCAATCATTTAATAACGCCCCCTAAAACTACTCAATATTTCTCGCTCAATATTATTTAAAAAATAAAAATTAACAAAATTAAAACAATTTATTCACATTTCTATTGATTTAATTCTCATATTGGATATATTTAATATTTATAAAATAAAATATTAAAATAACCAAATATAAGGGAGATAATAATGAGTCAATTTGATCAGATTAATCAAAGTAAACGTCAGTTTATACGTTCAGGTTTAGCAATGGGCACCTTCAGTGCAATTGGGGGTACTGGATTACTATTACCAAGCAGTGTAAAAGCAAACTTGCCTAAAATTTCTTCTTCTGCCAATATCGTTATAGCGGGTGCGGGTGCTGCGGGATTGACGATTGCTTCTCGACTAGCTGCTCGACTTGATCCTACGGCTAAAATTACCTTAATTGACTCTCGTATCGCACACTATTACCAACCAGGTTTTACCCTTGTTGCAGGGGGAATCAAACCTGAAAATTATGTTGTCTCTCAAACAGCGGATTATTTGCCTGAAAACGTAAAATGGATTCAAGCGTCAGTGAATGAATTTGATCCAGATAGCAACAGTCTAACAACCTCAACAGGCGAGAAAATCACCTACGATTATTTATTTGTTGCAACAGGTCTAAAACTAGATTACGACGCAATAGAAGGGATGGATGTTAATCTTATTGGCAAAAATGGTCTAGGTAGTGTTTATCACAGTCCATCTAGTGCCTATAAAACATGGCAATTATTAGATGAATTTGCAAATAAAGGGGGAGACGCTGTCTTCCTACGTCCTGCAACAGAAATGAAATGTGCTGGTGCCCCGTTAAAATATGCCTTTATTGTTCGTGATTACTTACAAAGAAGAGGCACACTCGACAAATCTAAACTGCTTTATAACGCTCACAATAAGACATTATTCAGTGTACCTATCGTCGATGCAAAATTAAAAATGCTGTTTGCTGAAAAAAATATCCATGTAGATTATAACCGCGTGTTAACCGCGATTGATCCTGCTAAACGTATTGCAACATTTAACAGCCCTGAAGGAAAAGTCGACGTTAATTATGATTTTATTAACGTTGTACCTCCAATGAGAGCACCCGATGCAGTGCGTAACTCACCACTAGCTTGGCAAGAAGGCGGATTTGCAGCAGATGGTTGGGTTGAAGTTGAAAAACACAATCTACGTCATCGCCGTTATAAAAACGTGTTTGCAGTAGGTGATGTCGCAGGTGTACCGAAAGGAAAAACCGCAGCCAGTGTTAAATGGCAAGTACCTGTTGCAGTAGAACATTTATTAGCCGAGTTAGCGGGAAAACCTTGTGATGAAGTTTACAATGGTTACACTTCTTGCCCAATGATTACTCAACTGGGTAAAGGCATGTTAATTGAATTTGACTATAACAATCACTTGACGCCATCTTTCCCTGGCATCATTGCACCGTTAGAAGAATTATGGGCAACATGGGCAATTAAAACATTAGGTTTAAAACCAACTTATTTAGGCATGTTACGCGGATTAGCTTAAGGAGAATTAACAATGAAAGAAATGCAATTTGATACACTCTGGGCGGTAACCCAAATTATGTTAGGCTCATTCTTTTGGCCACTTCTCTTCGTTGTAGTGGTGGTCTTAGGTTCTTTCTTTTATTTATTAATCAAAGAAAAAGGCGTGGTGTCTTGCCGTTTAAAAGGTAGCAGCTTTTTAGGCTTATTTGGTGGGGTCATTGCACTGTTCTTTTTATTTTCAATTTCTGAATCTTCAATTAGCAATTTAGGTGGACCAATCGATCTGATCTTGGTTATCTTAGCTTATATTGGTGGATTCTTAGGGAGCGCCATTTTATTGTATACCATTGCAGGTTTCTTAAAAGTAGGTCGCTGTTCTTGTAAATAAGATTAATGATTGGATAGGATAATGAAAAACGTCATTGCACCTGAAGTAAAAGCTTTTTTTGATAAAGCGACAAATACTTACAGTTATGTTGTAAGCGATCCAAAAAGTCAGGCATGTGCAGTTATTGATTCAGTCTTGGATTTAGATTATTCAGCAGGCTATATCAGTACAGAATCTGCCGACAACCTTATTGATTATGTTAAACAGCATAAATTGAAGGTTGAATGGATTTTAGAAACGCATGTTCATGCAGATCATTTGTCAGCAGCACCTTATTTACAAGAAAAATTAGGTGGAAAAACGGGTATAGGACAACATATTACTACGGTACAAAATGTATTCGGAAAAGCCTTTAATGCAGGAACAGAATTTGCTCGTGATGGCAGTCAGTTTAATCAATTATTCTGTGATGGTGACGAATTTTCAATTGGTCATCTTCATGTAACTGTCATACACACACCTGGTCATACACCTGCCTGTGTCAGTTATTTAATTGGTGATGCCGTATTCGTGGGAGACACATTATTCATGCCAGACTATGGTACAGCCCGTTGTGATTTTCCTGGCGGTGATGCAAATGTCTTATATCAATCTGTACAAAAATTGCTTGCCTTACCAGAACAAACACGTATGTTCTTGTGTCACGATTATTTACCGCAAGGTCGAACAGAATATTGTTATGAAACTACTGTAAAAGCACAAAAAGAGCAAAATATCCATATTCATAATGGGATTGAGCAAGCTCAATTTGTTAAAATGCGACAAGATCGCGACACAACACTTTCTATGCCGAAACTGATCATTCCTTCTGTGCAAGTCAATATGCGAGCAGGATCATTACCACCAGCAGAAGATAATGGTCAAGTTTATCTCAAAGTTCCAATTAATTTATTCAAATCTTAACTTATATAGGAAAAATAAATGACTATTCAAACAATTAGCACCAATGAAGTATGTGAAAAACTCAAACAAGGTGCAGTATTAGTAGATATCAGACAACCTGATGAATATTTAAGAGAAAATATTGAAGCCGCAGAGCTTCAACCATTATCACAACTGGAGAGTCAAGGATTAAAAGGAAATGCCGCTAATGCGAATGTGGTTATTTTCCATTGTCGTTCTGGACGTCGCACACAGCAAGCAAGCAGTTTGCTCTCTGCGCTGACTTCTGGCAAACAAGCATTTATTTTAGAAGGTGGAATTGATGCTTGGAAGGCCAACAACCAGCCAACTCGCCTCAATCGTTCTCAACCTTTAGAAATGATGAGACAAGTCCAAATTGCTGCAGGAGGTTTAACATTGCTCGGGGCAATTTTAGGTTGGCAAGTATCACCTGTGTTTTATGGATTATGCGCTTTTGTTGGTGCAGGTTTATTATTAGCAGGAACAACAGGATTCTGTGGAATGGCACGTTTGTTAGCATTTATGCCTTGGAATCGTCAATAAAAATATAAAAAGTAGAAGTCAAAAGACTTCTACTTCCTTCTTATCTAATTCTCTATGTTACGTTATCTGCCTATTACACATTGGCTTTCTCACTATAATATTACATTATTTAGACAAGATTTTTTAGCTGCCATTGTGGTTACCCTTATGCTAGTGCCACAATCACTTTCTTATGCACTTTTAGCAGGTGTTCCACCGTATATTGGTCTTTATTCCAGTATTGCACCACTGCTTTTATATGCTTTATTTGGTAGTAGTCGAACACTTTCTGTTGGCCCTATTGCTATTACATCATTAATGACCGCTTCCATTGCCAGTTCTTATGCAGACCCTAACTCTGCAGACTATTTGACAACTGTAATTTTATTAGCACTATTATCAGGCATAATCCTAATTATTATGAGTAGTTTACGTCTAGGATTTTTGGCTAACTTCTTAAGTAATCCTGTCAACATAGGATTTACTACTGCATCTGCAATTATTATTATCTTTAGTCAAATTAAACATTTACTGGGCATTCAGGCACAAGGTGATAACTTATACGATCTTATTGTTTCCTTATATGCCGATCTGCAACATATTAATTGGATCACATTTTGTCTAAGTCTCATTGGATTTGGCTTACTTTATTCAATCAAGCATTTTTCACGTTATATATCAAATAACACGCTTTCACAAAGTCTAAGACGCTTTTCACCTGTCATCGTGATAGCGCTACTTTCATTTTTCATATGGTACTGGCAGCTATTTTTTCAAAATACCAAAATTGTTGGAGAAATCCCCTCTAAATTTGATTTTATTCACTGGAATAGTATTTCTCTTGAAAAACTCAACGCACTTTTACCTGGCGCATTCTTAATTAGTCTCGTTAGCTTCGCCAGCAGCATTTCAATTGGTAAATTATTAGCAACAAAAAAACATGAACAAATCAAAGCTAACCAAGAACTCTTTGGTTTAGGTATAGCAAATATTGGTGTTGCATTAAGTGGCGGAATGCCAGTAACGGGAGGATTTTCACGTTCTGTTGTCAACGAAGAAGCTGGTGCTCAAACACAATTAGCGAGTATTTTTACTGCATTCGGTACATTAATGACCATTTTATGGTTTTCCGACTTTTTATACTATATGCCACTGAGTATCCTATCTGTGACAATTATTATTGCAGTTATCCCAATGATCGATTATTCAGCACTAAAACAAGCCTTTCGCTACGATAAGCTGGAAGGAGTAGTTATGCTTACAACTATTATTTTAACTCTGATTAAAGGAATGGAAATAGGGCTTGCAACTGGTATTCTTATCTCTTTGGTAGCATATATTTATCGAACTATCCAACCTAAAATTAGTCAAATTAATCAAAATGACATATCATACAAACAATATGACTGCTGTAAAGAAGAGAGTGTTATTCTAAAAATTGAAGGTAATTTATATTTTGCTAACATTGATTATATAGAAAATAAAATTAATACTATTTTAAATAAAGATAAAAAAATAGTTTGTTTTATTTTAGATTTATCACAAGTCAATTACCTTGATCTATCTTGTTTAAAAAGTTTAATTTCAATTAACAGCCAAATGAATAAAATAAATAAAAAACTCTATTTAATTAATATAAATAGCCAAATTTATTCCCATTTTAGAAAAGTCGAATATGCTTATTTAATAAATAAAAAGAATACAGAAAATAAAAACCATACTGGAGTATAGTAAAAATAATGGAAGAAATATTCTCGAAATGTGATGAAGCAACCTCTTTTTTAAAATCATTCTCTAATCCTAATAGACTAATGATTTTATGTTGCATTCTAGACCAAAAACGCAATGTAACTGATATTACTAAGTTAACAGGATTACCTCAAGCCTCTGTATCAAATCAACTCTCTGTATTAAGAGAAAAAAAATTAATTGATTGTGAAAAACGACATAGAGAAAGATTATATTATATTGCTGATCCTAAAGTACTCGAAATAATGCATCTTCTTCATAAATTCTTCTGTGAAAAAGAATAATTAATATTGGAAAAAATTAAAAAAGCACTATAAAAATAGTGCTTTTTTATAAAAAAAAATAAATTATGCACCAATAATTCGATAAAGCGCAGTATCTTTTCTATCTAAATAATGAACAGATTGAATACGACGAATAGTACGTGAACGACCACGAATTAATAAGGTTTCTGTTGTAGCTAAATTACCTTTACGATGAATTCCTTTCAATAAATCACCATTTGTAATACCTGTCGCGGAAAAAACTAAGTTATCATCACGAACCAAATCATCTAATTTTAATACCTGATTAACTTCAATTCCCATTGCCTGACAACGATGAATTTCATCTGCAGCAATCGCTTGATTTTCAGGTGTGTTACCTTTTACCTGATGACGAGGTAATAAACGCGCTTGCATTTCACCGCCTAAAGCACGTACTGCAGCCGCAGCAATCACGCCTTCTGGCGCACCACCAATACCATACAACATATCTACCCCACCATCAGGTAAACAACATAAAATAGAAGCAGCAACATCACCATCAGGAATAGCAAGTACTTTCACACCTAACTGTTGCATTTTTTTGATTGTTTCATGATGACGTGGTTTATCTAATGTAATCACAGTTAATTGAGAAAGAAGTTTACCCATTTTAGATGCAACTCGGCGCAAATTTTGTTCTAAAGGTAAACTTAAATCAATCATTCCCTTTACTTCTGGACCAACAACTAATTTTTCCATATACATATCTGGTGCTTTTAAAAAGGTGTTTTTACCACCTGCAGCAAGTACAGATAATGCGTTAGCTTGTCCCATAGCTGTCATTCGTGTTCCTTCTATTGGATCAACAGCAATAGAAACTTCCTCACCTTTACCAACACCTACTTTTTCACCAATATAAAGCATAGGTGCTTGATCAATTTCTCCTTCTCCAATAACTACCTCACCTATCATTTCAATTTGATTTAACATTAGACGCATTGCTTGGACTGCAGCATTATCTGCCGCTTCCTTATCACCACGCCCCAACCAAGCAAATCCTGCTAATGCTGCTGCTTCAGTGACTCTTGAAAATTCAATGGCTAATGCTCTATTCATATTTATTTATCCTCTATTTTAGTTGATCAAAACTCAGCGCTATTTTAGCATTTAGCAATCGATTGCGTAATTAAAAATAAAAAAATGATAATAATTTTTTCGAATGAAATTAGAAATTATGTTAATGTTGCAAGGAAATTTTATTCATCCGTTTAACAATCAAAGTTAACTAGAGTAGAATAACCAGACTTATCACATAGTAGAGGAAGCTTTTATGTCTTTAGAAATTTTAGATCAACTAGAAGAAAAAATTAAACAAGCAGTTGAAACTATTCAATTGCTTCAATTAGAAATAGAAGAATTAAAAGAAAAAAATAATCAATCAGAACAAGCTTATGATGCATTACGCAACGAAAATGAGCAATTAAAGAGTGAGCACCAAAACTGGCAAGAACGTTTACGTTCATTGTTAGGTAAAATTGACAACGTATAATTGATTTTTTCATTGAGGCTTAGTTTTTCTAAGCCTTATTTTTAGGAGGAATTAATGAAACCCAAAATTTGTATTATTACGGGAAGCACGCTAGGCGGTGCAGAATATGTCGCAGAACATATTGCTGATGTGCTTGAGCAACAAGACTATGAAGTCCGATTAGAACACGGACCAAGTATTGAAGACGTTATCAATGAAAAATGTTGGTTAGTTGTCACTTCAACTCACGGCGCGGGCGAATTACCTGATAATATTAAGCCATTATTTGAAAAATTGGCTTTTCATTCAAAACCTTTAACAAGTTTACGATTTGCGGTGATCGGGTTAGGAAATTCTGACTATGACACTTTCTGTCATGCAGTAAATAAAGTTGAACAATTACTGTTAGCTAAAGAGGCTTTACAACTTTGTGATTCTTTAAGAATGGATATGTTACATATTAACGATCCTGAACAAACCGCAGAAGAATGGTTACCTCAATTCACCAATCAATTGTAGTTTTTTCCTCTATAAAAATGATATGCTAAGTTTTTTGCATATCATTTTTTATTCTCTTTTTGTTTGTCATTTAAGCACTCAAATATTGTTATAACTGTGGATAAGTCAGTTTAAAACTGTATAAAATCTGTTTTTATGCAATGAATAAAATTGATTTATTTTTATATTGTGGATAACTTTGCTTTTTTTACACAAGTTTTTTAACCTTAAAAAGAGAGATCTTAACAGGATAAAATAAGATCTAACTTATTCATTTTAAATAGGAAAAAGATCTTAATCACAGATTCTAATGATCTTAATAATAGCAATAATAAGATCTCTTTATATAAAAAGATCTTATTTTCATTAACGTATGATCCTTTTTTCAGATCCTAACTCATTCTAGATCATAAAATGTTTCTTTTAAGGATCTGTAAATTTCAGTAGAATAGCCAACCAGCAAAATAAAGGATCAAAAGATCGAAAAATACAAGATAAATTAGTAAAGGTTATTATGTTTTATACTGAAAATTATGATGTGATCGTGATTGGCGGAGGCCATGCAGGAACAGAAGCTGCACTTGCGCCAGCACGTATGGGACTAAAAACACTCCTTCTTACCCATAATATAGATACATTAGGTCAAATGTCTTGTAATCCTGCAATTGGTGGTATTGGTAAAGGTCATTTAGTCAGAGAAATTGATGCAATGGGTGGATTAATGGCAACAGCCGCTGACCAAGCAGGAATCCAATTTCGCACATTAAACAGCAGTAAAGGCCCAGCGGTCCGTGCGACACGAGCTCAAGCTGACCGTGTTTTATATCGTCAAGCAGTACGTATTGCTTTAGAAAATCAAGAAAACTTAGATATTTTCCAACAAGAAGTCACTGATATTATTTTAGAAGGGGATCGTGTTTCAGGTGTTGAAACCAAAATGGGTTTGAAATTCCGTGCAAAAGCTGCGATTTTAACTGCGGGTACATTCTTATCAGGTAAGATCCACATTGGTTTAGAAAACTATACAGGTGGTCGTGCAGGCGATCCTGCTTCTGTAATGCTTGCAGAACGTTTGCGCGATCTTAATTTACGAGTGGATCGTTTAAAAACAGGCACACCGCCACGTATTGATGCGAGAACCATTGATTTTTCTATCTTAGCAAAACAACACGGCGATGAAAAATTACCTGTATTTTCATTTATGGGATCAGTAGATCAACACCCTCGTCAAATTCCTTGTTTTATTACCCATACTAATGAACAAACGCACGAAGTGATCCGTAATAATTTGGATCGCAGTCCAATGTATGCAGGAATTATCGAAGGGATCGGTCCACGTTATTGCCCATCGATCGAAGATAAAGTTATGCGTTTCTCTGAACGCAATTCACATCAGATCTATCTTGAACCTGAGGGGTTAACTAGTAATGAGATCTATCCAAACGGGATCTCAACTAGTTTACCTTTTGATGTGCAGATGAAGATCGTGAATTCAATGAAAGGGATGGAAAAAGCACGTATTGTTAAACCAGGTTATGCAATTGAATATGATTATTTTGATCCACGCGATCTCAAACCAACCTTAGAAACTAAATCTATATCAGGTTTATTCTTTGCTGGTCAAATTAACGGGACAACTGGTTATGAAGAAGCCGCTGCACAAGGTTTGTTAGCAGGTATTAATGCTGGTTTATTTGTACAAGAAAAAGATGCTTGGTTCCCACGTCGTGATCAGGCTTATGTTGGTGTATTAGTCGATGATCTTTGTACTTTAGGTACAAGAGAGCCTTACCGAGTGTTCACTTCGCGTGCTGAATATCGCTTATTATTGCGTGAAGACAATGCAGATAGTCGTTTAACACCAATTGCACAGAAATTAGGTTTGATTAGTGAAGAGCGTTGGGCAAGATTTAATCAAAAAATGGAAAATATCGAATTAGAGCGTCAACGTTTACGTCAAATTTGGTTGCATCCACGTTCAGAACATTTGGAAGAAGCAAATCAAGTGCTAAGTAGCCCATTAGTCCGTGAAGCAAGTGGTGAAGACTTATTACGTCGTCCTGAAATTAATTATCAAATTTTGACCGCACTTACACCATTCCAACCTGCAATGGAAGATAAAGAAGCAGTTGAACAAGTGGAAATTGCGATTAAATACCAAGGTTATATTGAACATCAACAAGAAGAAATTGAGCGTCAAAAACGCCACGAAAATACCACAATTCCAGCAAATTTTGATTATTCAGTCGTTTCTGGTTTATCTAATGAAGTGCGTGCGAAATTAGAACAACATCGTCCAGTATCTATTGGGCAAGCTTCGCGTATTTCAGGCATTACCCCAGCTGCAATTTCAATTTTACTCGTCAACTTGAAAAAGCAGGGTATGTTAAAACGGGGTGAATAATGTCTAATCTTGAACAAAAATTAGTTGATAAGTTAGAAATTTTATTAAAACAAACCGCACTTTCGATAACCGATCAACAGAAAGTACAATTAGTAAAGTTGGTTTTACTCTTACATAAATGGAATAAAACTTATAACCTGACTTCAGTACGTGATCCAATGGATATGTTAGTTAAACATATCTTAGATAGCTTAGTTGTGAGTCCTCATTTACAAGGTAATCGTTTTATTGATGTGGGTACAGGACCTGGTTTGCCTGGATTACCTTTGGCAATCATTAATCCAGAAAAACATTTTGTACTGTTGGATAGTTTAGGTAAAAGAATAAGTTTTATTCGTAATGCATTACGTGAGTTAAGGATTATTAATGTTGAACCTGTACTGAGTCGTGTTGAGGACTATCAACCAAAACAATTATTTGATGGTGTATTAAGTCGAGCATTTGCTTCCTTAAAAGATATGACTGATTTGTGTCAACATTTACCAAATAAGCAAGGTTATTTTTATGCTTTAAAAGGAATTTACAATCAAGAAGAAGTTCTTCAATTAGACCCTAAATTCACAGTTGAAAAAGTAATAGAACTACAAGTACCAACCCTTGTAGGGGAAAGGCATTTAGTAATTGTTAAGTAAAATTTAAATAAATGTTTAAAAAATATAATTTTGTGATCAATTTCACATTTTTTGAATTTTAATCGAATTGAAACTAGCGTATAATCTGGCATAATTTTGTTTTGATTTAGCTATTTACCAAGAATAGCAGTATAGATAATGTCTAGAGTAATAGCCCAAGCAAAGAAAAAGTATAAAATTTCAATTATTGCTGAATGTTTTATTTTACTAATAACAGCATTAGTTTTAATGAGTTGGCAATGGCAAACGGCTATTTCTTTTTATCTTGGTGCGATGGCTATTTTCTTGCCATATTGTGTGTTTGTATTTTTAGTTTTTTTTAGAAAAAAACAACAGTTTTCTAATAAAATAACTTATTTTTATTATGGGGAAGGGATTAAATTCCTATTGACGATTGTTTGTATTATAGCAACATTTAAATTTTTTTCCTCAATGCAGCCAATAGCATTTTTTAGCGGTTATTTTATTGCGATTATATTGAATAACATTCTTCCATTTTTGGTTGATAAATACGTAAAAATATAGAATTTTCACAAAATATTATTAAAAGGAATAATCATGGCAGCAGAACTAACAACAGCTGGATATATTAGCCACCACTTATCGTTCCTTACAACAGGCGATTCTTTTTGGCATGTTCATTTAGATACACTTTTCTTCTCTCTTGTTTCAGGTATTATTTTTCTTTTTATTTTTTCACGTGTAGCAAAAAAAGCTACTTCTGATGTACCAAGTAAATTGCAATGTTTTGTTGAGATTATGGTTGATTGGGTTGATGGGATTGTAAAAGAAAATTTTCAAGGTCCACGTAGTACAATTGGTCCATTAGCATTAACTATTTTCTGCTGGGTATTCATTATGAATGCGATAGACTTAATCCCAGTTGATTTTTTACCACAGTTAGCGCATTTATTTGGTATTGAATATCTAAGAGCAGTACCTACAGCAGATATCAGCGGTACATTAGGTCTTTCTATTGGCGTATTCTTTTTAATTATTTTCTATACTATTAAATCGAAAGGTATGAGTGGTTTTGTAAAAGAATATACGCTTCATCCATTTAATCATCCATTGTTAATTCCAGTTAACTTAGCACTTGAATCAGTAACATTATTAGCAAAACCTGTTTCCTTAGCATTCCGTCTTTTCGGTAATATGTATGCAGGTGAGCTTATTTTTATTTTGATTGCTGTAATGTATATGGCAAATAATTTTGCTTTAAATTCAATGGGTGTTTTCATGCATTTAGTTTGGGCAATTTTCCATATCTTAGTTATTACACTGCAAGCATTTATTTTTATGATGTTAACAGTTGTTTATTTGAGTATGGGTTATAACAAAACTGAACACTAATTTTTTATAAACAAAACTGGACGTTAGGTCTAAATTTCAATCTTATGGAGAAAATTATGGAAACTGTAATTACTACAACGATCATCGCATCTGCAATTCTTCTTGCTGTTGCTGCATTAGGTACTGCATTAGGTTTTGCTATCTTAGGTGGTAAATTTTTAGAGTCATCAGCTCGTCAACCTGAGTTAGCTGGTAGCTTACAAATTAAAATGTTTATCGTTGCAGGCCTTCTAGATGCGATTTCAATGATTGCTGTAGGTATTGCATTGTTATTTATCTTCGCTAACCCATTCATCGAATTATTAAAATAATTGTTGGTTTGCAAATAACAGCAAATAATTACTCATATCGAGTAATCTAAACAATAATTATTAGGGAGGAGTGGTTGTGAATTTAAATGCAACACTGATTGGTCAACTTATTGCCTTTGCAATTTTCGTTACATTTTGTATGAAATTTGTTTGGCCACCAATTATTAAAGCGATTGAAGAGCGTCAGCGTGCAATAGCAAATGCACTTGCATCTGCTGAAGCAGCAAGAAAAGAACAAGCTGATACCAAGGCTTTAGTAGAGCAAGAAATAACAGATGCTAAAGTACGTGCTCAGCAGATCATTGATTTAGCGAATAAACGCCGTAATGAAATTTTAGAAGAAGTGAAAGCAGAGGCAGAAGCAGCTAAAGCTCAAATTATTGAACAAGGCTATGCGGAAGTGGCTGCTGAACGCAAACGTGTTCAAGAAGAATTACGCGTTAAAGTTGCATCACTTGCTATTGCTGGTGCTGAGAAAATTGTTGGTCGTACAGTTGATGAAGCGGCAAACAATGACATTATTGATAAATTAGTTGCAGAACTATAAGAAGGTTGGGCTTATGTCAGAATTAACTACAATAGCTCGCCCTTATGCCAAAGCAGCTTTTGATTTTGCAGTAGAGCAAAGTACGGTTGAAAAATGGGCAGAAATGTTAAAATTTTCATCTGAGTTAATTAAAGATGAAACAATGCAAACATTTTTGAATAGTTCATTTTCTTCTAATAAGCTTGCTGATACTGTTATATCAATTTGTGGCGACCAGCTTGATCAATATGGGCAAAATCTTATTCGGTTAATGGCTGAAAATAAGCGTTTAATTGTGCTTCCTGCGGTTTATCAAGAATTTCAACATTATGTTGAAGAACATCAAAAAATAGTAGAAGTTCAAGTCATATCAGCTCAACCATTAAATGTAGCGCAATCTGAAAAAATTGTCGCAGCAATGGAAAAAAGATTAGCTCGTAAAGTTAAATTAAATTGTAGCTTAGATAGCTCACTTATTGCTGGAGTTATTATTCGTACAGATGATTTTGTTATTGATGGCAGTAGTCGTGGGCAACTTGCTCGTCTAGCAAATGAGCTGCAATTATAAGAGGAATAAAAGATGCAACTAAATTCTACAGAAATTAGTGAATTGATTAAAAAACGCATTGCCCAATTTGATGTAGTGAGTGAAGCTCGTAATACTGGGACAATCGTTTCTGTGAGTGACGGTATTATCCGTATTCATGGTTTAAGTGAAGTAATGCAAGGTGAAATGATTGCATTACCAGGTAATCGTTATGCTATGGCACTTAATCTTGAAAGAGATTCTGTAGGTGCAGTAGTAATGGGACCTTATGCTGATTTAGCAGAAGGAATGGAAGTCCAATGTACAGGTCGTATTCTAGAGGTACCTGTCGGACGTGGTTTATTAGGTCGTGTAGTAAATACATTAGGTGAACCAATCGATGGTAAAGGTGAAATTGTTAATGATGGTTTTTCACCTGTTGAAGTCATTGCACCTGGTGTTATTGATCGTAAATCAGTTGATCAACCAGTTCAAACTGGCTATAAAGCAGTTGACTCAATGGTGCCAATAGGTCGTGGTCAACGTGAATTAATTATCGGTGACCGTCAAACAGGTAAAACAGCACTAGCGATTGATGCTATTATTAATCAACGTGATTCAGGTATCAAATGTATCTATGTCGCTATCGGTCAAAAAGCTTCAACAATAGCTAACGTAGTGCGTAAATTAGAAGAGCATGGTGCGTTACAAAATACTATTGTTGTCGTTGCTTCAGCATCTGAATCTGCAGCATTACAATACCTTGCACCATATTCTGGTTGTGCAATGGGTGAGTATTTCCGTGATCGTGGTGAAGATGCATTAATTGTCTATGATGATCTGTCAAAACAAGCGGTAGCTTATCGCCAAATTTCATTATTATTACGTAGACCGCCTGGTCGCGAAGCCTTCCCTGGTGATGTGTTCTATTTACACTCTCGTTTACTTGAACGTGCTTCACGTGTAAATGAAGAATATGTTGAACGTTTTACTCATGGTGAAGTGAAAGGAAAAACAGGTTCTTTAACCGCTCTTCCTATTATTGAAACTCAGGCTGGTGATGTTTCGGCATTCGTTCCAACAAACGTAATTTCGATTACTGATGGTCAGATTTTCTTAGAATCTAACTTATTTAACTCAGGTATTCGTCCAGCTGTAAACCCAGGTATTTCTGTATCTCGTGTAGGTGGTTCTGCACAAACTAAAGTAGTAAAAAAATTAGCTGGTGGTATTCGTACTGCGCTTGCTCAATATCGTGAATTAGCTGCTTTTGCTCAATTTGCTTCTGATCTTGATGATGCAACACGCAAACAATTGTCTCATGGTCAAAAAGTGACTGAATTATTGAAACAAAAACAATATTCTCCATTATCAGTAGCGCAGCAAGCATTAGTGTTATTTGCAGTGGAATTTGGTTATTTAGACGAAGTCGAGTTAGATCGTATTGGTTCATTTGAATCGGCTCTTTTAGAGTATGCTAACCATAACTATGCAGATTTTATGCGCGAATTAACCCAATCTGGTAATTACAATGATGAAATTAAAGAATCATTGACAAACATTTTGGATAGCTTCAAAGCAAATAGTGCATGGTAAGTTAACACTTTAATGGAGAGACAAGATGGCAGGTGCTAAAGAGATAAGAACCAAAATCGCGAGTGTAAAAAGTACACAAAAAATTACCAAAGCGATGGAAATGGTTGCTGCCTCAAAAATGCGTAAAACGCAAGAACGTATGTCTGCTTCACGTCCGTATTCTGTCGCAATACGTAATGTGATCAGTCATGTCTCCAAAGCCAGTATTGGTTACAAACATCCGTTTTTGATTGAACGTGAAATAAAAAAAGTTGGTATTTTAATTGTTTCTACTGATCGCGGTTTATGTGGCGGTTTAAATGTAAATTTATTTAAAACTGCAATGACCGAAATAAAAAAATGGAAAGAACAAAATATAGGTGTAGAACTAGGTTTAATTGGATCTAAAGGTATTAGTTTTTTCCAATCTATTGGTATGAAAGTGAGAGGTCAACTTTCAGGTATGGGAGATACACCATCAGTTGAAGAATTGCTTGGTGTTGCAAATGGTATGTTTAACGCCTATAAAGAAGGTGAGGTTGATGCGGTTTATATTGTTTACAATAAGTTTGTTAATACAATGTCGCAAAAACCAATTTTACAACAGCTTGTACCTTTACCTGAATTAGAAGATGATAAATTAGCTGAAAAACAACAGGCTTGGGAATATTTATATGAGCCTGATGCGAAAGTATTACTTGATTCGTTACTTATTCGCTATTTAGAGTCTCAAGTTTATCAAACGGTAGTAGAAAATTTGGCTTCTGAGCAGGCAGCTCGAATGGTAGCAATGAAAGCAGCAACTGATAATGCAGGTAATTTAATCAATGACTTACAGTTGGTGTATAACAAAGCTCGTCAGGCAAGTATTACAAATGAATTAAATGAAATTGTTGCTGGTGCAGCAGCAATTTAACAAATAGAGGATCGGTAATGGCAACTGGAAAAATTGTACAAATCATCGGTGCGGTTATTGACGTTGAATTCCCACAAGATGCAGTACCAAAAGTATATGATGCCTTAAATGTTGAAACAGGTTTAGTCCTTGAAGTTCAGCAACAATTGGGTGGTGGTATTGTTCGTTGTATCGCAATGGGATCATCTGATGGTTTAAAACGTGGTTTAACAGTAACCAACACGAATAGTCCAATTTCTGTACCTGTAGGGACAAAAACATTGGGCCGTATTATGAATGTATTAGGTGAACCAATTGATGAACAAGGTCCAATTGGTGCGGAAGAAAATTGGTCTATTCACCGTGCTCCACCAAGTTATGAAGAACAATCTAATAGTACAGAACTTTTGGAAACGGGTATTAAAGTTATTGACTTAGTATGTCCATTTGCAAAAGGTGGTAAAGTTGGCCTATTCGGTGGTGCTGGTGTAGGTAAAACTGTTAATATGATGGAATTAATTCGTAACATCGCGATTGAACATTCAGGTTATTCTGTTTTTGCTGGGGTAGGTGAGCGTACACGTGAAGGTAACGATTTCTATCATGAAATGAAAGATTCTAATGTATTAGATAAAGTTTCTCTTGTTTATGGGCAAATGAATGAGCCACCAGGTAACCGTTTACGTGTAGCGTTGACAGGTTTAACTATGGCAGAAAAATTCCGTGACGAGGGTAGAGATGTATTATTTTTCGTAGATAATATTTATCGTTATACCCTTGCAGGTACTGAGGTATCAGCATTATTAGGTCGTATGCCATCTGCGGTAGGTTACCAACCAACTTTAGCAGAAGAAATGGGTGTGCTTCAAGAACGTATTACTTCGACCAAAACAGGTTCTATTACCTCTGTTCAAGCGGTTTATGTACCAGCTGATGACTTAACTGATCCGTCTCCAGCAACAACATTTGCGCACTTAGACTCAACAGTCGTATTAAGTCGTCAAATTGCATCATTAGGTATTTATCCTGCAGTTGACCCGTTAGAATCAACTTCTCGTCAATTGGATCCATTAGTTGTTGGTGAAGAACATTACAATGTAGCTCGTGGTGTTCAAACAACATTACAACGCTATAAGGAATTGAAAGATATCATTGCAATTCTTGGTATGGATGAATTATCAGAAGATGATAAATTAGTAGTGGCACGTGCACGTAAGATCGAACGTTTCTTATCACAACCGTTCTTCGTAGCGGAAGTATTTAACGGTACGCCAGGTAAATACGTTCCATTGAAAGAAACAATTCGTGGCTTTAAAGGTATTTTAGAGGGTGAATATGACCATATTCCAGAACAAGCGTTCTATATGGCAGGCACCATTGATGAAGTATTAGAAAAAGCAGCAAAATTATAATTGCTTCTGAAAGCAACTAACCAGGCTTGAAGGAGAAAACATGTCAGTATTTAATTTAACTGTAGTTAGTGCGGAACAACAAATATTTTCTGGTCTAGTAAAGAGTATTCAGGCAACGGGTATTGAAGGTGAACTTGGTATTTTGGCAGGTCATACCCCATTACTTACTGCAATTAAGCCTGGTATTGTTAAACTTACTCTTGAAGATGGTAAAGAAGAAGTTGTTTATGTTTCAGGTGGTTTTTTAGAAGTTCAGCCAAATATTGTTACTGTATTAGCTGATACAGCAATTCGAGGCGATGAACTTGATGGTGATCGTATTTTAGCTGCGAAAAAACGTGCAGAAGAAAATATTCGTTCTCGTCATGGTGATGCAAATTATGAAATGTTGGCATCTAAACTATCTAAAGAATTGGCGAAACTACGTGCTTATGAATTGACAGAAAAATTAGTAAAAAATAAACGCTAATTAAATCAAACATTGAAAAATAAAAGACCACCTATTTGTGGTCTTTTATTTTTTATATCTATTTTCCTTTTTTTACCCAATATTTAAAAGGAGTTGTTTCTACTTCACTTTTTAATAAAGTATGTTCCATAAATTGGCAAAAACTTGGAATATCCCTTGTTGTTGCTGGATCATCTGCAATTAATAGTAATACATCTCCATTTTCTAAATAGCGTATATGTTTTCTTATTAACATGACAGGTTCTGGACAGCGTAATCCTAAAGTGTCTAATGTTTGAGTAACAGTAATTTCATTCATGAATTTTATCGTTTGTTGAATAAACTTAAGCGGTATAATACATCAAACTCAGGTAGCCTAAAAGTTTAATAAATTGAATGATTGAATATAACATTCCAAAAAGTGCGGTTGTTTTTGAGGAAGAAATAAAAAAAAGCCGCTTTATTACTTATTTACGTCATACTGAAGGTATTGCTGAAGCAAAAATATTTTGGCAAGAGATTAAAGAACTACATCCTAATGCTCGTCATCATTGTTGGGCAACAGTAGCCGGTTCACCAATAGATTCGCAACAATTTGGTTTTTCTGATGATGGTGAGCCAGCTGGTACAGCAGGAAAACCAATGTTATCAGTATTGCAAGGAAGTGATATCGGTGAGATAAGTGCTGTTATTGTACGTTATTATGGTGGTGTCCTATTAGGAACTGGTGGATTAGTAAGAGCTTATAGTAACGGTGTTCAACAAGCATTACTAAACTTAGAAACAACATTAAAAGTACAGTATAAAAATTATAAATTAAGGTCTGATTACACGCAGATTAATTGGTTGAAATTATTGTTTGAAAAATATGAAATATTAGTAATTGGTCAAATGTATAGCGAAAAGGTAGATTTTGAGCTAGGTATTAGAGATGATAAACTAAATATCTTTGAACAAGAAATAATAGAACGTTCAAGTGGACAACTACAATTAAAAAGAGAGTAATTTGTGCGAATATTATCGATTATCCGAATTATCGGTATCCTAGTTATGTGTTTTTCTATCACTATGTTAGCGCCTGCTTTTGTTGCATTATTATATGGCGATGGTGGTGGTAAAGCATTTGTACAAACTTTTGTAATGAGTTCAATTGTAGGTTTATCATTGTGGTGGTCTTGTCATCATCATAAGGAGGAATTACGTTCTCGTGATGGTTTTTTCATTGTTGTCGCTTTTTGGATTGTATTAGGTAGCCTCGGTGCTATACCTTTTATGCTTTTCGAAAAGCCAGAACTTAGTTTATCTGGCGCTTTTTTTGAATCTTTTTCTGGTTTAACAACAACTGGAGCGACAAACATTACTGGATTAGATAATTTACCTAAAGCAATTCTATTTTATCGTCAGTTATTACAATGGATGGGTGGTATGGGAATCATTGTATTAGCTGTTGCAATTATTCCTCTCTTAGGGATAGGAGGAATGCAATTATATCGTGCTGAAATGTCAGGTCCATTGAAAGATCAAAAAATGCGTCCACGTATAGCAGAGACTGCAAAAATTTTATGGTTTATCTATACATCACTTACCATTTTTTGTGCATTTGCCTATTGGTTAGCAGGTATGTCAATTTTTGATGCAATTAGTCATAGTTTTTCAACAGTATCTATCGGTGGCTTCTCTACTCATGATGCAAGTATGGGGTATTTTAATAATAGTATAATTAATATTATTACCATTGTGTTTTTGCTTATTTCTGCTTGTAATTATGCATTGCATTTTGCTGCATTTTCAGAATTGAAACGTGGTAAATCGCTTAGAATATATTTACGTGATCCTGAATTTAAATTTTTTATGAGTTTTCAAATCGTACTTATTGTGATTTGTTTTCTTTTTCTTTGGTGGAGTGGTCATGAAAATAGCTTAGAGGAGGCTGCTTTTCAAGCAGTATCTATTTCTACTACAACGGGTTATACAACGACAGATTTTACTCATTGGCCTTCTTTTATACCTATACTTTTACTTTTTTCTTCTTTTGTAGGGGGATGCGCTGGATCGACAGGAGGCGGTTTAAAAGCAGTAAGAATTTTAATTTTATCATTACAATGGAATCGAGAAATTAAGCGTTTTGTACATCCAAACTTAGTTTATCCAATTAAATTAGGACGCAATATTGTACCTGAACGAGTTTTAGAAGGGATTTGGGCATTTTTTTCTGCTTATGCTCTTGTGTTTGTGCTCTGTTTATTTGGTGTAATTGCTTGTGGAGTTGATATTTTTAATGCTTTCAATGCAGTTGTTGCTTGCTTAAATAATTTAGGACCGGGTTTAGGGCAAGTTAGTAGTAATTTTGTTAGTATCCCAGATAATGCTAAGTGGATACTGACTTTCGCCATGATTTGTGGGCGATTAGAGATTTTTTCATTACTTGTTTTATTTAGCCCAGCATTTTGGAAAGAATAATGAAAACATTAATTTTATATTCAAGTCATGATGGACAGACTAAAAAAATCGCCGAATATATTGCCGCCCATTTACAAGGTGAAGTAAGAGTTAAAGCATTAACAGAAAATATACAAATAGAAAGTTTTGATAATATTATTATTGGAGCCTCAATACGTTATGGCCATTTTAATTCAATCTTGAGTAATTTTATTCAAAAATCAACCGCGCTTTTAAACAAAAAAAGAACAGCTTTTTTTGGTGTAAACTTAACGGCACGTAAGAAAGGAAAAGATACTCCAGAAACGAATGTTTATGTGAGAAAGTTTTTTTTACGTAATCAATGGCAACCGACTTTAAAAGCTGTATTTGCTGGTGCATTATTTTATCCTCGTTATAATTTTTTTGATCGAATAATGATTCAGTTTATTATGAAAATTACAGGTGGTGAAACTGATACAACAAAAGAAATTGAATATACTGATTGGGATAAAGTGAGACTGTTTGCAGAGCAATTCAATATGATGAAATAATTGACCTAGTGATTAGTCTCGCAAAAATATAATAAATTAGTTAATAGAGAAATAAATAGTCAATAACATTGCTTAAAAAAATAGCAGTTGTGTTTAAATTTCATATCTTTAACAAAAAAGGACTTGCCAGAGAAAAATAAAAGCCTATAATGCACGACCGCAAAGCAAGGAAGGCAATGAATAGTGAAAGGTAGTTGTTTTTAGGAAAAATTTCTAATATTTCTACTTAAAATTGCTTGACAGTGAATCTGTAATTTATTATTATTTTCAGCCTTGCTTAAATGCAACGTTCTTTAACAATTTATCAGACAATCTGTGTGGGCACTTGTTGATTGATTTCATTTTGAAAAAAATTTTAATTATTGAAGTCTTAATAGGTGCTTATAACTGAAAATTCATACTGATTTAATATTAAGAGCTTAATATTAAATAGAAGTGTAAACTTTAGCTAAGCAGTTTATTGAGCGATTGAACTTTGAATTGAAGAGTTTGATCATGGCTCAGATTGAACGCTGGCGGCAGGCTTAACACATGCAAGTCGAACGGTAGCAGGAAGAAAGCTTGCTTTTTTTGCTGACGAGTGGCGGACGGGTGAGTAATGCTTGGGAATCTGGCTTATGGAGGGGGATAACTGTGGGAAACTGCAGCTAATACCGCGTATAATCGAGAGATGAAAGGGTGGGACCGTAAGGCCACTTGCCATAAGATGAGCCCAAGTGGGATTAGGTAGTTGGTGGGGTAAAGGCCTACCAAGCCTGCGATCTCTAGCTGGTCTGAGAGGATGGCCAGCCACACTGGGACTGAGACACGGCCCAGACTCCTACGGGAGGCAGCAGTGGGGAATATTGCGCAATGGGGGGAACCCTGACGCAGCCATGCCGCGTGAATGAAGAAGGCCTTCGGGTTGTAAAGTTCTTTCGGTGATGAGGAAGGGGTATTATTGAATAGATAATATCATTGACGTTAATTACAGAAGAAGCACCGGCTAACTCCGTGCCAGCAGCCGCGGTAATACGGAGGGTGCGAGCGTTAATCGGAATAACTGGGCGTAAAGGGCACGCAGGCGGACTTTTAAGTGAGATGTGAAATCCCCGAGCTTAACTTGGGAACTGCATTTCAGACTGGGAGTCTAGAGTACTTTAGGGAGGGGTAGAATTCCACGTGTAGCGGTGAAATGCGTAGAGATGTGGAGGAATACCGAAGGCGAAGGCAGCCCCTTGGGAATGTACTGACGCTCATGTGCGAAAGCGTGGGGAGCAAACAGGATTAGATACCCTGGTAGTCCACGCTGTAAACGCTGTCGATTTGGGGATTGGACTTTATGTTTGGTGCCCGAAGCTAACGTGATAAATCGACCGCCTGGGGAGTACGGCCGCAAGGTTAAAACTCAAATGAATTGACGGGGGCCCGCACAAGCGGTGGAGCATGTGGTTTAATTCGATGCAACGCGAAGAACCTTACCTACTCTTGACATCCTAAGAAGAGCTCAGAGATGAGCTTGTGCCTTCGGGAACTTAGAGACAGGTGCTGCATGGCTGTCGTCAGCTCGTGTTGTGAAATGTTGGGTTAAGTCCCGCAACGAGCGCAACCCTTATCCTTTGTTGCCAGCGATTTGGTCGGGAACTCAAAGGAGACTGCCAGTGACAAACTGGAGGAAGGTGGGGATGACGTCAAGTCATCATGGCCCTTACGAGTAGGGCTACACACGTGCTACAATGGTGCATACAGAGGGCGGCGAGACGGCGACGTTGAGCGAATCTCAGAAAGTGCATCTAAGTCCGGATTGGAGTCTGCAACTCGACTCCATGAAGTCGGAATCGCTAGTAATCGCAAATCAGAATGTTGCGGTGAATACGTTCCCGGGCCTTGTACACACCGCCCGTCACACCATGGGAGTGGGTTGTACCAGAAGTGGATAGCTTAACGGAAACGAGGGCGTTCACCACGGTATGATTCATGACTGGGGTGAAGTCGTAACAAGGTAACCGTAGGGGAACCTGCGGTTGGATCACCTCCTTACCTAAAATGGGACGACAGCAAGTGTTCACACAGATTGTTTGATGAATTGTGTAAAAAGAAGGTAAAGGTTATCAAGATAAAATTGATAAGTAATGGCAAAGCGGAAAGCATCTTTAAATGTTGTCCCCATCGTCTAGAGGCCTAGGACATCGCCCTTTCACGGCGGTAACCGGGGTTCGAATCCCCGTGGGGACGCCATCTGAAGATGATTTTTATTGTCTATTAGTTCTTTAAAAAATTGGAAACAAGCTGAAAAACTGAAGAGACTTTCAAGTTTATTGCTTTGTATTTAGAAGTAAGTAATGTAAATATAAAGTGATGAATAACATGAAGTCTGAGTAGAAAAAATCTTGACTGAGAAAAGGCAGTCAAGTGTTTAGTAGTTAATAGCAACATTAAGTATAGAAAAGTACTTGAGGTTGTATAGTTAAGTGACTAAGCGTACACGGTGGATGCCTAGGCAATCAGAGGCGAAGAAGGACGTGCTAATCTGCGAAAAGCTTGGATGAGTTGATAAGAAGCGTTTAATCCAAGATGTCCGAATGGGGAAACCCAGTAGATGAAGAATCTACTATCATTATCTGAATAAATAGGATAATGAGGCGAACCGGGAGAACTGAAACATCTAAGTACCCCGAGGAAAAGAAATCAACCGAGATTCTGTAAGTAGCGGCGAGCGAAAGCGGAGGAGCCAGTAAGTGATAACAACAGAGACAGAGGAATTGGCTGGGAAGCCAAATCACAGAGGGTGATAATCCCGTACTCGAAGTCCAGGTTGTGGTACTAAGTTTACGATAAGTAAGGCGGGACACGAGAAATCCTGTTTGAAGATGGGGGGACCATCCTCCAAGGCTAAATACTCCTGATTGACCGATAGTGAACCAGTACTGTGAAGGAAAGGCGAAAAGAACCCCTGTGAGGGGAGTGAAATAGAACCTGAAACCGTGTACGTACAAGCAGTGGGAGCCCGAAAGGGTGACTGCGTACCTTTTGTATAATGGGTCAGCGACTTATATTTTGTAGCGAGGTTAACTGAATAAGGGAGCCGAAGGGAAACCGAGTCTTAACTGGGCGTTTTAGTTGCAAGGTATAGACCCGAAACCCGGTGATCTAGCCATGGGCAGGTTGAAGGTTGGGTAACACTAACTGGAGGACCGAACCGACTAATGTTGAAAAATTAGCGGATGACTTGTGGCTGGGGGTGAAAGGCCAATCAAACCGGGAGATAGCTGGTTCTCCCCGAAATCTATTTAGGTAGAGCCTTGAGCGGACACCTTCGGGGGTAGAGCACTGTTTCGGCTAGGGGTCCATCCCGGATTACCAACCCGATGCAAACTGCGAATACCGAAGAGTGATACTCAGGAGACACACGGCGGGTGCTAACGTTCGTCGTGGAGAGGGAAACAACCCAGACCGCCAGCTAAGGTCCCAAAGTCTATATTAAGTGGGAAACGAAGTGGGAAGGCTTAGACAGCTAGGATGTTGGCTTAGAAGCAGCCATCATTTAAAGAAAGCGTAATAGCTCACTAGTCGAGTCGGCCTGCGCGGAAGATGTAACGGGGCTAAATATAGCACCGAAGCTGCGGCATCAGAATTTTATTCTGTTGGGTAGGGGAGCGTTGTGTAAGCGGATGAAGGTGAATCGAGAGGTTTGCTGGACGTATCACAAGTGCGAATGCTGACATAAGTAACGATAAAACGAGTGAAAAACTCGTTCGCCGGAAGACCAAGGGTTCCTGTCCAACGTTAATCGGGGCAGGGTGAGTCGGCCCCTAAGGCGAGGCTGAAAAGCGTAGTCGATGGGAAACGGGTTAATATTCCCGTACTTGGATAAACTGCGATGTGGGGACGGAGAAGGTTAGGTTATCGACCTGTTGGATGGTCGTTTAAGGTGGTAGGTGGAGAGATTAGGCAAATCCGGTCTCTTATACAACACTGAGAGCTGATGACGAGGTGCTACGGCACTGAAGTAACTGATACCACACTTCCAGGAAAAGCCACTAAGCTTCAGGTTTATCTAAACCGTACTGAAAACCGACACAGGTGGTCAGGTAGAGAATACTCAGGCGCTTGAGAGAACTCGGGTGAAGGAACTAGGCAAAATAGCACCGTAACTTCGGGAGAAGGTGCGCCGGCGTAGATTGTAAATCCTCGCGATTGAAGGTTGAACCGGTCGAAGATACCAGCTGGCTGCAACTGTTTATTAAAAACACAGCACTCTGCAAACACGAAAGTGGACGTATAGGGTGTGATGCCTGCCCGGTGCTGGAAGGTTAATTGATGGTGTTATCGAAAGAGAAGCTCCTGATCGAAGCCCCAGTAAACGGCGGCCGTAACTATAACGGTCCTAAGGTAGCGAAATTCCTTGTCGGGTAAGTTCCGACCTGCACGAATGGCATAATGATGGCCAGGCTGTCTCCACCCGAGACTCAGTGAAATTGAAATCGCCGTGAAGATGCGGTGTACCCGCGGCTAGACGGAAAGACCCCGTGAACCTTTACTATAGCTTGACACTGAACATTGAATTTTGATGTGTAGGATAGGTGGGAGCCTTTGAAGATGACACGCCAGTGTTGTTGGAGGCGTCCTTGAAATACCACCCTTTAACGTTTGATGTTCTAACGAAGTGCCTGAAACGGGTACTCGGACAGTGTCTGGTGGGTAGTTTGACTGGGGCGGTCTCCTCCCAAAGCGTAACGGAGGAGCACGAAGGTTTGCTAATGACGGTCGGACATCGTCAGGTTAGTGCAATGGTATAAGCAAGCTTAACTGCGAGACAGACAAGTCGAGCAGGTGCGAAAGCAGGTCATAGTGATCCGGTGGTTCTGAATGGAAGGGCCATCGCTCAACGGATAAAAGGTACTCCGGGGATAACAGGCTGATACCGCCCAAGAGTTCATATCGACGGCGGTGTTTGGCACCTCGATGTCGGCTCATCACATCCTGGGGCTGAAGTAGGTCCCAAGGGTATGGCTGTTCGCCATTTAAAGTGGTACGCGAGCTGGGTTTAGAACGTCGTGAGACAGTTCGGTCCCTATCTGCCGTGGGCGTTGGATGATTGAAAGGGGCTGCTCCTAGTACGAGAGGACCGGAGTGGACGCATCACTGGTGTTCCAGTTGTCTCGCCAGAGGCATTGCTGGGTAGCTAAATGCGGAAGAGATAAGTGCTGAAAGCATCTAAGCACGAAACTTGCCTTAAGATGAGTCATCCCTGACTTAGAGTCAGTAAGGGTTGTTGTAGACTACGACGTAGATAGGTCTGGTGTGTAAGCGTTGCGAGACGTTGAGCTAACAGATACTAATTGCCCGAGAGGCTTAACTATACAACGCTCAAGTATTTTTAATACAAGACGACATGTTTCTGACTGTAGGGGTTGGAGAGAAAGGATAGTAGTTCAGCTTGTTGACAATTGAGAATCTTATACTGTACTGGATGAGGGTAGAGTATGAAGATGTGAAGAACGAGATGAGAGTAAATCATCAAACAGGATTATCTTGGCGGCGATAGTGCAGTGGACCCACCTAATTCCATGCCGAACTTAGAAGTGAAACGCTGTAACGCCGATGGTAGTGTGGGGCTTCCCCATGTGAGAGTAGGACACCGCCAGGTAGAAATGAGAGGCCCTAGGTAGAGATACCTGGGGTTTTTTGTTATGGGAAGGAGGGTGAGATAAAGTGGCAGCGGAAAAAATCTAGCTGGAATAAAATCAGATAAAGCTAAAGCAGACAAGACTAAGCAAACCAAATCAAACTAAAACAAAGCTCAGCCTCTTTTTACTTCAGCTTACTTCATTTTATATCTCTTTATATCTCTTCGTTTGTCATTTTACATCCTTTAGTTTAAGTTTATCTTTTCTTCTTTTTCTCTTTACTTTCTTGAGTCATCCCTGACTTAGAATCCGTAAGGGTCGTTGTTAGACTACGTTAGTTTCACTTTATTTCAATTATAAATGTATCAGTGAAGAAGCTTGTTTCAACTCTACACCATCTCAACCAATGTCTACTTAAATAGCCTTTCACTTTCATTTTCACTTTTAGTCTAACTAATTACATACATATGTGAACGCTGATATGTAAATAAAATAGTGTGTACTGAGAGGTGAAGTGAGTATATGGAGGCTTGGGTAAGATATAAAGAAAAGATTAGTACTTGAATTTGATGAGAGTTTATTTACTCTCTTATTATTCCTAAACAAATAATGTTTAATTAGATAGCTTTTTTCAACTTTTTAATTAGATTGGGTGAGAGGAATCTAATTAAAAGACTGAATTTAGTCTATACTATTTTCAGTCTTTTTATGATGAGATAATTTTTTAATATGTTTTATAAATAAGATAAGATTTAATTTTATGCATTTAAGACGTTTTGGATTTCAGTCATACTTAAATGATAACCATGTGGGCATTCGCGCCATGCATCTAGCATACGTGTGTATTTATCCCACATTGGTACTTGTGAGTCACAACCGTGCTCACAGCGCATGAATTCTTGGTATTTACCTTCAACACCAGTAATAAAACGAAGATAGTTAAGGTATTTTTTTTCACGCACAGCACAGTAACCTGCGAACTGTAAACGATGTGGTGTAAGCGCTGACTTATCATTTAAGTTATTATAAGATACTTGTAGAGCATGGTACATTTCTAATGTATCTAGTACTATTTGGCACTCATTTTCGGATAAATCAGAGAATTCTTTATCTAATTCTTTTAATTCAAGAGCAAAGCCACCTTTGACAATAGCTTCTAATCTTTGGTATTTTGAGCTATTCTGACTGTCTAATAGACCCATTAATTTATATTGGTTTGCTAAGATCAGACGTTGAGTTGCGGTCATTTCCATAATATATTCCTGTTAGTCAATTTCATTTAAAATATCTTGTGATAAATCTTGTTTTGGATTTTCAACTTTTCCGTCTTTTACTCGATATTCAAGATTTTGAAAGTAAGCTTCACGGAAAGTAATGTAGGGATCTTGTGATTGATCTAAAAGAGCTTCTTTATCTAGTGCTTTTGCTCTTCCATCAATACCTTGAATGCCCCATTTCACTAATCCCCAAGGACCTAGTAATGATAACATTGGATAAGTCGTATCTGCTAGATTACCAATGTCTTGGCGTGGTGTAGCTGGTCCATAGAAGGGCAGCATTACATAAGAACCTGTTTCGATACCATAGCGACCTAGTGTATCACCAAAGCGGCTGTTGTTTTCAATTTTCAATGGTGCGCTATAACTAGCAACATCAATTAGCCCACCTAGACCAAATACAGTGTTAATCCAAAATCGATTAAAATGTACCATGGCTTTTTTAAAATCACCTGATAATAAACGGTTAACAAAGCTAGTTGGCTCATCTAAATTATTTGTGACATTTGTTAAACCTGATTTTACTGGTGTTGGAACATATTCTTTCCAGCCTTTTGCAACAGGTTTTAAAATATAAGGATCAACTACTTTATAGTTAAAATCCCACATGGTTCGGTTAAAACTTTCCAATGGATCTTTACGTTCTCCAGTTTGCGAATCAATCGTTGCACAACCACTCAATATTGCAGATGCCAAAAAAATTGTCACTAGAAGTTTGTTTTTTTTCATATCCACTCTACTTTAAGATTAAAAGACATCCCATTCTACCAAGTTAACTCATAACTACAAAATAATTTGTATACACATAATAAACTTGCAATGATTTGTATTTTTATGCATTATTATTGAATAATTATTTATTTTAACGTTTGCGAAATAACTTGAATAGTTACGTATTGTTCATTAGAATTGCTGAGTTTAACTTTTATGAACCTATTTTTTCGTTTAAGTTAACTTTCAGACACGACTTAGTTTTATTGATAAGACCCTAAAGTGCGGTCAGTTTTTCACAGATTTTACTAAGTTGTGGTTAATGAACATTCGTAAGTGTTCAACCAAACTAAATTAGGAGTTTTTTATGTCTGAAGAACCAGCAATCCTTGTATTAGCTGATGGTAGCGTTTTCCATGGCAAGTCAATCGGCGCAAAAGGCTACGCTATTGGCGAAGTCGTTTTTAATACCTCAATGACAGGCTACCAAGAGATTCTCACCGACCCTTCTTATTTTAAACAAATTGTGACATTAACTTATCCTCATATTGGCAATACTGGCGCAAATCAAGAAGATTGTGAGTCAAATAATGTATATGCAGCAGGCTTAATTATTCGTGACTTGCCTTTATTACACAGTAACTTCCGCTCGGAAGAGAGCCTATGTGATTACTTACAAAACAATAATGTGGTTGCTATCGCCGATATCGATACTCGCCGCTTAACTCGGATTTTACGTGATAAAGGCACACAAGCTGGCTGTATTATGACAGGAGAACTTGATGAAAAAAAAGCGCTTGAGTTAGCTAAAAGTTTTGGTTCAATGGCGGGTAAAGATTTAGCTCAAGAGGTAACGAGCAAGGACTCATTCACTTGGACATCGGGCGAATGGCAGTTGGGTAAAGGTTTTGTCGAGCAAACACAACCTGAATTTAATATCGTGGCTTATGATTTTGGCGTAAAATACAATATTTTAAGAATGTTAGCGGAGCGTGGTTGTCGAATCACTGTTGTGCCAGCGAAAACCCCCGCAGAACAAGTGCTCTCGCTCAATCCAGATGGTATTTTTTTATCCAATGGGCCTGGTGATCCAGAACCTTGTGACTATGCGATTTCTGCGATTAAAACCTTACTTGCATCAAAAAAGCCGATTTTTGGTATCTGCTTAGGTCACCAATTGCTTGGCTTGGCCGCAGGCGGAAAAACAAAGAAAATGGCATTTGGTCATCACGGTGCAAACCACCCAGTGCAAGATTTAGATACTCAAAAAGTTTTGATTACAAGCCAAAACCATGGTTTTGAGGTGGATGAAGCTAGTTTGCCAAGTAATGTGCGTGTAACACACCGCTCTTTATTTGACCATTCGGTACAAGGGATTGAGTTGATTGACCAATCTGCCTTTTCTTTTCAAGGGCACCCAGAAGCAAGTCCAGGCCCAAACGATGTTGCTTATTTATTTGATAAATTTATTAATGAAATGCGTAAAGCAAATTTAAGTCAATTATCGACTTACGCTGCACATCATTAATAAAAAATGAACTTTGCGTAGAGGAGCACAAAAATGATCTTATCTACGCAAAATTTATCAAATAATGACCGCACTTTGCATCTGAAACGGAGGCTTAATGATGTTAACACCTTATCCATATCAACTCGTCAATGTTTTTGCTGAAAGCCATTTTGGTGGTAATCCGTTGGCTGTTTTTCCGCAAGCAGATGGTTTAAATGATCTGCAAATGCAGCTGATTGCACGACAATTTAATTTGTCCGAGGTGGTATTTGTGCATCAAGCCGAGCAGCTAAGTGCGGTGAAAAAATTACGAATTTTTACCCCTGATTATGAGCTACCTTTTGCGGGTCATCCTACGATTGGTGCGTCGTTTGTACTACATCGTCAATTAGGTTTACCCGATCAATATGTACTGCAAACAAATGCAGGATTGATTGAGATTTATCATCAACAAAAGCAGATTATTTTTGGTTTGAATACGGATATTCAGATTCAAACTATCAAGGACGATCCCCTTTTATATACAAAACTATTGGGTTTGCAGCCAGCTGACATCGCTCAAATTGCTTGGGTGAATACGGGGAGTCAGCAACTGCTTATCCAACTGAATTCTGCTTCCGCTATTAAAACTTGCCAAATTGACACCGCACTTTTTCATCAACTTGTTCAACAATCTGCTTTGTATGTGTGGTTTGAAGAACATAACCAAGCCAAAGTGCGGTTATTTTTTGGCTCAAATGGTGCAGTTGTGGAAGACCCGGGCACAGGATCTGCAGCTGCAAATTTAGGTGGACTATGCATAAAAAATGGCTTAACGCCACTGAATTGGAAAATTGCCCAAGGCGATGAAATCCAACGTCCAAACCGTTTAACATTAAGTGTTGACGAATCCGAAACCATTTATGTTGGCGGTGAAGTGATTGCAGTAGGGAATGGTGAGTTTTTTGTGCCGAGTGATAATATTAAGTAAGTGGTAATAAATAATCAATTTTATAAATACAAGAACTAGCAAGCTTGTACTATTAAGGAGAGGAGGAATTATGTCGAAAATTAAGACAAGTTTTAATGTTATAGAAGAAAGTACAAAACGTTTAGCTGTGTTGATTGATGCTGATAACGCATCTGCTAGAGATATTAAAGCAATATTAGAAGAAGTAACAAAATATGGTGAAGCGACAGTTAAGCGGATTTATGGAAATTTTGTTTCTACTAATGGTCAATGGAAAGAAACAATTAATCAATATGCGATTAAACCAATGCAACAGTTTGCATTTACTACGGGTAAAAATGCAACAGATGGTTTTATGATAATTGATGCAATGGATTTGTTATATACGAACCGTTTTGATGGTTTCTGTATCGTATCAAGTGACAGCGATTTTACGGCTTTGGCTATTCGTTTAAAAGAACATGGGGCTACTGTTTATGGCTTTGGAAAAAAACAAACGCCTTTAGCTTTTCGTAATGCATGTAGTCGTTTTATCTATGTTGAGAATTTACATGATGATGAGCCAAGTCAGGTAAATGATGAGGTTAACCAAATGAGTAATGTCTCTAAACCAGAGGAAACAGCTACAGCTATTTCATCAGTGAAGCCAATTCCTATAGAGACATTGAAGAAAATTTTTGAACAACAAAGTGATTGGATCCAATTAGGATTATTAGGACAACAATGGGGTTTGTTAGAAACTGATTTTGATCCAAGAAATTATGGATGTAAGAAATTAAGTGATCTTGTGAAAAAACATGACGATATTTTCGAATGTTCAATGAGAAATGTATCAGAAAGTGGTCAAGCTCAAATGTATGTTAAATTGAAAAAATAATGTGCAGAAACCTTGCTTGATTTAAAAGAAAAAACGTACGGTTAAATTTTTAATCGTTTTACAGAGAGAGAACAAAAATGCCAAAACGTACAGATATAAACACCATATTAATTATCGGCGCGGGTCCAATTGTGATTGGGCAGGCGTGTGAATTTGACTATTCGGGGGCACAAGCCTGTAAAGCGCTGCGTGAGGAAGGGTATAAAGTCGTCTTAGTGAACTCAAATCCTGCGACGATTATGACTGATCCGAATATGGCGGATGTGACTTATATTGAGCCGATTGAGTGGCGAACGGTTGAGAAAATTATTGAAAAAGAACGTCCAGATGCGATTTTGCCAACAATGGGCGGTCAAACTGCGTTGAACTGCGCACTAGATTTATCGAAAAATGGCGTGTTGAAAAAATACAATGTAGAACTGATTGGTGCGACTGAAGATGCCATTGATAAAGCAGAGGATCGTGGTCGTTTTAAAGAAGCGATGGAAAAAATTGGTTTAAGCACACCAAAATCTTTTGTTTGTCATACCTTTGATGAAGCCTGGGCAGCGCAAGCGGAAGTGGGGTTTCCAACTTTGATTCGTCCATCTTTTACAATGGGCGGTTCTGGCGGTGGTATTGCCTATAACAAAGATGAGTTTTATGCGATTTGTGAGCGTGGCTTTGATGCCTCGCCAACTCACGAATTATTGATTGAGCAATCGGTTTTAGGTTGGAAAGAATATGAAATGGAGGTCGTACGTGATAAAGCTGATAATTGCATTATCGTGTGCTCGATTGAAAACTTTGACCCAATGGGTGTGCATACGGGAGATTCTATTACCGTAGCACCTGCGCAAACTTT
The DNA here is from genome assembly GCF_900454865.1 of Pasteurella canis. Lineage (GTDB taxonomy): Bacteria > Pseudomonadota > Gammaproteobacteria > Enterobacterales > Pasteurellaceae > Pasteurella > Pasteurella canis. Next base: position 1,768,859 of record NZ_UGTV01000015.1, on the reverse strand, counting down.
AACCGATAAAGAATATCAGATTATGCGTAATGCCAGCCTTGCGGTGTTACGTGAGATTGGTGTAGATACCGGTGGTTCAAACGTACAATTTGCGATTAATCCACAAAATGGTGAAATGATTGTGATTGAAATGAACCCACGTGTAAGCCGTTCTTCTGCGCTTGCTTCAAAAGCGACAGGCTTCCCAATTGCGAAAGTGGCAGCGAAATTAGCAGTCGGTTATACCTTAAATGAATTGCGTAATGATATTACAGGCGGATTAATTCCTGCTTCTTTTGAACCCTCGATTGATTATGTCGTGACTAAAGTGCCACGTTTTGCCTTTGAAAAATTCCCGAAAGCCGATGATCGTTTGACAACCCAAATGAAATCGGTAGGTGAGGTAATGGCTATGGGGCGTACATTCCAAGAGTCATTGCAAAAAGCCTTGCGCGGTTTAGAAACGGGCATTTGTGGTTTTAATTTAATGTCGGAAGATCTTGAGAAAATTCGTCAAGAATTGGGAAACCCTGGGCCAACACGCATTTTATATGTCGCAGATGCCTTTGGTGCGGGCTTCACGTTAGATGAGGTGCATCATTACAGCAAAATTGATCCGTGGTTCTTAATTCAAATTCAGGATTTAGTTTTAGAAGAGTTGGCGTTGGAAAAACGAGTGTTAGACGAGTTGGATTATGCGGAGTTACGCCGTTTAAAACGCAAAGGCTTCTCTGATAAACGTATTGCTCAATTAACGAACTCTACAGAAAGTGCGGTCAGAAATAAACGCATTTCGTTAAATTTACACCCTGTTTATAAGCGTGTAGATACCTGCGCAGGTGAATTTACTTCGGATACTGCGTATCTGTATTCGACTTATGAGGAAGAATGTGAAAGCCGTCCTTCAGATAAGAAAAAAATTATGATTTTAGGTGGAGGACCAAATCGTATTGGTCAAGGGATTGAATTCGATTATTGCTGCGTTCACGCCTCACTTGCATTACGTGAAAGTGGTTTTGAGACCATTATGGTGAACTGTAATCCAGAAACAGTTTCAACAGATTTTGATACTTCTGACCGTTTGTATTTTGAACCATTAACATTGGAAGATGTGCTAGAAATTATTCATGTAGAAAAACCGTATGGCGTGATTGTGCATTACGGTGGGCAAACACCATTGAAATTAGCGAATGATTTATATGCTAATGGTGTGAATATTATTGGTACCTCAGCCGATAGCATTGATGCTGCAGAAGATCGTGAACGTTTCCAACAAATACTGCATACATTAAATTTAAAACAACCAACTAATCGTACTGCGCGTGGAGCAGAGGAAGCGGTGAAATTAGCTGAAGAAGTTGGTTATCCATTGGTAGTGCGCCCCTCTTATGTATTAGGTGGACGTGCAATGCAAATTGTGTATAACGTGGAGGAATTGAAGCGCTATATGCGTGAAGCTGTTTCAGTTTCTAATGACAGCCCAATCTTATTAGATCACTTTTTAAATAATGCGATCGAAGTGGATGTAGATTGTATTTGCGATGGTGAAGACGTCGTGATTGGTGGCATTATGCAACATATTGAACAAGCGGGGATTCACAGTGGCGACTCGGCTTGTTCATTACCACCATATTCATTAAGCCAAGAAGTGCAAGATGAAATTCGTCGTCAAACTGCTGATATGGCATTTGCATTGGGAGTAAAAGGGTTGATGAATGTGCAGTTTGCGGTACAAGATGGCGTAATTTATGTCTTAGAAGTCAACCCTCGTGCAAGTCGTACCGTGCCATTTGTGAGTAAAGCGACTGGCCGTCCATTAGCGAAAATTGCGGCACGTGTGATGGCAGGCATCACTCTAAAAGAGCAAGGTATTCAAGACGAAGTGATACCGCCGTTCTATTCAGTGAAAGAAGCAGTATTTCCGTTCATCAAATTCCCTGGAGTGGATACAGTATTAGGTCCTGAAATGCGTTCAACAGGTGAAGTAATGGGGGTGGGCAAAACCTTTGCTGAAGCTTTCTTAAAAGCACAGCTAGGTGCTGGTGAACGTATTCCAAAAACAGGAAAAGTCTTCTTGTCTGTAAATGATGCGGATAAGCCACGTTTATTACCTATCGCTCGTCAATTACAAGAGGCAGGCTATGGTTTATGTGCGACTTTAGGTACAGCAACATTTCTACGTGAAAATGGCATTGCTGTACAAATTATTCATAAAGTGCGTGAAGGGCGTCCAAATATCGTGGATGCAATTAAAAATGGTGAGATTGCGATGGTGATTAATACGGTAAGTGGTTTAGCAGAAACTGTTACTGATGGACACGAAATCCGTCGTAGTGCTTTGCAACAGAAAGTCTTTTTACAAACTACACTTGCTGGTGCAGAAGCACTTGCTGATAGTGTTAGTCGTTTGGCAGATTCCTATGTGTATTCAGTGCAAGAGCTACATCGCAGTTTACATAATGTATGCTAGTTAAATTAAAAGAGCGGTGAAAATGACCGCACTTTTTCTTTTTTCACACAAAAAAATCGGGACACTTGCCCCGATTTCTTATCTCTTACTGTTTAGTAATTAAAGGTAGTATTTTTCAACTACTTTTAAGTTGTCATCAAGTTTGTACACTAATGGCTGACCTGTTGGGATTTCCAAGTCCATAATATCCGCATCAGAAATGCCTTCAATATGTTTTGCCAATGCACGTAGTGAGTTACCATGTGCAGTTACAAGAACACGTTTACCAGATAGTAATGCTGGTGCGATTTGATCTTCCCAGAATGGTAAGACACGCTCAAGCGTGATTTTTAAGTTTTCAGCATCTGGCACAACATCGCTTGGTAAATGAGCATAGCGGCGATCGTTGTGAGCAGAGTATGGATCTTGTGGATCTAAATCTGGAGGAGAAATATCGTAAGAACGGCGCCAAATGTGCACTTGCTCATCGCCATATTGTTCAGCTGTTGCTTTTTTATCTAGACCTTGTAATGCACCGTAGTGACGCTCATTTAAACGCCAGTTTTTCACTTGTGGGATCCAAAGTTGGTTGGATTCTTCTAATACGATGTTACATGTTTTGATTGCACGTGTTAATACAGACGTGAAGGCGATATCAAATTCAAAACCTGCTTCAAGTAATTTTTTACCTGCTGTTTTTGCTTCTTCGATACCACGTTCAGTTAAGTTCACATCGCGCCAACCTGTGAATAAATTCTTTGCATTCCACTCACTGAAACCGTGGCGAATAAAGACCAATTCCATAAAAAATCTCCTCAATGTTAATGAAAAATAATATCGCAATTTATAGCAAAAAACCGTTATCTTTAAAAGGAAAATACTTTGATTTTCTGATCTGTCGCAAGAATTTTGAGGAAAATTAGGTTTAGAGCGGTTGGCTAAATAATGGTATAGTTAAGTCGAAATTGATTAAAGGAAAGTTTAGTAATGTGGTTTTTATTGGATAAGTATAAAACGCGTAAAATTTTAACCGCACTTTTGAGTGGTGGTTTATGTTTTGCTGTTTCAGTACAAGCAAATGATTTATCTCAAATTCAAAAACAAATTAAACAGCAAGAACAAAAAATTGCTGAGCAAAAAAAAGAACAGCAAAAGCTCCAATCAACTTTAAAAACGCAAGAAAATCAGATAAACACAGTGATTACTCAATTGCGACAAACTGAAATAGATTTAAAAGAAATTCGTAAGCAAATGAGTGAAACTGATAAACAAATTAAGCGTTTAGAACAGCAAGAAAAAGAGCAAAAACAGAAACTCGCTAAACAACTGGACTCAGCTTATCGTTCTAGTTCAAATCCATCAACATTAGAGCGTATACTTTCTGACGAAGCAAAAAACGCAGATCGGATGAAGCAATATTATGTACATATGAACCAAGTACGTGTAGCACTTATTGAAGAGCTAAAAGTAACGCAAGCGCAATTAGCAAAAGATAAGGCGTTAATTATTGAGCAACAGAAAGCGCAACAAACCCAATTATCAACGCAAAAAAAACAGCAACAAGAATTACAAAAAGTTCAGCAAGAGCGCCAATCAACGTTAAATCAATTGAATCGGAGTTTATCACGAGATGAAACACGTTTAGAAACGTTGCGAGCGAATGAAAATGCGTTACGCCAAGAGATTCAACGTGCTGAACAAGCTGCTCGCTTACAAGAACAACGTGAGCGAGAAGCTTATGCACAAAAAAAACAAGCAGAAGAAAAGAAAACACAAAAACCTTATAAACCGACTGCACAAGAAAAACAATTGATGGCAAGTACAAGTGGATTGGGTAAACCCAGTAAGCAATATGCTTATCCAGTAGTAGGCAAGATTTTAAATAGTTTTGGTTCCGCTCAAATGGGCGAGTTACGCTGGAAAGGTATGGTAATTAGTGCTGCTGCTGGCGCAACAGTCAATGTGATTGCAGATGGTAGAGTCATCTTGGCTAGCTGGTTACAAGGCTATGGTTTGATGGTTATTGTTAAGCATGGTGAAAATGATTTGAGTTTATATGGCTATAATCAATCAGTCACCGTAAAAGAAGGGCAATTTGTTAAAGCGGGGCAAAAGATTGCCGAAGTGGGAACGAGTGGAGGGCAATCACAATCAGGGTTGTATTTTGAAATTCGCCGTAAAGGTGTTGCTGTTAATCCTGTGGGTTGGTTGAAATGAGTAAATTGAGGTTAGTTTGGCTTAAAAGTACGGTCGTTTTTGCTGTTATTTTGTTTCTGGTGCCAGTGCAGGCAGCGAAACTTGCTATTGTGATTGATGATGTTGGTTATCACCAAAAAGAAGATGCCCAAGTCTATGCAATGCCAAAAGCTGTTTCCGTCGCAATTATCCCTTTTGCACCTTACGCAAAACAACGTAATTTACAAGCGCAGCAACAGGCACGAGATATATTGATTCATATGCCGATGCAACCATTAAGCCAGCAAAAAATAGAAGCGGGTGGCTTAACGCTAGGCTTAAGTGAAGCAGAAGTTAGGGAGCGTGTAAAAATAGCGAAAGACATTGTTTCTTATGCAATTGGTATGAATAATCATATGGGAAGTGCCGCAACCTCAGATGTAGATTTAATGACAAAGTTGATGGTAGCCTTACGAGAGCAAGATTTATTCTTTTTAGATAGCCGTACTATTGGGCGAAGTGTTGCGCATAAAATAGCAAAGGAACAAGGTGTGTCTTCCCTTGAGCGCCACATTTTCCTTGATGACAGTAATGAATATGCTGATGTTCAGCGTCAATTTCAGCGAGCGGTTCACTATGCACAAAAAAATGGCGTCGTAATTGCGATTGGCCACCCACGTAAAAATACCATTTCTGTTTTACAAACTGGATTGCAAAATTTGCCGGCTGATGTGCAATTAGTCGGTATTGGTCATTTATGGCGTAGTGAAAAAGTACTTCGAATAAAACCTTTGATTTTATTGTTTAATGATATGCCAGCACCAACATCAATTTCACCTTATGAATTTGTCCCTATGCTAAGAGGCGTGCCGCAGTAAAGTAAAAGAGCCTTCGATTTTCTCAATGTTTTACATAAAAATCATGATTAGATGCTGATAAGCAGCGCTTTTGATAAATAAGGATATTGAATTACTGTGATAATTTTTGTAATAACCTATCCATTGCTCGATAACTGAGCGCTTCGGCTAAATGATTTTGATTTATTTGCATTTCATTATTGAGATCAGCAATTGTGCGCGCGACTTTTAAAATACGATGATAAGCACGCACTGATAGTCCTAATTTAGTTAGTGTATTTTCTAAAAATAATGCGTCTTTATTTTGAAGTTTACAATCTCGTTCAATTTCTTTACTGGTTAAATATGTGTTAATTTTGCCAGCTCGAGCGAGTTGAATTTCTCGAGCCTTTAATACTTTTTCACGTACTTGAGTACTGGTTTCACCACGATCACTGTGGTTATTTTGTAATGTACCTTGTGGTAATAAAGGGACTTCAATAGATAAGTCAAAACGATCCAAAAATGGTCCAGAAAGACGGTTTAAGTATCGCATAACTTGTTGTGGTGTGGCACGATTATGGGGACCTTGATAATGTCCTGTTGGACTAGGGTTCATTGCTGCAACTAGTTGAAAACGTGCAGGAAATTCAATTTTTGCATTAGCACGAGAAATAATGATACTGCCACTTTCTAATGGTTGGCATAATGCATCTAATACTTTACGGTCAAATTCAGGTAGCTCATCTAAAAAAAGAACACCATTATGAGCAAGTGAGATTTCTCCTGGTTTAGGGATCGTTCCACCGCCAACTAAAGCAGGAATGGATGCACTATGATGGGGTGTACGAAAGGGACGTTGTTTCCAATTATGAAAATTTAACTCATTATGTACCAAACTAGTTACTGCTGCTGTTTCAATTGCTTCTTGATCTGTCATATCGGGCAGTAGCATGGTTAAGCGACTGGCTAACATCGTTTTTCCAGTACCTGGTGGACCCAAAAAGAGTAAATTATGTTGTCCTGCTGCAGCAATAGTTAAGGCTCGTTTAGCATGTTGTTGGCCAATAATATCAGTTAAATCCAATGGATTTTTTACGGAAAAATTAACTTCACTTTGTGTAGTCAATGTTGAAGCTAGAGGCAAGTTGACGCGATCGTTTAAAAAGTTCACAACATCTAATAAATTATTCGCAAAATAAGTTTGCTGGTTTGAAACTAGGCTTGCTTCATTGGCATTTTGGCTGGCTATAATTAACTTTCGCTTTGCTTTTTGCGCAGCAAGAATAGCTGGAATAACACCTTGTACACCACGTAGTTCACCAGTAAGTGCTAATTCACCAACAAACTCAAATTGCTGAAGTTTTTGTGCTTCTATTTGTCCTGCTGCTGCGAGCATACCTAGAGCAATAGGTAAATCAAAACGCCCTCCTTCTTTGGGTAAGTCGGCTGGTGCAAGATTAACGGTAATGCGCTTGGCAGGATATTTGAATTGAGCATTTAATAATGCACTACGTACTCGATCTTGTGCTTCTTTCACGGTTTTTTCTGGTAAACCAACTAAATTAAATTGTGGTTTACCATTGCTAAAATGTACTTCAATTGTTACTAGAGGGGCTTGTACACCAATAGAAGCACGACTATATACAATAGCAAGAGACATCCTTGACTCCACAAGTTGTTAGAAAAAGAAAACTTGCAGAGAATAAAAAAAGTGCGGTTTATTTTTCATAAATTTCGCACTTTTTTATGATTTTGATCGCAAAAATAACTTATTTTTCAGCAAAAATGGGGGCAAACCAGCTATCTAATTTTGTTGATAGGCGATCAATACCAATTCTGTTCAAAGCAGAAAACGCTTCGACTTGGATATCACCTTGGAAAGGTAAAATAGCTTCACGGACCATTTTGACTTGTTTACTTCGAGCGCTTTGGCTGAGCTTATCTGCTTTCGTTAATAATAATAATACAGGTAAGTGAGCAGAAACTGCCCATTCAATCATTTGTTGATCGAGATCTTTAAGTGGATGGCGGATATCCATTAATACTACTAAACCAGCTAAACATTCCCGTTTTTGTAAATATTCGCCAAGGGATTTTTGCCATTGAATTTTCATTTGTTCAGGAACGGCGGCATAGCCATAACCAGGTAAGTCTACTAGTTTACATTGTGGCTCAACTTCAAATAAGTTAATTAATTGAGTGCGTCCAGGAGTTTTTGACGTTCTTGCTAAACTTTTTTGATTTGTTAAAGCATTTAACGCGGTTGATTTTCCTGCATTTGAACGACCTGCAAAAGCAATTTCAATACCCGTATCTTCTGGTAAAGTACGAATATTAGGGGCGCTAGTGAGGAAATGTGTTTTGTGATAATTCAATTTGATGTCAGACATAAAGGCTCCTTTGTCGCGCTTAGGATACCTTATAAACACCGATAAAAAAATGAAAATATCGGTAAATTATGCGAGAATAGCCTACCTTTAAGCTAATTTACTTGAATTTTATGGCAAATCAATTTTATCAATGGCCAAATCCACATGCGTTATATCCTGATCGTGGCAAAAAGTCCTATCGTTTAAAACGTTTTCGTTTTCAGCTACGCTCATTATTGCATTTTGCTTACATTAAACGTTTTGAGCAATTTATTAATGCAAATCCAACGTTAGTGAATTTGCTTAATAAGAAAGCAAATTTCAGTTATCCACTTGCACATCGTTTCTTAGATAAGCGTTTTAATACTCAGCAACGTTTTGCTAGTATTTGTGACAATTTACATTTTATTCCTGAAAAATTGACTGCACTTCACTTACCTCAGTTATGGCAACAGCCTATTTGTTTTGGTGAAGTGATTGAGGATTTTGAGCTCTATTTAAATATTAATGAATATCAAGCAATGGAGGGTTTTTGGGCATTGGAGCTACGTTATAAACCAACACAGGAGTTGATCTATTTATTAACGTTTGGAAAAGTTAAACAAGCCTTATTAATTGCGGTCATTCAAGGACCTAATTTTGATGGTTCAAAGGATATAGTAAAACAACTGACTAAAAAATGTCATGGTTTGCGTCCTGCATATTTGATGGTAGAAGCCATGAAGGCATTAACGCACACATTTGGTTATCAAAAACTATTAGGTATTCCACACAAGTATCAAAATAAATCGCGTTTAGTACAAAGTAAACGTTATGTGGTGGATTATGATGCGATTTTTGCGGAATCATCAGGTGTGTTAAAAGATTATTGGGAGTTACCAGTCCAATTTAATATCAAAGAAATGGACAGTATTCCAAGTAATAAACGATCAATGTATCGCAAACGTTATGCGATGTTAGAACACTTACAAGATTCAATGAATCGTATTCTACGGAAAGAATAGTGAGGTCGCTTAAAGCGACCTTTAATTTTTTAATGTGTAGTCTATTTTCTGAATAGTTGGGCATTAACTTGAGATATTAACAGCACCTTGATAACCTAGCTGGCGCCAAGCCTCATAAACAGCAACAGCAACAGAATTAGATAAGTTCATGCTACGGCTATTTGCTGTCATCGGAATTCGAATTTTTTGTTGTGCGGGTAAGTTATTAAGAATATGCATAGGAATACCGCGGCTTTCAGGACCAAACATTAGATAATCACCCACTTCAAATTGTACTTGGCTATGTGCTGGTGTTCCTTTTGTTGTTAAGGCAAAAAGACGTTTAGGTTGTTCTATCTGTAAAAATACATCAAATGTTTTGTGTCGTTTTATCTCAGCAAATTCATGGTAATCTAAGCCTGAGCGACGTAATTTCTTATCATCCCAAGTAAAACCTAATGGCTCAATTAAATGCAAACGAAACCCCGTATTTGCGCATAAACGAATAATATTACCTGTGTTTTGTGGGATTTCAGGTTCGTATAACACAATGTCTAACATATCTAATCATTATTAATCAAAAAGAAGGATAAAGTTTAGCATAAATTTGGTGTGGACTAAATGTTAGGATGTTATTGTGCTTTATCAGAAAATGCCCAATATAAAATTTGGGCATTTTGGTTTGCTTAGAAGCTCTTACTGACACTTAGATATACGCGGTTTCGGTCGTAACTTGAGAATGGATTATTACTGTCAGTTTTTTGATATGACCATGTGATTTTAGGTGTAATACCTCGCCAGTGAATGCTACGGTGCCAAACAGTAAAATTCAGGCCGTATTCTTTATTTTTCTGCGCAATTTTAAAGAAGCTTGGCGCAAAAATAGCATTTTTAGGGGCAGAGGGCATATGATATGAGCGCTTAGCATAGTTTAATTGTAAACGTGTCGAAATACCTTTTGGCCATTCTTGCCCCCAGCCTAAGCGAACGCCACGACGATCGAAAGCATTAGCTTTCCAATGCGCATTTTTACGGTAAAAATCAGCACCTACAAACCAATATTGTTGGCTGTTTGGGAAATACATAACTGTGTTAGATAAAGAATACAAATTCCCATTCGATTTTTTACGCTCAGGACTTAGGTAGCGCTGTTCACCATATTCAAATTCAGTTGATATTTTCCAATTTTGACTTAGCCAATAACCAAGATCCAATGAGGCGCCCCCTGTTTTAGAATAGCGGTGTAATGTTTTGGCATGTTGTTCAGCATTTTCTCCACCAACGTACCAAAATTGCTCCATATAAGGAATTAATTTTATTTCTGTTTTAGCGTTACGATAGCCACCGCCTAAGCCAATACGTAGTGATAATTCGTCATATTTGTGATTGTTCCAGTAATATTTTCCGTTAATATCTGTATTAAACTCAGCAAAAAAGCCATCTTTAATCGACCAAGTTTTATTTATACCGAAGAAATAGCTGATACCTTCAGCACTTTCAGGCTCATTCGATGGGGTAAAGCCGCCTACTTTAGTGCCTTTTGGAGGGGCGTTATTAACATTATTTTCACGTAAATAATTTGCGCCACTATAAAAATGCCAACTATCTTGTTCGTGAATTGAATGAATATAGCGATCAATAATTTGTATTAATTGTGGTGGCAAATTTTCTGCACGTAGACGATTAAATTGTTCTTTAGCTGTTTCATATTCGTGGTTGTGCATCAGTGCAATCGCTAATTGTAAGCGTGCAGGTTGTAGCCTTGGTTGTTCAGCAATTAATTCACGATAAAGGCGGATGGATTTTGTTAATTTGCCTTGTTTTTTTGCCAGAATGGCGTTTGCCCACTTCAATAAAAAAGGATCTTTTTCTGGAAGTTTTTCATAAATAGGAAGAAGTATTTCAACGCCACGCATATCATTATTTCTTAAAACTGGGATGAGTGCACGCAATAATAAATCTGGGCGTTGTAGTAGTTGTTCAGCAGTGAGTGAAATATTTTGTGTTTGGGGAGTTTGATCGTGTCTAGATTTATTTGGTAAATGTGACTGAAGTTGCACTTGAGATGCTTTATGAAAGTGTTCATCAGGACGCTGATTATCAACGTTGACTACTTGCTGCGCTAAAACAGTGGGTGCAATGCTGACTCCATAACATGTCAGTGTTATAAAAAAAGTTAAAAAATGTTGTTTCTTATTCATAAGTTTATTGGTTAGTTTGAAGTTGTATGATAACAATAAAGTCGATAGCAAACTTGCCCTGTGATTTTTTCTTTTAGTATCTGCCAATGTGTTGGTACTGTAATGGGTTGGTTTTTCTCTGTTTCCACATAAATCAACGCATTAGGTTTCAGCCAATGATGTTTCTCTAGTAAGTCAATAGTTTGTTGTGCTAACCCCAAATGAAAAGGTGGATCCACAAAAACTATATCAAAGTGCGGTGTGTTTTGTATAGATTTTAAAAATTGTAAACTATTTTGGTTGATCACTTTTGCTTGTTCAAGAGAGCATTTTAACGTTTGTACGTTTTTCTGTAGTTGTATTGCTACTTTTTTATCGAGTTCTACGAAAGTGACCTGTTTGGCCTGGCGAGATAGTGCCTCAAAACCAAGTGAACCACTACCCGCAAAGCAATCAAGGCAATGAGCATCAACAATATAAGGCATAAGCCAATTGAATAAAGTTTCTTTGACGCGATCACCCGTAGGGCGCAAGCCATTTAAACTTAATACAGGGAGCTTTCGTCCACGCCACAAGCCCGCAATAATACGTACATATCCTTGTTGTTGACTCTGCTTAAATGTGTTTTTTTGCATTTTATTAATAATAGGGGAGGCTTATAATATTTTTTTAATAATACCTATCTTTTTTTCTCAAGAAGGAAATATCTTCATTGAATAGAGGCATTTTAAGAAGCGATAATATATGCGATATTTTTTTATTTGTACAGAAAACTTATATTTATTAAATAGTTACTTTTATTTTTTGTAAAGTTTTTGGTTAAATGTTAGCTTTTCTTTAAGCAGAAAATTTTCATGTATTAATGGGTTATTTTAATGTGTATTAATGTTTCAAATGAAAATATTAAGCAGTTATATTGGATTTAAAAAAGAAAAGAGAGACTATATCTCTCTTTTCTATAACTGGATTACTTCTCTTTTTCAGCAAAGAGTAAAGCTGAAAAGCCTACTTCTTTATTTGCTCCAGGGTGTGATTTTCCTGTTCCAATAATATATTTGTAATCATTAGTGCCTTTCTTAGAGTTAATAAACTTAACTTCCATAGAGGCTTTTTGATTTTCAGAAATAGGAGTGCCTGATATACTAATATTTTTAGTTGACTCTATTGTTAACTGAGTATTTTTTCCTGTTATATTAAAAATAGGATGAGTTTTATCAATAGTATCGTACACTTCTCCATTTACATTACCGTCCTTATAATATATCTCAACATTTCCTTTTTTTATTATTATATTTTGTGCACTGCTAGATAATACATATGGTGTATAAATAAACCCACCATCTTGCTTATATGTTGCTGTATAGTTATTTGGTAATGTTGCGACATAATCATTGTTCACAGCATAGACAAGTTCATAGTGACTACCATCTCTATTTACATTAGCACGTTGGCGATATCCGTAGTACATATCTCCTTGATTTTCATCTAGTAAAGTAAAGCTATATCCATCACCATTATTAATACCGTTCTGTAAAGTAATGCTGCTCACTGTTTCTGTTGTAATATCTGTCTCTGAGTGATGAGGATCTTCAGTAGTTGTTAATTTATACACTTTAACAGAATTTTTGTTTCCTTCTTCATTACAAGAACTATTACTTGACGCAGTACAGCCTGTGTGCCAATTAAGATTCGCCTCTGGAGCTGGCTTAGGTGGCTCCACATCTTTTTTAGGCGGTTGGGGCTGCTTTGGGTCATCTAATTTTGGTCCATTATCATTTGGATTATTTGGCGCAGGTGGCTCTGGTTGAATCGGTTGTGGTGGCTGCTTAGCATCATTACCACTAGAGCCTCCACCTCCACCGCCACCACATGCGACTAAGAGTGCTGAAAGACTAATAAGACTTAATTTCAAAATAGCTTTTTTCATTTTAATTCCTTTTTTAAATATAAACATAATTTTATAGCGTACTACTTTATTAAAGATTGTATATATTTTACGCTTTTTTATCCAAATTTGCGGAAATTTTTCCTTGCTTGTCTATTCAATGGTAAACTATCAGGTAATTTTGTTCGTTTATAATGAGAATTTACACACACTTTTTGAGCGGGAATAATATCAATGGAAAATAAAAAGAATGGCTTCTGGTCTTGGTTGGGCTTAGGTAAGAAAAAAGAACAACAAGAGGTAAAGTTGACAGAAGAATCTTCTGTACAAGAACTGGTCAAACCAGCTGAGGTGGATATAAATAAATCAGTATCAGCATCAACAGAGACAGAGCAATTAGAAAACAATATAGCTTCTATCGACGAGGTTTCTTCTTTAGAAAAAGAGCATATTACAATAGAAAAGCGAGATTTAGTTGAAGATAGTATAGAGACAGTAACTCAAAATATAGTGCAGCCTGTCGTTAGTGATGAGGATATGGCTTCGTTTGAGCAGATGCCTATGTTCGATTCGGCTTCTGAATTAGTTGAACAAGAAGTGGTGGAGCAAGTTACGACGCATGACAATGATTTACATGTTGAAATAGTAGAAGAAATAGCAGTTCAAACTGCGTCTACTGTTACTGAACAGGAAAAACCGAGCGAGGGTGGTTTTTTTAGTCGTTTAGTAAAAGGATTATTAAAAACAAAACAAAATATCGGTGTGGGTTTTCGTAGTCTGTTTTTAGGTAAAAAAATTGATGATGAATTATTTGAAGAGTTGGAAGAACAACTCTTAGTCGCAGATTTAGGTGTACCGACCACTACAAAAATTATTCATAACTTAACGCAACATGCTAGCCGTAAGCAATTACAGGATGCAGAGTTATTGTATCAACAGTTAAAAGTAGAAATGGCAGAAATTTTAAAGCCCGTTACACAGCCATTAATCATTGATCAAAGTAAAAAGCCTTATGTGATCTTGATGGTGGGTGTTAATGGCGTAGGTAAAACAACAACGATTGGTAAGTTAGCGCGTAAGTTTCAACAAGAAGGTAAATCGGTTATGTTAGCTGCGGGTGATACATTCCGTGCAGCAGCGGTAGAGCAGTTGCAAGTATGGGGTGAACGTAATCATATTCCTGTTGTTGCACAAAGTACAGGCTCAGATTCTGCATCAGTAATTTTTGATGCTATGCAGTCAGCAGCGGCACGTAATATAGATGTGTTGATTGCAGATACTGCAGGGCGTTTGCAAAATAAAAACAATTTGATGGATGAGTTGAAAAAAATTGTTCGTGTGATGAAAAAATATGATGAAACTGCACCACATGAAATTATGTTAACGCTGGATGCGGGCACTGGGCAAAATGCAATTAGTCAAGCAAAATTATTTCATGAGGCAGTGGGGCTAACTGGTATTAGTTTAACGAAATTAGATGGCACAGCAAAAGGTGGAGTCATCTTTGCTATTGCAGATCAATTTAATTTACCAATTCGTTATATTGGTGTAGGTGAAAAAATCGAAGACTTGCGTGAATTTAATGCAGATGAGTTTATTGAGGCGTTATTTGTGCATGAAGATTGATGTGTTAAATAAAGCAAGTCAGTTTTACAAGTACGAATCTTTATGTGGATGACACTTAAGAAGTAGATAAAAAAATGATTAGATTTTCGAATGTGAGTAAAGCGTATTTAGGTGGTAAACCTGCTTTACAAAATATCAGTTTTCATTTACCTGTAGGCAGTATGCATTATGTTATTGGGCATTCTGGTGCGGGTAAAAGTACATTACTGAAATTAATTATGGGGATGGAACGCGCTAACGGTGGACAAATTTGGTTTAATGGGCATGATATTACTCGCTTATCCACCTATGAAATCCCTTTTTTACGCCGTCAAATTGGCATGGTACATCAAGATTATCGTTTATTAACGGATCGTTCAATTGTTGATAATGTAGCTTTACCCTTAATTATTGCAGGTATGCATCCAAAAGAAGCTGAAACCCGTGCACTTGCTTCATTAGATCGCGTCGGGTTGCGTGATCGAGGCAGCCATTTGCCTATACATTTGTCTGGGGGAGAGCAACAACGTGTTGATATTGCTCGAGCTATTGTGCATAAACCACAATTATTATTAGCAGATGAACCAACGGGTAATCTTGATAATAGCTTATCTTTTGAAATTTTTAGTTTGTTTGAAGAGTTAAATCAACTGGGCATGACAGTCTTAATTGCGACCCATGATTTGAATATTATCCAACAAAAACCAAAACCTTGCCTTGTTCTTGAGCAAGGTTATTTACGTTGAGGAAAATCATAATGGGATCTCGTCGTGTTCAAGCGCCATTTTGGGTGCAAATACATTATGTGTTACGTGCAGTATGGGCAGATTTACTTAAACGCCGTTTCGGTACATTATTGACTATTTTAGTCATCAGTGTCTCCTTAACTATTCCTACCGTCAGTTACTTGTTGTGGAAAAATATCCATCAAGCAACAACACAGTTTTATCCTGAAAGTGAATTAACAATTTACTTGCATAAGACGTTGAGTGAAGAAGATGCTAATTTGGTGGTAGAAAAAATTCGTCAGCAAACAGGTGTTGAATCATTAAATTATATTTCTCGTCAAGAAAGCTTAAATGCATTTCGTGATTGGTCTGGCTTTAATAATGAATTGGATATATTAGATGATAACCCTTTGCCTGCTGTAGTGGTGGTTAGAGCATCACCAGAATATAACCAGTCACAGAAGCGTAATGAGTTACGACAAAACTTAGACAAAATCAAAGGGGTACAGGAAGTACGTTTAGATAATGATTGGTTAGAAAAATTGACAGCCTTAACTTGGCTAGTGGCACATGTTGCTATTTTTTGTGCAGTGTTAATGACATTAGCTGTATTTTTAGTTATTGGTAATAGTATTCGTTCGGATGTTTATAGTAGTCAGGCAAATATTGAAGTAATGAAATTATTGGGAGCGACTGATCAATTTATTCTGCGTCCCTTTTTGTATACAGGGATGATTTATGCTGTATTAGGTGGTTTGTTTGCTTGTCTATTTAGTAGTCTAGCAATTGGCTATTTTACTCAAGCCGTAAAATATGTTACTGATATTTTTGCCGTGCAGTTTGAGCTAAATAGTGTCAATTTTGCAGAGTTTTTATTTTTAATAATTGTGTGTACACTGGTTGGGTATGTCGGCGCATGGATTGCGGCAACTCGCCATATTAAAATGTTAGAACAAAAAAATTAGAAAACAGACCGCATTAACTTCTTCTTTCCATAAAAAAATAAAAGCGATTGCTATCTAGGCAATCGCTTTTTTTCTATAATTTCTATAAGAAGAGTACTATTCTGTTATTCCTACTGTATGGAAGTTGCGTGAGAAGTACACTAATGCTTGTCCTTCATCAGAAACTTGAATTTCTTCGAGTTCAACTAGGAACATAGAGTGTGTACCAATTTCTCGAATATCCACAACTGTTCCTGTCAAATTTGCTAACGCATTTTTTAAACATGGAACTGATGCAGAATCTTCTTGTGGTTGCCACACATTCCATTCAAAACGCTCATCCATACAACTGCCTTTAAATCCTGCAAAATGTTGGGCTAATTCGATTTGCTCCGCATTTAACACATTAACACAAAGGCGTTTATTCGCTTGAAAAACAGGATTCATTTCACTGTTTTTGTTAATACAGACCATCACAGTAGGCGGTGTATCAGTAACTGAACATACCGCGGTTGCAGTGATCCCACATTTCCCAGCAGGACCGTTAGTTGTGATAATATTCACACCAGCGGCTAATTTTGCCATGGAATTACGGAAGTTTTGTTGAATTGGCGTAAGCATAATGATTTTCCTTAATATGATCTGCTTAGTTATTTGGAAAAACGGTTTAAGTTATCCAAAATATTAATATCAGCTGAGTTATGGAGATGTGGTACTTTCCAGCCATTTTCATCATAATCAGCCAAACATTTATCGACAAGATCGAAACAACGTTGTAATGTACCATTGCCTGTTGATTGTCCTAGTACTTGTAAACGGACTTCTTCTTGACTTCCCGCATAATTGATTTCGTAGAGCTCATGGCGACCACCAAATTCAGTGCCAATTGCATCCCAAAGTAGTTTTAAAATTTTAATTCGATCACGGTATTCAATATTGTTTGAGCCTCGTACATATTTTTCTAAATACTGATCAATTTCTGGGTTATTGAAATCACGGATATGCGAAGGTAAATAAATTAACCCACTTGTTACAGTTTGTTCAATAATTTTTTTCACTGTATGGTAGGCCATTGGCGCCATTACTCGATAAGTTTGAATTGCTTGGGCACTTGGCATTTGACAACCATTTTTCCATTGATAGGATGACCCTGCCATTGCATCGGTTAATGTCCAGAACAAGTTACGGTACATCATGACCTCACCCATCTGTGCTGCAACACCACGGAATTCAATGACACCTGTACATTGTAAGGCTTTATGTAATAGACCTGTGATGAAATCTAATTTTACTGCAAGACGAGTACAAGCTTGCATTGGGAATAAGGTAGCAAAACCTGCATATTGTGCCCAAGTCCGACAACGGTCTAGATCACGATAGATTAAAATATTTTCCCAAGGGATAAACACTTTATCTAATACAAGAATTGCGTCATTTTCATCAAAGCGTGTTGATAGTGGGAAATCAAATGGTGAACCAGTTGCACCTGCCGCTAATTCATAAGAGTGGCGACAAATCAGTTTTACGCCTTCAGCATCCATTGGCGCAATGAACATAAGAGCGAAGTCATCGTTATCGCCAATGATTTGCGCCGAACCAAAACCAATGAAGTTATAGTGCGTTAATGCAGAGTTGGTCGCAACCACTTTCGCACCACTTACCACAATTCCGTCTTCACGTTCTTCTTCAATTTTGACATAAATATCTTTTACTTGATCAATAGGCTTATTACGATCAATTGGTGGATTCACGATGGCATGGTTAAAATATAGGCAAGATTCTTGGATACGCTTGTACCAGTGACGAGCATTGTCTGCAAATTTTCCATAGAATTCGGGATTAGCACCGAGTGCGCTACCAAAAGCAGCTTTATAATCTGGCGTACGCCCCATCCAACCATAACTAAAGCGTGACCAAGCTGCGATCGCATCTCTTTGCTCTTTTAACTCTTCTGCATTGCGCGCATAGCGGAAGAATTTATGAGTATAACCGCCATTACCTGTATCTGTTTCCCAGCATAATTCATCTTTTGTTGCAGGATCATGTAAGGCATCATATAGCTTTGCAACAGAAGCTGCTGCATTACGGAAAGCGGGATGTGTGGTGACATCTTCGACTAATTCTCCGTAAATATAAACTTTGCGCCCATCTCTTAAGCTAGCTAAATACTCTTCACCAGTAAATGGGCGATTTTTTTCTTTTCTAAAATCATCAGGTAATTTGTGTGTTTTTTTTTCTACTTGAGTCATGGTTTACTCCTTTTGAACAAATGAGATTAGGAATAGCATCTAGGATAAAGCAGGGTTAGATGTTGCGAATTTGTTAAATTTATAGTGGATTTGTTACAAAGATAAAATGCAATTTTCTTGGCAAAAAATGTACTTTTCCGTATTTCTGCTATAAAAATGATTAAAATGTGATCTCTATCGCTCTTTTGAATATGAGTGCTATACACTGAGTTAAGCATAGTTTACAGTCGGGTTATTCATTAACAATATGAGTAATCAGAGGAAATGATGGTCGATCAAGTGGCTGAAACTCAAAATATTAATATTGAGAAAACCTATGGAGGGCAGGAAGACAGTAATATTATTCATTATGAAACATTTGATAATTTAGCGTTATTTTATGGTAGAAAATCTTTAGTACATTTTCATGATCGTTTTTATCAAGTCCATTATTTAACAGAAGGTAGTATTAGATTACAACTTGATGCTCATGAATATCAATTGTACGCACCTTGTTTTTTTATTACACCGCCTTCTATACCTCATGGTTTCTATACTGACCTAGATACACATGGACATGTTCTAACTATTCCGCAAGCGTTTGTGTGGCAATTACTTGAATCTTTAAAAAGAGACATTAATTATTTTTACCCCATGTGTATTGAGCTATCTCAGGTAGGCGAACAACAGCAACAAATCTTCAAGTTTGAATATTTATTTAATCTGCTGGCATCGGAGTACAGACATAATACAGAAGAAAAACAGACCGCACTTCGTTTATGTGCAAAGTTAATTTTATTAGAGATTTATCGTTTATCTAAAAGCGATGAGAAAAAATACAGTCCGAGGAATAACGAGTTATACCTTTTTAACCAATTTAATTTTTTGATCGAGGAGAATTTTAAGAATAATTGGCGTATTAATGACTACTTGGATAAATTATGCATTAGTGAAAGTAAATTAAATGCCATTTGCCAGCATTTCTCAGCAACGTCGCCGAAAAGATTAATTATAGAACGTCAGATTCAAGAGGCTAAAAGAAAGTTACTTTTTAGCCAATATTCTATTTATCAAATTGCCTATGATTTAGGCTTTAAAGATCCCGCTTACTTCTCACGCTTCTTCCAAAAGGAAACAAATTTATCGCCAAAAGCATTTCGCGATCAAGATCACATATCTTCTAATCTATCCTAGTTTTTTGTGAAAAGTACAATTTTTCACAAGAAAAGTACATTTAAAACTCTGTGTAACTCTATTATAACTGTAACAACCTGTTAACAAATTGGTTACATTGGACTGCTGTTTGTTCTTAAATGCCTTTTCCAACGAACGTGAAGGAGACTTTTTATGAAGACACGTCAACTCTTACTCGCTGTAACTTTAGCAGTTTCTAGTTCTGCTTTCGCAAATGACAAAGTGGTATTAAAAATAGGTCATTTTCTACCCGCACTTTCAACAATGCACAATGATGTTTTAGTACCTTGGTGTCAGGATTTGAATTCGGAATCAAAAGGTCGTATTGAGTGTCAATTGTATCCTTCTAATCAACTTGGTGGTACAGCAGGTCAACTGATTGATCAAGTACGTAATGGTGTTGCTGATATTGTATGGACTGCACCAGGCTATTCACCAGGTCGCTTTAAAGTGATTGAAGCGTTAGAAACACCTTTTTTATTACCTAATGTGCGTGTTGGGAATAAAGTTGCTTGGGAATTTTTTGAGAAATATGCCAAAGATACAGAATTTAAGCAATTTAAAGTCTTGTCTATCCAAAGTGATGGTGGGGTGACATTCCACTCTAATAAACCACTTAATGAAGTAGAGGATTTAAAAGGTAACAAATTACGTACACCAACTCGTTTAGCCTCACAAATTATTCAAGCTTTAGGCGGATCTGCGATTTCTATCGCTCCTTCACAAGTCGCGGAAAGCATTTCAAAAGGTGTTGTTGATGGTGCAATGGGTGCATGGGAAGTGGTTCCTCCAACGAAATTAGATGAGGTGACTAAGTATCATGTAATGCCTGCAGCAGGTGAGCCTTTCCCAACAGTAACAGTACTTGCTTTAGTGATGAATCAGAAAAAATATGATTCATTACCAGCAGATTTAAAAACCATTCTTGATAAGCATTCTGGACCTGCCTTATTAGAGCGTATTACGGTGGCTTGGGAAAAAACTGAAGAAAATGCGCGTAAAAAAGTGCTTGCCCATGGCGGGGTGATTACTGAATTCGGACCAAAACATACTGAGAAAATGAAAGCAATGACTGATTCGCTCACACAAAGTTGGATCGACAGTATGAATAAACAAGGTAAAAACGGTCAACAATTAATTGATGATTTACGTGAGATGGTGAAAAAACATCAATAATTAGCAAGGAGGTGTGCGATGAGCGAATCGACACAAGCTATAGTGATTCCAAATAAAGTGAGAAATAACGTAATTGGTATGGGATTGTTTCATGTATCAAAAGCTATGGCAATTCTAGGTGGGTTGTTATTTATTGCATTGATTATCATGTCTTGTTATTCCCTCGTTGATAGAAAGTTAGGGAATGGAGGTGTACTTGGTGATATTGAGATTATGCAAATGGGATGTGCGGTTGCTGCATCCCTCTTTCTCCCTTTTTGCACAATTATGTCTGAGCATTTAAAAGTGGATTTTTTCACCGCAAAATTTCCATTGGTTTTACGCAATAAAATGGATGCATTAGCAGATTTATTACTCTGTTTGGTTTCATTCTTGTTAGTTTGGCGTATTTGGTTACAAAGTGAAACATTACAAGAATATGAAGAGGTCACTGCATTATTATCTTTCCCAACTTGGATACCAAATGTTGCAATTATGCTTGGCTTTATCGTAATGGGATGTTGTGCTTTTTATTATTTTTGTATCCATTTAACAGCAAAGGATTAAGTTTATGATGAGTGGCTTAGAAATGGGCATTGTGGGGTTCTTCATCTTACTTACCCTATTATTACTCCGAATCCATATTAGTATTTCGATGTTTTTAGCTGCTGCTGGCTTATATGCGTATTTAGGGCAAGGGGATCTTAACTCTTTAATGTACACCTTAAATGGTTTGGCTTACGCTCGTTTATCTAATTACGACTTAGCAGTAGTGCCTTTATTTATTTTCATGGGACAGCTGGCTTCACATGGTGGAATGTCAAAGGCCTTATTTCAAGCAGCAAGTAGCTTTATTGGACATTGGCGTGGTGGGTTAGCCATGGCATCTGTAGGAAGTTGCGCAGCATTTGGTGCAATTTGCGGCTCTTCTTTAGCAACTGCTGCGACGATGGGGCAAGTAGCCATTCCTGAATTAAAGAAACGTCATTACTCTGGTGAACTGAGTACGGCAACCTTAGCAGCGGGAGGAACGTTAGGTATTTTAATTCCACCTTCAGTCCCTTTGATTATTTATGCTGTGTTAACGCAAGAATCGATTGGTAAATTATTCGTGGCAGCAATTGTGCCTGGTATTTTAGCCTTATTGGGTTATGTGGTTGTGATTAAAATTCTGGTTAGCTTGCGCCCTGATGCAGGACCAACTTCAGAAAAAGTTCCCTTCTTCCAAGCGTTAAAGTCACAAGTGAAAGTTTTACCAATTTTTATTGTGTTTGCTGTTGTGATCATCAGTATCTATGGTGGGTGGGCAAATCCTACGGAAGCTGCATCCATTGGGGCGGCATCTTGTGGTTTGATTTCTTGGCTTTCAGGTGGTTTAACGTGGAAGGGCTTAGTTGACAGTATCCTACAAACAGCAATGGCAAGCGCAATGATTTTCATGGTGTTGATTGGTGCAGATTTATTAAATTCAGCATTAGCATTGACACAAATGCCTGCGCAATTAGCCAACTGGGTTGTTGAGCAACAATTTGCCCCACTATTTGTTTTATTTTGTATCTTAATGATTTATCTCGTCTTAGGTTGCGTGATGGATTCGCTTGCAATGATTTTGCTGACGATTCCTATCTTTTACCCAATCATTCTTGGCTTAGATTTTTGGGGATTATCTGCACAAGATAAAACGATTTGGTTTGGTATTGTGGCATTAATGGTAGTGGAAATAGGGTTAATTACTCCTCCTGTGGGGATGAACTTATTTATTATCAATAAGATGGATAAAGAAACTCCCTTATTAGCAACATCAAAATGGGTTTTACCGTTTATTGCCTCTGATTTACTTCGTATTGTTGTGATTGCTTGTGTCCCGAGTATTGCATTATGGCTAGTCCATTTATTTTAAGTGAGGAAATTATGTCTGTCTCTTTAGCTAAACAGATTACACAACTAAGCGCCGCTAACAAACCGACAGTGTTTGTGATAGCTCTAAATTCACAGCGTTTATTGCAACGTTGTCAAACTGAATTTGAACAAGCGCCTTACAAAGCACTGCCCAAAACGCCTGTTATTTATGTATTACCTGAAGCAACACATAATCGTAGTGGTGCTACAGTATGGTTACCAGAAGGAAAAAAACAACTCAGAATTGAACCGCACTTAGGGGTAGTTTTTGGGCAAGATACTTCAAGAGTCAGTGTGGAAAATGCTTTATATACTGTTGCAGGTTATGTGCCTGTTGCTTTGTATTCTTTACCAAATGGTAGTTATTATCGTCCTGATATAGAAGGGCGTTGCCAAGATGGTTTCTGTGTTTTAGGACAAACCGTTATGAAAAGTGCGGTAACAAATTCTGCAGAAGTGATGGTTAACATTGCATTAAATGGCGCTATTAAAAAATCTTATGTACATCTAGATATGAAGCACTCCGTAGCTGAATTAATCAGTTTTTTGAGCCAATTCATTGCATTTAAAGCGGGTGATATTTTGCTGACAGGCACAGAGGATATGCCATTGTTAGCGAGTGCGGGCGATGAGGTCAGTGTGGATTTTGTCCAAATAGGTTCTGTCAGTAACACCATTGCGGAATAAGGTAGGGGCGATTATGAGTAAATATGCAAAAGTGGTTTATCAAGATCAAATCCACAGTGTTGAAGTACAAGAGCAAGGGTTATTAACTGAACAAAAACAACTTTTACCTGCCGAGGCAGTGACTTGGCTGCCACCTGCCAGCGGTATGATGTATGCACTTGGTTTGAATTATGCTGATCACGCGTCGGAGTTAGATTTTAAGCCACCAGAAAAACCATTAGTCTTTGTGAAAACCCACCATACTTATACAGGGCATAACAGTACAACTTGGCGACCTGATCATGTGGAATATATGCACTATGAGTGTGAGCTAGTCGTCGTGATTGGCAAAACTGCAAAAAATGTGAAACGTGAGAACGCGATGGACTATGTGGCAGGTTATACCTTATGTAATGACTATGCTATTCGCGATTATTTAGAGAATTATTATCGTCCAAATTTACGCGTAAAAAATCGTGTTGGCACGACCCCTGTTGGACCGTGGATTGTGGATAAAGAAGATGTGAAGGATCCAATGAATTTAACGCTCAGAACGTGGGTGAATGGTGAATTATGTCAAGAAGGCAATACCAAAGATATGATTTTTGATATCGCATATTTAATTGAACATCTTTCCCATATTACAACATTACAACCTGGAGACATGATTGCAACAGGCACACCAAAAGGGCTTGCAGATGTCAAAGTAGGCGATTGTGTTGAAATCGAAATTGAACAAATTGGCAAACTTACAAATTACATTGTGAGTGAAACCGCCTTTTTTGCAAAAAATACCTAAGATATAGAGGAGAAACCTATGATTAAACATTGGATTAACGGTAAAGAAGTTACCAGTGACGAAACATTTGAGAATCTGAATCCTGCAACAGGAGAGGTGATTTGTGAGGTTGCCTCTGGTGGTGAAAAAGAGATTAATGCAGCTGTGAAGGCAGCAAAAGAGGCGTTCCCAAAATGGTCAAAAACCTCAGCCAAAGAACGTGCACGTTTAATGCGTAATTTAGGTGAATTAATCGATAAAAATGTTGCTAAGTTGGCAGAATTAGAAACCTTGGATACAGGGTTGCCGATTCACCAAACTAAAAATGTATTGATCCCTCGCGCATCACATAATTTTAACTTTTTTGCTGAAGTATGTACGCGTATGAATGGGCACAGCTATCCTGTTGATGACAAAATGCTGAACTACACCCTTTATCAACCAGTAGGTGTATGCGGTTTAGTGTCACCTTGGAACGTCCCGTTTATGACTGCAACTTGGAAAACAGCACCTTGTTTAGCATTAGGAAATACTGCGGTCTTAAAGATGTCAGAGCTTTCACCACTGACTGCTAATGAGCTTGGTCGTTTAGCTCTAGAAGCAGGCATTCCTGAAGGAGTATTTAATGTAGTACAAGGTTTTGGCTCAACAGCGGGACAGGCATTAGTGACCCATGATGATGTGCGGGCGATTTCGTTCACTGGTGGTACTGCAACAGGCAAACATATTTTAAAACATGCAGGATTGAAAAAATATTCAATGGAGCTTGGGGGAAAATCACCTGTTTTAATTTTTGATGATGCAGATTTAGAGCGCGCATTAGATGCTGCACTCTTTACAATTTTTTCCTTGAATGGCGAACGTTGTACAGCAGGATCTCGTATCTTTATTCAAGAAACGGTGTATGACGAGTTCGTGAAAGAATTTGCTGCTCGTGCAAGACGTTTAATCGTAGGTGACCCACAAGATCCAAATACCCAAGTCGGATCAATGATTACTCGCCAACATTATGAAAAGGTTACAGGTTACATTCGCATCGGCTTAGAGGAAGGGGCAAACTTATTAGCTGGTGGGTTAGAACGTCCACAAAACTTACCTGACCATTTACAAAAAGGTAACTTTATTCAACCAACCGTGTTTGCAGATGTTGATAATCGTATGCGCATTGCTCAAGAGGAAATTTTTGGACCAGTGGTCTGTTTAATGAAGTTCAAAGATGAAGCAGATGCGTTACGTTTAGCTAATGATGTGGAATATGGTCTTGCCTCTTACATTTGGACAAAAGATATTGCGAAAGCACTACGCTTATCCAATGGTATTGAAGCAGGTATGGTGTTTGTGAATAGCCAAAATGTGCGTGATTTACGTCAACCATTTGGTGGGATTAAAGCTTCGGGTATTGGTCGTGAAGGCGGTGAATACAGTTTCGAAGTTTTTGCCGAATTAAAAAATGTATGCATCTCAATGCATGATCATCCGATTCCTCGTTGGGGATTATAAATTTAAAGGAGCAAAATTATGGGTAAACTCGCTTTAGCAGCCAAGATTACACATGTTCCGTCAATGTATTTGTCAGAACAACCCGGCAAACATTATGGCTGCCGTGCTTCTGCCATTGAAGGTCACAAAGAAATTAGCCGACGTTGTCGTGATTTAGGCGTGGATACCATCATTGTGTTTGATACACATTGGCTTGTTAATAGTGCCTATCATGTGAATTGTTGTTCTCACTTTAAAGGTGTCTATACCAGTAATGAATTACCACACTTTATTCGTGATATTACTTTCGATTATGACGGTAATCCAGAACTGGGCCATATGATTGTAAAACATGCGGTAGAAAAAGGTGTACGCGCGCAAGCGCATGAAATTGAAAGCTTAAAATTGGAGTATGGTACTCTTGTTCCAATGCGTTATATGAATGAAGATAAAGCATTTAAAGTGATCTCAATTTCTGCGTTTTGTACTTCACATTCTTTTGAAGATAGCCGCAAACTTGGTGAGGCAGTTTTAGAGGCTATTCGGGAATATGATGGTACAGTTGCTGTATTAGCGAGTGGTTCCTTATCCCATTACTTTATTCCAGATCATTTAGCTAAAGAGGGAATGAACAGCTACACTCGAGAATTTGAGCGTCAAATTGACCTACATGTAGTGGATATGTGGCGTCACGGTAACTTTAAAGACTTTTGTAAAATGTTGCCAGAATACGCTGACTTCTGTCGTGGTGAGGGTAACATGCACGATACTGTCATGTTATTAGGCATGCTTGGTTGGGACAAATATGATAAACCAGTGGAAATTCTGACTGACTTGTTCCCAAGCTCAGGAACAGGACAAATTAACGCAGTCTTTCCTGTGTAGTCTTTAAAAGTGCGGTTTGTTTTTACACTATATTTTTAGAACATACCGCACTTTCTGCAAAGAGAGGAGCTTTTTATGCCGCATTTTATTGTAGAAGCAACAGAAAATCTTCGTGAGGACGTGGATTGGCAACCACTGTTTAGTCAAGTGCATGACTATCTTGCCAGTACGGGCATTTTTCCTTTGGGTGGAATTCGTAGTCGCGTACATTGGGTAGATGTATATCGCATGGCTGATGGAAAAGAGGATGATGCTTTTGTTCATATCACATTAAAAATTGGTGCAGGACGTTGTGCAGACAGTTTAAAACCCGTTGGTGAACAAGTATTCCGAATCTTAACCGATTTTTTCACACCACTTTTTGAGAAACGTTATTTCGCACTATCTTTTGAAATAGCTGAATTGCATCCTACATTAAATTTTAAAAAAAATAACGTGCATCTTCGGTTTAAAAAATAGCCTAAGCCATCGTTATATTGAGAAATAAATGGGGTCATTATGCCATCAACAACAAAAACAACAACATGGAATCAGACTGCACTTATCTGCTTCTTGGCTATGTTAGTTGGCTTTGGACCACTCTCAATTGATTTGTATCTGCCTTCTTTGCCCACAATTGCACAAGAACTCAATACCAGTATTGAATGGGTGCAATTGTCAGTCAGTACATTTCTAACTGGTTTTTGTGTTGGCATGCTGTGCTATGGCCCTATTTCCGATAAATATGGTCGGCGAGTTGTGTTATTGATAGGAATGGTAATTTACATCGTTGCCAGCTTAGCTTGTAGCTTAGCAACTAGCATTGAACAATTATTGGTTGCACGTTTTTTGCAAGCATTTGGTGGTGGAGTTGGGCCTGTTTTGGGACGAGCTATTGTGCGTGATAGTTTTCCTCAACATCGTATTACTCATGTTCTCTCTATGATGCAATTAGTCACGATGCTAGCGCCTTTATTAGCGCCTTTCATTGGTGGTTTTATCTTATTGTGGTTTGGTTGGGAAAGCCAATTTTTATTATTAGCTATGATGGGGTTGGTATGTGTCTTGATTACATATTTTTTCTTACCAGAAACTAATCAGGATAGACATCATCAGCCATTGAATACGATGACTTTTTTTCAAGCATATTGTCGTATTTTAAAACATCGTCCTTCTTTTGGTTATATTCTCTGTTTAGGTGCAATGTTTGGTGGCATGTTTACTTATGTGGCAGGAACACCTTTTGTTTATATCGATTATTTTCACATTCCTGCTCAGAACTATGGGTTCTATTTCGGGATTAATATTGTTGGTATTGTGATAGCAACGTTAGTGAATAATAAATGTGTTAAACATTATGCAGTAAATAAGGTATTAATGGTCGAAATTGGCTTCGTTTTTTTGGCAGGAATCGCGTTTTTCTGTGTAAATCCAACATCTTTATTTGCCATTATGCTACCACTTTTTGTTTTTGTTGGTTTAACTGGAGCAATTACGCCCAATGTGATGACCAATTTATTAACACAACATAGTCATACTGCAGGTACCGCAATGGCATTAGCGGCATCAATGCAATTTGCTGGGGGCTTTATTGCAAGTGGTACTTTGTCTTATTTTTTTAATAATAGCCCACAAACTATGCTCTGGGTAATGAGTACCTGTGCATTAGTCGCAGTTGTAGGCTTTATGATTACTTTAAAACCAAATTCAACATCAGCATAAAGAGGAATTATCCATGTTATCTAAAGAGATTATTCAACAAGCGGCTCAACGCTTAAATGAAGCAGAAAAATCAGGTACACAGATTTCACAATTTTCATTAGCTTATCCAGAAATCACAATTGAGGATGCTTATGAAATTCAAAAAGCATGGGTAGCGATGAAGATTGCTGAAGGGCGCGTATTAAAAGGACATAAAATTGGTTTAACTTCAAAAGCGATGCAAAACAGCTCACAAATTGATGAACCCGATTATGGTGCATTATTAAATGATATGTTTTTTGAGGAGAACAGTGAAATCCCCTTTGATCGCTTTATTGTACCGCGTGTCGAAGTCGAGCTTGCCTTTATTTTGAAAAAAGACTTATCAGGTCCAAACTGCACTATTTTTGATGTAATTGATGCGACGGATTATGTTATCCCCGCGCTAGAAATTATTGATGCGCGTATTGAACAATTTGACAGTAAAACTAAAGTGCCTCGCCGTGTTTTTGACACTATTTCAGATAATGCAGCGAATGCAGGAGTCGTGTTAGGTGGGCGCGCGATTAAACCGATGGATGTGGATTTACGCCGCGTAGCTGCGGTACTTTATCGCAATGGCGTAGTGGAAGAATCTGGCGTCTCTGCCGCGGTATTGAATAATCCAATCAAAGGTGTCGCTTGGTTAGCTAATAAATTACATCCTTACGGCGTGACGTTGAAAGCAGGAGAAATTATTTTGGGCGGTTCTTTTACTCGTCCTGTACCTGCGCGTCGAGGCGATACCTTCCATGTGGATTATCATGAGCTAGGCAGTATTTCCATGCAATTTGTCTAAGTGAGGCGTACAATGCAACTAAAAAATCCGTTTAAACAAGCGTTGAAAGACAAAAAAGCACAAATTGGTTTATGGGTTGGACTAGCAGATGGTTATGCTTGTGAGTTGGCGGCAAATGCAGGCTTTGATTGGTTATTGTTAGATGCAGAGCATGCACCAAATGAGTTGCGCACCTTATTGCACCAATTACAGACTGTAGCAGCTTATCCGACTACTCCTATTATTCGTCCCGCAATTGGACATACACATCTTATTAAACAATTGTTAGATATTGGAGCGCAAACCCTCTTAATTCCGATGGTAGAAACTGCTGAACAAGCCAGAGAGTTAGTGCAGGCAATTCATTATCCACCGAAAGGTGTACGCGGTGTGGGGAGTGCATTAGCAAGAGCTTCTCGTTGGAATAATATTCCAAATTATTTACAACAGGCAGATGATGAAATCTGTTTATTGGTGCAGGTGGAAAATAAAAAGGGGCTAGAGAACTTGCAAGCAATTGCCGAAGTCGATGGGGTAGATGGCGTATTTATTGGTCCTGCAGATCTTAGTGCATCATTAGGGCATCTAGGTAATCCTTCTCATCCTGAAGTGCAGCAAGCAATTGAGAACGCGATCAAGACAGTGTGTGCAGCAGGTAAAGCAGCAGGTATTTTGTACGCAGATGAAAAGATGGCGAAGTATTACCTTGAACTTGGTTGTACGTTTGTTGCGGTTGGCGTAGATACTTCGTTATTAATGCGTGCATTAAAAGAACTGGCTCACAAGTTTAAGTCATCAAACCATATGGAAAGTTCATCTACAACGAATCAAATTTATTAATTGTTGGGAGGTCAGATGCAACAATTTTCTCTACTTAAAACGAAAGCCTATATTAACGGCGAATATGTGGAGGCGAAAAATAAAAACACATTTTCCGTCACCAATCCTGCAACAAATGAGGTGATTTGTGAGTTGCCTGACTTAACGGCAAGTGAAACAAAGTATGCGATTGAATGTGCGGCAAAAGCACAAAAACAATGGCAAAAAGTGACACCCAAAGAGCGCGCAAATATTTTGCGACGCTGGTATGACTTAGTAATTGAGCACCAAGAGGAGTTAGCCCAATTACTCAGTTTAGAACAAGGCAAACCAATCAGCGAAAGTCGCGGGGAGATTTTATATGGTGCCAGTTTTATTGAATGGTTCGCTGAAGAAGCGAAACGCATTTACGGTGATGTTCTCCCACAAGATAAAGCCAATCATCGTTTATTAGTTATCAAGCAAGGAATTGGTGTCGTGGCAGCGATTACGCCATGGAATTTTCCTAATGCGATGATTACCCGTAAAGCAGCACCTGCTTTTGCAGCGGGTTGTGCGATAGTGTTAAAACCTGCGCAAGAAACACCCTTGTCCGCTTTAGCTTTAGCCGAATTAGCGCATCAAGCAGGTTTGCCAGCTGGGCTGTTCAATGTGATTACTTCAACTAATGCGATTGAGGTAGGTAAAGAACTCACTGAAAATCCAATTGTGCGTAAAGTAACTTTCACTGGCTCAACCCGTGTGGGCAAAATTTTAATGGCACAATCAGCGAATACAGTAAAAAAACTTTCGCTTGAACTTGGCGGTAATGCGCCTTCGATTGTATTTGATGATGCAGATTTAGATAATGCGATTGAAGGCATTCTGGCGTCAAAATTCCGTAACAGCGGACAAACCTGTGTTTGTACTAACCGTATTTATGTACAGGCAGGAATATATGAACATTTTGTGGAAAAATTCAGTACTAAAGTAGCCGCCTTTAAAGTGGGCAGTGCCAATGAAGCTGGTGTGAATATTGGACCATTAATCAGTGAAAGTGCGGTCAAAAAAATTCAAGAACATATTGATGATGCGACATCTAAAGGTGCAAATTTAGTGGTGGGTGGTAAACCACATGCGTTAGGTGGCACTTTCTTTGAACCAACTGTATTGCGCGATGTGACTCAATCTATGTTAGTTGCTAGGGATGAAACCTTCGCCCCACTTGCGCCAGTGTTTAAATTTGATACTGAAGAGCAAGTGATCGAGATGGCAAATGATACCGAGTTTGGTTTGGCTTCTTATCTTTATACACAAGATATTTCTCGCATCTGGCGCGTATCAGAAGCATTAGAGTACGGTATTGTCGGCATTAACGAAGGTTTAATCAGCAATGAAATGGCGCCTTTTGGTGGTGTCAAAGAATCAGGATTAGGTCGCGAAGGCTCCCGCTACGGTATCGAAGAATTTCTGGAAATGAAATACCTTTGTTTGAAAGTGTAAATTTGAATTGAATAAAAAAGCACAAGTGACAGCTTGTGTTTTTTTGTTTTAACAAAATGAAAACTAAATAATTTCCTTGGTTTTGAGACAGACTAAGAATAGCCTATAATGCCAAAGATAATTTCTTTCACACAATTCAGCATGGATAATAAAAATGAATCATCTTGAACAACAATATTTAAATGAGCTTGACGCCAAATTATGGAAATCCGCCGATAAACTTCGCTCTAATATGGACGCCGCCAATTATAAACACGTCATTTTAAGTTTAATTTTCCTCAAATATGTCTCCGATGCCTTTTTAGCCCGCCAACAAAGTATTCAACAACAATTGACCGATCCTGACCATCTCTATTATCTTGATCCCAGTTTTTACGACAGTGAGGACGAATACCAACAAGCCCTAGCAAACGAGCTTGAACAATTAGATTATTACACCGAAGAAAACGTATTTTGGGTGCCAAAAGAAGCCCGTTGGGATACCTTAAAAGCCAAAGCCACCACGCCCGTAGGTGCTGTGTTATGGCAAAATCAAAAAGGCGAAGACGTGAAAATGCGTAACGTCTCTTGGTTGGTGGATCTTGCCTTAGAGACCATTGAAAAAAGCAACCCAAAACTCAAAAATATCCTCTCTCGCATTAGTCAATATCAAGTGGAAGATCATCGCTTAATTGATCTAATTAGCTTATTTTCAGACACCTCTTTTGCCAATCCTGAATATCAAGGCGAAAAACTCAATTTAAAAAGCAAAGATATTTTAGGGCATGTTTATGAGTATTTCCTCGGTCAATTTGCCCTCGCCGAAGGCAAACAAGGTGGGCAATATTACACCCCGAAAAGCATCGTCAGCCTGATTGTGGAAATGTTACAACCTTATCAAGGGCGCGTGTTCGACCCTGCCATGGGCAGTGGGGGATTTTTTGTGTCTAATGATAAATTTATTGAAAACCACGCCCAAGAAAAACATTACGCGAGCGACGAACAACGCCGCCGGATTTCCATTTATGGGCAAGAAGCCAACCCCACCACATGGAAACTCGCCGCCATGAATATGGCGATTCGCGGTATTGATTTTAATTTTGGCAAAAAACACGCCGACAGTTTCACGGAAGATCAACATCCTGATTTGCGTGCGGATTTTGTGATGGCAAATCCACCTTTTAACTTAAAAGAATGGTGGCATAAAAGTTTAGAAAATGATGCTCGCTGGCAATATGGCACACCGCCTGAAGGCAATGCTAACTTTGCTTGGATGCAGCACATGCTCTACCACCTTGCTCCAACGGGTTCCATGGCATTGTTATTGGCAAACGGCAGTATGAGTAGCAACACAGGCGGTGAAGGGGAAATTCGCAAAAGCCTGATTGAGGAAGATGTGGTGGAATGTATGGTCGCCTTACCGGGACAATTGTTTACCAATACCCAAATCCCCGCTTGTATCTGGTTTCTGAGCAAAGACAAAAAGAACGGTGTGTCCTTTGATAAGAAAAAACGTAATCGCAGTGGCGAAGTGTTATTTATCGACGCCCGTCAATTGGGCTATATGAAAGACCGTGTGTTGCGTGATTTCACTGAGGACGACACTCAAAAAATCGTGCAAACCTTCCACAACTGGCAATATGGTGACGATTACCAAGATGAAGCAGGCTTTTGCTATTCCGCCAAGCTTGCCGATATTCAAAAACACGACTACATCTTAACCCCGGGGCGTTATGTGGGTGCCATAGCACAAGAGGATGACGGAGAACCTTTTGCAGAAAAAATGCAAAAACTTACCGCTCTTTTACACCAACAAATAGCAGAAGGCGAACGTTTAAATGCCGAGATTAAAAAGAATTTAGCGGGGTTGGGGTATGAGTAGTTGGAAAGAATATAAGCTGGAAGAAGTTTTAGATGCCTTAATTGATTATAGAGGAAAAACTCCAACTAAAACAGGATTTGGAATTCCTTTAATTACGGCAAAAGTTGTGAAAAATGGTCGTTTAGAGCAAGCAACTGAATTTATTGCTGTTGAAGACTATGAGAGTTGGATGAGTAGAGGTCTTCCAAAAATTGGTGATATTGTTTTGACTACAGAGGCTCCTTTAGGTGAAGTTGCTCAATTAAAAGATGAGAAAGTCGCTTTAGCACAAAGAATAGTAACTTTAAGAGGTAAAGATAAAATTTTACAGAATGATTTTTTACTTTATTTATTACAAAGTAAAAACATTCAGGAACAATTAGAAGCCCGTTCATCTGGATCTACTGTAAAAGGGATTAAACAAAGTGAATTAAGAAAATTAACATTAAAAATTCCAAGTTTTAGTGAACAAGAATTTATTTCTGGACAATTAAAAGCTTTAGATAACAAAATCCAACTCAACACCCAAATCAACCAAACCCTAGAACAAATCGCCCAAGCGATTTTTAAAAGTTGGTTTGTGGATTTCGACCCCGTTAAAGCCAAAATTGATATTCTCACCAACGGTGGCACCCACGCCGACGCCGAACGTGCCGCCATGCAAGTGATTTCTGGCAAAACCGACGCCGAACTCTCTCAAATGCAACAAACAAATCTTGAGGCTTACAAAACCCTCGAAAAAACAGCCGCACTTTTCCCAAGCGAAATGGTGGAAAGTGAGTTGGGAGAAGTGCCGAAGGGGTGGGGGATTGGATGTATTGGCGACATAGCAACTGCAAAAGGTGGATATGCATTCAAAAGTAGCCAGTTTGAACAAAAAGGAAATCCTGTAATAAAAATTAAAAATATTACTTCAACAGGAAATATTATTCTAGAAGATTGCCAATGTATTAATGATCTGGTTGCAAATGTAGCTTCTAAATTTAAACTTTCAGATGGTGATTTTTTGATGGCAATGACAGGTGCTACTGTAGGAAAAATAGGTATATATGTATCTGATGGAAGATGTGCTTTTGTAAATCAACGAGTCGCAAAGTTTGAGTCCAAATTATTCAAAAATATACCTTGCTGGTATACCTATAATTTAATTAGAAGATCTGATGTTTCAGAGAAAATTATCGGAAGTGCTCAAGGAAGTGCTCAAGCTAATATTAGCTCAAGTGGGATTGAACAAGTTGCTATTATGCTGCCTATTAGAGATTTGATCTATTTATACCAGTCTACAGTTTCTCATTTATATAAGAAATGGATTGCTAATCATAAAGAACTTTTAAAGCTAAAAATGACTAGAGATACTTTATTACCAAAGTTGCTTTCGGGAGAATTAAATAGTTAAAAGATGAGATGGGCTTCAGCCCCATCAATCAATAGAAACAATGGGGCAATGATGGGCTAAAGCCCATCCTGCACACTCACTCTCAATAAAATTATTTTTTAATAAATATTGTGGGTAGTTTATTGCCGAAGTTGATTTCAGGAGACTTAGATATTTATGGAAAATAATGTTTATAATTTTAAAAACATTCCTTTTTGGGATGAAAAACAACCAAAGAAGAGTTTTATTATTTTGGCAGACAAGATTAGTGGTAGGATACCTGTTACTCGAATAGAACATTGGAACAAATTTTCCAGTTTATTAGAACATCCCTTTTTTAATCAACCAGATGTGGAGTTAGTATTTAGAGGGCATCGCCGTTATAACTGGAGTCTATCACCAACATTAGCCCGAGTGGCTGCCAATAGAATGGTGAATGAAGAATTAGCTAAGCAACAAATTTCATTTTTTCAGAAAACAATTAGAGGAAGAGTAGAAGACCATTCTTTATTATATGATGAAGATGAAAATGAAATTAATGAATTATGGTCAATTGGACAGCATCATGGATTAATGACTCCATTGTTAGATTGGACATATTCTCCGTATGTAGCATTATTTTTTGCCTTTTCAAAAGAGGATCCAGAGGATGACAACAATGAAAACCCATATAGAGCAGTTTATATTTTAAATAAGACATTCATTGCAGATGAGAATAAGTGTCCTGATATAAAATTATTTGAACCTAAAAAAGATGACCATGGTCGATTGGTTGCTCAAGCAGGTCTTTTCACTTTTTCACCTTATGATTCAACTATTGAAAATAAGCTAGTAGATGCTTTATTTTCAAATGATTCTGACAATGAATTAACAAGTCTCGCAGGGAATGAGGAGGCTGAGGCTAGTGAGTTAGCTAAATATATTTGTAAAGTTTATATTAAAAATATAGAACAAAAAAATTGTGTAAAATTTTTACGTAGAATGAATGTACATCATGCTAGTTTATTTCCAGACTTATTAGGTGCGGCAGAACATAGTAATGTATTTATTAGTGAATTTGCACAAAAACAGTCTGAAAGGAGTAGAATAAAGTTTGAAAATAAATATGAATATCAAAAAACTGATAATGATAATGACAAACCCGAAACGATAGACTTAACAGTAAAAAATTCCGATTTAAGAAAAAGAATTCTAGAAATACTTAGGGATAATTATAAAGGTCAAGTGGAAATTGGTTTCTTATCGGAAAAAATAGAGCAAACATTATTAAACAAAACATCTATTGATGACTGGGATACAAGAGATAATATTCAAGCAGAAATTAAAATGTCATTGAGGGGACTGTTAAGAAAACACTCATACCCTGAAGCATATTGGGATGTAGTTATAAACCAACTCATGGAATTAGCTAAGAATAGTATTTCACGAACAATAAGATAAAACTCTAACAGGGAGTAAAATGATCGACGAAAACACCCTTGAACAGGCGGCACTTGATTGGTTTAGAGAGGCAGGCTGGCAAACTTTTCACGGCAAGGAGTTATTAAGTGAAGGGAGCAATCCGCAGCGTCATCAATTAAATGCGGTGATTTTAGAGCCTATTTTTCACAAGCAATTTGCTTTGCTAAATTCGCATTTACCTGTGGATTGTGTGGAGCAAGTGTTGGCAAAACTGAAGCAGGTAGAAAGCCGAGATTTGGTGGAAGCAAATCAGGCGTTTCATAAGTTGCTGATTCACGGTGTGCCAGTTACCTATAAACAAGGTGAGGAAGTCTGTTTTGAAACAGCGTTTTTGGTGGATTTTGCTCATCCTGAAAAAAATGCGTTTTGGGCGGTGAATCAATTTGAGGTGCGAGGACTGCATTTACGCCGCCCTGATATTGTGTGTTTTATCAATGGGTTGCCGATTGCCATTTTGGAATTAAAAAGTCCTACTGATGAGAAAACTGATGTATGGAATGCGTTTCATCAACTGCAAACCTATAAAAATGATCTCTTTGATTTGCTGATGTTTAATGGTGCCTTGGCGATTTCTGATGGTGTGGTGGCGAAAGTTGGTTCCTTAACGGCAGATGAAGAACGTTTTATGCCATGGCGTACGGTGAATAATGAAAATGACAAACCCATCGTAGAATGGCAATTAGAAACCTTAATTCGTGGCTTTTTCCGTCCTGATTTATTTACCGATTATTTGCGTTTTTTCATTCTATTTGAGAAAGATGAAAAGAACCGTTTAATTAAAAAACAAGCAGGCTATCATCAATTCCACGCAGTTAGAGAAGCTGTAAAAGCGACTGTGATTGCTTCTAGACAAATTGCGGATGATAAAGTGCAAGAACCACGTGCAAGCTATGGGCGAGAAGTGCAGGCTGGGAGCAAAAAAGCAGGTGTGGTATGGCATACACAAGGCAGTGGGAAAAGTATTTCCATGTGTTGCTATGCAGGAAAATTATTACAACAGCCAGAAATGGGCAATCCAACCTTAATTGTGGTGACTGATCGTAATGATTTAGATGGTCAGCTTTTCAAACAATTCTCTTTAGCAAAAGATTTATTAAAACAAGAACCAGTACAGGCAGAAAGCCGTGAGCAATTAAGAGAGTTATTGGCTCGTCGAGAAGTGGGGGGGGTGATCTTTACCACAGTGCAGAAATTTGCCTTACAAGAAGATGAGCAATCCCACCCGTTGTTAAATGCGCGTCATAATATCGTAGTCATTTCTGATGAAGCCCACCGTAGCCAATATGGCTTGAAAGCAAAACTCAATGCAAAAGGCTTATTTCAATTTGGTTATGCCAAACATATGCGTGATGCGTTGAGAAATGCGACATTTATTGGCTTTACGGGCACACCGATTGAAACGGAAGATAAAGACACGCGAGCGGTATTCGGGGATTATGTATCTATCTATGATATTCAAGATGCTATTGATGATGGTGCCACTGTGCCAATTTATTATGAGTCTCGCCTCGCTCGTTTAGATATTAATCGTGCGGAGATTGAGGAATTAGCTCAACAATTTGATGATATTGTAGAGGAAGAAGAGCAAACCGAAGCGGAACGCATCAAAGGGGAATTTACCCGTTTAGAAAAGTTAGTGGGGGCTCAACCTCGTTTGCAACAAATTGCCAAGGATTTAATCGCCCATTTTGAAAAACGGCAAGAAAGCCAAGAAGGGAAAGCCATGATTGTGGCGATGAGTCGTGAGATTTGTGTGCATTTATACAATGAAATTGTGGCATTGAAACCCGAGTGGCATAGTGAGGATCCTGCTAAAGGGGCGATTAAGATCGTGATGACGGGGTCTGCTGCCGATAACGCCTTATTACAGCCGCATATTTATAACAAACAAGTGAAACAGGATTTAGAGAAACGCTTTAAAAATCCTGATGATCCGTTGAAATTGGTCATTGTGCGAGATATGTGGTTGACGGGATTTGATGCCCCTTGCTGCCATACCATGTATGTGGATAAGCCAATGCGTGGACATAATTTGATGCAGGCAATTGCCCGAGTTAATCGTGTGTTTAAAGATAAACCGGGCGGATTAGTGGTGGATTACATTGGTATTGCCAATGAATTAAAACAAGCACTACATACTTATACCAATGCGAAAGGACGTGGAAAACCGACCATTGATACCGAAGAAGCTTTTCATGTGTTGTTAGAAAAAATGGATGCCATCTCAGGGATGTTTGCCACACCACTTGAAGGAAAAGCCCTTGATATTAGCCAATTTGAAACCAAAGCGATGAGTTTGTTACCTAAAGCGGCAAACCATATTTTGGGCTTGGATGAGGGGAAAAAACGTTTTGCTGATTTGGTGTTGGCGGCGACGAAAGCCTATGCGTTATGTGCAACGTTGGAACAAGCTAAGGCATATCAAAGTAAACTGGCTTTTTATTCTGCGGTGAAAGCGATGATGAGCAAAGAACAAATCAGTGACGGGAAATTACGCAAAAAACAGCAAGATCATGTTCTGAAACAGATCTTAGATAATTCCTTAATTGCCGATGGGGTGGATGATATTTTTAGCCTTTGCGGTTTAGATAAGCCAAACATTGGTCTGCTTTCTGATGAGTTCCTAGAAGATGTTCGTCAGATGGAACATAAAAATCTGGCGGTGGAGCTATTAGAAAAGCTCTTACAAGATAATATTCAAAGTCGAGGCAGTCGAAATTTAATACAAGAGCGTAAATACCTTGAGCGTTTAGAAGCGACACTCACGAAATATCATAACCGTGGTATTGAGACGGCTAAAGTCATTGAAGAGCTGATTCAAATGGCGAAAGAGTTTCAAGAGGCATTTAAACGAGCGGAAGATTTGGGCTTAAACAATGATGAGATTGCGTTCTATGATGCCTTAGCCAATAACGAAAGTGCGGTGCGAGAATTGGGCGATCAAATTTTAAAAGCCATTGCGTTGGAATTGGTGAAACAATTACGCTATTCTGTCACCGTGGATTGGCAAGTGCGAGAAAGTGTGCGGGCGAGATTACGTATTTTAGTGCGTCGTATTCTGCAAAAATATAAATACCCACCAGATAAAGCCGATGAGGCCATTGATTTAGTCTTGGAGCAGGCAGAAACCTTATCTTACGAATGGAGCGAAAAGCACGAGAGAGTTGCCTAACTGATCATGAAAGAACCTCAGCATACTGCTGGGGTTTTTTATGGCTCATGGTAACCCCAAAGTGCGGTGGTTTTTGGAAAAGTTTTAAGGTTGGGGAAAGCGTGGCGTAAAAAAACAGCTCGATAAAAATCGAGCTGTTTGAGTATGTGAATTCTCGAGCGTTTGATTACGCTTTTGGACCTGCTGCCACTAATGCTTTACCTTCATCGTTAGTGGTATATTTTTCAAAGTTTTTCACGAAACGACCTGCAAGGTCTTCTGCTTTCGCTTGCCATTGTGCTTTATCTGCATAAGTATCACGTGGATCTAAGATTGCAGGATCAACACCTGGTAATGCTGTTGGTACAGCTAAATCAAAGATTGGTAATGTTTTCATCTCTGCATTTTCAATTGAACCATCTAAGATTGCATCGATGATACCGCGCGTATCTTTGATTGAAATACGTTTACCTGTACCGTTCCAACCAGTGTTCACCAAATATGCTTCTGCACCAGCTGCTTCCATGCGTTTCACTAACACTTCAGCATATTGTGTTGGGTGAAGTGATAAGAATGCCGCACCAAAACAAGCTGAGAAGGTTGGAGTTGGTTCTGTGATACCGCGCTCTGTACCTGCTAATTTCGCTGTGAAACCAGATAAGAAGTAGTATTTAGTTTGCTCTGGCGTTAATTTAGATACTGGTGGCAACACGCCGAATGCATCAGCAGTTAAGAAAATCACTTTTTTCGCATGACCTGCTTTTGATACAGGCGTTACGATGTTATCGATGTGGTAAATTGGGTAAGAAACACGGGTGTTTTCTGTTTTTGAACCATCATCGTAATCCACTGAACCATCTGCACGTACCACGACGTTTTCTAATAGCGCATCGCGTTTGATTGCTTTATAGATGTCAGGTTCGTTTTCTGGAGAAAGTTTAATCGTTTTCGCATAGCAACCACCTTCGTAGTTGAATACGCCATCATCGTCCCAACCGTGTTCATCATCACCAATTAATTGACGTTTTGGATCGGTTGAAAGAGTAGTTTTACCTGTACCTGATAAACCGAAGAATACTGCAACGTCACCTTTCTCACCCACGTTCGCAGAACAGTGCATTGATGCGATGCCTCTTAATGGTAAGAAGTAGTTCATCATTGAGAACATACCTTTTTTCATTTCACCGCCGTACCAAGTACCACCGATTAATTGCACGCCTTCAGTTAAGTTGAATGCCACGAAGTTTTCAGAGTTTAAGCCTTGCTCTTTCCAATTTGGGTTAGTCACTTTAGAACCATTCATCACAACGAAATCTGGTTTGAAGCCGACTAATTCTTCTTCTGTTGGGCGAATGAACATATTTTTCACAAAGTGTGCTTGCCATGCTACTTCAGTCACAATACGCACTGATAAACGAGTATCGGCATTAGCACCACAGAATGCATCGATCACAAATAAACGTTTGCCAGAAAGTTGTTCTGTGAC
The DNA here is from genome assembly GCF_900454865.1 of Pasteurella canis. Classification (GTDB taxonomy): domain Bacteria; phylum Pseudomonadota; class Gammaproteobacteria; order Enterobacterales; family Pasteurellaceae; genus Pasteurella; species Pasteurella canis. Next base: position 1,728,328 of record NZ_UGTV01000015.1, on the reverse strand, counting down.
TAAACCTTTTAAGCTTTTCCACGTCTCTTGTGTCATTGGTTTGTTGTCGTTTTTCGCCGCATCGCTTGTCCACCAAACAGTATCTTTAGTTTTGTCATCAAGCACGATATATTTATCTTTTGGCGAACGACCAGTAAAGATACCTGTATCAACCGCAACTGCGCCTGACTCTGTTACGATACCTTTTTCGTAACCTTCTAAACCTGGTTTGGTTTCTTCTTCGAATAATTGTTCATAACTTGGGTTATAAACGATTTCTTTTACATCATGAATACCAAGTGCACCAAGTTCGTTGATTACTTTAGTTAAGTCTGTCATACATCACCTCATAGAGTTAATTTTTAAAGTTGAAAAAATAATGGGAGCATTCTAATCAAATTTCTACCTAAAAACTGTTAGGTTGATCAAAATTTTGAAAAATTGCTTAGAATTTTTATTGTTCTATGATTTAAGTCAAAGAAAAAAGACTGCCATAGCGGGCAGCCTTTATCATTAAGAATCTATGGGGAAATAATTGTTAGAATTTATAACCGATAGATAAACGTAGGGCATCATTATTATAGTTATGATTGCCTTTTATTAATTTAGAAGAATGGGTTAAATAAGATTCAGTATGTGCATAGGTAAGTTCAATAAGTGCGTTTTTATATTCAACACCTATACCAATACCATAATAATTACCATTTTCTACATTTAGTTTAACATTGTGCTTCTCAAAAGAATATTGCCCAGTTCCAGCCACATCATAACCATCAATAAAAGTTATGTTAGATTTGGTTTTATTAAATGCATAACCAAAATCCGCTTTAATGTAGGTTTTGATATTTGGTTGGATAGTGAAATTATGTTTCACTAAAAAGTATAAAGGAATAGAAGAATAGCGATTAACTGGGTATTTTTCAATAAAACTTAATGTGGCATTGTTTCCATTATTAACTTCTCCTTGATATGTATAATTAAGCTTTTTTCGATAAATATAACCTAATCCCGCGCCTACTTCTGTTTTAGGTGTTGCATTATAAGTTAACTCAAAAAAAATGCTTGGTGAAAAATGAGTCGAGTTTTTAGGGGCTTTTCCTTCATTTCTTGTAAAAGCAATCGTATTAAAACGAGAGACAAGATCGACGCCTACTTTTCCATATAAATTAAAATTATTATCTAATGCGATAGCGTTGCTTGTTGCAGCTAATATAAAGGTTCCTAAGAGGATTTTTTTCATTTTAAACTCCATTTTTGTGTAATTAGGCGGGAAATTATACTTATGGATGAGTGGAAAACAATCGATAATTGCTCGTTTTACAATATTTTTGTGGTTTAAAACAACGCGATTCTTAGGAATATGTTTATGTCGAATTGAGTCACTAATAGCGTTAGTTATGGCGATTTAAATAATCACGTAAACAATATAGCCCAACTAAGTTGCGAGCTTCACAAAAATCAGGATCTTGTAGTAAATCATCAATTTTGCTAAGTGGAACTCGGACTAATTCTAATGGCTCTGGCTCATCGCCATCCAGTTTGCATGTGTAAAAATCTTGAGCTAAAAAAATATGCATAGGATTATTCATGTGGCTTGGAGAAGTATTTACTGTTCGTAAGTGGATGAATTTTTGGGCACCTAATCCAACTTCTTCTTTTAGTTCTCGATTTGCACTTTGTTCTGGGGTTTCATTTGCATCCATTAATCCCTTTGGAAAACCCAGCTCATAGCGTTCTGTACCCACTGCGTATTCGCGTATCATTAAAAGTGAATCTTGTTCTATCGGTAATATCATGACCGCACAACGGCTACTAGGCTTAAAACGCTCATAAGTGCGTTGCACACCATTAGAAAATTTAAGGTCAACAGATTGAATTTCGAAAAGGCGTGATTTAGCAGCAACTGAAATCGCAAGAATCTGTGGTTTTTGGCTCATGTTTACCTCGTGTAAATCGGCGAAATTTTACAAAATTACCGAATAACGATACCATAAACCGCTTTTTACACAAAGGAAAGGTATAGTTTTATGTTAGCAATAAATTGGCATCAAATTGATACTGTTATTTTAGATTTAGATGGTACGTTAATTGATCTTTATTTTGATCATTACTTTTGGAAACAGCTTGTGCCGCAAGCTTATGCTGCCAAGTTTAGCCTTCCTTTTGAACAAAGCCAACAAGTGTTAAAACAACGTTATGATGCAATTGAGCACAGCAAAGATTGGTATTGTTTAGATTTTTGGGCCAAACAGTTAGATTTACCATTACGAGAATTATATCAATCTCATGGACCTGAATTAAAAGTACGCTCTGATGTTGTTCCCTTTTTGCAAGTAGTAAAGCAGATGGGTAAACATGTTGTATTATTAACTGACAGTAATGTATTTAGTTTAGAAGCTAAGTTGAAATTTTGTGATTTTGTACCGCACTTTGATCTGCTGCTTTCTAGCCATCAATTTGGTGCACCTAAAATTGAACAAGCTTTATGGCAGAACTTACAGAAGCAACATTATTTTGAGCCAATGCGCACTTTATTTATTGATGATACGGAAAAAGTATTAGATAGTGCTAAACAATTTGGGATCGCTTATACGATCGGTGTGGAAAATCCAGATAGCACCTTACCATATAAGCATTTTGAGCGGCATTTTTCAGTCAAGGATTACCGCACGTTAGTGGAGTAATAATGTAATATGGCAAAAGAGAATAAACAACTAGATGAAGATGTGCGTTTAGATAAATGGCTTTGGGCTGCCCGTTTTTATAAAACACGCACAATAGCAAAAGAAATGATTGATGGTGGCAAAGTGCATTATAATGGGCAGCGAACTAAGCCAAACAAGCATGTTGAAGTAGGTGGCGTCATTAAGTTACGACAAGGAAATGAGGAAAAAGAAGTAGAAGTGACCGCACTTTCTAGCCAACGTCGTGGTGCACCTGAGGCACAATTGTTGTATAAAGAAACGGAAAAAAGCGTTGAGCAGCGCACTAAAATGGCCATCGCTCGCAAAATTAATGCGTTAACTATGCCTCATCCAGATCGCCGACCAAACAAAAAAGAGCGTCGTGACTTATTGAAGTTTAAGCACCAAGAACGCTTGTAATTGAATGAGTCAATACTATATAAATACTAAATATTAATTAATAGCTCGTTTATCCCTAAGCGAGTTAAAAAGGAAATCTAATGACATATAAAAATGACAATGACAAACTGTATCGCTATTTATTCCAAAATCGAGCAGTGCGTGGTGAGTGGGTGCGTCTAAATCAAACTTTTACTGAGACATTAAATACTCATCATTACCCAAAAGTTATCCAGAACTTACTTGGCGAAATGATGGTGGCGACGAGCTTATTAACGGCTACTTTAAAGTTTGAAGGAGATATTACGGTTCAAGTACAGGGTGACGGTCCATTAAAATTAGCGTTAGTTAATGGCAATGATAAGCAGCAAATGCGTGCATTAGCCCGCTTACAAGCAGATGTTGATGAGCAAATGAGTTTGGTGCAATTAGTGGGGAAAGGCGTGTTAGTGATCACAATTGCACCAACAGAAGGTGAACGTTATCAAGGTGTAATTGCACTAGATAAACCCACTATCACAGCATGTTTAGAAGATTACTTTGTACGTTCAGAACAATTGCAAACACAGTTATTTATTCAGTCGGGCGAATATCAAGGACAACCTGTTGCAGCAGGCATGTTGTTACAAATTATGCCTGATGGGTCTGGTTCATCACAAGATTTTGAGCATCTTGCGACATTAACTGCTACTATTAAAGAAGAAGAGTTATTTGGTCTAAGTGCAGAGGAATTATTATATCGCCTATACCATGAAGAAACGGTTGAACTTTTCCCTGCACAGCCAGTCAGCTTTTTTTGTGGTTGTTCAAAAGAGCGTTCTGGCGCAGCGTTATTATTAATTTCAGATGATGAAATTGATGAAGTCCTAGCAGAACATCATGGCACAATTGATATGCAGTGTGAGTGTTGTGGGACCCATTATTTCTTTAATAAAGCCGCAATTCAACAGCTAAAATCGCAAGCAAATTAAATAAAAATAAAGCGAATTGCAGGTGATTAAGTTGCAGGCTATCAAGATATTTGGTAGCCTGTTTTTCTATTTTTAAGCAATCGTTTAAACTGTTCAAGTTTGGATTTTTTATTAAAAATTATTTTTCCCCTAAATGTTATTGCTTATTCACCAATAAACAACTATTTAAAAGGATCTTCTTATGTTAATACTTTCCCCTAAGTTATTAGATGATGCACTCAATATTAGTGAACAAGCGGGAAAGTATTTAGTCGATTTTTATCAAAAGTTCAAAGAAAGTTCGGTCAATGTAGAGCATAAATTAGATAATACGCCCGTCACCGAAGTGGATTTATATTTAAGCCAGTTTTTAATTGAAAAATTAACCGCACTTACACCTCATGTCCCGATTCTATCCGAAGAAAATTGCAAAATCCCCCTTGTAGAGCGTTCCCAGTGGGATGAATATTGGTTAATTGATCCTTTAGATGGTACGCAGCAATTTATTAATCGTACAGATCATTTTGCAGTATTGATTACACTTGTTCAGAAGCAACAACCTGTCCTAGGGATTATTTATGCTCCAATTTTGAAGACTGTTTATTATGCGATGCAAGGATTTGGTGCTTATAAAAAAGTAGGCGATGAGGTGATTAAACTTACTACCCAATCCTTCCCCAATAACCGAGTAATTAAAATTGGTGTCGGGGCTGAAAGCACTAAACAAAAAGTACAACCATTACTAAACCCAAATTATCAATATGAATTTCTAATTTATGGCTCTTGTGGCCTAAAAAGTGGTCTCGTTTCTGATGGAACTTGCGATTGTTATGTCCGTTTAGGGAGTACAGGTGAATGGGATACCGCACCTGCAGAAGTACTATTGGCTGAATTAGATGGGGGAGTATTTGACTTTCAATTCCAAGCACTCACTTATAATCAAAAAGAGGATTTTACTAACCCAAATTTTTTGATGGTAGCAAACAAGGGATTTGACTGGCAGAAAATCTTCAAATTTAATTAGCACGACGAGTAATTTGTTATAATATGTTACAGATTAAATAAAATTTTTAACAATAATTTCAGGAAAAAAATGAAAATTGAAGCAGACAATAATTGTATTGTAATTTTTGGGGCGTCAGGTGATTTAACTTATCGTAAACTTATTCCTGCCCTTTATAACCTTTATAAGATTGGTCGATTAACAGAACATTTTTCTGTTTTAGGTGTCGCGCGTTCTGAGTTAACAGATGAAACTTTTCGTGAAAAAATGCGCCAAGCATTAATAAAAAGCGAAGGGGCAAATGGTGATACATTAGAACAATTTTGCTCACATCTTTATTATCAAGCAGTGAATACCTCAGATGCTGCGGATTATGGTAAATTAATTCCGCGTCTTGATGAACTACATGATAAATATCAAACTTGTGGTAACACATTATATTACCTTTCTACGCCACCAAGCCTATACGGTATTATTCCAGAATGCCTTGCCGCACATGGATTAAATACTGAAGAGTATGGTTGGAAACGATTGATTGTTGAGAAACCATTTGGCTATGATATTCGCACAGCGAAAGAGCTAGACGTTCAGATTCATCGCTTCTTTGAAGAACATCAAATTTATCGTATAGATCATTATCTTGGAAAAGAAACAGTTCAAAACTTACTTGTTTTGCGTTTCTCAAATGGGCTATTTGAACCACTCTGGAATCGTAATTTTATTGATTATATTGAGATTACAGGAGCTGAGTCGTTAGGCGTTGAAGAACGCGGTGGCTATTATGATGGCTCAGGCGCAATGCGTGATATGTTCCAGAATCATTTATTACAAGTATTAGCAATGGTTGCAATGGAACCTCCAGCAATTATTAATGCAGACTCGATGCGTGATGAAGTAGCGAAAGTACTGCACTGCTTGCATCCGTTAAGCCAAGATGATTTAGAAAATAATTTAGTACTAGGTCAGTATGGTGTGGGAATGATTAATGGTGAAGAAGTCAAAGGTTACTTACAAGAAAAAGGGGTACCTGAAGATTCTACTACTGAGACCTATATGGCATTGCGTTGTGAAATTGATAACTGGCGTTGGGCTGGCGTGCCTTTTTATGTGCGTACTGGGAAGCGCTTACCAACCCGTGTCACTGAAATTGTAATTCACTTTAAAACCACGCCACATCCTGTATTCAGTCAAAAAGCGCCGGAAAATAAACTGATTATCCGTATTCAGCCAGATGAAGGTATTTCAATGCGTTTCGGTTTGAAAAAACCAGGCGCAGGCTTTGAGGCCAAAGAAGTTTCAATGGATTTCCGTTATGCAGATCTGGCTTCACCAAGTTTATTAACTGCCTATGAGCGTTTATTACTTGACTCTATGAAAGGAGATGCGACTTTATTTGCACGTACTGATGCAGTACATGCTTGTTGGAAATTTGTAGAACCGATTTTGCAATATAAAGCACAAAATGGGCGTGTATATGAGTATGAGTCTGGTACTTGGGGGCCAACAGAAGCTGATAAGCTTATCGCAAAAACGGGCCGTGTTTGGCGTAAGCCGAGTGGCTTAATGAAAAAGAAGGTGTAATTTGTTGAAAAGTCCCTCTTATTTAAGAGGGATATATTGAAACTACAACTTTAGGATACACAATGAATACTGTTATTTTTGATGATGCATACAGTGCCGTTGAAAAAATTGCACAAGAGTTTTTAGCGTACAGCCTTGAAAATCGCCCTGTACATATTTCTCTTTCTGGTGGTTCGACACCGAAATTATTATTTAAAACTTTGGCGAAAGCACCTTACAACACTGAAATTCAATGGCAAAACTTGCATTTCTGGTGGGGCGATGATCGTATGGTGTTACCAAACGATCCTGAAAGTAACTACGGCGAAGTGCAAAAATTATTATTCGATTACATTCAAATTCCTACAGAAAATATTCACCGTATTCGTGGCGAAGAGCCTGTAGAAACGGAACTTAAACGCTTTGAGCAAGAACTAAGTGCGGTCGTTCCTGGGCAAGTTTTTGATTGGATTATTTTAGGTATGGGAACAGATGGACACACTGCATCACTTTTCCCACATCAGACTAATTTTGATGATCCCAATTTAGCGGTTATCGCCAAACACCCTGAAACAGGGCAAATTCGTATTTCAAAAACGGCAAAACTCATTGAACAAGCGAAACGCATAACTTATTTAGTGACTGGTGCAAGCAAAGCAGAAATTTTGAAAGAAATTCAAACCAAGCCAGCAGAAAGTTTGCCTTACCCAGCTGCGAAAATTAAAGCGAAAAAGGGCATTACAGAGTGGTATTTGGATAAAGATGCGGCGAAGTTGCTATAACAAGTGGTGAGATTTTTCGAAATTTTACAAAAGATTCGAGTACCAAATATAGGATAGCGCTCGTTTCCAACGAGTGCTAAAAATTAAGGCACTCGTCAAAGACGAGCGCCATCGGGGATGAAATTCAGTAAGTTTTCAAGCGTGGCTTAAGAGATAAAAGTGCGGTATTTTTTTGAAAAATTTTCTTACTTAATCAGGAGTTTAAAATGAAAAAACTATTTTCTCTTTTCATTGTATTGACTTTAATGGCTTGCTCATCTGCAATTAGCCCATATGATATTGCTCGGAAAATTCCTAAAAATACGAATAAAACTATCATTTTTAATGTAAATGCAGCTAATAATAGCGCATCTAATTTAATCTTAGCGGGAATGATGAAAACTAGCTCAGGCGGAATAAACAAGCAATTAATGGATTTAGTGACTAATGACAATTTAAACATAGGTATTTCAGGCAAAAGCCAAATGTTAAACAAAGTAGCTGCCACATATGTTATTGAGAATGGTAAATTCGGAAAAAATACGAAACTCTTTATGGTTGGCGATAGTGAACAAGATAAAAAAGAATTAGAACAATCCGCTAATACAAAAAATATTCCTTTTGAGTATTTTTTAGTAGATAAGTAAGATTGGGAAAGGAAGAAATCGTCACTTACGAAAAGTACCTAACAGATTATTACCTTTATTAGAAAAATATATGATTTCTTAAAAAACAGGAGCAAACAATGTCAGTAAAAGGCGACATCGGCGTTATCGGCTTAGCAGTAATGGGTCAAAACTTAATTTTAAATATGAATGATCATGGCTTTAAAGTAGTGGCATTTAACCGCACGACTTCCAAAGTAGATGAGTTTTTACAAGGTGCTGCGAAAGGTACAAACATTATCGGAGCGTATTCATTACAAGACTTAGCGGATAAATTAGAAAAACCGCGTAAAGTGATGTTAATGGTACGTGCGGGGGATGTTGTGGATCAATTCATCGAGGCATTATTACCGCACTTAGAAGAAGGTGACATCATTATTGATGGCGGTAACACCAACTATCCTGACACTAACCGTCGCGTGGCTTACTTACGCGAAAAAGGCATTCGCTTTATTGGTACGGGTGTTTCTGGTGGTGAAGAAGGTGCACGTTTCGGACCTTCCATTATGCCAGGCGGTGATGAGTCAGCATGGGAACACGTGAAACCAATTCTACAAGCAATCTCTGCGAAAACTGAACAAGGTGAAGCGTGCTGTGACTGGGTTGGTCGTGATGGTGCAGGTCACTTTGTGAAAATGGTTCACAATGGTATCGAATACGGTGATATGCAACTTATCTGCGAAGCATACCAATTCTTAAAAGAAGGTGTAGGTTTATCTGATGATGAGTTGGAAGCAACGTTCAACGAATGGCGTAAAACGGAATTAGACAGCTATCTTATCGACATCACAGCTGATATTTTAGGCTATAAAGATGAAGATGGCACTCGCCTAGTGGATAAAATTTTAGACACTGCAGGTCAAAAAGGGACAGGTAAATGGACTGGAATCAATGCTCTTGATTTCGGTATTCCATTGACACTTATTACTGAATCTGTGTTCGCGCGTTGTGTATCTTCATTCAAAGATCAACGTGTTGAAGCATCAAAATTATTCAACAAAGCAGTGGGCAAAGTGGAAGGTGATAAAAAAGTGTGGATTGAAGCAGTACGCAAAGCGTTATTGGCATCAAAAATCATTTCTTATGCACAAGGCTTTATGCTAATCCGTGAAGCATCTGAGAACTTTGGTTGGAATATTAACTACGGTAACACCGCACTTTTATGGCGTGAAGGTTGTATTATTCGTAGCCGTTTCTTAGGTAATATCCGCGATGCTTATGAAGCTAACCCAGATTTAATCTTCTTAGGTTCAGACGATTACTTCAAAGGCATTTTAGAAAATAGTTTAGGTGAATGGCGTAAAGTGGTCGCAAAATCCATTGAAGTGGGTATCCCAATGCCTTGTATGGCGTCAGCGATCACCTTCTTAGATAGCTACACCAGCGCACGTTTACCTGCAAACTTATTACAAGCGCAACGTGACTACTTCGGTGCACACACTTATGAACGTACTGACAAACCACGTGGAGAGTTCTTCCATACAAACTGGACAGGTCGTGGTGGTGATACTGCCTCAACAACTTATGATGTCTAGCTAGAAATACATTACGAAAGCCACTTGCTGAAATCAACAAGTGGCTTTTTAGTTAAAAGAGCGCTCAGAATAGATGTTATTTTCTCTGGAAAAGACAAAATAGTGCTACAATTTGTGTATCATTAAATATTAATAAAGGTATGTTATGACAATTCCTAATTATCGTGAGCAAATTAAAATCGTTTTTTTTGATATCGATGAAACTTTATTAGTCAAAGATAAAGACTATTTACCCGATGCAACGGTTTCTGCTATTCAAAAATTAAAAGCAAATGGTATTATCCCAGCTATTGCAACGGGACGCACACCGAGTAATTTTCCACCTAAAATTAAAGAATTAATTCAGCAAACCCAAATTGACTTATTTGTTACGATGAATGGTCAGTATGTCAGTTATCAAGGTGCTACTTTAGAAAAGAACCCACTTTCAAAACAAAAAATTCAGCAATTGGTCGATTTTTTCACACAACATCAAATTGAATATGCACAAATTTCACCAACAGATACTTGTGTTTCCGCGGCTACAGATAAAGTACGTAGTGCATTAGATCCTTTGAGGGGGCACTATTATGAAAATAAAGATTATTTTAAACAGCATGATGTTTTTCAAATCTTAGCTTTTTATGAGCAGCAGCAAGATGAATTAGTAAATAATTCAGGTGTTTTGAAAGGTTTGCAGGCAGTACGTTGGCATGAGCAATCTGTTGATTTATTTGATGAACATATTTCAAAAGCGACTGGGATTGCAGCTGCCATTCAGCACTTAGGTTTTTCTATGCAAAATGTGATGGCTTTTGGAGATGGTTTGAATGATATTGAAATGCTTACAATAGCAGGTGTTGGCGTAGCAATGGGCAATGCACATCAAGATCTGAAGGCCATTGCAGATCATGTAACCTTACATATTGAAGAAGATGGTATTTATTCTTTTTTAAAAAAAGCAAAACTTATTGATTAAATAAAATCTATTTTTGCGATCTTATTCGCAAGATAATCTACTAACTTTACATAAAATCCCTCCTTTATTTTAGTGTTAGATATATTAGGTTCATTATAAAATAAAGGAGCTTTATGAATTGGCTGAGTTTTCGTTGTGTTCTCTGTCAACAAAAGTTAGCGATTATGACTCATGGGCTGTGTTCTCGTTGTAATAAAAAAATTAGACGTTTTGCATATTGTGGGCATTGTGGCTGCGAGTTAGTTCAAGAGGCTTTATACTGTGGTCATTGTTTGCATGATAAAATGAGCTGGGATCGCATAGTGATTATTGGACGTTATATTGATCCTTTGTCTTATTTAATTCATCGTTTTAAATTCCAAAATGCTTTCTTTTTAGACCGCACTTTAGCGAGGCTGTTGTTATTAGCGTTATATAAGGCTCGGCGAACACATGGACTCATTCTACCAGAAGTTATTTTACCAGTGCCGCTACATCGTTTTCGTTATTGGCAACGTGGCTATAACCAATCTAGTTTAATTGCTAAGTGTCTTGCTAAGTGGTTAAAAATTCCTTGTGATAACGATTTATTGCAACGTATAAAACATACTCATACTCAACGAGGATTGACCGCTAAGGAGAGGCAGAAAAATTTATGCCATGCATTTAGAATTAATCCTAAATATCAAAAATGTACTTATAAGTCAGTTGCCTTACTTGATGATGTCATTACTACAGGCTCGACACTAAATGAGATTGCGAAAGTATTACGTGAAGTAGGTGTGGAAGAAATTCAGATTTGGGGACTGGCAAAAACGTAAGTAAAGATTTATTGCTGTAAAAGGTAGAAAAAAAAATAATCTAGGAGTATCATTCTTGACAATCTTACTCAAGTATTCACATTTTAGGATAATTTATGCAACAAATTATGATCTCTGAAGCTGCTCAAGCACATTTCCGCCGTTTACTTGATCAGCAAGAGGAAGGAACGAATATTCGAATTTTCGTCGTTAATCCAGGCTCTCCAAATGCAGAATGTGGAGTTTCTTATTGCCCACCAAATGCCGTTGAAAGTACAGATACTGAAATGAGATATTCTTCATTTTCTGCATTTATTGATGAAATTAGTTTACCTTTTTTAGAAGATGCTGAAATTGATTATGTTACAGAAGAACTAGGTGCTCAATTAACGTTAAAAGCACCTAATGCCAAAATGCGCAAGGTAGCAGATGATGCTCCTTTAATTGAACGCGTTGAATATGTTATTCAAACTCAAATTAATCCACAATTAGCTAGCCATGGCGGACGTATTACATTAATTGAAATTACAGATGATGGTTATGCTATTTTACAATTTGGTGGTGGTTGCAATGGTTGTTCTATGGTGGATGTGACATTGAAAGATGGTATTGAAAAACAATTATTAAGTTTGTTCTCTAATGAATTAAAAGGTGCTAAGGATATCACAGAACATCAGCGCGGTGAGCATTCTTATTATTGATTTATAAATTTTACAAATAAGGACTGGTTCGTTAACTAGGTATCAGTCCTTAAATTTTGTATCTCGGTTGTTGAGATAAAAAAGAGACTATTTTCCTGATTTTAAGCTTATTTTATCTGTCTTAATCCTGCCTCTGCTAAAGCTAAGTTTAAGCGGGTTAGTACATTCTCTTTTTCTGATGTTGTAATTAAATTAATATTTTTATTTTCTAATGCGGCATAGAACGCCCAAAATATACCTACACCTGCACTAATTCCTTTTTTCTTAAGCCGAATATAAGCATTTTTAGCACCTAATATTTGAAACGTACGAACATCATAAATTTCAACTTTTCCTAACATTCTCTCATGTTTAATGGAAAGGTTGGGTAATTCTTTAATTCTATTTTTCTTTGCAAGCTGTTCAGATAGTTTTTGATCTCTAATCTGTTGTAGAGACTCTTCTAAGATTTGCTTATAAAGTTTTTTATTTGAAGTGATTTCTTTGGGGAGGCGATAATAACTAGAAATATTGAGCGTTGAAGGTGATTGTGGTTGTTTAGCCAAGTAACTCGCTGCACCTTTTGATTCTAAGTATGAGGCTAATTCCCCTTCGGCCTTCAAATAGAATATGTTATTTTGATATAAGCCAAACATGATTTTTTGGTGAAATAATCCATAGCTGGCGAAGAGACTTTTTGCTGTAACCTCTCCAATAAGATCACTTAAAACTTCTCGAATTTCTAGTGTTTCTTTTGCTGTTTTCGTCATATTAACTCTTCCTTATAGTTATACTACTTGACACATATTATTGTAATAAGCTCATAACCTTGAGCCAGCAAAGTTATAACACATCTTCATATTTTTTTAAAAAAATATTATAACTTATTGAAAATTTTGTGATTTAGATCGAAAAAATAATAAATTTTTATTCTTTTTTGAATAAAGTTTAAACATTAATAATTTATGCCATTTTATTAATGAAGCAATTAACTCAAAAGAATAATCATAATGTATAAAATGAATTTGTCTATTTATAGAATTTATCTATTTAATAACATTGCTTAAAAAAATAGCAGTTGTATTTAAATTTCATATCTTTAACAAAAAAGGACTTGCCAGAGAAAAATAAAAGCCTATAATGCACGACCGCAAAGCAAGGAAGGCAATGAATAGTGAAAGGTAGTTGTTTTTAGGAAAAATTTCTAATATTTCTACTTAAAATTGCTTGACAGTGAATCTGTAATTTATTATTATTTTCAGCCTTGCTTAAATGCAACGTTCTTTAACAATTTATCAGACAATCTGTGTGGGCACTTGTTGATTGATTTCATTTTGAAAAAAATTTTAATTATTGAAGTCTTAATAGGTGCTTATAACTGAAAATTCATACTGATTTAATATTAAGAGTTTAATATTAAATAGAAGTGTAAACTTTAGCTAAGCAGTTTATTGAGCGATTGAACTTTGAATTGAAGAGTTTGATCATGGCTCAGATTGAACGCTGGCGGCAGGCTTAACACATGCAAGTCGAACGGTAGCAGGAAGAAAGCTTGCTTTTTTTGCTGACGAGTGGCGGACGGGTGAGTAATGCTTGGGAATCTGGCTTATGGAGGGGGATAACTGTGGGAAACTGCAGCTAATACCGCGTATAATCGAGAGATGAAAGGGTGGGACCGTAAGGCCACTTGCCATAAGATGAGCCCAAGTGGGATTAGGTAGTTGGTGGGGTAAAGGCCTACCAAGCCTGCGATCTCTAGCTGGTCTGAGAGGATGGCCAGCCACACTGGGACTGAGACACGGCCCAGACTCCTACGGGAGGCAGCAGTGGGGAATATTGCGCAATGGGGGGAACCCTGACGCAGCCATGCCGCGTGAATGAAGAAGGCCTTCGGGTTGTAAAGTTCTTTCGGTGATGAGGAAGGGGTATTATTGAATAGATAATATCATTGACGTTAATTACAGAAGAAGCACCGGCTAACTCCGTGCCAGCAGCCGCGGTAATACGGAGGGTGCGAGCGTTAATCGGAATAACTGGGCGTAAAGGGCACGCAGGCGGACTTTTAAGTGAGATGTGAAATCCCCGAGCTTAACTTGGGAACTGCATTTCAGACTGGGAGTCTAGAGTACTTTAGGGAGGGGTAGAATTCCACGTGTAGCGGTGAAATGCGTAGAGATGTGGAGGAATACCGAAGGCGAAGGCAGCCCCTTGGGAATGTACTGACGCTCATGTGCGAAAGCGTGGGGAGCAAACAGGATTAGATACCCTGGTAGTCCACGCTGTAAACGCTGTCGATTTGGGGATTGGACTTTATGTTTGGTGCCCGAAGCTAACGTGATAAATCGACCGCCTGGGGAGTACGGCCGCAAGGTTAAAACTCAAATGAATTGACGGGGGCCCGCACAAGCGGTGGAGCATGTGGTTTAATTCGATGCAACGCGAAGAACCTTACCTACTCTTGACATCCTAAGAAGAGCTCAGAGATGAGCTTGTGCCTTCGGGAACTTAGAGACAGGTGCTGCATGGCTGTCGTCAGCTCGTGTTGTGAAATGTTGGGTTAAGTCCCGCAACGAGCGCAACCCTTATCCTTTGTTGCCAGCGATTTGGTCGGGAACTCAAAGGAGACTGCCAGTGACAAACTGGAGGAAGGTGGGGATGACGTCAAGTCATCATGGCCCTTACGAGTAGGGCTACACACGTGCTACAATGGTGCATACAGAGGGCGGCGAGACGGCGACGTTGAGCGAATCTCAGAAAGTGCATCTAAGTCCGGATTGGAGTCTGCAACTCGACTCCATGAAGTCGGAATCGCTAGTAATCGCAAATCAGAATGTTGCGGTGAATACGTTCCCGGGCCTTGTACACACCGCCCGTCACACCATGGGAGTGGGTTGTACCAGAAGTGGATAGCTTAACGGAAACGAGGGCGTTCACCACGGTATGATTCATGACTGGGGTGAAGTCGTAACAAGGTAACCGTAGGGGAACCTGCGGTTGGATCACCTCCTTACCTAAAATGGGACGACAGCAAGTGTTCACACAGATTGTTTGATGAATTGTGTAAATTAGAGAAGTAACCTAAAATCCTGTTGGGTCTGTAGCTCAGGTGGTTAGAGCGCACCCCTGATAAGGGTGAGGTCGGTGGTTCAAGTCCACTCAGACCCACCACTCAATGATGAGTGATAAGCAAATGGGATTCTAGTTGATAGTATTATGATGTAAATGGGGATATAGCTCAGCTGGGAGAGCGCCTGCCTTGCACGCAGGAGGTCAGCGGTTCGATCCCGCTTATCTCCACCAAAAATCATCATTGCTAAATATTTTTGGTTAAGTTTTATTAAGCTTTCAAATAATTAATAACTTAATTATTTGATAAGTTGTTAGTTACTTAATCAATTAAAATATTTAGCAATGATGATAGTAAAACAACTGATATAAAGATGATGTAATGAGTTTTATATTAGGTTGTTTATTTTTGTCTATTAGTTCTTTAAAAAATTGGAAACAAGCTGAAAAACTGAAGAGACTTTCAAGTTTATTGCTTTGTATTTAGAAGTAAGTAATGTAAATATAAAGTGATGAATAACATGAAGTCTGAGTAGAAAAAATCTTGACTGAGAAAAGGCAGTCAAGTGTTTAGTAGTTAATAGCAACATTAAGTATAGAAAAGTACTTGAGGTTGTATAGTTAAGTGACTAAGCGTACACGGTGGATGCCTAGGCAATCAGAGGCGAAGAAGGACGTGCTAATCTGCGAAAAGCTTGGATGAGTTGATAAGAAGCGTTTAATCCAAGATGTCCGAATGGGGAAACCCAGTAGATGAAGAATCTACTATCATTATCTGAATAAATAGGATAATGAGGCGAACCGGGAGAACTGAAACATCTAAGTACCCCGAGGAAAAGAAATCAACCGAGATTCTGTAAGTAGCGGCGAGCGAAAGCGGAGGAGCCAGTAAGTGATAACAACAGAGACAGAGGAATTGGCTGGGAAGCCAAATCACAGAGGGTGATAATCCCGTACTCGAAGTCCAGGTTGTGGTACTAAGTTTACGATAAGTAAGGCGGGACACGAGAAATCCTGTTTGAAGATGGGGGGACCATCCTCCAAGGCTAAATACTCCTGATTGACCGATAGTGAACCAGTACTGTGAAGGAAAGGCGAAAAGAACCCCTGTGAGGGGAGTGAAATAGAACCTGAAACCGTGTACGTACAAGCAGTGGGAGCCCGAAAGGGTGACTGCGTACCTTTTGTATAATGGGTCAGCGACTTATATTTTGTAGCGAGGTTAACTGAATAAGGGAGCCGAAGGGAAACCGAGTCTTAACTGGGCGTTTTAGTTGCAAGGTATAGACCCGAAACCCGGTGATCTAGCCATGGGCAGGTTGAAGGTTGGGTAACACTAACTGGAGGACCGAACCGACTAATGTTGAAAAATTAGCGGATGACTTGTGGCTGGGGGTGAAAGGCCAATCAAACCGGGAGATAGCTGGTTCTCCCCGAAATCTATTTAGGTAGAGCCTTGAGCGGACACCTTCGGGGGTAGAGCACTGTTTCGGCTAGGGGTCCATCCCGGATTACCAACCCGATGCAAACTGCGAATACCGAAGAGTGATACTCAGGAGACACACGGCGGGTGCTAACGTTCGTCGTGGAGAGGGAAACAACCCAGACCGCCAGCTAAGGTCCCAAAGTCTATATTAAGTGGGAAACGAAGTGGGAAGGCTTAGACAGCTAGGATGTTGGCTTAGAAGCAGCCATCATTTAAAGAAAGCGTAATAGCTCACTAGTCGAGTCGGCCTGCGCGGAAGATGTAACGGGGCTAAATATAGCACCGAAGCTGCGGCATCAGAATTTTATTCTGTTGGGTAGGGGAGCGTTGTGTAAGCGGATGAAGGTGAATCGAGAGGTTTGCTGGACGTATCACAAGTGCGAATGCTGACATAAGTAACGATAAAACGAGTGAAAAACTCGTTCGCCGGAAGACCAAGGGTTCCTGTCCAACGTTAATCGGGGCAGGGTGAGTCGGCCCCTAAGGCGAGGCTGAAAAGCGTAGTCGATGGGAAACGGGTTAATATTCCCGTACTTGGATAAACTGCGATGTGGGGACGGAGAAGGTTAGGTTATCGACCTGTTGGATGGTCGTTTAAGGTGGTAGGTGGAGAGATTAGGCAAATCCGGTCTCTTATACAACACTGAGAGCTGATGACGAGGTGCTACGGCACTGAAGTAACTGATACCACACTTCCAGGAAAAGCCACTAAGCTTCAGGTTTATCTAAACCGTACTGAAAACCGACACAGGTGGTCAGGTAGAGAATACTCAGGCGCTTGAGAGAACTCGGGTGAAGGAACTAGGCAAAATAGCACCGTAACTTCGGGAGAAGGTGCGCCGGCGTAGATTGTAAATCCTCGCGATTGAAGGTTGAACCGGTCGAAGATACCAGCTGGCTGCAACTGTTTATTAAAAACACAGCACTCTGCAAACACGAAAGTGGACGTATAGGGTGTGATGCCTGCCCGGTGCTGGAAGGTTAATTGATGGTGTTATCGAAAGAGAAGCTCCTGATCGAAGCCCCAGTAAACGGCGGCCGTAACTATAACGGTCCTAAGGTAGCGAAATTCCTTGTCGGGTAAGTTCCGACCTGCACGAATGGCATAATGATGGCCAGGCTGTCTCCACCCGAGACTCAGTGAAATTGAAATCGCCGTGAAGATGCGGTGTACCCGCGGCTAGACGGAAAGACCCCGTGAACCTTTACTATAGCTTGACACTGAACATTGAATTTTGATGTGTAGGATAGGTGGGAGCCTTTGAAGATGACACGCCAGTGTTGTTGGAGGCGTCCTTGAAATACCACCCTTTAACGTTTGATGTTCTAACGAAGTGCCTGAAACGGGTACTCGGACAGTGTCTGGTGGGTAGTTTGACTGGGGCGGTCTCCTCCCAAAGCGTAACGGAGGAGCACGAAGGTTTGCTAATGACGGTCGGACATCGTCAGGTTAGTGCAATGGTATAAGCAAGCTTAACTGCGAGACAGACAAGTCGAGCAGGTGCGAAAGCAGGTCATAGTGATCCGGTGGTTCTGAATGGAAGGGCCATCGCTCAACGGATAAAAGGTACTCCGGGGATAACAGGCTGATACCGCCCAAGAGTTCATATCGACGGCGGTGTTTGGCACCTCGATGTCGGCTCATCACATCCTGGGGCTGAAGTAGGTCCCAAGGGTATGGCTGTTCGCCATTTAAAGTGGTACGCGAGCTGGGTTTAGAACGTCGTGAGACAGTTCGGTCCCTATCTGCCGTGGGCGTTGGATGATTGAAAGGGGCTGCTCCTAGTACGAGAGGACCGGAGTGGACGCATCACTGGTGTTCCAGTTGTCTCGCCAGAGGCATTGCTGGGTAGCTAAATGCGGAAGAGATAAGTGCTGAAAGCATCTAAGCACGAAACTTGCCTTAAGATGAGTCATCCCTGACTTAGAGTCAGTAAGGGTTGTTGTAGACTACGACGTAGATAGGTCTGGTGTGTAAGCGTTGCGAGACGTTGAGCTAACAGATACTAATTGCCCGAGAGGCTTAACTATACAACGCTCAAGTATTTTTAATACAAGACGACATGTTTCTGACTGTAGGGGTTGGAGAGAAAGGATAGTAGTTCAGCTTGTTGACAATTGAGAATCTTATACTGTACTGGATGAGGGTAGAGTATGAAGATGTGAAGAACGAGATGAGAGTAAATCATCAAACAGGATTATCTTGGCGGCGATAGTGCAGTGGACCCACCTAATTCCATGCCGAACTTAGAAGTGAAACGCTGTAACGCCGATGGTAGTGTGGGGCTTCCCCATGTGAGAGTAGGACACCGCCAGGTAGAAATGAGAGGCCCTAGGTAGAGATACCTGGGGTTTTTTGTTATGGGAAGGAGGGTGAGATAAAGTGGCAGCGGAAAAAATCTAGCTGGAATAAAATCAGATAAAGCTAAAGCAGACAAGACTAAGCAAACCAAATCAAACTAAAACAAAGCTCAGCCTCTTTTTACTTCAGCTTACTTCATTTTATATCTCTTTATATCTCTTCGTTTGTCATTTTACATCCCTTAGTTTATCTTTTCTTCTTTTTCTCTTTACCTTTACCTTCTTATCTTTACTTTTATTTTCCTTTTTTTCCTTCTTTTGCTTTCCTTTTCCTTTTTGAGGTTATGATGAATAAAGAGCTATTATGAGGATTGGGAGACATTGTTATTTTGGGATTGGGGGGCTATTAGGATGTTCTCTAATGAGTGAGACTTTTATTAGTTCTGTAGACAAGAGTTTTTAAATAGAAAGCTAGTTCTAATTATATTATAAGCCTAAATAACACTATGCTTAGTTATTGTGATTTGCTGGATCATTTTGATGTGTGTAAGAAAAAGTACATATTTACGACAAATAATATAGATATTTTTATATTAAGTATTTTTAAAGCTCTTTATAGAATTTGGTAAAAAAATAAAAAAACGTTAGAATAAGTTACATTATTTGTTTAATAAATGAAATAAGAGAAATTATGGCGCTATTAGATGTACTTGTTTATCCTGATGAACGTTTAAAAATTGTTGCGAAACCTGTTGATATAATTGACGATAACGTACGAGAGATTATTGATGATATGTTTGAAACAATGTATCACCAAGAAGGTATTGGTTTAGCCGCAACACAAGTAGATATTCATCAGAGAATCATTACGATTGATATTGAAGGTACTAAGGAAAATCAATATGTACTGATTAATCCTGAAATTCTTGAAGGCTGTGGGGAAACAGGTATTGAAGAAGGGTGTTTATCATTACCTGGCATGAGAGGTTTTGTACCACGTAAAGAAAAGGTCAAAGTCAAAGCATTAGATCGCCAGGGGGATGAATACATTTTAGAGGCTGATGGTTTATTAGCAATTTGTATTCAACATGAGATTGATCACTTAAATGGGATTGTTTTTGCAGACTATTTATCACCATTAAAACGTCAACGCATGAAAGAAAAATTAATAAAATGGCAAAAACAGTTAACTAGACAGAAATAATTTTGGGCAGCCCACGTTAGCACGTGGGTATTTTCATTCATAACGTAGAACATTATCTAATTTATCATGAAATCATTAAATATCGTTTTTGCTGGAACGCCTGATTTTGCAGCAAAACATTTACAAGCTTTGCTTGACTCCCACCATAATGTGATTGCTGTATATACTCAGCCTGATAAACCAGCTGGGCGTGGCAAGAAATTACAGGCTAGTGCAGTAAAACAATTAGCTGAACAGTATCAATTACCAGTATTCCAACCAACATCATTACGTAAACCAGAGGCACAATCCGAATTAGCGGGATTAGGCGCTGATGTAATGGTTGTAGTTGCTTATGGTTTAATTTTACCAAAGACTGTTTTAGAAATCCCTCGTCTAGGTTGCTTAAATGTACATGGATCTTTATTACCTCGATGGCGCGGCGCAGCACCTATTCAGCGTGCTATTTGGGCTGGGGATACACAAACAGGTGTGACGATTATGCAAATGGACGAAGGATTGGATACGGGAGATATGTTGTACAAAGTATATTGTGATATCAGACCAGATGAAACATCAACTAGCTTATATAATAAGCTAGCAGAGATTGCACCAAATGCTCTTATTCATGTATTAGATAATTTAGAATCAGGTAAATTTATTGCTGAGAAGCAAGATGATTTACAGTCAAATTATGCTGATAAACTTTCTAAAGAAGAGGCAAAATTAGACTGGTCTTTCTCAGCACAGACCTTAGAACGTTGTGTTCGTGCTTTTAATCCCTGGCCAATAAGTTATTTTTCTATAATGGATCAACTTGGTAATGAGCAATTAATAAAAGTCTACCAAGCAGAAGTTTTACCGCATGTTGATAAACCAGTAGGAACGATTTTAAGCGCAGATAAAAAGGGTATTCAAATCTCAACTGCGGAAGGTGTTCTGAATTTATTACAATTGCAACCAGCAGGAAAGAAGCCAATGTCAGCACAGGAACTGTTAAATGGACGAGCAGAATGGTTTACTGTAGGTAAAGTATTATGATGCAAAAGCGAAGCAAAACGGCTAAGAAACAGACCGCACTTTCGACTCGTGCACTGGCAGCCCAAATCATCTTACAAGTTCTAGATCAAGGAAAATCCTTATCTATGTTGCTTCCTGAAGTTCAACACCAAATTAAGCAGCAGGATCTTCCTTTATTACAAGAAATTTGTTTTGGTATTTGTCGTGTATTACCTCGCTTAGAGCACATTATTAAATTACTTGTTGATAAACAATTAAAGGGAAAAACACGAATTGTACACTGCTTGTTACTAGTCGGTCTGTATCAATTACTTTATACCCGTATTCCTCCACATGCAGCAGTTGATGAAGTCGTAAATGCGACTCATACTCTTAAAATGGACAGTTTTCGGGGACTCATTAATGCTGTATTGCGTCGCTTTTTAAGAGAAAAGCAGCAAGTTTTGGAACAAGTGGATAAACATTGGCAAACATTACATCCCGAATGGCTTGTGACTCGTCTCAAAAAAGCTTATCCAAATTGGCGTGATATTATTGAGGCAAATAATAAAAAACCGCCGATGTGGATTCGCATTAATCCACAGAAAATTGACACAGCAAGTTATCGTGTTTTATTAGCAGAGCGTGGTATTGATACGTTTAGTACTGAGAATCCTTTTGCACTGCGTTTGGCACAACCTACTGCTGTAAATAATTTGCCTGCTTTTGAACAAGGGTATGTTAGTGTGCAGGACTTACATGCACAATGGTCTGCTATTCTATTAGCACCAAAAAATAATGAATTAATTCTGGATGCTTGTGCAGCACCTGGTGGTAAAACAACACATATTTTAGAGCAGGCACCCAATGCTCACGTTGTTGCTTTGGACATTGATGATAGTCGTCTAAAGCGTGTTCATGAAAATTTAGCACGTATGCAACAATCTGCAACAGTAATCTGTGGTGATGCTAGTCAGCCAACACAATGGTTAGAAAAAATTAACATTACTACGGATAAAAGTGCGGTACAGTTTGATCGAATTTTATTAGATGCACCTTGCTCTGCAACAGGGGTTATTCGCCGTCACCCAGATATTAAATGGTTACGACAAGAGTCAGATATTGAACAGCTAGTGCTGTTACAAGCACAAATTTTGCAAGCCCTTTGGGCAATTTTAAAACCAAACGGAACTTTATTATATGCAACTTGCTCAGTATTGCCTGAGGAAAATGCATTACAAATTGAACAATTTTTACAGGAAAATGTAGATGCTAAGTTAGAAAAACTGCCTTTTGCCTCTACAGAAAATACAATCGGGTTTCAGTTTATCCCTACTGAAAACGGTGGTGATGGTTTTTATTATGCTAAATTAAGGAAGGTAAGTTAATTATGAATATCAATCAAGGGACTTTCCCCAAACTAGATGTTGTTATCTCTTGTTATAATTCTGAGAAAACATTAATTCGAGCAGTGAATTCAGTATTAAACCAAAGTGCGTTAAATCATCTTTGGATTGTGGATGATAATTCTACAGATAATACATTTAAACTTGCGAATCAAATTGCAGCTCGCTTTCCAGAAAAAGTGACTGTAGAAAAACTATCTCGTAATGGAGGACTAGCAAAAGCGAGAAACTGGGGCGCTTTACAAAGTAATGCCGAGTTTATTGCTTTTTTAGATGCAGATGATGCTTATGAGCCAGAAGCATTGACAACAGCAAGTTGTGTGTTTCATTTCAGACCAGAAACATCGTTAGTTAGACTGGCTTTAAAACCAATAGATTTAGATACAAGTTATGCAGAGCATCCAGATTTTCAAGATGCATGGGAAAGTGTTCAACTAGAGTCAGCACGAAATGTTGTTTTCCGTCGTTTATTCTTATTAGCTTGTGGTGGTTTTCCGCAAGAGTCTTTATTTCGTCGTTTAGGTGGAGATGATAGTGTTATTGGACATGTCAGTGCAAAACTAGGGCGAGTAGCGACATTATTTGAAGATATTGGTGTGTTGCATTATTGCTATGAAGGAATGCCTGAAGAGCGTTTATTAGATGCAATACTGTTTGGTAAAAAACAAGTAACTGCTGGGCAAGAACATATTGAAATAGCAGAGAAAGTGACAGAAAGCATTTGTGAGCAAGTGGAGCAGCTAAAACAATATTTAAATACCCAAGAGGTGGGCGTTAAACCATTAGTAATTGAGAGAACTGAATAATGAAAATCATCATTCTTGGTGCAGGACAAGTTGGAACAACGTTGGCTGAAAATTTAGTCAGTGAAGATAATGATATTACTTTAGTTGATAATCAATCATTACGATTGGAAAACCTACAGAGTAAGCATGATCTACGTGTTGTGAATGGCTCTGCTTCTTCACCAAGAGTTTTGCGCGAAGCTGGCGCACAAGATGCTGATTTATTAGTCGCAGTAACAAGTTCTGATGAGATTAATATGGTAGCGTGTCAAATTAGTTATACATTATTTAATACGCCAACAAAAATTGCTCGTATTCGTAATGCAGAATATTTAAGAGAAAAAGATAAATTATTCCAAACGAATGTATTACCTATTGATCATATTATTTCACCAGAGAAATTAGTGACGGATGAAATTACACGTTTGATTGATTATCCTGGCGCATTACAAGTTGCACATTTTGCGGATGGGCGTATTAGTCTTGTTGTTGTGAAAGCCTATTATGGCGGACCACTCGTGGGTTATGCTATTTCTGCGCTGAAAGATCATATGCCACATATTGAGTGCCGTATTGTATCAATCTTACGTCAAGATAAAGTGATTCGTCCACAGGGATCTACGATTATTGAGGCAGGAGATGAAGTCACGTTTATTTGCGAAACAATTCACATTAAAGCAGTAATGAGTGAATTACAACGCTTAGAAAAACCTTACAAGCGTATTATGATTGCGGGTGGCGGTAATATTGGTATTGGTGTTGCAAAACGCTTAGAAAGTCAATGTTCAGTTAAATTGATTGAGCGTAATGCAGAGCGTGCGACCGCATTAGCAGAAAAATTATCTAATACACTGATTTTTTGTGGCGATGCTTCGGATCAATCATTCCTCTTTGAAGAACAAATTGAAAATATTGATGTGTTTTTGTCACTCACTAGTGATGATGAGGCGAATATCATGTCTGCGCTATTAGCAAAACGTTTGGGGGCAAAGAAGGCTATGGTGCTCATTCAACGTATGGCATATATCAATCTGATTCAAGGTGGGACGATTGATATTGCTGTTTCACCACAGCAGGCAACTATTTCTGCCTTACTCAGTCATGTACGTAAAGGGGATACTGTTAATGTTGCTTCATTACGACATGGTGTTGCAGAGGCTTTAGAGATTATTGTTCATGGTGAAGAAGAATCCTCGCTTGTTATTGGTCGCAAAATTGCTGAACTAAAGTTACCTCAAGGTGCAATTGTTGGTGCAGTTTTACGTGGTAATGAAGTGATCATGGCAAAGAAAAATTTAGTGATTGAAGACAATGATCATGTGATTGTATATTTGAGTGATAAAAAATTTGTGTCTGATATTGAAAAGCTCTTTCAGCCAAGTGTATTTTTTATTTAAAGTAGAGTAAATACACTGTACAACAAATGAAAAGCTCCTATAATGCGTTTTGATTTAAAGTAAAGTTTAGTGAGGAGTTTTTATGAGTTTTATTAAAGAGTTTCGCGAATTTGCGATGCGTGGTAATGTGGTTGATATGGCTGTCGGTGTGATCATCGGTGGTGCTTTTGGTAAAATTGTCAGCTCACTAGTTGGTGATGTTTTTATGCCTATATTGGGTATTTTAACAGGTGGCGTTGATTTCAAAGATTTAAAGATTGTCTTAAAAGATGCTATGGGTGATGTGCCAGCAGTAACATTAAATTATGGTGCATTTATCCAAAATGTATTTGATTTTATTATTATTGCCTTTGCGATTTTCTTAATGATTAAAGCATTGAATAAATTAAAACGTGAGACACCAGCAGAAGAAGCCCCTGCAGAACCAGAAAAACCATCAAATGAAGAAGTGTTATTAACTGAGATTCGTGATTTATTAAGAAAATAATTTCATTATTTAGATAAAAAGTCTTCCTCTAGTGGAAGATTTTTTATTGATACAACAAATATCTTGCCTTGTTTAAACTACCTATTCCTTCTACAATAGTGGCAATACATTTCCAAGAGGTTATTTATCATGACTGATTTACAAGCATTACAAGTAGAAACACGCGAAATTATCACTGATTTGCTAAATGATGGTAGTGATCCAAGCGCGCTCTATATTATTGAGCACCATATTGCTCATCATGATTTTGATAAATTAGAGAAAATTGCAGTAGAAGCTTTCAAAGCAGGGTATGAAGTATCTGAGGCAGAAGAGTTTGAAGATGATAATGGAAACGTTATTTTTTGTTTTGACATTATTAGTGAGGTTGAATTGAAGCCAGAAATTATTGATGCCCAACAAAAAGAATTACTTCCTTTGGTTGAAAAATTTGCAGGTATCTATGATGGCTGGGGAACTTATTTTGAAGATCCAAATGCCAGTGATGATGAATATGGTGATGATGGTGAATTTTTTGATGAAGAAGATGAAGCGTAATTCTATCAAAATCTCATAAATTTAGACCGCACTTTTATGCTGATTAAAAGTGCGGTTTTATTTTGTTGGAACTATTTAATGTTGATATTGCCTAAAAAATGATTATTTTAAACTTTAATAAGGATATTTTATGAAATTAAAACATTTAACATTAGCATTATTAGCTTTACCTTTCGCTGTTTCAGCTACTACTGAACATCTGCCAAGTAATATTGTGACCTTCAGTGCGGAAGTTGAAAAAGAAGTTAATCAAGATTTAATACAAGTCATTATGTTTACCCAAGAAGAAGGTAAGGACGTTGGTATATTAAATAAAAATGTGACAGAGCGAATGAATGCGGCAATTGCTTTGGTGAAAAAACAAAATGTTGTGCATATTCAATCGCAAGATCATAATACTCAAGTACGTTATGGCAAAGATGGCAAGCAAAATGGTTGGATCAGCCGTGCTGAACTTGTTTTACAAAGTAAAGACTCTGTTGCGCTGGCTAAATTAATCTCAGAATTAAATAATCAATTAATGATTGAGAGACTTTATGCATCTGTATCACCTGATACATTAACTGCACTCGAAAATGAGATGACAGAGGCAGTATTACAAAAATTTGAGCAAAAAGCGAAAGTCATTCAAAATAGTTTAAAAAGTAAAGGTTATAAAGTGATTGAGCTGAATTTATCTACTCCACATAATTTAGGCCAATCACCACGTCCTTATGCGAATAAAATGATGCGTGCCACACTGTCTTCATATGATACGGATGCAATGGAGCTAGAGGCTGGTAAAACACAAATTCGCGCAGAGGTGCAAGCGAAAATTGAATTAATTAATGATTAGCTTTCTAATGCTTCATATTTCTTATACAATAATCAAATTCGTTTATTAAAAAATCGGAGTAATAATGAAAGTTGCAAAAAATGTTGTGGTGAGTATTGCTTATCAAGTACGCACTGCTGATGGTGTATTAGTTGATGAGGCGCCAGCAAATCAACCTTTAGAATATTTACAAGGGCATAATAATTTAGTCATTGGCTTAGAAAACGCATTAGAAGGTAAAGCTGTTGGTGATAAGTTTGAAGTGCGTGTAAAACCAGAAGAAGGTTATGGCGAATATAACGAAAATATGGTGCAACGCGTACCAAAAGAAGTATTTCAAGGCGTTGATGAATTAGTTGTAGGCATGCGCTTTATTGCAGATACAGATATTGGTCCATTACCTGTTGTGATTACTGAAGTAGCTGAAAATGACGTTGTTGTTGATGGAAACCATATGTTAGCAGGTCAAGAGTTGTTATTTACAGTAGAAGTCGTTGCAACCCGTGAGGCAACATTAGAAGAAATGTCGCATGGACATATTCACCAAGAAGGTGGCTGCTGTGGTGGACATCATCATGACAGTGATGACGAAGAACATGGTTGCGGTTGTGGTGGACACCATCATGGGCACCACCATCATGAGCATGGAGGTTGTTGTGGTAATGGTGGATGTAAGCACTAACGCCAAGACTAAAAAAAGACCGCACATTAAAGTGCGGTTCTTTTTTCTTGTTTGTAGCAAGTTAACTTTGTTTTTTCAATATCGCATAAAGCTCATCTTTTAAACGTAGTTTCTCTTTTTTTAAATTTTCTACTTCGGTGGGTGTACCGAGTTCAATGTGAGATTCAATATTTTTAATCCGTTGATCCAGCTCATTATGTTTGTCAAATAAGCGGCTAAAATGGGTATCTTCAATTTTTAATTTGGAAATTAAATCACGAAACTCTGGAAACATAGGCGCTCCTTTTGTAGCATAAGTAGTATAAAAAGTGCTCATTTCAGTGTTTATCTTATCGGATTTTACCTAAAATAAATGTGTTGAAGATCACAAATTTAAAGAGAATGTGTTGTACGTATTTTATTTAATAAAGCATCACAACAAGGATCTAACAGTTGATATGTGAGATTAAAGTCTTTTGTATACCAAGGATCTGGAATATCGCGATAACCTAAGTTTGGACATAATTCAGTGATCTTAAAGAGCTTCTCTGGGTGATGACCAAATAACCTTTCTAAATCCTGTAAGTTTGTCTCATCCATAGCAATAATATAATCATAAAATTGCCAATTTTCTGACCGCACTTTTTTACTCTGAAAGCCTGTACTCTCAATTTTATGTTGATCTAATATCTCTGCTGTACCGCAGTGCATATCACCTCCCTCATGCCAACCTGATGTACCCGCACTACTTGTTTTAATGAAATCTTGTAGTCCAGCTTGTTTGATTTTTTCTCGCATCAGAAACTCCGCCATCGGCGAACGACATAGGTTACCTAAACACACAAATAATATATTAATTGTCATTCTGTTCCCTTAATCTATTTCTTATTTATTAAGAAGATTATTTAGTTGATATAGATAGAATACAATTCGGCTCTATTCAATCAAATCAAATAGAGCCGAATACGTTTAGTGTTTAATAATGAAGTTAATTATTACCACTGATAACCAGCACCAATACTTCCACCAAAGTCACCACGTGAATTTGTATTACCCGTTAATTTAATGATAACTTTACCGTTATCAGAAATACGGGACATACCGACTGCAATTGCATTTTCACCTTTATAAGTTCCAACAGCTGCAGCAACCATGCTCTTACCCGGGATATAAGCCTGTGGTAAACCTGCTGCTGCATTCGCACCAGCAATACCTGCACGGAGTTTTCTATTCACTTTATTGATAGTATCGCCAATTTGATCAATGCGTTGATTTGTGGCATATAACTGACTACCGTTTACTGCATCTGTACTTGTTGCAGAAACTTCGCCTTTCGCAATACCACTAATCTTATTAGTTGTTGCATCAACTTTGATATTGCCTGCTTGTAGACCTGACTCATTAATTGTGATATTTGGACCGACTTTAACTTCTTTGAACTCGACATTATCTTTTGTTGCCACCTCATAGATCGTTTGTCCATTTGCACCTACTTTAGACGTCACAGTCATATTTTTGCCTGCTTCTACTTCATTTCTACTTGCTTTGATAGCATCATCGATAGTGTTTTTTCCTGTGCCGCCTATATCTGAATTCGTGTAAGTGCCAGTTGTAGGATCATAGGTTGTATTACCACCCATGATGTTTTCCACGCCCTTGCCTTGTGCAAATAATTGACTACCATTAACCGCATCTTTGCTGTCTTTTGCAACTTCACCCTTTTGCACATTAGTTACTTTTTGGTTACCTGCATCAATACCCGTTTTGCTGATACTCGGACTATTCTCAACTTTAGAACCATCA
Organism: Pasteurella canis; assembly: GCF_900454865.1. Taxonomy (GTDB): domain Bacteria; phylum Pseudomonadota; class Gammaproteobacteria; order Enterobacterales; family Pasteurellaceae; genus Pasteurella; species Pasteurella canis. Next base: position 1,699,450 of record NZ_UGTV01000015.1, on the reverse strand, counting down.
TCATTGACGAAAGTTAAACCATTACTATCGATTTTCGTACCACCTGCAACAGCACTATCGAACTTCACGTCTTTTTTAGTTGCGACAGTATAAGTTCTGCTACCATCCGTTGCAGTTTCGGCAGTAACTGTAATATTCTCACCTTCTACAACAGTTGTTTTAGAGGCTTTTGCGGTTGCATTGACAGCTTTGATTGCATCATGAATATTAGTAGCGCCAGTATCACCAATATTTGTCATGGTTACAGCACCATTTTCAAACTTAGCATCACCACCTAAAATACCTGTAACTTGATTCATTGCTTTACTTAGCTGTTCTTCAGTTGCGGCTCTGCCGTTTTTGCCAAAATCTGCTGAGGTTAATTCTTTATTCGCTAAACCAGTAATATCATTTGTTTTTTTGTCAATTACAACGTTACCGACAGTGGTTTTGTCAAACTCAACTTCTTTAGCCGTTTCTACTGTGTAAATCTTATTGCCATCAGGACCATCTTGTTCGTTAACAACGATGTTTTTACCTGCTTCTACGTTGGTTTTAGCTGCCTTAGCGGTCTTATTCACTGCTTCGATAGCTTCATGGATAGTCCCTTTACCTGTACCACCAATATCTGACATAGTGATATTACCAGCAGTATCACCATTTTTAGCAATCTGAGCATTGCCACCTAGTATATTAGTAACAGTATTACCGACATTACCCAGAACTTGCTGTGTTAAATATAATTGGCTGCCGTTAATTGCATCGGTACTTGTTGGGTCAATACGACCTGCGGCAACATTAGTGAGCGTACGTTTAATTGCCTCTGAGCCTATACTGACTGTCGATGTTGGTTGATTACCAGCAAAACCAGAATAAGTGAAGCCATTTACTGTGGCTGTATTAGTTTTTACAACCTCTGCTGTAACAGAATTCGAACCTAAAGCAACTGAGTCCTTATGATTGGCAACGGCATCTTGACCCAAAGCTATTGAACTTTGTTGTTTAGCTTTTGCTTTCCAACCCAAAGCAATTGCTCCTGAACCATCTGCGGGTTTACCATCTTTAAATCCTGTTTCAGCTTCTGTACCAAATGCTAATGAGCCAGCTGCACGAGTATAAGCTTTTGTACCAAAAGCAATAGAACTACCGGCAGTTTCATCTGTTTTTGCCTCGGAGCCAAAAGCGATAGCTTGATAGCCTTTTGCATTTGAATTATAACCAATAGATACGGCTTGTGCTTTTGTATCAGATTTAGCACCAGTCCCTAAAGCAATCGCACTCGCATAATGCGCTTCTGCTCCTGTACCAATCGCAATTGCATCTTTCGGGTTTTCATATTTACCGTCAGGTTTAGCTTGTGCAATAGCCTTAGCATCGGTACCAATAACAATCGCTGAATATGCACCATATTTTTTATCATCTACAGTTAAACTTTTTGCTTGTGCTCTTGTTCCCAATACAATAGCGCCACTTGCATCCGCACTTGCATTGTCACCAATGGCGATATTAGCTGTTTCGCCACCTATTGCCTGAGCGTTATAACCAATTGCTACACCTTTGATTGCATTTACCTTTGATTCATAACCTATTGATATACCAAAGTCTTTTGTAGAGATAGATTCTCTACCCAAAGCAATAGTCCCAGAAATTTTTAAAGGAGTATCTGCCTTTGAACTACGCCCTGCGCTTTTACCAATCGCAATATTATCTGAGCCTTTAATGTTTTGTCCTGCTTCGATTAATGCAGCAAAGTTATCGTGACCTTCAACATTTTGGCCTGCACGACTTGAAATTGCTACGTTTGTATTACCTTTAGTATTTTTACCCGCACTATTGCCAAAAGTAATATTCTCTGTACCAACAATTCCTTCACCAGAATCTTTACCAATAGATACTTGCATACGATTGTTGTTTGATTTATAGCCAGCTTTATTACCGATAAAGACGGCGTCTGTCGCTGCAACGATAGCATCAGTTGTTTCTGTTGATAATTTCAGTATCCCAGAATTGTAACCAACAGCTATTGTTCCTTGCCCTGCTGCTTTGGCATTTCTACCAATCGCAACTGTATCTGATTTAGTAGCGTGTGCACCATTACCCATTGCGATAGCATAATGATCAGAAGCGATTGTTTTAGTTGATTCTGTTGAATTCACAGTACCACCAATTGCTATTGAGGAGGTTCCAGTTGAAATGGAATTACTACCAGTTGCAACAGAGCCTGAACCGCTTGCTTTAGAACTATTACCTGTTGCAATAGCTTGATTACCTAATGCTTTTGCTTGTTGTCCTATAGCGATAGCTGCGGTATTCGTTGCTAATGCACGGTGCCCTAATGCAAGTATATTGAGTGCTTTTACAGAGTATTGGTTATCTTTTACTTTAATTACATTTAGTTCTTGCTCTGTTGCTGATTTATTATCTAGTGCTGTTTTAATGGCTTCGTTTGTATTAGCATTAGTACCTATTATGACACTATGAGTTCCTTCAAATTTTTCACCTGCCCCTGTTCCTAGGGCTATATTGTTATTTAGATTTTTTCCCTCTTTTAAAGCACCATCACCAATCGCGATATTTCTTCCCTCCTCACCATTTGGTGGGGTTGCATCTTTTCCTGCAAAACGTCCAATTGAAATATCCCATTTCCCATTACCTTGCGCTTCATTCCCTACTGCAATCACATAATCTTTATTAGCTTGTGCTGCATTACCAATCGCTATAGCAGCCGTAGCTGCTCCTGTTTTTGCCGTTGATCCTAGAGCTACATTGCTTTCTCCCTGATTTATAGCACCTTTACCAATAATGATTGACTTTGGTGTTTTACCATTAAATGTATCAATTGTTTTAGTGCTTTCATTGCCACAAATTACACTTTCTGTTGATTTATCAAAAAAACAATAATTTCCATCATTATTATTCGATAGCGTGTGTTTATTTCCTGTCACATCAGCGGCAACAGTTTGGCTACTTAATAAAACTAATGATACAGCAGCAGATATTAAACTAATGTTATTTGTATTTATTAACCCTGTTTTCGCTGATGTACTTTTCCCACCTGATTTTGCTAATTCCGAGACAACGACCCAGCTTTGAGTAGCTGCGTTCCATAATGTACGATAGATTTTATTCATATATTTCACCTATAAAGTTGTATATGAGATAGTCAGAATATAAAATTCTTGTTTATCTAGTTAGTTATAATCCCTATTTGGGGTACTGCTTATGAAACAAGGATGTTAAAAAAATGTTAATTTATTCTACAATGCTCATGAATTGAACGCTATTATTTACTTAGTAGAGTTATGAAAATGTAACTAATTTGTTAAAGTCCCATAAAGATCATATTCATCTGCTTGTGTAATTTGGACTTGAACAAGTTGCCCAACCTTAACCTCTATTTGATTGTGGTTTTCAATATAAACAACACCATCAATTTCTGGTGCGTCTGCCATCGAACGTCCAATGATGCCTTCTTCATCAATTGTGTCGATTATTACGGTTAATGTTTTGCCGACTTTTTGTTGCAGACGCTGTGCTGAAATGTGTTGCTGTAATTGCATAAAACGATGAAAGCGTTCTTCTTTTATATGCTCTGGAACTTGATCTGGCATATCAGTAGCAACTGCGCCTTCTACAGGACTGAATTTAAAACAACCTACGCGATCAAGTTGAGCTTCTTTTAAAAAGTCTAAAAGTAACTGGAAATCTTCTTCTGTTTCCCCAGGAAATCCGACGATAAACGTAGAGCGTAAAGTTAAATCAGGACAAATTTCTCGCCATTTTTTTATACGTTCCAACGTACGATCAATGGAACCCGGTCTTTTCATTGCCTTTAAGATTTTGGGGCTAGCATGTTGTAATGGGATATCCAAGTAAGGCAAAATTTTGCCTTCTGCCATCAATGGAATAAGAGCATCAACATGTGGGTAAGGGTAGACATAATGTAAGCGAACCCAAACACCTAATTTACCGAGTTGTTCACATAGGCTAATCAGATTATTTTTGATTGGCATACCGTTCCAAAATACTGTTTTATTTTGGTTTTCTTTGCCCTGATCCAGTGAGTAAGCTGATGTATCTTGTGATACGATTAAAATTTCTTTCACCCCAGCATCAACAAGACGTTTTGCCTCATCTAACACCTGCACAATAGAACGGCTATCTAAATCGCCACGCATAGAAGGGATAATGCAAAATGTACAACGATGATCACAACCTTCAGAAATTTTTAAATAGGCATAATGCTTTGGAGTGAGTTTCACTCCCTGCTTAGGGACAAGATTGATATACGGGTTGTATTCAGGTTTAGGTACATACTTATGCACTTGATTCATGACAGCTTCATAACTGTGTGGTCCAGTTACTTCTAAGACTTTGGGATGCACTTCACGAATACGATCCTCTTTTGCACCTAAGCAACCTGTGACAATCACTTTACCGTTTTCTTCTAATGCTTCACCAATAGCTTCTAAAGATTCTTGAACTGCACTATCAATAAAGCCACAAGTATTGACAATGACTAAATCAGCATTCTCATAGCTAGGAATAATGTTGTAACCATCTGCACGTAGTTCAGTCAAAATACGCTCAGAATCAACTAAGTTTTTAGGGCAGCCGAGACTAATAAAACCAATATTTGGTGAAGAAGATGTCATAAAAAATCTCAAAAGAGTAGTAAATCAAGAAAGCTTTCTATTGTACATAATTTATATACAAAAGGCGACAAACTATACCAAAAAAGGTTAAAAATTATAGAAATAGTTGAAGTATTAGGCGAGGTGTGTTCAGTCTTTGAAGAGTTGGATTTGGTGAGAAAAGAAAACGCTTGATTTTAAATCAAGCGTTTTTTGTTTAAGAAATAACGAAGTTAAACAAGTAATGCCGCTGCTTTGACAACTACCTCAACTGCGTTTTTCTCGACACGTTTAGCCATTTCCTCATTTGGAATTTCTTGTTGTGTACGATTAACAATTGCGCCTGCAACCATTCCCGCGCGTAGCCCTAGAGCAGAGCACATAGTAAATAGCGTGGCGGATTCCATTTCAAAGTTCATGACATTGAGATCTTGCCATTGTTGCAATGATCCTTGGAAGTGACGATAAACTTTACCGCTATAAGTATCATAACGCTCTTGACCTGGATAGAAGGTATCTGAAGCCGCAGTAATACCAACATACACTTTTTGATCTGCATATTCTGTCGCTGCTTTGTAAAGTGCGGTCGTACATTCGAAATTTGCTACCGCTGGATACTCCATTGGTGCAAAATGTAAACTCGCACCATCTAAACGCACAGCGCCAGTGGTGACTAAAATATCTCCCACATTAATATGTGGTTGAATTGCTCCTGTTGTACCGATTCGTAAGAAGGTACGAACACCTAATTGTGCGAGTTCTTCAACTGCAATGGATACGGAAGGTCCACCAATCCCTGTTGAACAAACTACGACGGCTTTATCTCCGATATAACCAAGCCAAGAAGTAAATTCACGTGTCGAAGCTAAGAATTTTGGGCGCTCTAATAGGCTTGCAATTTTCTCAACACGTTCTGGTGCACCAGGGGTAATGGCTAAAGTAGCACCTTCTAACATTGCTTTAGTTAAACCTAGATGGAATACTTCTGACATAATCTCTCCTTATTATTATGCTAGGGTTTAATATCACGCAAAATGGGATTTTGCATTGAAATTAAGGTTTCAGTAGATTGAATTTCATCAATTAACTGAATTTTTGTAGCTAAAACAGAATGCAATTCTGCAATAGTATGGGTCATGACTTTAATAAAAATGGAATAATTGCCTGTTGTATAATAAGCTTCAACCACTTCATCAAAGCCTTCTAATTTTGCAATGACTTTTTCATAATCTTTGGCGCTTTTTAAAATAATACCAATAAAGCAACAAACATCATAACCTAATTTCCGTTCATTGATACGTACTTTAGTCCCTTCAATAATACCAGCTTGGCGCATTTTCTCAACGCGCACATGTATTGTCCCTGGACTAACACCAAAGTTTTTTGCCATTTCAGCATAAGGCGTACGTGCATCTTTAGTGAGTACACGTAAAATTTGCTGATCAAGATTGTCGATGTTATGCATGGATTACCTTTTTAGAATTTATTTAAAAAAACATGCGTTATATTTGATAATATTTACATTATATCCCTTTTTTCAAAAAAAGTATTGAGTTATATGGTGTTTATATTAAATAATATCCAACAAATTTGATGTAGATCTATTTTTTAAGGTATCGACAATGAAAAAATCATTTATTTTACAACAACAAGAAATTAGCTTCGTAAAAAACACATTTACGAAAAAATTAGCTGATCATTTAGCTATTGTGGAAGTTCAAGGTCCTATCCTAAGCCAAGTTGGTAATGGTATTCAAGATAATCTTTCAGGTGCAGAGAAAGCAGTACAAGTAAATGTGAAACAGATCACAGATGCTACTTTTGAGGTTGTTCATTCTTTAGCTAAATGGAAACGCCATACTCTCGCACGCTTTAATTTTGCTCAAGGAGAAGGATTATTTGTGCATATGACTGCACTACGTCCCGATGAGGACTCGTTAGATCAAACTCATTCTGTTTATGTGGATCAGTGGGATTGGGAAAAAGTGATTTCTGAAGAGCAGCGTAATATTGGATATTTAAAAGAGACTGTTAGATCAATTTATGCGGCAATGTTGGAAACAGAAGACGCTGTGAGTGAACGATTTGGTTTAGCTAAGTTTTTACCAAAAGAAATCACATTTGTACACAGTGAAGAACTTGTTCAGCGTTTCCCAAATATGAATGATAAAGAGCGTGAGAATGCAATTTGTCAAGAACATGGTGCGGTGTTTTTAATTGGTATTGGCGGTAAATTATCAGATGGCAAACCACATGATATGCGAGCACCAGATTATGATGATTGGACAACACCATCAGAAGGTGAGCATAAAGGATTAAATGGTGACATCTTAGTCTGGAACCCTGTTTTAGAGCGTGCTTTTGAACTGTCTTCTATGGGTATTCGTGTGGATGAAACTGCGTTACGTAAGCAGCTGGCTTTAACTAATAATGAAGATCGCCTTCAATTTGATTGGCACCAAGATTTGATTAATGGACGTTTACCATTATCAATTGGAGGGGGTATTGGACGTTCTCGCTTAGTGATGTTGTTATTACAGAAAAAACATATTGGAGAGGTTCAATCAAGTGTGTGGCCTAAATGGGTAATGGAAGAGTTTGAGAATATTCTATAACCAGTGCTAAATACAGAAGAGACATAAAAGTGCGGTGAGTTTTTTGAAAATATCTACCGCACTTTTTTAAGGATAGCTATTAAACTAGGATTCTACAAAACTTAAAGCGACTTCGACAACTTTTAAATCAGCTCCTGTTTTATGCGCATTTTCACTTAAATGGCGTCGCCATTGTCTAGCTCCTTTACAATGTTGAAATGCACCAAGCATATGACGAACAATGTGATTTAAATACACACCTTGACTTAACTGTGTCTCAATATAAGGAAACATTTTTTCTACAGCTTCTTTTGCGCTAATAATTGGGCTAGTTGGATCAAATAAGGCTTGATCAATATAGCCTAACAAGCTGGGATTTTGATAAGCCTCACGTCCAACCATCACACCATCTACATATTTTAAATGCTGCTGCATTTCGTCAATAGTTTTAATACCACCATTAATACTTATAAGCAAATGAGGAAAGTCTCGTTTCAGTTGATAAACGCGTTCATAATTCAATGGTGGGATTTCACGATTTTCTTTTGGACTTAATCCAGATAACCAAGCCTTACGTGCATGAATAATAAATTCCTGACAACCTGCTTCATGAATTTTTTGCACAAAGTCACAGAGAAATTCATAGCTATCAAACTCATCAATCCCAATACGTGTTTTTACTGTGATGGGAATGTTGACAACAGCTTGCATAGCTTTCACACAAGTAGCAACTAAATCAGCTTTTGCCATTAAACATGCACCAAACATACCATTTTGAACACGATCAGAAGGACATCCCACATTTAAATTAATTTCGTGATAGCCACGCATTTCAGCCATTTTTGCACATTGTGCTAATTGACTAGGATCACTGCCACCTAATTGTAGTGCGACGGGATTTTCTGTGAGAGAAAATTCAAGATGATCATATTTAGCGTGGATAATTGCTCCTGTAGTTATCATTTCTGTATAGAGTAAAGCATGACGACTGAATTGGCGGTGAAAATAACGGCAATGGCGTGTTGTCCAATCAAGCATTGGTGCAACAGAAAAACGTCCTCGATAAAAGTGCGGTTGATTTTGATTCATTTTTTTTCTTCTTTAGTCTCTTCTTGAATACGTTGGCGGAAACGTGCGGCCGCAAAATGATAAAAAGGTTTGGGGTGAAATTGGCGTGAAATAATGGACGAAACTAAGCAACAAATCAATAACCAAAATAAAACAGGTTGGCAACCAGTCATTTCCATTACAACGACACTTGCAGTGACAGGCGATTGTGTCGCACCCGCTAAAAAACCTGCCATGCAAAGTAAAACTAGTAGGCGTTGATCTACTAGACCATTCGTGAAAGACCAAATTTGTACACCAATTCCTGCCCCTGTGGTTAAGGCAGGAGTGAAAATGCCACCAGCAATACCTGTCCAATAAGTTGCTACAGTGGATAGCAGTTTTAGCATACCTAATTCTGTAGGTGTTTTACCACCATCTAATGCATTAGCGACAACATCATAACCTGTCCCATAGGTTTTTCCTTGAGTATAAGTACCTAATGCAGCAAGCAATAAACCTAGAAAAAGAGCAATATAAATTGGATGACGGCGAATCCAACCACGTATTTTTGTAGGCGATATCCCAGCTAGACCTTTAGCTAACAAACGAGCAAATAATCCACCGAATACACCACAAATAGAGCCACAAAGTACAACCCATAAAAACATATAAGGTACACTCGTTTCACCGTGATATTGAGGAAAATAGGGATTATTACCTTCTATTGCTACTAAGATAAAACCTGCGGCTAATACGCCTAATAATACACGGCGCTCCCAGCGTAATAATACACCTCGTCCTAATTCTTCAATAGCAAAAACCACGCCAGCAAGTGGAGCGTTAAATGCTGCTGCTAAGCCACCTGCTGCACCTGTTGCCATCAACTCATTTGCACTGAGCCCATTGAATGCAATGCCATGCTTACGACAAAAATTGCCCCAAGCTAACATCACCGCAGCCCCGATTTGGACTGAAGGTCCTTCTCGACCAACAGAGGCTCCAATAAGCATCGCTAAAAATGTCAGTGGGATTTTCCACAGTGTTTGCCAAAAAGAAATGAGACGACTTTTGTTAGTGCCATGGGGTAAACTTATAGATGCAATAACTTGTGGAATACCGCTTCCTGCAACATAAGGCGTATATTTTGTCGTAAACCAAGCTAATATTGCTAGCCCGCAAGGCAATACAAACCAAACTGCGATTGGATATTGAGTAGACCAATGTGCATTCCATTCCAAACCAAGATCAGCGAATTTAGCAAATCCTAATGAGAATAATGCAACTAATGCTGCGCCAATTAATAAACAAGTAAATTCCAAACTTTTACGTGAAATTCGATGGGTCTGCCGTAGTTTTTTGTGTAAAACATACCGCACTTTTGCTTTAAAACTCGTAAGTGATGACATACATTTATGTAATGAATTGAAGAAAGGAAAAAAATTATAACGTGAAATCAGTTTTAACTGAATAGAGTTTAAGCAATCATTAACACAGAATTTTCTTACATTTGATCGAGAAAAAGACTTGCAAAGTTCGGCGGATTTCAGTAGAATTCGCAGGCTTTCTTCGTGATAAGCCGTTTAATGTAATCATTTATTAAACGAGTATTACAATAAGTAATACATAAAATGTTTCCGATTGGGAAACTAAAACAGGTTAACTTGCACCCCTTTTCGTTTTTTTGAAGTAAGAAAAGTGTTGGTGTTAGTTTTTTATTAGCTAAATTTTGATTGGAGCTCTGGTCTAATGCAGAACCAAAGAATCCGTATCCGCTTAAAAGCTTTCGATCATCGTTTGATCGATCAATCTACTGCGGAGATCGTAGAAACAGCTAAACGTACTGGTGCACAAGTTCGTGGTCCAATTCCGTTACCAACTCGTAAAGAGCGTTTTACAGTGTTGATTTCTCCACACGTGAACAAAGACGCACGTGATCAATACGAAATTCGTACTCACAAACGTTTGGTTGATATTGTTGAGCCAACAGAAAAAACTGTTGATGCATTAATGCGTTTAGATCTAGCTGCCGGCGTTGACGTGCAGATTAGCCTAGGTTAATTAAGAGGTTATTACAATGATTGGTTTAGTCGGTCGTAAAGTTGGTATGACTCGTATCTTCAATGAAGATGGCGTTTCAATTCCAGTTACCGTTATCGAAATCGAAGCCAACCGTGTGACTCAAGTTAAAACTGTAGAAACAGATGGCTATTCTGCAATTCAAGTTACCACTGGCTCTAAAAAAGCAAGTCGTGTAACTAAGCCAGAAGCTGGTCATTTCGTGAAAGCAGGTGTTGAAGCTGGTCGCGGTTTATGGGAATTTCGTACTACTGAAGGTGAAGAATTCACTTTAGGTCAAGAAATTAATGTTGACATCTTTGCAGATGTTAAAAAAGTTGATGTTACTGGTACATCTAAAGGTAAAGGATTTGCTGGCGGTGTAAAACGCTGGAATTTCCGTACTCAGGATGCTACACATGGTAACTCTTTATCACATCGTGTGCTTGGTTCTATTGGTCAAAACCAAACGCCAGGTCGTGTGTTTAAAGGCAAAAAAATGGCAGGACACTTAGGTGCTGAGCGTGTAACCGTTCAATCACTAGAAGTTGTTCGTGTTGATGCTGAGCGTAAATTACTATTAGTGAAAGGTGCTGTTCCAGGTGCAACTAATGGTGATGTTATCGTTAAGCCAGCAGTTAAAGCATAAGTCAGGAGATAGAGATGGAATTACAAGTTGTAGGTGCAAATGCACTAACTGTTTCTGAAACTACCTTCGGACGTGAGTTCAACGAAGCATTGATTCACCAAGTTGTTGTTGCATATGCAGCAGGTGCTCGTCAAGGTTCTCGTGCACAGAAAACTCGTGCTGAAGTGTCTGGTTCAGGTAAAAAGCCTTGGCGTCAAAAAGGTACAGGTCGTGCTCGTTCAGGTGATATCAAATCACCAATTTGGCGTTCTGGTGGTGTGACTTTCGCAGCTAAACCACAAGATCACAGCCAAAAAGTGAACAAGAAAATGTACCGTGGTGCAATCAAAAGCATTCTTTCTGAACTTGTTCGTCAAGACCGTTTAGTGGTTGTTGATAAGTTCGAAGTTGAAGCACCAAAAACGAAAGTTTTAGTACAAAAATTAAAAGAATTAGCACTTGAAGATGTGTTAATTATCACAGCAAGCTTAGATGAAAATCTATTCTTAGCAGCACGTAACTTATATAAAGTAGATGTTCGTGATGTGCAAGGTATCGATCCAGTAAGCTTAATCGCATTTGATAAAGTTGTTGTAACTGTCGATGCTGTGAAACAAATTGAGGAGATGTTAGCATGATTCAACAAGAACGTTTGCTAAAAGTGTTAAAAGCACCACATGTCTCTGAAAAAGCAACAAATAACGCTGAGAAGTCTAACACTATTGTTTTCAAAGTAGCTTTAGATGCAAATAAAGTTGAAATTGCTAATGCAGTTGAGCAATTATTTGAAGTGAAAGTGGATTCTGTTCGTACCGTCGTAGTGAAAGGTAAAACTAAACGCCATGGTGCAAGAATGGGACGTCGCAGTGACTGGAAAAAAGCTTATGTAACTCTTCAAGAAGGTCAATCACTTGACTTCGTTGAAGGTGCAGAGTAATTCGGAGGAGTAGAAAGTAATGGCTATCGTTAAATGTAAGCCGACCTCCGCTGGTCGTCGTCACGTTGTTAAAATCGTAAACCCTGAATTACATAAAGGGAAACCTTACGCACCACTTTTAGATACTAAATCTAAAACAGGTGGACGTAATAATTTCGGACGTATTACTACTCGCCATATTGGTGGTGGTCATAAACAACATTACCGTTTAATCGATTTCAAACGTAACAAGTTAGATATTCCAGCGGTTGTTGAGCGTCTAGAATATGACCCTAACCGTTCTGCAAATATTGCTTTAGTGCTTTATAAAGATGGTGAACGCCGTTATATCTTAGCACCTAAAGGTTTATCTGCAGGCGATACTATCCAAGCTGGTGTAAATGCGCCTATTAAAGTTGGTAATGCATTACCAATGCGTAATATTCCAGTGGGTTCAACTGTACATAATGTTGAATTAAAACCAGGTAAAGGTGGTCAAATTGCTCGTTCAGCGGGTGCTTATGTACAAATTATCGCTCGTGAAGGTAATTATGTTACATTACGTCTTCGTTCAGGCGAAATGCGTAAAGTGTTAGCTGAATGTACTGCAACCATCGGTGAAGTTGGTAATTCAGAACATATGCTTCGCGTATTGGGTAAAGCAGGTGCTAACCGCTGGAGAGGCGTACGCCCAACAGTTCGTGGTACAGCAATGAACCCAGTAGATCACCCACATGGTGGTGGTGAAGGTCGTAACTTTGGTAAACACCCAGTAACACCTTGGGGCGTTCAAACTAAAGGTAAGAAAACTCGCCATAACAAACGTACAGATAAATTTATTGTACGTCGTCGTGGTAAATAATATTAATTAATAAAGAGGATTAGCCATGCCACGTTCTCTCAAGAAGGGTCCTTTCCTTGACCTACACTTGTTGAAGAAGGTAGAGAAGGCGGTGGAAAGCGGGGATAAAAAGCCAATTAAAACTTGGTCCCGTCGTTCAATGATCATTCCATCAATGATCGGATTGACCATCGCAGTCCATAATGGTCGTCAGCACGTTCCTGTTTATGTATCTGATGAAATGATCGGTCATAAATTAGGTGAATTTGCACCGACTCGTACTTACCGCGGTCACGCTGCGGATAAGAAAGCTAAGAAGTAAGGGGTAAAAGATGGAAACTATTGCAAAACATCGTTACGCTCGCACTTCAGCGCAAAAAGCTCGTTTAGTTGCGGATTTAATCCGTGGTAAAAAAGTTGCTCAAGCATTAGAAATCTTAACTTTCACTAACAAAAAAGCAGCTGCTTTAGTGAAAAAAGTGCTTGAATCAGCAATCGCTAATGCAGAGCACAATGACGGTGCAGATATCGATGATCTTAAAGTAGCGAAGATTTTCGTAGATGAAGGTCCAAGCATGAAACGTGTTATGCCACGTGCTAAAGGTCGTGCAGATCGTATTTTAAAACGTACTAGCCACATCACTGTGGTAGTGTCAGATCGTTAATAAGTAGAGGAATAGCAATGGGTCAAAAAGTACATCCACATGGTATTCGCCTAGGTATCGTTAAGCCTTGGAGCTCTACTTGGTTCGCGAATACACAAGATTTCGCTGATAACTTAGATGGCGATTTCAAAGTACGTAAATTCTTAAATAAAGAATTAGCGAATGCTTCAGTTTCACGCATCACTATTGAGCGTCCAGCGAAAAGCATCCGTGTAACTATTCACACAGCTCGCCCAGGTATCGTTATCGGTAAAAAAGGTGAAGATGTTGAAAAATTACGTAACGCAGTTGCGGCTATTGCAGGCGTTCCAGCACAAATCAACATCGCTGAAGTGAAAAAACCTGAATTAGATGCAAAATTAGTTGCAGACAGCATCGCTTCTCAATTAGAGCGTCGTGTTATGTTCCGTCGCGCAATGAAACGTGCAGTACAAAACGCAATGCGTTTAGGTGCTAAAGGTATCAAAGTTGAAGTAAGTGGTCGTTTAGGTGGTGCAGAAATTGCACGTTCTGAATGGTATCGTGAAGGTCGTGTACCTCTACATACATTACGTGCGGACATCGACTATAACACTGCTGAAGCACATACTACATACGGTGTAATCGGTATTAAAGTATGGATCTTCAAAGGTGAAATCCTCGGTGGAATGGCTGCAATCGCGCAACCAGAACAACAACCTGCTGACAAGCCTAAAAAGGCTCCGCGCGGCAAAGGTCGTAAGTAAGGAGAATCGCTAGATGTTGCAACCAAAACGTACAAAATTCCGCAAAGTCCACAAAGGTCGTAACCGTGGTATTGCAGCAGGTACAGAAGTAAGTTTCGGTACCTTTGGTTTGAAAGCAGTTGGTCGTGGTCGTTTAACAGCTCGCCAAATTGAGGCGGCACGTCGTGCAATGACTCGTGCAGTTAAACGTCAAGGTAAAATCTGGATCCGTGTATTCCCAGATAAACCAATTACTGAAAAACCATTAGAAGTCCGTATGGGTAAAGGTAAAGGTAACGTTGAGTACTGGGTAGCCTTAATCCAACCGGGTAAAGTACTATATGAAATGGATGGTGTGTCTGAAGAAATCGCAAGAAGTGCATTTGCATTAGCAGCTGCTAAATTGCCAATTAAGACCACTTTCGTAACTAAGACGGTGATGTAATGAAAGCTCAAGAACTACGTAACAAAAATGTTGAAGAGCTGAATGCTGAGTTAGTGAACCTTTTAGGTGAGCAATTCAAATTGCGTATGCAAGCAGCCACCGGTCAGCTTCAACAAACCCATCAGTTAAAACAAGTGCGTCGTAGTATTGCACAGGTGAAAACTGTATTAACCGAGAAGGCGGGTGAGTAATGACTGATAAAATTCGTAGCGTACAAGGTAAAGTTGTTAGTGACAAGATGGAAAAATCTTTTGTTGTCGCTATTGAACGCAAGGTTAAACACCCTCTTTATGGTAAGTTTATCCGTCGTACAACAAAGTTACATGTACATGATGAAAACAACGAAGCGCAAGTTGGAGATGTTGTAGAAGTTCGCGAATGTCGCCCAATTTCTAAAACTAAGTCTTGGACATTAGTTCGCGTTGTTGAAAAAGCAGTAATTTAATTATTGTGATTTTAATTAAAAAGACCGCCCTGATAAGTGCGGTCTTTTTTTAAATAAAATTTAAGATTATTTATGTTACTGTTTGTTATTCTTTAAAATATAAGAGTGTATGAATAAAACTAATAGTTTTACTTATAGTTCATTTATCTTTACTTAAAAATAAAGATAGGATTTAAAAACATACCGCACTTTTGTTTCAAGATGTTGCTTTTTATAATAGTGCGATGATAAATAATTATACTCACCCTTTATATACAAGAGGTTTTTATGAAAAAATTATTATTAACAACATTGTGTGTCGCTACTTTGGGAATTACTGGTTGTGCTACCGAAGGTGCTCGTGTAATTGCACCAACTACAACACAAGCAGCAGCAACAGCAAATACTTATCAAGGTGTAAAATCAGTTATTTCTGTTGGGAAATTTGATAATAAATCAAGTTTTCAAAATGGGGTCTTTACAGAAGGGGCTGATCAGTTAGGGAATCAATCTAAAACAATTTTGATCTCACATTTACAACAGACTGGCCGTTTTTCTGTTGTAGATCGTACTAATATGACAGAAATTGCCTCTGAGGCAAAAATAAAAGGTCAGAAGCAGAAGTTAAAAGGTGCAACTTACGTTGTTACTGGTGATGTGACTGAGTTTGGTCGTAAAACAGTTGGTGATC
Organism: Pasteurella canis; assembly: GCF_900454865.1. Taxonomy (GTDB): domain Bacteria; phylum Pseudomonadota; class Gammaproteobacteria; order Enterobacterales; family Pasteurellaceae; genus Pasteurella; species Pasteurella canis. Next base: position 1,683,824 of record NZ_UGTV01000015.1, on the reverse strand, counting down.
ATCAGTTATTTGGTATTTTAGGTCGTGGAAAAGAGCAAATTGCTTATGCAAAAGTAACTTTAAATGTTGTAAATGTTGTTACATCAGAAGTTGTTTATTCTGCGCAAGGGGCTGGAGAATATAATTTATCTAACCGCGAAGTATTAGGGTTTGGTGGTACAGCAGGCTATGATGCGACTTTAAATGGCAAAGTTCTTGATCTTGCAATTCGTGAAGCTGTAAATAACTTAGTAAATGGTATTGAATCAGGTCGTTGGTCTCCTACTAAATAAGGAATAATGATGAAAAAAGTTCATTTTACAGTAGCTCTTTTAGCTATTGGATTGTTGGCTGCTTGTTCTTCGCCTCAAAATCATGATTTATATTATTGGGGTAATTACTCTGATGTTGTATACAGTTATTACAATGAAGAAGGCGATTTGTCAAAGCAGGAAGAGGCCTTAAATCAAATTATTGCTCAAGCGAAAGAACAGAATAAACTTATTGCTCCAGGTGTATATGGACATCTAGGACTCGTTTTGTTAAAGCAGGGTAAACGTACTGATGCGAACATGGCTTTTCAAGAGGAACAACGTTTATATCCAGAAAGTACAACTTTCATGCAGTATTTGCAACGTAAGAAATAAGGGTAAACAAAATGAAAAAATTGATCATTTTTCTTGCAAATCTTATATTACTAACAGGTTGTGCAAATAAAAATACTGTATCTTACGACTATACTGCATTAAAACAGAGCAAGCCAAAATCAATTTTGATTGTTATGCCTGCGAATAACTCTGTAGATGTCAAAGCTGATACTAGTGTCCTTGCACGTTCCACTTATCCATTAGCAGAATATGGCTATTATGTTTATCCAGTTGCTTTAGTTGATGAGGTATTTAAACAAAATGGATTAACTGATGGAAATTTGATTCGTAGTGCACAATTAAAAAAAATTCATGATATTTTTGGGGCAGACAGTATTCTCTATGTTAATGTAAATGAGTATGGTACTAGTTATAAACTGATTGATAGTGTCACTACGGTTTCTGTAGAAGGTAAATTAGTTGATCTTAAAACAGGTCAAACACTTTGGGAGGGAACAGGTGCCTATGCACAAGGATCAAGTAATAGCAATGATGGTCTTTTAGTTGCATTAATTAAAGCTGCTGTAAGTCAGATTATTGATACTACAAAGGATAAAGGATATCAGGTCGCGGCTCCAGCGATGGCTAATCTTATTTATCATGGTAAAAATGGTGGATTGCTTGTTGGTCCACGACACCCAGCTTATGGTAAAGCCGAAAAATAAAATTAATTCATTAGTGAAAATCTTAGCCAAGAAAGTATTTCTTGGCTTTTTTAGTACTAAAACTAATGTGAGAAGGCTTACACCTTTTATAATATTTATATATTTTTAATTTTATAGACTCCTAAAAAGCGTTATTTTAAATATCTTGATTATATAGTTTGTTGTTTCAACAGAATTCAGCTTCGAATTATCCTAAGCATCAGTGAATTAAATCAGTATTAAATAAAATGGATATTCATAGAAACATCAGTATCTTTAATGAAGTAGTAAAGCACTTTATTAATGATTATCTAATGGGAAACGAGAAAAGCATCTTGTTTTTCTTTAATGACTTGTGATAAAATCCGCATCCTATTTACATTGGGTAAATAGACTCGTCCCGAAAGGGTGTTATTAATTTTAGCGGAGTACTAAGATGATCCAAGAACAGACTATGCTGGACGTTGCTGATAACTCAGGCGCTCGCAGTGTAATGTGTATCAAGGTTCTAGGTGGATCGCACCGTCGTTACGCTGCTATTGGTGATATCATCAAAATTACTGTGAAAGAAGCAATTCCTCGCGGTAAAGTAAAAAAAGGTGATGTATTAAAAGCAGTTGTTGTGCGCACCAAGAAGGGTGTTCGTCGCCCAGATGGATCAGTCATTCGCTTCGATGGTAATGCATGTGTAATTTTAAACAATAACACAGAGCAACCAATCGGTACTCGTATTTTTGGACCGGTGACTCGTGAGCTTCGTTCAGAGAAGTTTATGAAAATCATCTCTTTGGCGCCAGAAGTACTGTAAGGAGAAGTGACAAATGGCTGCAAAAATTCGTCAAAACGATGAAGTAATTGTGCTTACTGGTAAAAGCAAAGGTAAGCGTGGTAAGGTAACTCAAGTGTTACCAAACGGTAAAGTGATTGTTGAAGGTGTTAATATTATCACTAAACATGAAAAACCAGTTCCTGCATTAGGTAAAGAAGGTGGTTTAGTGAAAAAAGAAGCTCCAATTGATGCATCAAATGTAGCTATCTTTAACCCAAAAACAAATAAAGCAGACCGTGTAGGTTTTAGATTCGAAGATGGTAAAAAAGTCCGTTTCTTCAAATCTAACAATGAAATCATTTAACAAACTGGAGTAATGCGATGGCGAAACTGCATGATTACTACAGAGATCAAGTAGTTAATGAATTAAAAGAAAAATTCAGCTACAAATCTGTCATGCAAGTCCCACGAATCGAAAAGATAACCCTAAATATGGGTGTGGGTGAAGCATTGACCGATAAAAAGTTGCTAGACAATGCAGTAGCAGATTTAGCAGCAATTAGCGGTCAGAAACCTTTGATTACAAAAGCACGCAAATCTGTTGCAGGCTTTAAAATCCGTCAGGGATATCCAATCGGTTGTAAAGTAACACTACGCGGTGAGCGTATGTGGGAGTTCTTTGAACGTTTAATTACAATTGCTGTTCCACGTATTCGTGACTTCCGCGGATTAAGCGCGAAATCATTTGATGGTCGTGGTAATTACAGCATGGGTGTGCGTGAGCAAATCATCTTCCCTGAAATCGATTATGATAAAGTGGATCGTGTTCGTGGTTTAGATATTACTATCACTACGACAGCGAAAAGTGATGAAGAAGGTCAAGCACTACTTGCTGCCTTTAATTTCCCATTCCGTAAATAAGGCAGGTTATCATGGCTAAGCAATCGATGAAAGCGCGTGATGTAAAACGCGTAAAACTAGCTGAAAAATTCTACGCGAAGCGTGCAGAATTAAAACAGATCATTTCTGATGTAAATGCCTCTGACGAAGATCGTTGGAATGCGGTGTTGAAGTTACAAACTTTACCACGTGATTCTAGTCCAAGTCGTCAGCGTAACCGTTGCCGCCAAACTGGACGCCCACACGGTGTTCTTCGTAAGTTTGGTTTAAGCCGTATTAAGGTTCGTGAAGCTGCAATGCGTGGCGAGATCCCAGGCCTTAAGAAAGCGAGTTGGTAATTTACCACTTTATTTTGGAATCGGAGTAAAAGTACATGAGTATGCAAGATCCAATCGCAGATATGTTGACTCGTATTCGTAACGGTCAAGCTGCGAACAAAGTTGCGATTAGTATGCCTTCATCCAAGCTAAAAGTGGCTATTGCCAATGTGTTAGCTGAAGAAGGTTATATCGAAAGCGTTAAAGTTTTAGATGGTGTAAAACCAGAGTTGGAAATTACTTTAAAATATTTCCAAGGGAAACCAGTTGTAGAAAGTATTCAACGAGTTAGCCGCCCAGGTCTACGTATTTATAAACGTAAAGACGAATTACCAAAAGTAATGGGTGGTTTAGGTGTTGCAGTTGTTTCTACATCTAAAGGTGTGATGACTGACCGTGCAGCTCGCCAAGCGGGTTTAGGCGGTGAGATTATCTGTTATGTAGCTTAATAGAGAGGTAGGAAAATGTCTCGTGTTGCAAAAGCACCTGTTAGTATTCCTGCCGGTGTTGAGGTAAAACTCAACGGTCAGTTATTAACAGTTAAAGGAAAAAATGGTGAGTTATCTCGTACCATTCATGACACAGTTGAAGTTAAACAAGATAATAACGAATTAACCTTCTCTCCTCGTGAAGGTATTGTTGGTGCTGATGCTCAAGCAGGAACTGCTCGTGCATTAGTGAATGCAATGGTTATCGGTGTTACTGAAGGCTTCACTAAGAAGTTACAATTGGTGGGTGTTGGTTATAGAGCACAAATGAAAGGCAATGCAGTTGCTTTAAGTTTAGGTTTTTCTCACCCTATTGAACACGTTTTACCTGCAGGTATTACAGCAGAATGTCCATCTCAGACTGAAATTGTGTTGAAAGGTGCGGACAAGCAATTAATCGGCCAAGTCGCTGCAGATATTCGTGCTTATCGCCGTCCTGAGCCTTATAAAGGTAAAGGGGTACGTTACGCTGATGAAGTGGTACGTATCAAAGAGGCTAAGAAGAAATAATTAAGGTAACACTATGGATAAGAAATCAGCTCGTATCCGTCGTGCAGCACGTGCACGTCATATGATGAAAGAGCAAGGTGTAACTCGTTTAGTTATACACCGTACTCCACGTCATATTTATGCACAAGTAATTGCACCGAACGGTTCAGAAGTTCTTGCCGCTGCTTCAACTGTTGAAAAAGTAATTAGTGAGCAAGTGAAATATACCGGAAATAAAGATGCAGCAGCAGTAGTAGGAAAAGTTGTTGCAGAGAGAGCATTAGCAAAAGGCGTCAAAGACGTTGCTTTTGATCGTTCTGGTTTTAAATATCATGGTCGTGTCCAAACTTTAGCGGACGCTGCCCGTGAAGCTGGTCTACAGTTCTAATAGAGGTAATTTCAGATGGCAAACATCGAAAAACAAGCTGGTGAACTGCAAGAGAAGCTAATCGCGGTAAACCGTGTATCAAAAACTGTTAAAGGTGGTCGTATCATGAGCTTTACTGCATTGACTGTAGTAGGTGATGGTAATGGTCGCGTTGGTTTTGGTTATGGTAAAGCGCGCGAAGTTCCAGCAGCGATCCAAAAAGCGATGGAAAAAGCACGTCGCAATATGATCAATGTAGCTTTAAATGAAGGTACATTACAACACCCGATTAAAGGTTCACATACTGGTTCTCGTGTATTTATGCAACCAGCTAGCGAAGGTACAGGTATCATCGCGGGCGGTGCAATGCGTGCAGTATTAGAAGTTGCAGGTGTACGTAACGTTCTTTCTAAAGCATACGGTTCAACTAACCCAATTAACGTTGTTCGTGCAACAATTGATGCACTTGCAAATATGAAATCACCAGAAATGGTTGCTGCAAAACGTGGCAAAACCGTTGATGAAATCTTGGGGTAATTGATGATGGCTAAAACTATTAAAGTAACTCAAGTACGTAGTTCTATTGCTCGTTTACCGAAGCATAAAGCTACATTACGTGGCCTTGGTCTTCGCCATATGCATCATACTGTTGAGCTAATTGATACTCCAGCAGTACGTGGTATGATTAATCAAGTTTCATACATGGTTAAAGTGGAGGAGTAAAAGAATGCGTTTAAATACTTTGTCACCAGCTGAAGGTGCAAAACATAGCGCTAAACGCTTAGGTCGTGGTATTGGTTCTGGTTTGGGTAAAACTGGTGGTCGTGGTCACAAAGGTCAAAAATCTCGTACAGGCGGTGGAGTTCGTCGTGGTTTCGAGGGTGGTCAAATGCCTTTGTACCGTCGTTTACCAAAATTTGGTTTTACTTCAATGAAATCGGCATTAACTGCTGAAGTCCGTTTGAATGATTTAACTAAAGTTGAAAACGGTGTAGTTACCTTAGAATCTTTAAAAGCTGCTAACATACTTACTAAAGATATTCAGTTTGCTAAAGTAATTTTAGCTGGTGAACTTAATAGTGCTGTAGTTGTACGCGGTTTACGTGTGACTAAAGGTGCTAAAGCAGCAATTGAAGCTGCTGGCGGTTCAGTTGAGGAATAATAAATAAATGGCTAAGCAACCAGGTTATCAAAGTAGAAGTACCCAAAGCGGTACAGGTGAACTTAAAAGCAGATTATTATTTGTATTAGGTGCACTTATCGTTTTCCGTATTGGTTCTTTCATTCCGGTTCCTGGTATTGATGCGGCTGTGTTAGCTCAATTAATTGAACAACAAAAAGGCACCATTATAGATATGTTTAACATGTTCTCTGGTGGTGCATTGAGCCGTGCGTCTATTTTTGCGTTAGGTATCATGCCTTACATTTCGGCATCGATTATCATCCAATTATTAACAACGGTTCATCCTGCTCTTGCAGAATTGAAAAAAGAGGGTGAAGCTGGTCGTCGTAAAATCAGTAAGTATACTCGTTATTCAACGTTAGTACTTGCAACGTTACAGGCTGTTGGTATTTCTACCGGTCTTCCTAATATGTTACCTGGATTAGTACCTAATTTAGGCTTTGGTTTTTATGTCACTGCAGTTATTAGCCTTGTCACAGGAACAATGTTCTTGATGTGGCTAGGTGAGCAGATTACAGAGCGTGGTATTGGTAACGGAATCTCTTTAATTATTTTTGCTGGTATTGTTGCAGGGTTACCATCAGCAATTGGTCAAACTATTGAGCAAACCCGCCAAGGTCAAATGCATCTATTAGTTCTCTTATTGATCGCAGTTATTGTGTTTGCGGTTACATATTTTGTAGTCTTTGTTGAGAGAGGCCAAAGAAGGATTAAAGTTGAATATGCTAAACGTCAGCAAGGTCGCCAAATACTTGGTGGTCATTCAACGCATTTGCCATTAAAGGTCAATATGGCAGGTGTAATTCCAGCGATTTTTGCATCAAGTATTATTTTATTCCCTGCTACATTAGTGCAGTGGTTAGGTGAAGGTTCTAGTCTAGAGTGGTTAACTAAGTTATCTATGTTACTACATCCAGGGCAACCATTATATTTGCTTGTGTATGCTGTTGCGATTATCTTCTTTAGCTTTTTCTATACCGCAATGCAATATAATCCTCGTGATACAGCGGATAATTTGAAAAAATCTGGTGCATTTATACCAGGGATTAGACCAGGTGAACAAACATCACGTTATATTGATAAAATTATGACTCGCTTAACATTGATTGGCGGTCTATATATCACGTTTGTATGTTTAGTTCCTTATATTATGACGTCAGCTTGGAATGTACAATTCTATTTTGGTGGTACATCTTTACTGATTGTTGTTGTTGTAATTATGGATTTCATCGCTCAGGTTCAGAGTCATTTGATGTCGACAAAATATGAATCTGCGTTGAAGAAAGCAAACCTTAAAGGTTTCGGACAATAATTTGTCCAATTAAATAAAAGGGATAAGCAATGAAAGTTCGTGCTTCCGTTAAGAAATTATGTCGTAACTGTAAAATTGTTAAGCGTGAAGGTGTTGTTCGTGTCCTTTGTAGCGACCCTAAACATAAACAACGTCAAGGTTAATTGATATTTTTTCTTGCAAAGAACCAGTTGAGCAGTTATACTGCTCAGCTCATTTATGTCCTTGGTACTTTGTTTGAGTATCCTGAAAACGGGCTTTTCAAGATCAAAGTATCAAATTTGTTAAAATAATAGGAGTGCATAGTGGCCCGTATTGCAGGCATTAACATTCCTGATCATAAACACACTGTAATCGCTTTAACTGCAATTTATGGTATCGGTAAAACTCGTGCGCAAGCTATTTGTGCAGCTACGGGTATTGCTGAAGATGTTAAGATCAGCGAATTGTCTGAAGAGCAGATTGATAAACTGCGTGACGAAGTTGGTAAATTTACCGTTGAAGGTGACTTACGTCGTGAAGTAACACTAAACATCAAACGTCTATTAGACTTAGGTTGTTATCGTGGTTTACGTCATCGTCGTGGTTTACCGGTACGTGGTCAACGTACTAAAACTAATGCGCGTACCCGTAAGGGTCCTCGTAAGCCGATCAAGAAATAAGTCGGGGTAAGGTAAAATGGCTAAAACACCAGTTCGTGCACGTAAACGTGTAAAAAAACAAGTTGTAGATGGCGTAGCACATATTCACGCATCTTTCAATAATACAATCGTTACTATTACTGACCGTCAAGGCAATGCTCTAGCATGGGCTACTGCTGGTGGTTCAGGTTTCCGTGGTTCTCGTAAATCTACCCCGTTTGCTGCACAAGTTGCTGCAGAACGTTGTGCTGAAGTTGTAAAAGAATTCGGCTTAAAGAACTTGGAAGTTATGGTGAAAGGACCTGGTCCTGGTCGTGAGTCTACTATTCGTGCATTAAATGCAGCGGGTTTCCGTATTACGAATATTACTGATGTGACTCCGATTCCTCATAACGGTTGTCGTCCACCGAAAAAACGTCGTGTTTAATGGCGTTATAGGATAGTTGGAGAAAGAAAATGGCAAGATATTTGGGCCCTAAACTCAAGCTAAGCCGTCGTGAAGGTACTGACTTATTCCTTAAGTCAGGTGTGCGCGCGATTGAATCAAAATGTAAAATTGATACCGCTCCAGGTCAACATGGTGCTCGTAAACCACGTTTATCTGATTATGGTAGTCAATTACGTGAAAAACAAAAAGTTCGTCGTATTTACGGTATCTTAGAACGTCAATTCCGTAATTATTATAAAGAAGCGAACCGCTTAAAAGGTAATACTGGTGAAAACTTACTAGTGTTATTGGAAGGTAGATTGGATAACGTTGTTTATCGCATGGGCTTTGCTGCAACTCGTGCTGAAGCTCGCCAATTGGTGAGTCATAAGGCGATTGTTGTAAATGGTCGTGTTGTTAATATCCCATCATTCCAAGTTTCAGTTAATGATGTTGTTGCTGTTCGTGAGAAATCTAAAAAACAAGCACGTATTAAAGCATCGTTAGAATTAGCAGAGCAAAGAGAAAAACCAACATGGTTAGAAGTTGATACTGCTAAAATGGAAGGTGTGTTCAAACGTGTTCCTGAACGTTCTGATTTATCAGCAGACATTAACGAACATCTGATCGTTGAGCTTTACTCTAAATAATAAATAGTTAAAGCTTAGAAGCAAAGAGAGGATAAAATGCAGGGTTCTGTTACAGAATTTTTAAAGCCACGCTTAGTTGATATTGAGCAAATTAGCTCAACTCATGCTAAAGTGATCTTAGAACCGTTAGAGCGTGGATTTGGCCACACTTTAGGTAATGCATTGCGTCGTATTCTTCTATCTTCAATGCCAGGTTGTGCTGTAACTGAAGTAGAAATTGATGGCGTATTGCATGAATATAGCAGTAAAGAAGGTGTTCAAGAAGATATTCTTGAGGTTCTTCTAAACTTAAAAGGCCTAGCGGTTAAAGTTCAGAATAAAGATGATGTATTTCTGACATTAAACAAATCTGGAATTGGCCCTGTTGTTGCAGCTGACATCACCCATGATGGAGATGTTGAAATCGTAAATCCTGAGCATATTATCTGCCATTTGACTGATGATAACGCATCTATTAATATGCGTATTCGTGTGCAACGTGGTAGAGGTTATGTACCAGCATCAGCTCGTGTGCATGCTCAAGATGAAGAAAGACCAATTGGTCGTCTATTAGTAGATGCTTGTTATAGCCCAGTAGACCGTATTGCTTACAATGTTGAAGCTGCACGTGTTGAACAGCGTACTGACTTAGATAAACTTGTTATTGAGTTAGAAACAAATGGCACTATTGATCCAGAAGAAGCAATTCGTCGTGCAGCAACAATTTTAGCAGAGCAACTAGATGCATTCGTTGATTTGCGTGATGTTCGTCAACCAGAAGTTAAGGAAGAGAAACCAGAATTCGATCCAATTCTGTTACGTCCTGTTGATGACTTAGAGTTGACAGTTCGTTCTGCTAACTGTTTGAAAGCAGAAACAATTCACTATATCGGTGATTTAGTACAGCGTACTGAAGTTGAATTATTAAAAACACCTAATCTTGGTAAGAAATCACTTACTGAAATTAAGGATGTTCTCGCTTCGCGCGGCTTGTCACTAGGTATGCGCCTTGAGAATTGGCCACCAGCAAGTATTGCTGAAGACTAGTTTGGTCATAGGTTAAAGATTTTTCTGAGAAGGATAAGGTCATGCGCCATCGTAAGAGTGGTCGTCAACTAAACCGTAATAGCAGCCATCGCCAAGCGATGTTCCGTAATATGGCAAGCTCTTTAGTTAGTCACGAAATTATCAAGACTACATTGCCAAAAGCTAAAGAATTACGTCGTGTAGTTGAACCGTTAATTACATTAGCAAAAGTAGATAGCGTTGCAAATCGTCGTTTAGCTTTTGCTCGTACACGCAACATTGAAACTGTTGCTAAATTATTCAATGAATTAGGTCCACGTTTTGCTCAACGTGCAGGTGGTTACACCCGTATTTTGAAATGTGGTTTCCGTGCTGGCGATAATGCACCAATGGCTTATATTGAGTTAGTTGATCGTCCAGATGTAGCAACTGAAGAAGCTGCTGCTGAATAATTGATTTTAAATAAGTTGATTTTATAGCTTATAAATTTTTAGATAAAACCCACTAGTTTTTAGTGGGTTTTCTTTTTTTATTGTGATTTTTTAAACGATTATTGTAATTATCTATAGATAATATTTATTGGTACTAATTATCATCTAAAAGAGCACTTAGTTATAAGTCTTGTGAACATTAATGTTGAAGTAAGATAAATTTTTAAGGGACTAAATTATTTAGGTTATTGTCCCTTTGATTTTGCTTATTAACGTAGAGGGAGGTTATCTACAAGTTTAGCAAAACTTTCGAAAGTTTGACCGCACTTTATCTATCGGATAGTCTTAAAGTTGATGTGATTTACATATTTCTTGAGTTAGAGAGTATTTATTGATTCTAACGCTCATCAATTCCCTTCAGTAAGTATCCTCCATTGATATCACATACGCTACGAAAACCAACATTTGTGATTTGATAACTATACGTATCTACCATACTATCGTAATCAAAATTTTCATGGTGGTGACCATGAAAAATATGGCGTACATTCATTTTATATGCAAGTTCATTTATTACACTAAAACCTGAAGGGTGAGGTCTAGGAGCCTCATGACAGATCAAAATATCTGCTTGCATTTTTTCTAAAGTTTCTATGTCTGAAGGAAAAATAGATGTACGATGACGTAATGGAATACCTCCTCGCCAAATTTTTTCTTGTGAACAGTATTGACAATAATGAATAGGGTCAAAAAAGAGAGGTTTGTTTGGTGGCATCCAAATTTGTCCTCGAAAGACACCACCTAAACCTGCAATACGTTTACCTTGTATTTCAGTGACTCTGCCGTGTAAGTTGCGTGATTGCCAGTCGCTTTCCCAAATTGCCTCAAATGCAGATATAGTTTTACTGTCATGATTGCCATGGATGAACCAGAGATCACAATGTTGTGCTAATTTTTCTAATTCGTGAGGTGTAGTGAGTTGTAAGTCACCTAATATAATAAGTGCAACATTTTGTTGTGCTTGTATAAAGGGATATAGGTGATCAAAACTACCATGTGGATCACCTGCGAATAAAATCATACCTCTTCCTCAAAAATTGATTGAATATTGTGCTCATTTGTGTGTAAAGGCAATTCTTCTTCATTTAAGATCTTTTCAACAATTTTTTTTACTTGATTATAGCGTTCTAAATAGCTTGGTGACTCAATTTCGATATAAGGCACATTGTATTTATCAAGCAGTTTTTTCAATAATAATTGAAAGCGTTGACGTTGTTTTTGATTACCTAAGCTGCGTAAACCATCATTAACCCATTTTGTATTATTATTGAGCAGAATAGTAACATCAAATGGATATTCTTTTATCATAGAGTCTAAAAATGGGTGTGCTTTGCCTTCATATTGAATACAAAAAGCTTGAGTCGTAATAAAATCAGTATCAATAATTGCAACTTTGTGTGCATGGCGTACAGCATAGTCAATATAGCGTTGATGACCTAGTGCCATTTGTGGATAGTCAGAATATTGCATGGCTTGCTCATCACCACCTAATTTTTCAAAAACAAATTCGCGTCCATATTCCCAAGCTGATGTTGTATTAAAGACAGTTGCTAGCTTATTAACTAGTACGGTTTTACCGCTACTTTCACCACCTAAAATCGCAATAGTTTTAGCGAAGAAAGGACGAACTTCTTTTGGAATGAATTTCCAATAATGGAACGGATTATTACGAATTTTTGTTGCAGATACATTAAAGAATTGACGTTGTGGATCAACTAATATGACTTCCAAGCCTAAATATTTTTCATAAGGTGCTTTATCTTGAACTTCACTACTAAAAACAATACTTGGCATAAAGTTTTTTTCTTTAAAAAGTAGTTTGACTTGTTCTGCCCATGCCTGCCAGCCATTTGGGTAGCTTGGAATGCCATCTTCGATGAGATGATGGATAAATATTTGGTTTTTCTGATATTTGAAAATTTGTTGCATCCAACGTAAGCGGTCTTGTACTGTTGGCATACGCTTCATTTTACTATCATAGAACAGTTTTAAATCTCTTTCAGTATCACTACATACAATAATGTGGATTTCATCTACTTTACTGAACGCCTCATAGATCATATTAATATGACCTGTATGTACAGGATAAAATTTGCCGAAAATGACACCTACTTTTTTATTATTAGGTTCCGTAATTTGTAGCACTTTATGTAACGCACTGAGTTTTGTTGCACTTGGATTCTTTATTTTTCCACTTACCAGTTGATTAAAATAAGCACGTGTAATATTTGCCTGTTGACAAATATCGTTTACCTTTAAGTTTAATTGTTTGCGTTTTTGTTGTAAGTAGGCAAAAGAAGACATAATTTATTCCTTGTGATAAGTGAGAAATGCTATCAAAACAAATCGTACGTTGAATTTCTTTGAGAGCAATAAAAATTAAGGTAATGCCTTTTGATCTAATAATTCATTAACACGCTGTTCAAGCTCCGCAAGCTTTTCACGTGTTCGCATTAGTACTTGAGTTTGTACATCAAATTCTTCTCGAGTCACTAAATCTAATTTTGATAATTGTGCTTGTAATGTTTGTTTTAATTTTGCTTCTGCATCTTGACCTAATTCTTTAATACCTTGTGGTAGTGAATCTTGGATTTGTTGTATAACTTGCTCTATTTTTTTAGGGTTTAGCATAATGACCTCATATTGGGGAAAATTTTATCTATTGTATGTAATCTTGTAGCAAATAAAAACATTTTTTCAAGATTAAGTTTGCGTTATACTATACATGCATTCTCAGGGCAGGGTGAAACTCCCTACCGGTGGTAAATGTTTTATTTAGCATAAGCCCACGAGCGTTTGTTATTCACATAAAAATAACAAAGTCAGCAGATTTGGTGTAAATCCAAAGCCGACAGTATAGTCTGGATGAAAGAGAATAGGCAGGTTTTGAAAATAAATCCTGTCTTTTTTGTTTGTTTAAGATTTTCTTAGCCACATAATTTTTCTCATCAGCCCTGATTCTGGTATTTAACTCTCTCTATATTTCAAGGAATTTACTATGAATCAGTCAATTTTATCTCCTTTTGGTGACGCAGAAACGCGTGTTGTTGCTGCTATTGAGGCTTTTAAACAAGGTAACGGCGTTTTAGTATTAGATGATGAAGATCGGGAAAATGAAGGAGATTTGATTTTTCCAGCAGAAACCATCAATGCTGAACAAATGACAATGTTGATTCGTTATGGCAGTGGAATTGTTTGTCTTTGTCTAACAGAACAATTGTGCCAAGCGCTAGATTTACCACCAATGGTACAAGATAATACCAGTGTTAATAAAACCGCATTTACAGTAACAATTGAAGCGGCTAAAGGTGTAGCAACAGGTGTATCAGCTAAAGATCGTGTGACTACCATTAAAGCAGCAGTTGCTGATGGCGCAAAACCAAATGACTTAAGCCGCCCCGGACATATTTTCCCATTACGAGCTGTCGAAGGGGGAGTATTAAGTCGTCGTGGACACACTGAGGCCTCTGTAGATTTAGCACGTTTAGCTGGCTATAAAGGTGCAGGTGTGATTTGTGAAATTACGAATGATGATGGTTCAATGGCGAGAGCACCTGAAATCGTCGAATTTGCTCATAAATTTGGTTTTCCTGTTGTGACTATCGAAGATTTAGTAGCGTATCGTCAAAAACATAATGTATAAGTTTATATAAATTAGTTGATAAAAATACCTGTGTAAATTGCTAGCACAGGTATTTTTTTATTAAGAAAGTCTTCTCTCATATTATTTAGCTATAGTCGTTTGTATGAAAGTCAGGCAATTAGGATTTTGAGCTTCATTCAGTAAAATGAATAAGGATGTATTAATGTCTCTCTTTACTGCTGATTCAAGGTTTTAGGTCTTGAAGAGGAGCGATTCGTCTAGATTAAAGAAAAACAATGATAGTCTGGTAGAGAGGGATATTCTTGATGATTTGTTATAAAGATTTAACGAATTGTACGTTCTTAATAAAAGAGCAGTTAATATTATAAACATATTAACTGCTCTTTTGCTTTATTAATTTGTTTTTAGTTTATTCCAATATTTTTCATAAATATCTACAGCTTTGCCTACATCTGCTTGCATAATTCCTTTTTGTATTTCTTCAGCGGGTGGGAATAAAACGGGATTATTGACCATTTCAGGTGACAATAATGCTTTTACACCTTCATTAGGCATAGAAAATCCCATTCGCTCAATTACAATTTTGGCATTCTCTGGGCGTAATAGGAAGTCAATAAATTGATAGGCTCCTTCAACATTTTTTGCTGTTTTAGGAATAGCATAATTGTCCATCCAGAAAACAGCGCCTTCTTTTGGATAGATGAATTGAAGATTTGGATTTTCTTTGTTACCTAAATACGCAGAACCATTCCAGATCATACCCAATGCTACTTCACCTTGAACATAAGGGACCTCAGGAGAGTCAGAGTTAAAGACAAGAACATTTGGCATCAACTTTACTAGGTGCTCATAAGCTGCTTTAATTTCACTTTCTTTAGTCGTATTTGGCGATTTACCATTTAATAATAAAGCAATATGAAAGACTTCACGTGCGTCACTTGTTAACAACACTTTACCTTTATATTCTGCCTTCCATAAATCTGCCCAACTTGTGATATTTTGTGGATCGATCTCTTCAATGTTGATACCAATACCAGTTAATCCATAGATATATGGTAGGGAATATTGGTTATTTGGATCAAAGTCTTTGTTTAATAAATGGGAAGGTATTTGATGGAAATTACTTAATTTAGTATGGTCTATTTTTTGTAGCATACCTTCTTTTACCATTTTATTAATGTAATAACTGGATGGAAAGACTAAATCATAAGCGTTATTTTTAGATAACAATTTTAGTTTTGCGTACATTTCCTCATTACTTTCAAAAGTAGAGTAAATGACTTCAATACCTGTTTCTTTAGTAAAATTTGCAATTAGATTGGAAGGTATATAGTCGGTCCAGTTATAGACATAGAGTTTTTGGGCAGCAAAAGTGGTGTGAGTGAAGAATAAGACAGCAGTTAACATCAGTGATTTGATCACATTACTAAAAAGTCTTTTCAATTTTTAGTCCCCCAAAGTCCGAAGACAGTAAAGTGCGGTTAAAAATAGACGGATTTCAATACGTTAATCCGCATGAATACAAAGTTAAAAACCTCACTCTTGAGTATAACAAATTTTATAACTTGATTGAATTAAATTGACATCTTGTTAAGTAAGAGTAAACTGCCCAAAATTTTCATTACCAATCCATTTTATGTTGAAGTTTTCTCATCAAGAGCATATCCAATCTTATTATACTGATACACGTCATCTTCATTTCACTTTACCTACATTGACACAGCGTAAATCAGCAGATGTTTGTGTTATAGGAGCGGGTTTTTTTGGTTTATCTGCCGCCCTTGAACTTGCAGAACAAGGGAAAAAAGTGATTGTGTTAGAGGGTGCTCGTGTGGGATTTGGTGCGTCAGGGCGTAATGGTGGGCAAGCGATTAACGGTTTCGAAGAAGACATTAGTGATTATATTGATGCGGTTGGTTTTGAAACCGCTAGTAAGTTATGGCAAATGTCATTAGAGGCATTGGCTATTATTGACGAACGTATTACCAAGTATGCTATTCAATGTGATTGGCAGCGAGGCTATG
Source organism: Pasteurella canis (assembly GCF_900454865.1). Taxonomy (GTDB): domain Bacteria; phylum Pseudomonadota; class Gammaproteobacteria; order Enterobacterales; family Pasteurellaceae; genus Pasteurella; species Pasteurella canis. The sequence goes on along the minus strand of NZ_UGTV01000015.1, from coordinate 1,667,908 downwards.
CAACATTAGCCTTAAATCATCGTCGGATGGATGATTTAATTGCGACCGAAAAAGCTTGTAGAGAACTTTTTGGTTATAGTCAGATGACTTTGTGGGATAAAACAAGATTAAGCGAGAATTTAGGTAGTGATATTTATACTGGAGCATTGTTTGATCCAAACTCAGGTCATTTACATCCACTGAATTATTGTTTAGGACTTGCACAAGCTTGCTTAGACTTGGGTGTTGAAATTTATGAACATTCGCCTGTCGTGGATTTGCGTGCAGGTAAATCTAAAGTCAAAGTTAGTACTGATCAAAGCTCAGTTATTGCAAAGGACGTTGTATTGGCAACAAATGCTTATATTAGTGTCTTACCTAAAACTATACATCGTGGGATTGCACGTAAAATTTTACCTATTGAAAGTTTTATTATTGCTACTGAGCCTTTAACGAATGAAATGGCAGATAGTTTGATTCGTAATCGTATGTCAGCGTGTGATAATAACTATTTCTTAGATTATTATCGTTTGAGCGCAGATAATCGCCTGTTATTTGGTAGTGATTCAAGTCCTGGGTTAGATATGAAAACTGTGATGCGTTGTAATATGCTACATGTTTTCCCCCAATTAGAAAATGTCAAAATAGAATATGGTTGGGGTGGACCAATTGATATGACATTAAATTCGAATCCACATGTTGGACGTATCGCACCAAATATTTATTTTGCACAAGGCTATTCAGGTCATGGTGTTGCATTAACTGGGTTAGCTGGACGTATTATAGCTGAAGCAATACTGGGTAATGATGAACGTTTATGTGTGTTTGAAAAATTGAAGGTGCCGACAATATATGGTGGTAAGTTAATACAAAAAACTGCTTTATTTATTGGGAGCAGTTATTATCGGTTTTTGGATAAATATCGTTAAGAGAAATAAAGAAAATAACGGGTGAATTGTGATACTTTTCACCTTTTTTATTTTAAGGGCTATTGCTTTTATAGGTTTTGCTTTATGCTAGCGTTGTTTTTTGCTTAGGAGATAAGCAATAAAAATGAATAAAAAGCATTCTGCTTTTGTATTATATTTTAACTACTATTTTTAAAAGGTAAACTAAGACATTGGAACAAGTTACTTTAATCTCTGATGCGGCAGCAACAACAACATTCGCTGAAAATACGGTGCGTGAAGTCTGTAATATTAATTATTGGGGGATGCGCTATTATAATGTAGATGAAAAAGGTGATATTTTTGTATGCCCTGATCCTGATAAACCACAAAATCGTGTTTCTTTAGCTATGCTAGCAGACAAAGTCCAGCAAGAGCAAGGTGCTCATTTACCTACTTTGTTTTGCTTTCCACAAATTATTCAACATCGTTTACGCTCAATTAATTTGGCATTTAAACGTGCTCGTGAAGATTTTGGTTATGAGGGAAATTATTTTCTCGTATATCCAATTAAAGTAAATCAACATCGTCGAGTCGTCGAGTCTTTAATAAATTCTGGTCAACCATTAGGTTTAGAGGCAGGTTCAAAAGCTGAATTGATGGCAGTATTAGCGCATGCTGGTGTCACTCAAACTGTCATTGTGTGTAATGGTTATAAAGATCGCGAATATATTCGTTTTGCACTGATGGGAGAGAAACTTGGGCATAAAGTATATTTGGTGATTGAAAAACTCTCTGAAATCCAATTAGTCTTGGAAGAAGCAGCTAAAATGCAAGTGAGGCCACGTTTAGGGGTGCGTGCACGCTTAGCTTCGCAAGGTTCAGGTAAATGGCAATCTTCAGGCGGGGAAAAGTCTAAATTTGGCTTATCTGCATCCCAAGTATTAGATCTTGTACAGATGTTAAAAAAACATGCTTGTTTAGACTGTTTACAACTTTTACATTTTCATTTGGGCTCACAACTCGGCAATATTCGTGATGTGGCGACAGGTGTACGTGAAAGCGCACGTTTTTATGTTGAGTTACATAAACTCGGTGTAAACATTCAATGTTTTGATGTAGGTGGCGGTTTAGGTGTCGATTATGAAGGTAATCGTACACAATCCGATTGCTCGGTAAATTATGGTTTAAATGAATATGCAGATACCGTGGTGTGGGGGATTGGTCAGGCTTGCCGTGAACATGGGTTACCGCATCCAACGATTATTACTGAGTCTGGGCGTGGGGTTACAGCTCATCACGCAGTCTTAGTGTCGAATGTAATTGGTATTGAACGCTATAAGCCAGAACTATTAGATGCACCAGATAAAGATGCGCCTAGTGTATTACAGAGCATGTGGGAAACTTGGATAGATATTAAATCATCACGTGAAAAACGCTCATTACGTAGCTGGATTCATGAAAGTCAGTTTGATTTATCTGATGTTCATAATCAGTATAATGTTGGTCTTTTAAATCTTGAACAGCGTGCTTGGGCTGAACAACTTTATTTGAATATTTGTCATGAGGTCGGGCAGTTATTTAATGAAAAACATCGTTCTCATCGTACCATTATTGATGAACTGCAAGAGCGATTTGCCGATAAATTGTATGTTAATTTCTCTTTATTTCAGTCGTTACCTGATGCGTGGGGGATTGATCAGTTATTCCCTGTTTGCCCAATTTCAAATTTAAATCAACCTGTAAGTCGTCGAGCTGTTTTGTTAGATATTACTTGTGATTCAGATGGAGCAATTGATCATTATATTGATGGTGATGGTATTACGACGACCATGCCTATGCCACATTATGAAGAAGATAACCCACCCCTTGTCGGTTTTTTTATGGTAGGTGCGTATCAAGAAATTTTGGGAAATATGCATAATTTATTTGGTGATACGAGTACTGTTGATATTTTAGTTGAAGAGAACAACAAAGTGCGTATTGTGGATTATGACGAGGGTAATACGGTTGCAGATATGTTGCAGTATGTATATCTTGATCCGAAGAAGTTGCTGGCTCGTTATCGTGAGCAAATTGAACATTCAAGCTTACCTGCTTCAGAGGCAATTCAGTTCTTAAAAGAACTTGAGACAGGGTTAAATGGCTATACTTATTTAGAAGAAGAGTAATTCATCAAAAGTGCGGTCACTTTTTGAAAAGTTTGACAGTACTTTTTGAGTTAAATAGGAACAACTATGTACAATACATTACACAATAAAGAAGATATTTCATTAGTATCAAATAATTTTGGCTTTTTGCGTTTACCTGTTCAGTTTAATCCAGTGGAAACGGATGCAGAATGGGTGATCACTGGTGTCCCTTTTGATGCGTCTGTCTCAGGTCGAGCTGGCACCCGTTTTGGCGCTGAAGCAATTCGCCGAGCTTCAGTAAATCTTGCTTGGGAGCATTGTCGTTTCCCTTGGGATTTTGATGTGCGTGAGAGATTAAAGATTATTGATTGTGGAGATTTAGTTTATTCGTTTGGAGATAACCAAAACTTTGTTGATGAGTTAGAAGCCCATACAACAGCATTACTTAAGGCGGGTAAACACTGTTTAACTTTAGGTGGTGATCATTTCATTACGTTACCATTGTTACGGGCTCATGCAAAACATTTTGGTAAGTTAGCGATGATTCACTTCGATGCCCATACTGATACTTATGAGAATGGGAGTCACTTTGATCATGGTACGATGTTCTATCACGCGCCGAAAGAAGGTTTAATTGATGCTTCGCATTCTGTTCAAATCGGGATTCGTACCGAGTTCGATCGACGTTTACCTTTTACTGTGCTTTCTGCACCCCAAGTCAATGATGATAGTGTGGAGCAAACTGTGGAAAAAATCAAAGCGGTAGTGGGTGATTTACCTGTATATTTAACCTTTGATATTGATTGTTTAGATCCTGCATATGCGCCTGGCACAGGTACACCTGTTTGTGGTGGCTTAAGCACTGATAGAGCTTTGAAACTGCTACGCGCACTGAAAGAGGTGAATATTGTTGGTATGGATGTAGTTGAAGTTTCTCCTGCCTATGACCAATCCGATATTACCGCTTTAGCAGGTGCGACGGTTGCCCTAGAAATGTTGTATATGCAAGCTTGGAAAAAAGCTTAATCACCTTGTGTTAAAATAATCCACCTTAATTTGCGATGAATCACAGCTATTTTGGTGGATTATTTATTCAATATTAAAGTGCGGTCAGTTTTTGTTGTAATTCCAATTGTTTAAAAGGTTTGACTAAAACAGGGAACTGTTCGGCTTTTTCTAATTGTTCGGTATGACCTGTCATTAATAAAATTTTGACTTGCGGTAAATGAGCTACAACCCATTTTGCTACATCTGTACCAGTGAGTTTCCCAGATAACATGATATCTGACAGTAAATAATCAATAGTTAGACCTTGGTTAAGTAATGCGATAGCTTGTTCACCAGATTCACATAAAACTGCTTGATAGCCTATGGCATGTAATTGTTCCGACAATGTTTCACGCAAACTCGCTTTATCTTCGACTACTAAAATTTGATATTGGATATCAGACATTGTGCAATTTTGTGTTGATGTAAGGGTGTGTGTTGGAGTCTGCTTAGCAATAGGTAGTTGTAAGTGAATCGCGGTACCCTTATTTAAAGTTGAATCAATAGTAACACGACCTTTTGATTGTCGAATAAAGCCATATACCATAGATAAGCCTAAACCGCTACCTCGTCCATTTTGTTTTGTGGTAAAAAAAGGTTCAAATACGCGTTTTTGCGTCTGCTCATCCATACCACAGCCGTCATCAATAATGGATAATTGAACCATATGCTCTTGACGGTGTGTACGTTGTACGTTCAGTTCTGTTGTACGAATAATGATGTTTCCTTCATTATTGAGAGCATCTTTTGCATTGACAATTAAATTGACCAGTGCAGTTTCAAGCTGATTTTTATCAATATAGACTTGTGGTAAATTTTCAGCTAAATCTAACTGCACTTTAATTGTTGGCGGGATGGTATGCTTGATCAGATCATTTAACTCTAAAACAAGTTGATTGATCTCTAAGATAGTTGGATGAAGTGGTTGCTTTCTAGCATAAGCTAATAAACGTTGGGTGAGAGTGGCACTATTTTCTGCTGCTTTTAAAGCACGTTGTAAACGTTTAGCTTGACGTTCGTTGAGTGTCTCAGGATCAATTAAATCCAGATTACCAATAATGACGGCTAAGAAGTTGTTAAAATCATGCGCGATGCCACCTGTTAAATGACCAATCGCACGCATTTTTTGGCTATGTGCAATCTCATTTTCGAGTTTTTTACGCTGTGTACGATCAATCAGAAAAGTTACTAAACCATCTTTTAAAGGGCTCACACGCCATTCCAGCACTTGTTGTCGGCACTCAATTTCAAGTAAATCTTGTGCTTGGCGAATTTTTTTCAATAACGCTAAATCAATTGTTTGTTCACTGCCAATCACTTTCGCTTGCTGAGTATTAAAATACTCAACGAGTGAATGAATACTCAGTTGTTGATGCTGTTGGAAGCACTCCTCTAGTAAGCTTTTGAATTGCGCATTATAAGAGACTAAATTGAGTTGGTTATCAAAAATAGCTAGTCCATCACGCATCGCTAAAAAAGTTTGTTCTAACAACTCACTTTTTTCTTTGAGTAAAGAGTCTGTGTGCTCAAGAGTGATGACATTTTGATGAAAAATATCAAATGTCCGAGCTAAATCACCAATTTCATCTTGCGTTTGTTGTTGAGGTACCGTGACATTTTTATCACCTTGTGACAAACGCTTTAATGCATCTGTAATAGAGTAAAGACGCTTACCAATCAATGAATAAATATATTGAGCGAGAATGATGATTAGTAAAATTGTAAATAGAGAAAATAATAAAATAGAAAGTGAAAATGTCGATAAATGTTGTTGGATTTGTTCCGAATCCACATTCACACTCTGTACTTTCTCTGTTGCTAACAATGTATATTGTTGGTTAATTTGTTGGACCAATGCGTCAATTTGGAACGTTAAAAATTGAATACGTAAATTGATTTGCGCTAATGCTTCTGCATTTTGGATCATGGATGGAAAGAGTTGTTTGAGTTTACTCAACTCGGCATCAATATCAGTAAGTTTATCGATCGTTGGGAAGAATAAAAAGTTCGATTGGATACTGAGAAAGACACTTGTAGAAAAACTACTTTTAGTTGCATCTTCGATTAATTTTTCTACTCGTGTAAGTTGCAACATAAAATCATTGGCTAATTCATGATTTAATGCACTGCGTTTTTCTAATCTTTTGATATGCCTAATATAAAGTAACCCTTGATTTAGCTCGCTAATAATATTGGTATGTAAGACATGGCGATTATGCGTTTGTAACAGTAATTCTTGGACACTTTTACTTAATAAATCAATGTGCTGTACGATATGAGTAAAACGTTGCTCTTGCTTTGATGTCGATTGTTTGGCTTGGGTAAGTAGAGTTTGTAATTGTTCGGCATGCAAAGCAAGTGTTTTAGATTCCTCTTGATATTCTAGTGCACGTGTTGTTTGAGTGAGTCGTTTTGCATATGTGGCGATCTGTGCTGTTTTTACACCTAATGTCATAGAGGAAAACATTTGGTTAAGTGAGCGATCTCGTAAATTAGAGAGGGATTGATAGGTACTGTTTAACCCCATAATTGCTGTCATACTGATCACAATAATCAAAAAAATAGCGGTGATCAAAAAGAGCATTAAACGAAAGCGTACGCTGTAAGGCTTAGTAAAAAAAGATGTTTTCCAATTTTTCATTTTTTAGACCGCACTTGAATTAGGTTGCCATTATTTTAAGCATAACTGACAGAAAAAAAATGACAAATATGAATTGAGTCGTGTTTTTTGTATCGGAAAAAGAAAAACGACCTACTTAATCTTTAAGTAGGTTGATAATATACAGTTCAATGATGAGTGCACCTCTTTTCAGTTTAAATCTGTGGGGGGCAAAGATGATCTTCAGGCGAATTTTACGGTTTTAATGAATTGATAATAATCGTCTGTAGCTGAAAGTAATGGTCAATAAAAAACCTGAGGCAATGCTCAGGTTTTTTATGTATATAGCTGGATTAGACTTCCATTGGTACTTCCATGAGTAAAATCTCGGCATCACTTGATGCAACGATATCTAGGTTATCAGTATCCCATACACCTAATCCATCTCGCTCATTGAGATCAACACCAGCGACATTCGCTTGTCCTTTGATAACAAAGGCATATACACCATTGCCTGCTTTATTTAGCGAGTAATTTTTAGCAATACCTTTATCAAATTTTGCTAGTGAAAACCACGCATCTTGATGAATCCAAACGCCTTCATCATCTGGATTTGGCGATAGAATTTGTTGGAAATCATTTGGTTTTGCGTTATCTGCAATTGTAATTTGTTGATAGCGAGGCTCAACATTACGTTTATTTGGGATAACCCAAATTTGTAAAAATTTTACTGGGATATCTGCGTTCGGATTCATTTCGCTGTGTGTAATCCCTGTACCCGCAGACATCACTTGAATGTCACCATTACGAATAATGCTACCATTTCCCATACTATCTTTATGTGCTAAATCGCCACTTAATGGAATAGAAATAATTTCCATATTATTATGTGGGTGGGTACCAAATCCCATACCCCCTTCAACGAAGTCATCATTAATGACTCTTAATACACCAAAATTAACACGGCTAGGATCATAGTAGTGACCAAAACTAAAAGTATGTCTGCTTTTTAACCAACCGTGATCTGCATTACCACGACTATTTGCTGAGTGATAGATAGTTTTCATTCTTTTTCCCTTAATATTAATTTTTTACCAAAAACGTTGTGTATTATATATTTTCATTTTAGAAGATAAATATATTTATTATTGATTATCTTTAAACTAATAGTAGAAAATTTTACTGGTTTGATATTAGGTAAAGGATATTGATTTATACACTGATGAGCATACTATCTCTAACGAAATTTCGTGATCTCTTTCTCAAAATTGGAAAAAACAAAGAATTATGACAATTATGAATGAGATTAAACATTTTCTATTCATATTCCTATGATTAAATGCAAATATGTTTAATTTAATAGGGATCTATGACAATGGCACAAGTAAATAACAGCTCGCCAGTTCATCCTTTATTAGAAATGAAAGGTATTGCGAAGCGATTCGGGACTTTTTATGCCTTACAAGATGTGGATTTATCCATCTATCGTGGCGAAATTCACGCCCTCATGGGGGAAAATGGGGCTGGTAAAAGTACTTTAATGAAAATTCTCGCGGGTGCTTATACTGCCTCAGCAGGTGAAATTCTGATTGATGGCGAGAGTTTCTCCATTTCATCACCTAAAGATGCTATTAAAGCAGGCATTACTCTCATTTATCAAGAGATTCACCTTTCACCTAATTTGACTGTTGCTGAAAATATTTTTCTTGGCCGTGAAATCAAAAATCTGTTTGGTTTAGATCGCAAAACCATGGCAGAAGAGTCACAAAAAGTTTTAGATCGTTTAGGTGCCCAGTTTTTAGCTACTCAAAAAGTCTCATCTTTAACCATCGCAGAACAACAGCAAGTTGAAATCGCGCGTGCATTGCATCGTAATAGTCGTATTTTAGTAATGGATGAACCAACTGCGGCACTTTCTTCACGTGAAACAGAGCGTTTATTTGAATTAGTTAAAAAGTTACGTGATGAAGGCATGGCGATTATTTATATCAGTCATCGCATGGCAGAAATTTATGAACTTGCTGATCGTGTGAGTGTACTACGTGATGGTAAGTATGTAGGCTCATTAACACGTGAGAATTTAGACTCTGCTACTTTAGTGCAGATGATGGTAGGTCGCCCACTGACAGATTTATTTAATAAAGAAAAAGTGCCTGTTGGTGAAGAGGTGCTACGCGTAGAAAACTTATCAGATGGCAATAAAGTGCAAGATGCTTCGTTAGTCGTCAGAGCGGGTGAAATTATTGGCTTGTCTGGTTTAGTTGGGGCAGGGCGTTCTGAATTAGCGCATTTGTTATTTGGTGTAAAGCAAGCAACTAAAGGAAAAATGTATTTAAGTGGTGGGGAGATTAGTTTTAATTCACCACGTGATGCGATAGCACATCATGTTGCGCTATTACCAGAGAACCGTAAAGAAGAGGGATTATTCCTTGATTTAAATATTCTAAAAAATGTCACGATGGCAACCATTGAGCGCGATGCAACTATGCTGGTGATTGATCAAGCAAAAGGTAAGCAGGCAACACAAGAGGCGATTGAAGGCTTAAAAATGCGTGTGCCAAGTGCAAATGTGAATGTCAGTGGGTTATCTGGTGGTAATCAGCAAAAAGTGCTGCTTTCTCGCTGGGCAGCTATTCATCCGAAGTTGTTCATTATGGATGAGCCGACACGTGGTGTAGATGTTGGTGCAAAAAGTGAGATTTATCGCATGATGATTGAAATGGCCAAGAAAGGTGTTGCTATTTTAATGATCTCCAGTGAATTACCTGAAATCGTGGGTATGAGTGATCGAGTTTATGTGATGAGAGAAGGCTATACTGTTGGTGAGTTGAGTGGTGATGAAATTAATCAAGAGCAAATCATGGCATTTGCTTGTGGTGCTGCTTAACTAAATGAGATAACGAATAAAATTAAATATACTGAGGAGATGTAAAAATGGGAACTGCACAACCAGCCAAAGCAGGTTTTAAAAAGCTCGCAATTGCTGATGCGATGCAAGCAATGGGGATTTTACCTATTTTAATTTTAATTGTGATTGTGTTTTCTTTTGTCGCACCAAACTTTATGACCGAAGCGAATATGATGAATATCACGCGCCAAGCATCGATTAATATTGTATTAGCAGCTGGTATGACTTTTGTTATTTTAACGGGCGGTATTGACTTGTCTGTAGGCTCTATTCTCGGGGTTACAGCAGTGATTGGCTTGGTGACTTCATTAAACCCAGCTTTAGCTGAATTTGCTGTACCATTAGCATTACTTGCTGGGTTAGGTATGGGAGTATTTAATGGTTTATTAGTCGCTTATGCAGGATTACCTCCCTTCATTGTCACGCTTGGTACTTATACTGCATTACGTGGAGCTGCCTATCTTGTCGCAGATGGTACAACTGTGATTAACTCAAAAATCTCATTCAGTTGGATCGGAAATGGTCATCTTGGTTCAGTGCCTTGGCTAGTTATCATCGCTTTTGCCGTGATTGCTGTCTGTTGGTTTATCTTACGTCGTACAACATTAGGCACACATATTTATGCAGTAGGGGGCAACTTACAAGCAGCCCGTTTAACAGGTATCAAAGTCTCTTTAGTTTTAATCTTCGTTTACGCAACTAGTGGTTTATTGTCTGGACTAGGTGGCGTAATGAGTGCATCTCGTTTATATAGTGCTAACGGTAATCTTGGCGTTGGTTATGAACTTGATGCGATTGCAGCTGTTATTTTGGGCGGCACAAGTTTCGTGGGGGGTATTGGTACTATTACTGGTACACTCATTGGAGCCTTGATTATCGCTACCTTAAATAACGGTATGACGTTAATGGGCGTGTCTTATTTCTGGCAACTCGTTATTAAAGGTGGGGTAATCATCGTTGCAGTATTAATCGATAAATACCGTACTCGTTCAGCTTAATTATCCACTTCATAGGAGAAATTGTAATGAAATTAAAAACTTTAGCAGTATCTTTAATGTTAGCTATCGCACCTTTTGCTCAGGCGAAAGAGCTGAAATCAATTGGTGTAACAGTTGGTGATCTAGCTAACCCATTCTTCGTACAGATTGCGAAAGGGGCAGAGTTAAAAGCGAAAGAATTAGCAGGCGATAAAGTCAATGTAGTTTCGGTATCAAGTGGTTATGACCTAGGTCAGCAAGTTGCCCAAATTGATAACTTCATTGCGGCTAAAACAGATATGATTATCCTCAATGCAGCGGACTCTAAAGGAATTGGACCTGCGGTAGAACGTGCACGTAAAGCGGGTATTGTTGTTGTTGCAGTAGATGTAGCAGCAGATGGTGCAGATGCAACTGTGACTTCAAACAATTACCAAGCAGGTGAAATTGCATGTCAAACTATCGTTGAAAAATTAAACGGTAAGGGTAACGTTGTGATCATCAACGGACCACCAGTATCAGCAGTACAAGACCGTGTTCAAGGCTGTCAAGATGTGTTTGCGAAACATAGTGATATCAAAGTGTTATCACACAACCAAAATGCGAAAGGTAGTCGTGAGGGCGGCTTAGAAGTGATGACATCATTATTAATTGCCCATCCGAAAATTGATGCTGTTTTTGCGATCAATGATCCAACAGCAATCGGTGCTGATTTAGCAGCAAAACAAGCACAACGTGGTGAATTCTTCATTATGGGTGTGGATGGATCGCCAGATGGTGAGGAAGCATTGAAATTATCAGATAGCTTATTCCGTGGTACACCAGCACAAGATCCTCAAGTGATGGCTGCTGAAGCAGTGAAAATTGGTTATGACATTTTACAAGGTAAACCAGCGCCAAAAGATCCAGTGTTAATCCCTGTGAATTTAATTACACGTGATAACATCAAAGATTATAAAGGTTGGACAGTGAAGTAATTAAGTGTTCATTTTATCCCTCTCCTAAAGGGAGGGGGATAATTTAAGAATAGCGTTCAACTGCAACAGAAAATAAATACCCCATACCTCGAACTGTTTGAATATAAGTAGGGGCTTTGGGATTGGGTTCAATTTTTTTACGTAACCGCATAATTAACACGTCAATAGTGCGGTCAAAAATCTCGAGACTTTCACTATGAGTTAATTCTAACAGTTTTTCTCGAGATAGAACTTTTTGGGCGTGTGAAACTAACGCATGCAATAAAGTATATTCACCTTGTGTCAGGTCTATTTCCTGTTTTTGTGGTGAAAATAATTTGTGATTTTCTGTATCAAGTACCCAATGATTAAATGTAAATCCTTGCTGAATGTTTGGGTTTGTAAAAAGTTGGGGATGGTGACGACGTAGTGCGACTTTGGCTCTTGCAACTACAACACGAGGATAAAAGGGTTTAGCAATATAATCATCAGCACCCATTTCTAAACCCACTACGATATCAGATTCAGAGTCTAAACCACTTAACATAATAACAGGTGCTGAACTAATACTTTTTAGACGTTGTAGTAAAACAAGCCCATTGACATCAGGCAAGATTAAATCAAGAAAAATAAGAGAAAAATGTGTTGTCTGTAATAATGCGAGGGCTTGTGTGCCTGTTTGTGCTGTCACAACAGCATAACCATGTTCTTCAAAAATATCAGTTAATAGTTCACAAATTTGAACATCATCATCAATAACAAGAATAGTAGTCTGTTGTTGCATTATTAGGCTCATTGATTGAATAAATCATGCTATAAAGTATATATAATTTCTTGGTGAAATAGTATTCATCAATAAACAAAATTAAAAATATGAGGTAAATATGCGCATTGGTATTGACTTAGGTGGAACAAAAATTGAAGTCATTGCACTTTCTAACGAAGGAAAAGAATTATTTAGGAAGCGAGTACCTACACCTAGAGGTTCTTATGAAGCGACGCTTTTAGCTATTAAAGGATTAGTAGATGATGCAGAGCGAGAAACAGGACAAACTGGTACAGTCGGTCTTGGCATTCCGGGCACAATTTCTCCTTTTAGTCATAAAGTGAAAAATGCGAATTCTGTTTGGTTGAATGGTCAGCCACTAGATAAAGATCTTTGTGCATTATTGGGGCGAGAAGTACGTATTGCAAATGATGCAAATTGTATGACGGTTTCAGAAGCAACGGATGGTGCTGGCGCTGGAAGTGAAGTTGTATTGGCGCTGATTTTAGGTACGGGATCGGGTTCAGGGATTGCGATTAATGGTAAACCACACAATGGTGGTAATGGTATTGGTGGTGAATGGGGACATAATCAATTACCTTGGATGGATGAGGAAGAATTAGAAGTCGCTCGTCATAATCAATGCTATTGTGGTCGTTATGGCTGTGTTGAGCAATTTGTCTCAGGGACAGGATTGTGTGATGACTATGAGCGCCGTTCAGGTAAACGACTAAAAGGTGATGAAATTGTCGCCCTTTCTGAACAGGGCGATGAAATCGCTGAACAATCTCTTCAAGCGTATGAGCATCGTTTAGCGAAAGCCTTATCTGCTTATGTGAATGTGCTTGATCCTGATGTGATTGTGTTTGCAGGCGGGGTATGTAATATCGATCGTCTTTACACTAATGTCCCGAAATTAATGCCGAATTATATTTTTGGTCGAGAATTTCATACACCTATTCGTAAAGCGTTGCATGGCGATTCCAGTGGGGTTCGTGGCGCTGCTTGGTTATGGCCATTAGAGAAATGATAAAACTTTTTAAAAAGAGACCGCACTTTATACCGTAGATAAAGGGGGAGTGAATGAAGCGTTCTGAAATTAATCAGGCTATCCGTGAGGCAAAAGCCTTAATGCAACAATATTGTTTTCATTTGCCTGAATTTGCTTACCACAATTTACAAAATTGGCGAGAGCAAGATTTAAATGCTCAACAGGAATTATTAGATGCACGTCTTGGTTGGGATGTGACGGATTTTAATCTCCATGATTTTGCTAAATTTGGTTTAACCTTATTTACTATTCGAAATCAATCTTCTACTAATAATAAGCCCTATGCAGAAAAGATTATGATGGTGAAAGAAGGGCAAATTACACCGATGCATTACCATTGGAAAAAAATGGAAGACATCATAAATCGTGGTGGTGGAACTTTAGTGATTCGTCTATATCAACGTGATGAACAAACAGATTTATTAGATGAAAAAGCGGATATTCAAGTGGCAGTTGACGGTAAACAAATTACGGTAAAAGCAGGGGGGATAGTCAAATTAAAGCCAGGACAAAGTATTTGTTTAACACCTTTATTATACCATAGTTTTTGGGCAGAAGAGGGTGTGGTATTGGCTGGTGAGGTGTCAATGGCTAATGATGACTTAACCGATAATCGCTTTTTAGAGCCGTTAGGGCGTTTTTCACAGATTGAAGAAGATGAGAAACCAATTCATTTATTATGTAGTGATTATCAGCATTATTTAATGGGAGTATAAAATGGCATTATTGAACTTAAAATCGATTTTGGCAGTTGCAAATCAACACAAGTTTGCTGTAGGTGCATTTAATGCGATTGATTCTAATTTTATTGATGCAGTCTTTGCTGCGGCACAACAGCAGCAATCACCTGTTATTATTAATGTGGCAGAGGTGCATTTAAAATATATTGATCTAGAGCCGACCGTAGAATACATCAAGAAAAAAGCCGCGTTAGCAGGGGTGCCAGTATGTTTAAACTTAGACCATGGTTTAACGTTTCCAACCATTGAGCGCGCAATTAAGTGCGGTTTTTCTTCTATCATGTTTGATGGCTCACAACTCTCTTATGCAGAAAATATTGCACAAACACGTAAAGTAGTTGAGCTTTGCCAAAATTATGGGATCTCTGTTGAGGGAGAATTAGGTGCTGTTGGTGGAGATGAAGGTGGTGCACTAGAAAGTCGTGCGGATGTCGCGTTGTATACTAAAGTTGAACAAGCGGTGGAATTTGTCCATGAAACGGGAATTGATGCACTTGCGGTTGCGATTGGAAATACGCATGGTAAGTATAAGGGTGTACCTAAACTTGATTTTGAACGCCTTGAGCAAATTCATCAAGCGGTTTCTGTACCATTAGTATTACATGGTGGATCGGGGTTAAGTGTAGAAGATTTCCAAAAAACGATTCAACGCGGAATTTGTAAAATTAATTTCTTTACAGGGATGTCACAATCGGCATTACAGAGTGTAGAACAAGATATTAATAATACGGAATTAGATACAAAATATAATTATTACCTTATGATGATGAATAATATGCAACAGGCAATTAACCGAACAGTTGTAGAACAAATGCACATTTTTGATAGCATTAATAAGGCACATTTATATGCAGGATCGTAACGGTATTTTAGCCATTGGTAACTTATTAGTGGATAGGACGTTAGTGATTTCGGACTATCCACAAGAATCCATGTTAGCCACTATTTCAAAAATGGAGTTACATTGTGGTGGTGGCTGTACTAATGTATTGTTTAATCTTGATAAACTTGATCCTAACTTACCTCGTTTTCTCGCTGGGGCAATTGGCAAAGATAGTGAAGGGCAGTTTATTTTACAACAAGCCCATCAACATCGTGTTAATGTTGAAAGTGTAGTAACTGTTGATCTCCCAACATCATTCACTGATGTGATGATCAATTCAAAAACAGGTGATCGCACTTTTTTTCATTATGTAGGGGCGATGGCAGAGTATCGGATAGAACATCTTTTTCAACTCAATCATTCTGCGAAAATTGTACATATCGCCTATTTACCACTATTACCGCAATTTCTTGATGTAGAAAAGTTGAAAGCAATGCTTACTGAATTGCATCAACGTGGTTTTTTGGTTTCGATTGATTTAGTGTCTGTTTTGGATAAACAGATTTTCATACAACAAATTCAACCGATTTTAGCTTTTGTCGATTATGTCATTATTAATGACGTTGAAGCAAAATTGCTTACGGATTCTGTTCACTTAGATTCGACTCAAGATGTTTTACAGCACATGGCAGAAAAAATTATGTTACAAGGTGTGCGTGAAGCTGTGATTGTTCATGATCCCAAATGGGCTGCCGCAATCAATAAACAAGGTGAACAAATTGCTGTTCCATCATATTGGGTAGAAAAAAATAATATTGTCAGTACATTAGGTGCAGGTGATGCGTTTTGTACAGGTGTACTTTATGGCTTACATCATGATTTACCTTTACATGAGGTATTGCAATTAGGACACGGTTTAGCCTATTTCAATTTATTTTCCATTTCGGCAACAGATGGTGCAGTGAGTTATCAGGAACTGAAGCGTTTTATTGCACTGAATAAGTCCTAACTTGAGGAGTGAATTATGTATATCGGTCTTGATTGTGGCACGCAAGGAACAAAAGCAATCGTAGTAGATAGCCAGCAGAAAAAAGTGATTGCTGTTGGTTATGCAGCACATGAAATCATCGAGAATAGCGAAGGACGTCGAGAACAGCAACCACAATGGTGGACTGCGGCCTTAGTGAGCGCATTTCATGAGGCAATAAAATTAGCCAAAATCGAACCGCACTTAATTAAAGGGATTGGTGTATCGGGGCAACAGCATGGGCTAGTGATGTTAGATGAGAATGATCAGCCTCTATATAATGCAAAACTTTGGTGTGATACTGAAACTGCAGCTGAAAATGCGGAATTTATCCAATTATTAGGTGGAAATGAACAGGCATTTGCTCAATTAGGTATCATGCCACAAACGGGCTATACTGCCTCAAAAATTGCATGGTTTAGAAAATATTATCCTGAACAATATCAACGTATAGCCAAAATCATGTTGCCGCATGATTACCTGAACTATTGGTTGACAGGGCACTTTTGTATGGAATATGGCGATGCATCTGGGACAGGGTATTTTGATGTAGCTAATCGCCAATGGGATCTTGATGCTTTCCGTTTACTCGCCCCTGAACTTGATCCACAAAAAGTATTAGCCCCTTTGGTTTCAGCAGAACAGAAAATTGGCACTATACGCCCTGAAATTGCTAAGTTATTAGGCTTATCTCCTCAGGTAATAGTTTCTACTGGTGGGGGTGATAACATGATGGGGGCAATTGGTACGGGCAATATTAAACAAGGTATTGCCACGATGAGTTTAGGCACCTCTGGTACACTGTATGCTTATACGGATACACCTCTCAGCGATTTACCAATGGAAATTGCCAATTTCTGCTCAAGCACAGGCGGTTGGTTGCCGTTAGTATGCGTGATGAATATGACTTCCGCCAATAAAAATGTAATGGATTTACTGCAAATTGATGTGAAAAAATTTAATGAATTTATTCAACAAAGCCCTATTGGCGCAGAAGGTATTACGATTTTACCCTTTTTTAATGGTGAGCGTGTGCCTCCGCTACCCCAAGCCAAAGCCAGTATTTTAGGTTTAGATGCGGCTAATTTCACCCAAGCGAATTTATGCCGAGCCATGATGGAAGCAGCCAGTTTTACTTTACGTTATGGTTTAGATTTATTCCGCCAAGCAGGCTTATCCACTTCACAAATTCGTTTAATTGGAGGGGGGGCAAAAAGTGCAGTTTGGCGGCAAATGATCGCGGATATTATGAACACTGAAGTGGTGTGCTTGAAAGAGGAAGAAGCAGCTGCCCTAGGAGGTGCAATCCAAGCTATGTGGGCAAATGGTGAAGGGGAGTTAACAGAGTTATGCCAAGACTTTGTGCATCTTGATGAGGAGTCTGTTGTTCAACCAGAACCACAGAGTTTTGTTGAATATGAACGAATTTATCAACGATATTTAACATTATTACAGCAATATTCTGCATAATTAATGAAATATACCTTAGGTTAAATGACAAAAGTTATTTAACCTATTTTTTGTTCGAGACTAATAGATTACTACCGAAATGAAATAGAAGAAGTTTATTTACAGCTCTTTTTGTTTTATGAGTAAATTTATTTATAACTCTTTGTCCCACGCCCACACAGTGATAAACTAACCAACAATTTTTTTCGATTTATAAACCGTTTTTAGAACTCAACAGGTATATCAATGCGTACAAGTCAATATTTATTCTCAACCTTAAAAGAAACGCCTGCGGAGGCAAGTATTGTTAGCCATCAATTAATGTTGCGTGCGGGGATGATTCGTCCTTTAGCATCAGGGCTTTATACTTGGTTGCCGACAGGTTTACGTGTGTTAAACAAAGTAGAAAATATTATCCGTGAAGAAATGGATAAAAGTGGTGCATTAGAAGTCAAAATGGCGGTGACACAACCAGCAGAACTTTGGCAAGAATCAGGTCGTTGGGAAGAATATGGACCTGAATTATTACGTTTTAAAGATCGTGGGGAGCGTGATTTTGTAATTGGACCTACTAATGAAGAAGTGATTACGGATTTAGTGCGCCGTGAATTGAGTTCTTATAAACAATTACCACTCAATTTATATCATATTCAAACTAAATTCCGTGATGAAGTACGTCCACGTTTTGGCGTGATGCGTTCGCGTGAGTTTGTGATGAAAGATGCCTACTCTTTCCATACTACACACGAATGTTTGCAAAAAACCTATGATGTGATGTATGAAACCTATTCGAATATTTTTAACCGTTTAGGTTTAGATTTTCGTGCAGTACAAGCGGATACAGGCTCGATTGGTGGGAGTGCTTCACACGAATTCCAAGTGTTAGCCCAAAGTGGTGAAGATGATGTGGTGTTTTCAACTGAGTCAGATTTTGCCGCCAATATTGAACTCGCCGAAGCGGTGGCTTTAGGTGAACGTGGTGCACCAACAGAAGCATTGCGTTTAGTCGATACGCCAAATGCAAAAACGATTGCCGAATTAGTTGAACAATTTAATCAACCTATTGAGAAAACTGTGAAAACGTTAGTGGTACACGCGACTGAAGAAAGCGGTCACAAGTTAGTGGCGTTGTTAGTGCGCGGTGATCACGAGTTAAACGAAATTAAAGCGGAAAAAGTCGATATTGTCGCTAGCCCGTTACAATTTGCAACAGACGAAGAAATCCGTAATGTAGTGGGGGCTGGTACGGGTTCTTTAGGCCCAATTAACTTACCAATGCCAATTGTGATTGATCGCACTGTTGCAAATATGGATAACTTCTCAGCGGGCGCGAATCAAGATGGTAAGCATTATTTTGGTATTAACTGGGAACGTGATTTACCAGTGCCACAAATTGCCGATTTACGTAATGTGGTGGAAGGCGATCCAAGTCCAGATGGTAAAGGTGTGTTACAGATCAAACGTGGTATTGAAGTGGGTCATATTTTCCAATTAGGAACGAAATATTCAGCAGCAATGAATGCCACAGTACAAGGCGAAGATGGGCGTCCACAAACCATGATCATGGGTTGCTATGGTATCGGTGTAACACGTGTCATTGCCGCAGCGATTGAACAACATCATGATGAACGTGGTATTATTTGGCCAGAAAATATTGCGCCGTTTAAAGTAGCTATTGTACCAATGAATATGCATAAATCTGAAAGCGTGCAACAATTTTCTGAAGAATTATACCGCACTTTAATGGCACAAGGTGTGGAGGTGATTTTCGATGATCGTAAAGAGCGTCCAGGTGTGATGTTTGCGGATATGGAATTGATCGGCGTGCCACATATGATTGTGATTGGTGAGAAAAATCTTGAGAAAGGCGAAATTGAATATAAAAATCGTCGTTCTGGCGAAAAAGAAATGATCGCTAAAGAACAATTACTTGATGTGTTAAAAGCAAAATTTAATCAATAAGTTGAATCACAGATAACAAAAAATGCGAGTTTATTACTCGCATTTTTTTATGTTGTAAATTTAAGGCTGAATTATTTTCTTGCCAAAGGTGGTACAAAAGTTAAACCTAAATCCCAAGGTTGTTCGATCCAAGTGTTTTGTGGAATATCAATGACATAATCATCCACTAATGGCGCACCTGCAGGTTTTGCGAATACAGTGACAAATCTTGCTTTTGGATACATTTCACGGATTGCACGCGCAGTATTGCCTGTATCAACTAAATCATCAACTACGATAAAACCGTCACCATCACCTTCTGCACGGTGTAACACTTTTAATTCACCCTGTTCTGAATGGTCGTGGTAACTCGCGATACAAACTGTTTCAACATGACGAATACCTAATTCACGTGCTAATACTGCGGCAGGAAATAATCCACCACGACTGACCGCGATAATCCCTTTCCATTGAGAGGCGGGGAGTAAACGCTCTGATAATTTACGTGCGTGCATTTGGAACATATCCCAAGTCACTACATATTTTTCACTCATAGACACACCTATTTAAAAACGGAGGAGCAATTTTGCTCGTAAAATAAAATTGCGTTAGGATAACCTGAAATAGCATTTTATGCTATAATTTTGCTGGTTTTTTTCGCAGTTTTATACATAAAATAATAACAAATCTCAAATTAGGAGGCGTTATGTCAGAGATCCAAACATTACAACCAAAATTACTGTGGAAATGGTTTAGTCAAATCTGTGCAATCCCACATCCATCTTATCAAGAAGAACAAATTGCTCAGTTCATTGTACATTGGGCAAAGGGAAAAGGCTTTTATGCTGAACGTGATGAAGTAGGTAATATTTTGATCCGTAAACCTGCAACCGCAGGTATGGAAGATCATGTGCCTGTAGCATTGCAAGCCCACTTGGATATGGTGCCACAAGCTAATGAAGGTACACAGCATGATTTTAAGAAAGATCCAATTCAACCTTATATTGATGGGGAATGGGTAAAAGCTCGTGGTACAACATTAGGTGCTGATAATGGAATTGGGATGGCATCTGCATTAGCAGTATTAGATTCTGAAGACTTGGTACACCCGCCTCTTGAAGTTTTATTAACGATGACTGAAGAAGCTGGTATGGAAGGGGCAATTGGCTTACGTCCAAACTGGCTACAAAGCGAAGTCATGGTTAATACCGATACAGAAGAGAATGGCGAAATTTACATTGGCTGTGCTGGTGGTGAAAACGCGAATATCTCATTAGAAATTGAACGTAAACTGAATACGTTTGAACATAGTTATCAATTGGTACTAAAAGGTTTATCTGGCGGTCACTCTGGTGGTGATATTCATACAGGACGAGCGAACGCAATTAAAGTACTTGCTCGTTTTTTAGCAAGACTGACTCAAGATGAACCTCAATTCCAATTTTCCTTAAGCGAGATTCGTGGCGGCTCTGTACGTAATGCTATTCCTCGTGAAGCTTTTGCTACATTAGTATTTAATGAAGGACTAGATACATTGAAAAATGCGGTTCAAGATTTTGAAAGTGTATTAAAACATGAGCTAGCAAAAGTAGAACCTAATCTAACATTTACACTACAATCTGTAGAAAAAGCGGATACAGTTTTCTCACAAAGTACAACACATAAAGCAATTCATTTATTGAATGTATTACCAAATGGTGTCATTCGTAATAGTGATGTGTTAGATAATGTAGTAGAGAGTTCATTAAGCATTGGTATATTGCGTACAGATGAGACTCATATTAAAGGAACAATTTTAATTCGTTCATTGATTCATAGTGGAAATCGTTATGTTGGTAGTTTATTGAAATCTTTAGTTTCTTTAGTCGGTGCTGAAGTTGAGTTTAATGGCTACTATCCAGGTTGGGAGCCACATAATGATGCGCCGATTGTGAACTTAACAGAGAGAATCTATGCGGACGTACTCGGGTATGCGCCAGTAGTTAAAGTGATTCATGCAGGTTTAGAATGTGGTCTTTTGAAGAAAATCTATCCAAATATAGATATGGTTTCTATTGGACCAACTATTCGTAATGCCCATTCACCTGATGAAAAAGTGCATATTCCAGCAGTTCAAACTTATTGGGCATTATTAACGAAATTATTAGCGGCAATGCCGAAAAAATAATCTTTAAATAAGAGTAAAAGTGCGGTCAGAATTTACAAAAAGTTGACCGCACTTTTTTAGACTAATAACAATTCAATATCCATTTCAACAATCTTTTCTTGTGCATTAATTAATAATGCTTTATCGCAAATGATTTGATCGAATGTATCTAATGGATAGAGTAGAAAGGTTGCAACTTTACCGTATTTTGATGAGTCAGTAACAAGGATATTACGTTGGCTTGAATGCACAATAGCGCGTTTTACGGGTAATTTATCTTCATCGGGAGTAGTTAAACCCTGTAAATTCCAAGACGACGTAGAAATGAAAGCTAGATCAATCGATACATTACGCAGAAACTGGGCAGAAAGTTCACCTACAGAAGAACGATTTGCTTTACATACACGTCCACCAGTATGGATTAAGTCGCAACGACCATGAGCAATGAGAAAATCCACAATACCAAAATCATTCGTGATAATTAACACATCTTCACGTTCTGTAATATGTTTTGCGATTTCTAAGGTAGTTGTTCCTGCATCGAGATAAATTGTTGCGTTAGAAGGAATCAGATTAGCCGCAGCAAGACCAATCGCGGCTTTTTGTTGATGAAAAAGCAATGATTTATCATCACGAGTAGGTTCTGAAATTAGACGCTCTAATAATTGAACTCCACCTGAAACAGAAATGACTTTGCCTTTTTCTTCTAATTTTTGAATATCACGGCGAATGGTCATATGCGAAACGCCCATGATGTCGACTAAATTAGCAATTCGCATAATGCCTTGTTGGTGAATTAAGTTAAGAATTTTTTTCTGACGTTCTGCAGGAATTAACATTATTTTACATCCATTCAAATAAAACCAGTGAAATTATACGCCTATTTCCCTTTTTTGTATAAGAATTTACTTTTGTAGTATTAAAAATAGCCTTAATTAACAAAAATTAACATTTGATTGTTAATTTTTGAGATCTTGATCGCAGATTTATTTGTAAAAAGCAGGCAATATAGGGCGTAAGAGCTATTCGTTGAATAAAATTTAGTGGAGGAACTTATGAGTCAAGATTTTTCAGTGGCAGTAATTGGTTTAGGCGCTATGGGAATGGGTGCTGCACAATCCTGTTTGCGCGCAGGCTTAGCAACTTATGGTGTAGATCTGAATCCAGTTGCTCTAGAGAAACTAAAAGCAGAAGGAGCACAAGTCGCACAAAGTGCGGTGAGTTTTGCTAAAGATTTAGATGCTGTAGTGTTACTTGTTGTGAATGCAAATCAAGTAAACGCGGTATTATTTGGTGAAAATGGGCTGGCAGCACATTTAAAACCCGGCACAGCTGTGATGGTTTCTTCAACAATTTCTGCTCAAGATGCACAACAAATTTCACAAAAATTAACAGAGTTAGGTTTATTTATGTTAGATGCACCAGTTTCTGGTGGTGCGGCAAAAGCTGCTGCGGGTCAAATGACAGTAATGGCATCTGGTTCAAAGCAAGCCTTTGATAAGTTACAGCCCGTTTTAGATGCAGTGGCAGGTAAAGTGTATAACATTGGCGAAGAAATTGGTTTAGGCGCAACAGTTAAAATTGTGCATCAATTATTGGCAGGTGTACATATTGCTGCGGGCGCTGAAGCGATGGCATTAGCGGCACGAGCAGGGATTCCACTTGATTTGATGTATGACGTTGTGACTAACGCAGCAGGCAACTCATGGATGTTTGAAAATCGGATGAAACATGTGGTAGATGGTGACTATACACCATTATCAATGGTGGATATTTTTGTGAAGGATTTGGGGTTAGTCACAGATACGGCAAAATCGCTGAAATTCCCATTACCACTAGCAAGTACAGCATTTAATATGTTTACTTCCGCTAGCAATGCTGGTTACGGTAAAGAAGATGATAGTGCCGTGATTAAGATTTTCAGTGGTATTGAATTACCAAGTAAAAAAGGAGATGCGTAATGTTAGGTGTGATTGCAGATGACTTCACTGGGGCAAGTGATATTGCGAGCTTCTTAGTCGAAAATGGATTAAAAACAATCCAAATGAATGGCGTACCTGACTGTGCATTACAAAGCCAAGTTGATGCTATCGTCATCAGCTTAAAATCGCGTTCTAATCCAGTTGAAGAAGCGATTGTGCAATCTTTACAGGCGTTAGAGTGGTTGCAGCAAAATGGCTGTAAACAGTTTTATTTTAAGTATTGTTCTACGTTTGATAGCACTGAGAAAGGTAATATTGGTCCAGTCACAGATGCATTATTAGATGCGTTACAAGATGACTTCACTATGATTTGTCCTGCATTACCTGTGAATGGACGTACTATTTTTAATGGCTATCTATTTGTTGGTAATGTGCTTTTAAATGAATCTGGTATGCAAAACCACCCAATTACGCCAATGAAAGATGCGAATTTAGTGCGCTTAATGGACAAACAAGCACGAGGAAAGACTGGCTTAGTAAGCTATTCAGATTTAATGAAAGGCGCTGATTTTGTGAAGTCACGTTTTGCGGAATTAAAACAGCAAGGCTTTCGTTATGCGGTAGTAGATTCTGTAGATAACAGCCAATTGGCAGTACTTGCAGAAGCGATTGCCGATTTTAAATTAGTTACAGGTGGTTCAGGATTAGCCGCCTATATGGCAGCACGCTTAAGTGGTGGTAAACAAGGGGATAATGCGCTATTACCAAATAAAGCAAAAACAGTGGTGTTGTCTGGCTCTTGTTCGGTTATGACGAATAAACAAGTGGCTAAATATGCAGAAAAAGCACCACACGTTTATTTAGATGTCGCGCAAAGTATTTCAAACCCAGCCTATGCTGATGAACTTGCCCAATGGGTTCTTGCAAATTTAAATCATACATTAGCACCAATGGTATATGCCACAGTATCACCAGAGAAACTGAAACAGATTCAAGCAGAATTTGGTGCAGATAAGGCAAGTCATGCAATTGAAAATACTTTTGCTCAGTTAGCCGAAAAATTAAAAGCAGCAGGTGTAGTGAACTTCATCACTGCAGGTGGCGAAACATCAAGTATTGTCGTACAACAATTAGGTTTTACAGGTTTCCACATCGGCAAGCAAATTGCACCAGGTGTGCCTTGGTTAAAAGCATTAGATGACAATATTTTCTTAGCACTGAAATCGGGTAACTTTGGTACAGAAGACTTTTTTGCTTTTGCACAAGGAATGTTTGTATGACGGAATTAGAACAAAAAATTGAAATGGTCAAACTTGCGCGCTCGTTGTTTGAGCGCGGTTATACTGTCGGTGGGGCAGGAAACTTATCAGTTCGTTTAGATGACAAACGGATTTTAGTCACGCCAACAGGTTCATCTTTAGGTCGTTTAGAGGCAGAAAGTTTATCTGTACTTGATATGGATGGCCATTTGTTATCTGGTAAAAAACCATCGAAAGAATCGGTATTCCATCTCGCGATGTACAAAAAAAATCCAGATTGTAAAGCGATTGTTCACTTACATTCTACGTATTTAACTGCGTTGTCTTGTTTGGAAAATTTAAATCCAGAGAACGCGATGCAAGCGTTCACTCCTTATTATGTTATGCGTGTAGGGAAATTACCTGTGATTCCTTATTATCGGCCAGGAGATGTGAATATTGCACGTGAATTAAGTGAAAGAGCCTTATCTGGCAAAGCATTTTTATTAGCTAATCATGGTGTTGTGGTGACAGGTAGTGATTTAGTGGATGCTGTTGACAATACTGAAGAATTAGAAGAAACCGCAAAGCTGTATTTCATTTTGCAAGGACAAAAAATTCGTTATCTCACAGATAGCGAAGTGAAAGATCTCGAAAATAGAGGAAAGTAAGATGCCAAAATTTGCAGCAAACTTAACAATGATGTTCACTGAAGTGCCTTTTTTAGATCGTTTTGAAGCCGCTGCGAAAGCAGGATTTAAATATGTTGAGTATTTATGGCCCTATGACTATCCAGCAGATGTATTGAAGGCGAAATTAGATCAATATGGCTTACAGCAAGTCTTGTTTAATACGTCAGCTGGCAATATTGATAACGGTGAATGGGGTGTATCTGCTATCCCAAATCGTGAAGCAGATAGTCAACATGATATTGATTTAGCTCTGGAATATGCGCTGGCACTTAACTGTCCTAATGTACATATTATGGCAGCTGTAGTACCAGAAGGGGCTGATAAAGAGCAATATAAGCAAACATTTGTGAAAAATATTCGTTATGCGGCAGAAAAATTTAAACCACATGGAATAAAAATCTTATTGGAAGCGTTAAGCCCACAAGTGAAGCCTAATTATCTGTTAAAAAGCCAGTTTGATACTTTAGAAATAGTAAATCTAGTAGACAGAGATAATGTATTTATTCAACTTGATTATTTTCATGCACAAAATGTCGATGGCAATTTATCCCGTTTAACGGATCAGTTAAAAGACAAAGTAGCACATATTCAAATTGCTTCTGTGCCAGATCGTCATGAACCTGATGAGGGTGAAATAAATTACCAATATCTTTTTGATAAGTTAGATCAAATTGGTTATCAAGGGTTTGTTGGCTGTGAGTATAAACCAAGAATTGAGACAGTTGCGGGTTTAGATTGGTTTAAGCCTTATCAGCAAGAATAAAATAGGTGATCACAATGACTTATCAGTTACTTTCTTATCCATTGGATGTAAAAGACCCCGGATTTCCAGGTGAACCTACACTAACTTATGATATTTGTACAAGCACTGCACAAGGTGATGTGTATAACAGTGCTATTATCCATTTATTTAATCATTTTGGGACACACTTTGATGCGCCTAAGCATTTTAACCCAAATGGTTTAGCCATTACTGAGCTACCTTTAACGTATTTCATTTACGAGAAACCACTGTTAATTGATTTGCCAAAATCCGCAGGTTCGTTAATTGAACCTGAAGATTTAGCACCTTATTTAATGCAGATTAAACAAGCTGATTGTCTATTGATTCGTACTGGTTTAGAGCAATTAAGAGCTAAGGACCCACAGCAATATGCCGCAAATGGCGGTGCAGTGAGTATTCAGGCAGCAAAATATTTGATTGATCATGCCAGTAATTTAAAAGCTATTGGTTTTGATTTTATCTCTCTTGCTTCACCAGCTAATCCTGATCATGGTGTTGAAGCGCATCAAGTGATGTTGGGAATGTATAAAGAAAATTTTATTTGCATTATTGAAGATATGAAGCTATCGCAACTTGATAGCAAAACTTTAAAACGTGTTTTAGCAATGCCTTTATTAGTCAAAGGAATTGATAGTGCACAAGTCACCGTGCTGGCAGAAGGAGCTTAGTATGAACTTAATGAAAAATTATTTTTGGGGATGTGTATTTTTATTATTTACTTTTCTAAGTGCTTATCTTGCGTCTTCTATTGATCGTGATTTTGGACGGATTGAAGTCAGTTCAGTAAGTTTTATGACGGAAGAGATGCAACCTATGGTAGGTAAGCTTTATCGCCCTGTTTCTGCAACTGCAGAGACGCCGAAACCAGGGTTATTAGCATTACATGGTTATCAAAGTGATAAAGAAGCAACCAGTACTTTTGGTGCATTAGAATTAGCAAAACGTGGTTTTGTTGTATTAGCGATTGACCACTTTGGACATGGCTATTCAACAAAATTACCTGCATCTAATAAAAATATGAGTGGGGCAAATAATGGTTATCAATATTTGAAATCTTTATCTTTTGTTGATAAATCTCGTCTCGGTATTTTTGGGCATTCAACAGGTGCACTAAATGCAATTCGTGTTGCTAAGCTCAATCCTGATCACAAAGCAGTCAATGGATTAAGTAGTAATGGTGGTGATATGGAACTAAATAACTACTTATTAACTCAAGGTTTATATGAGGAAATTGGTGGTTATCGTGAAAGAACGTTCCCTGTTAAAAATTTAGTGACTCACCCTAAACGTTTAAGTGCTTTTGGTTTGCCTGAAAATGATACATTAAAGTGGGATCATACCTATGGTGATTTTAATGATGGCTCTGCACGTCGTGCAGCTATGGTTGATGGTACACATCTTGGCGTGATGATTGCGGCTGATAGTAATAAAGAAGCAATTCTTTGGTTTAACCAAGCACTACAAAATGGCGAAAAAGGGGAGGATTGGCTTGAACCTGAGCAGCAAACATATTGGTACAAAGAATTTGCAGGCTTATTTGCCTTAGGATCAGCCTTAATTGCGGCATTATGTTTTGCAAGTGGGTTATTAAATAGTGCATATTTCTCTGTTGCTCGTAAACCAGTAACTGAAAAAACAGCTATTTCTGATAAACAATGGTGGGTGTTTGCTGCGGTCAATATTGTGTTGACGATGTTGCTTTATCCATTGTTTACTCAGTGGGGTGGCGCTAATGAGCCTATCGCATCTAAATTGAGTTTTATGCCACTGGAAATGGGTAATGGTATCATTCTATGGTTAGTGGTGAGTGGGATTGTTGGCATCATTTTATTCAGTTTATGGAAAAGAAAAGCTACTATTTCACTCGCAGAATTTGGTGTCACCAGCCATTCTTCAGTATTAACAACACGTCAAATTATTGGACGTTATTTACTCCTCAGTGTCATGTTAATTTTAGGTTTGTACCTACTTACAAGCTTAATTTATCAAGCGTTGAGTGTCGAGTTACGCTTCCTATGGCCTTTATTGAAACCATTAACAGCAGAACGTTTTAGTTTATTCTTTGTTTATTGGTTACCAATTTTAGCATTTTTCTTCATTTTTAATGGGTTGATTGTTTCAGTGCAAATGAAACAAAAATTGGCGGCATCTTTTAGCTCAACACTCATTATTTGGAGTATTAAAACAATCATTTTTGCCACAGCTGGATTAGTTATTTTGTGGCTATTCCATTTTGTACCTGGCTTTATGCAAATGGGACCTGGCTTTGATTTACTCGGTCTTCCACAATTTGGTGGACGTTGGATGATGATGTTAGCAGTTGTTATTCCACAGTTCATTGTGTTTACCGTAATCAATCACTGGTGCTATTTGAAAACTGGCTACATTTATTTAGGGGTATTTTTCACCTCTCTCTTAATGACTTGGGTTTTAGTGGGTGGTCAAGTAATAGGTCGATTCCTCGCATAAAATTTAGTTAGTCAGCAACGTTGTAATGAAACAGTAAAAATGCCCTGCTGTTGATGGGTAGGGCATTTTTTACATCCTAAACCTTGAATCGCATAAAATGTAGTCAAAGTGCGGTCAGAATTTGAGGAGAAAATGATGAAAATTGTTATTACAGGAGGACAAGGATTTCTTGGACAACGTTTAGCAAAAACCTTGTTATCCCAGTCTAATGTGGTAGTTGATGAGCTTGTTTTGATTGATGTAATTAAGCCCATCGCACCCAATGGTGATCCAAGAGTACGTTGTTATGAAATGGATTTACGTCAACCAGTGGGACTAGAAGACATTATGGATAGTAAAACAGATGCCGTGTTTCATTTAGCCGCCATTGTGAGTAGCCATGCTGAGCAGGATCCAGATTTAGGTTATCAAATTAATTTTTTAGCAACACGTAATTTGCTTGAAATTTGTCGTCATAATAACCCTAAAATTCGTTTTATTTTCACCAGCTCTTTAGCCGTATATGGTGGTGATTTACCTGCAGTGATTCAAGATCATACCGCTGTTACACCACAATCAACCTATGGTGCACAAAAAGCAATGTGTGAGCTATTAATCAATGATTATAGTCGTAAAGGTTTTGTTGATGGAATTGCTTTGCGTTTACCGACGATCTGTATTCGTCCTGGTAAACCAAATAAAGCCGCCTCTTCTTTTGTGAGCAGTATTATTCGTGAACCATTACATCAAGAAGAAGCAATTTGTCCTGTATCAGAAAAACTGAATTTGTGGCTATCTAGCCCAAATACTGTCGTTAATAATTTTATTCATGCACTTAAACTTCCTTCTTTACCTGCACGCGATTGGCATGTCATCAATTTACCTGGCTTCAGTGTGAGTGTAGAGCAAATGCTAGCTGATTTAGTGAAAGTGAAAGGAGAACAGATTTTACAGTATGTAAAATTTGAATTTGATGAAGGCATAAATAATATCGTCGCAAGCTGGCCTGCTGCGATTGACTGTTCACAAGCATTTGGTTTAGGTTTTAGCGCCGATCAAAATTTTGCTGATGTGATTCAACAATTTATTCAATGTGATATGTAACGGGAGGCGTTATGTTTGGATTACCTATTCCAATTATCGGCTTGTTGGTTGCCGTATTTGTCTTAGTGTTTTTAGTGCTAAGAACAAGAGTGCATGCTTTCATTGCGATGCTGATTGCTGCTGCTATTGCTGGCTTAATCGGCGGAATGAGCGTAGATAATACTTTAGGAGCAATTACTAAAGGTTTTGGTGGTACTTTAGGGGGTATCGGGATCGTTATTGGTCTTGGTGTCATGATGGGAAGTATTCTTGAGGTCTCTGGTGCCGCTGAGAAAATGGCATATAGCTTCATTAAATTTTTAGGTAAGAAAAAGGAAGAGTGGGCATTAGCTATTACAGGCTATGTGGTCAGTATTCCAATTTTCGTTGACTCAGCATTCGTTATTCTTTATCCAGTAGCGAAAGCATTAGCTAAGAATGGTAAACGTTCATTATTGACATTAGGGGTTGCATTAGCGGGGGGATTAGTTGTAACTCACCATACCGTACCACCAACACCAGGTCCATTAGGTGTCGCAGGCTTATTTAGTGTTGACATTGGTGCGATGTTGTTAGTTGGTATGGCGATGGCAGTACTTCCTGTTGTAGGTATAGTGCTTTATGCAAAATGGTTAGATAAAAAATACCCAACATTTAACCAAGAAGTATTTAGTCAAGAAGAGCTCAAACAAAAATATGATGATTACATCGAAAGTCGTGAGAAAAAAAATCTACCGAGTTTAGGTTTATCATTGCTACCAATTTTATTACCAATCGGGTTGATTTTTATTAAAGCGATTTTAGGCTTAATGGCAAAAACAAATCCAGCGTTGGCCGAAAATACATTGTATCAAGTATTCAATTTCATTGGTCACCCTATGATTGCATTAGCTATTAGTGTATTAGTGGCAGTATATACTTTATTACCTAATGTAGATAAAACGACGACCGCATTGCATTTAGAAGAGGGCGTAAAAACTGCAGGGATTATTTTATTAGTGACTGGTGCTGGTGGGGCATTAGGTGCGGTTTTACGTGAGAGTGGTGCAGGTAAAGAGCTTGCAGAGCAAGTTGCAGCCTTACCTATTTCACCGATCTTGATTCCATTCATTGTATCGACGTTAGTCCGCTTTATTCAAGGCTCAGGCACAGTCGCTATGATTACGGCTGCATCAATTTCTGCGCCTATTTTAGCTCAAATTCCAGGCGTGAATATGCTATTAGCTGCACAAGCTGCAACAATGGGCTCGCTATTCTTCGGTTATTTCAATGATAGTTTATTCTGGGTTGTTAACCGTATGATGGGAATCAATGATGTGAAAAAACAAATGATAGTATGGTCTGTACCGACAACAATCGCGTGGGCAATTGGTGGTAGCACAGTAATTTTAGCCAACTTGATTTGGGGTAATGATGGTTCGATTACTGATTTATTATTACCACTTGGTGTGCTTGCTGCGATTCTCGCGTATGTCAATGTACAAAGTAAGAAACTGTAATTAATTTACTGAATGAATAGCAACAACACTATCTTGTTTGTTGCTATTCTTTTGTATGGAGCTTTATTATGTTAAGAAAAATGCTGATTTTATCTTGCGTGAGTTTTCCCTTATTAAGTTCAGCTACCGCGCAAATACCTGATAGTCCACAAATTCCACAAGCGATCAAAGCAACGTTGTTAGCTGATGTGACAGAGAAGGGGGCAAAAATCACTGGTGTTGCACTGGAATATGAATCGAATTTGTTAGCAGGGAGTGATTTACGTCAAGTTTATCAAATTCATACCGCACTTGAGCAAGCAGAAGCTATGCCAAGAACTTTACTAAGAGCTTATGTCAATGATACACCAAGTAAGTCATATCAAAGTAAAGCTGGGCGTTTTGTAATATTAGAGCTTGATGAACGAGATAAAAATGCAGATTTTTATTCGCTAAAAGTAGAGAATAATCAACCTGTTAAATTTAAGTCGAAAGATACTGCGGGACAGCTTGTAGAAGTGGAAAAAGTACAGGCTAATCGTGTCCCCGAATTTTATGATGATAAATTAGTCTATACGATTAAACAGGCAGGCTTGTTAAAGTTAACTAATGGTAAGACATTGCAACCTAGTGAAATTAAACAAACTGCAGCTAAAACCCAAGTCAAAACGCATTATATTGATGATTTTACTGCTCATTCGGTATCTTTAGAAAAGGCAGATAATCAATTACTTTATCGTTTATACAAACCTGTTTTACAAGAGGGTAAAAAGTATCCATTAACACTGTTTTTGCATGGTTCAGGGCAAGTTGGTCAAGATAATATAGCTCATTTATTATCGAGTAAAGGTGCAATGACTACTTTACAATATGAGGATGGATTTGTTCTTGCGCCACAATATGCCTCTGTATTTGATCCATTTGATAAAAAAGGGATTCATTGGCAAACAAATAATCGTCATCAGCTAGTATTTAAGATGATCGATGAAGTTATCGCGAATAATCCTTATATCGATACAGCACGTATTTATATTGTGGGTCTATCCCGTGGAGCGGAAGGTGGCTTGTATTTATTACAAAAACGACCGCACTTTTTTGCTGGTGCATTATTGATGAGTGGTCGGGAAGCTAATACGGTTGAATGGGTAGATGGTAATGCGACAGCTGAAAGTTTATCTGCATTGAAAGATGTTCCAATGTGGTTTTTCCACAGCGTCGAAGATAAAATCTCACCTGTTGCTGGTTCTCGGATTAATTATGATATTCTAAAAAATAAAGTGAACGCAACAAATGTGAAATACACTGAGTTTAGCGTGCAGCAGGCTGGCGATAATGGCATTATCAATAATAACCCACATAATACTTGGGATGCAGTTTTTAATAGTCCAGAAGCAATCATGTGGCTCTTAGAGCAACGGTTAGTAAAATAAGTTTAGGAAAGTAAAGTTCCTCGCTTTTTGATTGCCATGTTTGTTATGGAGGTCAAATGATAGAATTTGGGGAGATCTGACTGTACTTAAATCTCATATAGTGAAAATAAAAACGCATGTTAAAGTGACATGCGTTTTTTTAGATTCTGTTTCAAGTAAATATACTAAATCAGAATTTTCAGTCATAAAAAAGGCGTAATAAAATACGCCTTCTTTCTGTTTTGCTCTTTAAGCCTAATTATTTAATAATCTTAGCTACAACACCAGCACCCACTGTACGACCACCTTCACGAATCGCAAAGCGTAAACCTTGGTCCATCGCAATCGGGTGAATTAAACTTACAGTCATCTTGATGTTATCACCTGGCATTACCATCTCAACACCTTCTGGTAATTCAATTGTTCCCGTTACATCAGTTGTACGGAAATAGAACTGTGGACGGTAACCTTTGAAGAATGGAGTATGACGACCACCTTCTTCTTTTGATAACACGTAAACTTCTGATTCAAAGTCTGTGTGTGGTGTGATTGAGCCTGGCTTCGCTAATACTTGACCACGTTCGATTTCTTCACGTTTAGTACCACGTAATAAAGCACCAACGTTCTCACCCGCACGACCTTCGTCTAATAGTTTACGGAACATCTCAACACCCGTTACTGTTGTTTTTGTGGTTTCTTTAATACCAACAATTTCAACCTCTTCACCAGTACGGATAATTCCACGCTCTACACGACCTGTTACTACTGTACCACGACCTGAAATTGAGAATACGTCTTCAATTGGTAATAAGAATGGTTGGTCGATTGCACGCTCTGGCTCTGGAATGTAAGTGTCTAAGTGACCCGCTAATTCAAGAATTTTCTCTTCCCACTCTGGTACACCGTTTAATGCTTGTAACGCTGAACCACGTACGATTGGTGTATCATCACCTGGGAAATCATATTGAGATAGAAGTTCACGTACTTCCATTTCAACTAATTCTAATAACTCTTCATCGTCTACCATGTCACATTTGTTTAAGAATACGATGATGTAAGGTACACCTACTTGACGACCTAAAAGAATGTGCTCACGAGTTTGTGGCATAGGACCATCAGTCGCTGCTACTACTAAAATAGCACCATCCATTTGTGCAGCACCTGTAATCATGTTTTTTACATAGTCTGCGTGTCCTGGACAGTCAACGTGTGCGTAGTGACGTGTTGCTGTATCGTATTCTACGTGTGATGTGTTGATAGTAATACCACGCGCTTTTTCTTCTGGTGCATTATCAATTTGGTCAAATGCACGAGCCGCTCCACCAAAGTGTTTTGATAATACTGTAGTGATTGCTGCTGTTAAAGTTGTTTTACCATGGTCAACGTGGCCGATTGTACCCACGTTTACGTGCGGTTTTGTACGTTCAAATTTTTCTTTAGACATTGAGAGTCCCTCTAAACAAACACGGTTATGGATGGTTCAATATACCACATTAACCAAAATTCAAAATTTGTTGTTAATTATAGGACAGAAAGGAAGTTTAAGACTGGTGCTGATAGGCGGATTTGAACCGCCGACCTCACCCTTACCAAGGGTGCGCTCTACCAACTGAGCTATATCAGCGTATGGAGCGGGCAGCGGGAATCGAACCCGCATCATCAGCTTGGAAGGCTGAGGTAATAGCCATTATACGATGCCCGCAGTCCTAAATTCATCTGACCCATCAGAATGCGATTCATTTAAAAAATGGTGGAGG
Source organism: Pasteurella canis (assembly GCF_900454865.1). Classification (GTDB taxonomy): domain Bacteria; phylum Pseudomonadota; class Gammaproteobacteria; order Enterobacterales; family Pasteurellaceae; genus Pasteurella; species Pasteurella canis. Next base: position 1,633,669 of record NZ_UGTV01000015.1, on the reverse strand, counting down.
GAGAAGGATTCGAACCTTCGAAGGCTGAGCCGGCAGATTTACAGTCTGCTCCCTTTGGCCGCTCGGGAATCCCTCCGCGTTAAATGAACACCTGCAGAGAAGAATGGTGCCGACTACCGGAATCGAACTGGTGACCTACTGATTACAAGTCAGTTGCTCTACCTACTGAGCTAAGTCGGCATCTCATAAGCAAGTGAGGCGTATTATAGGGAAATTTTTATCGCTGACAAGTATTTTTTGAAAAAAAATGTTTTTTTTTAATTGTTCGCCTAATTATCAGTCAAAATATAGTTTTTTTATTATAAATTTTGCTGTTTTTAAAAAAACTTATGCGATTTTGCTTTTTTATAGGGTATATTTCATATCCAATTTGCCATCATATAGATTAAGTTGAATACATTGTGGAATTAAAAAACGCCAATTTTTTATCAGATCAATTAACGCCTTTTTTATCATTCAATCGTGAGCAATGGGCGGAATTGCGTAAATCAGTACCTTTAACTCTAACTGAGCAAGATTTAAAACCTTTGTTAGGCATCAATGAAGAGTTATCTTTAGATGAGGTGCGTACTATTTATTTACCACTAGTGCGTTTAATTAATTACTATATTGAAGAAAGCTTACATCGTCAGTATGTGATGAATCGTTTTCTTGGTGTGTCTCCAACAAAAGTACCTTATGTCATTAGTATTGCAGGTAGTGTAGCGGTAGGGAAAAGTACATCGGCAAGGATAGTTCAATCTTTGTTATCACAGTGGCCAGAAACAAGAAAAGTTGATTTAATTACGACTGATGGCTTTTTATATCCATTAGCCAAGTTGCAAAAAGAAGAGATTTTACATAAAAAAGGTTTCCCTATTTCGTATGATACTCCTCGTCTGCTTCGTTTTTTAGCCGATGTTAAATCAGGTAAGCCGAATGTGAGTGCACCAATTTATTCTCATTTAACTTACGACATTATTCCTGATCAATTTAATCTTGTGGATCAGCCAGATATTTTGATTCTAGAGGGATTAAATGTGTTACAAACAGGAGATGGTCGCTCAAATCAAATGTTTGTATCTGATTTTGTAGATTTTTCTATTTATGTGGATGCAGATGAAACCTTGTTAAAAGAATGGTATATCAGCCGTTTCTTGAAATTTCGTCAAAGTGCATTTAGCGATCCAAATTCTTATTTTAAGCACTATGCAAATTTGTCCAAAGAGGAGGCTATTGTAACTGCAGGTAAGATTTGGGATGAAATTAATGGATTGAATTTACAGCAAAATATTCTACCAACCAGAGAACGTGCCAATCTAATTTTAACTAAAGGCGCTGATCATGCAGTTGAATTGGTTAAACTCAGAAAATAGTGGAAAACGAATAAAAGCACCGGACTTTTGCTGAATTTATATAAAGTACGGTGCTTTTTAGTTCATTGTTATAGAATAAAACGGCTTAAATCTTCATTTTCAACTACATTACCTAATGCATCTTCTACATAAGACGCATCAATATTGATTAACTGACCACTCATCTCACTTGCACTAAATGAGATTTTATCCATCAAACGTTCCATCACAGTATGTAAACGGCGAGCACCAATATTTTCAGTTTTTTCATTTACACGGAAAGCCGCTTCAGCAATTTTTTTGATTGCATCTGGCGTAAATTCAATATTAACGCCTTCCGTTGCCATAAGTGCTTTGTACTGCTCTGTTAAAGAAGCATTTGGCTCAGTTAAAATTCTCTCAAAATCGACCGCACTTAATGCAGATAACTCAACACGAATAGGTAACCGTCCTTGGAGTTCTGGAATTAAATCAGATGGGCGTGCCACTTGGAATGCGCCTGACGCGATAAATAGGATATGATCTGTTTTTACCATGCCATGTTTAGTACTTACTGTAGTACCTTCAACTAAAGGCAGTAAATCACGCTGCACACCTTCTCGAGAAACGTCTGCGCCACTGTATTCGCCTTTTTTACAGATTTTATCAATTTCATCAATGAATACGATACCGTTTTGTTCAACGGCATCAATGGCTTTTTGTTTTAACTCTTCTGGATTAATTAATTTTGCGGCTTCGTCGTCGATCAAGGTTTTTAACGCATCTTTAATTTTCATTTTGCGTTTTTTGGTTTGTCCACTTGATAGATTTTGGAACATAGATTGCAATTGATTTGTCATCTCTTCCATACCAGGTGGCGCCATAATCTCAACGCCCATTGACGGTGCGGCAACATCAATATCAATTTCTTTATCGTCTAATTGCCCTTCACGCAATTTTTTACGAAAGATTTGTCGTGTTGTACTGTTGTTATCACTTTCTTCAACTTGTCCCCATTGATTTTTAGCAGGCGGGAGTAGTGTATCTAAAATACGATCTTCTGCAGCTTCTTCAGCACGGAAACGGTTTTTTTCAATTTCAGTTTGTCTAACTAATTTCATTGCACTATCAGTTAAGTCTCGGACAATTGAATCGACTTCTTTACCAACATAACCTACCTCAGTGAATTTTGTGGCCTCCACTTTAATAAACGGGGCATTGGCTAGTTTCGCTAAGCGGCGAGCAATTTCTGTTTTACCTACACCTGTTGGTCCAATCATTAGAATATTTTTCGGAGTCACTTCGTGGCGAAGCGGTTCTTGTAATTGCATCCTGCGCCAACGGTTTCTTAATGCAATTGCAACTGCTCTTTTAGCATCTGCTTGACCAATAATGTGTTGGTCTAATTCAGAAACAATTTCTCTAGGGGTCATTTCAGACATATTTTTCTCTCTTATTTCTTTAATGTGACGCTAATTTTAAGACAATCACGCCACTAATAATCATTAATGCACCAAGTGTACGCCAGAAAGTCAGTGCATCGTTGTAATATAGCACGCCAACAATAAAGGCTCCCGCTGCACCAATCCCTGTCCACACTGCATAAGCAGTTCCCATTGGGATTGATTTTTGGGCAAGCCATAGCATAGCACCACTACCCATCATAAAGGTTATTGCGATAAAAAGACCAAGCCAACGCGTTTCTACTTGATTTGCCATTTTGAGACCAATTGGCCACCCAATCTCAAGTAATCCTGCTATTACTAAGTAGAACCATGCCATATTATATCTTTGATAAGTTAAGGTAATTCTTCGATCGTCAAATTAGTATTAGTATAAACACAAATATCACCAGCGATTTGTAACGATTTTTCAACAATGTCACGGGCTGATAAATCAGTATTTTCTACTAGAGCACGAGCAGCAGATAAAGCAAAATTACCACCAGATCCAATTGCTAAAATTTGATCTGCTTCGGGTTGTACTACATCACCAATGCCTGTAATGATGAGACTTTCTTTTTCATCTGCAACGATCAGCATTGCCTCTAGTTTGCGTAATGCGCGATCAGTGCGCCAATCTTTAGCTAATTCCACCGCACTTTTTAGTAAATGACCTTGATGCATTTCTAGTTTACGTTCAAATAATTCAAATAACGTAAATGCATCGGCAGTTCCCCCAGCAAAGCCAGCAAGGACTTTACCATTATATAAGCGGCGAACTTTACGTGCATTCCCCTTCATTACTGTATTGCCTAATGACACTTGGCCATCACCACCTACGACGACTTTACCATTACGGCGAACACTTACAATCGTTGTCATTTTGTTTTCCTTTTATGCCAAAACGTATTGGCTAATATTGAGATGTTATGCAAAAAATCAAGGTAATCCCTTTAGAAACTATTTGATATTTACATAAATACGTTGTGCTTAATTTAATTAAAAATACCAAATAAAAATGCAATAAAGATCATTAAACCAAAATAATTGTTATTTAAGAACGCTTTAAAACAATCTTCTCTTTTCCGATTTTTGATCAGCTTACATTGATAAATGAATAGTAAAGTTGCAAGGAATAGCACCACAAAGTAGCTACTGTGTAATTTTGCGAGGTGACCAATAAATGCTAAAAAAATCAGAGTAATGATTTGTAATAAAGAAATAATTTTATTGTCGTATTGGGCAAACAAAATCGCTGTTGATTTTACGCCAATTCTCAAGTCATCATCACGATCAACCATCGCATATTGAGTGTCATAAGCGACTGTCCAAGTTAAGTTAGCAAAAAAAAGTAACCAACATTCTAAAGGAAGTGATTCAATTGATGCACCATATGCCATTGGAATTGACCAACCAAATGCCATGCCTAAAAATAATTGTGGAAGGTGAGTATAGCGTTTCATAAATGGGTAAATAAAGGCGAGAAATACGGCAATAAAAGACAAAGCTATCGCATAATAATTGAGAAAGAGGACTAAAATAAAAGCACATAAAATTAACAAGGCAAATAAATATTTTGCCTCTTTGGGAGTTGCTGTGCCTGTTGCTAAGGGACGTTTTGAGGTCCGTTTTACTTTGCCATCAATATGCCGATCTGCATAATCATTAATGACACAGCCTGCTGCACGCATTAAGATTACACCTAAAATAAAAATAGTCAAAATACTGATATCAGGCATTCCTTTCACAGATAAAAAGAGTGCCCAAAGTGTTGGCCAAAGTAATAATAGGGTACCGATAGGTTTGTCAAAACGCATTAATTGTGCATAAGCAATCAATTTTTGTTTAGAGATTGACATAATGTTCGCTATTTAATTAAAAGTGCGGTCATTTTACTGCAAATTTTGTCAGATTTCCTTACAAAATCATTTTGTTAATTAGATTGATGATGAATAAGCTATTTTTATGATACTTGATATAAAGATTTAACCCAAATACTCGCTTTAGTAGAGCAAACATATTCGAAAGTTCAGTCTATGGTGTCCTTTATTGAGCAAGTAAGCTAAAAACGTATTAATAAAAGATTCTTGTTTGCAATTAATTATATATTTCAGTTTAGCGCTAGACTTATAAGATTCCCTTGTTAGAATGATTGAATTACTCATTAATTTTTAATTTGACCGTTTTATGGATAGCTTTATTAAATTATTTCATCTTTTTGTTGCTTCAGCACAGTTTTCTATTTTAGCCAAAATGTCGATGGCAATGTTACTCGGTGGTATTATTGGGCTAGAACGGGAGTTAAAACGAAAAGCTGTTGGGGTAAAAACGTGCGTTATTATTGCAGTTACTACTTGTGTCCTAACGATTGTTTCGATTCAAGCGGCAGAACATTACGCGCAAGTTTCGGAGAATATTCGTACTGATCCAATGCGTTTAGCGGCTCAGGTCATTAGTGGTATTGGCTTTTTAGGCGCTGGTGTTATTTTACGTAAGAGTAATGATGCGATTTCAGGTTTGACGACAGCTGCGATTATTTGGGCGGCAGCTGGAATTGGTATTGCCAGTGGCGCGGGTTTTTTCTTTGACGCAATTATTGCAACAATGATGATTTTAATCGCTGTACGTTTAAGTCCAATTGTGCAAAGCCTAGTACGCCGTAAAAATAAAATTCGTAAAACCAAGTTAACGATTCAGCTCAGTACACCGACTGCGATTGGTAAAATCACTGATATTTTAATCAATAATAATTACCGTATTGATAGTTTAAATGTCAAAGATTTACCAAATACAGATGATGTAAGATTAAATATACGTTGCTTAATTACAGATAAAACAATGCTACAAAATGTCTATTTATTATTAAAAAATGAATCAGAAGTAGTGAGTGTAGATATTGAAAATTAAGAGATCATTGGAGTGTGACAATGTTTTATAAACGTTAAATTTGGACGATAACTTATTGTAATATTTGGTTATTTTAAATAAAAATAATTATCATTTTTCTTATGTTATTGATTTATATCATGTTTTTTATCATTAACATTATTTTCTTTTGAAAAACCTTGATCTATCTCATTATTTCTACCCCTTTTTAGTTGTTAAATAATAACACTTTTGTGTTTTTGTTTATGACATAACCGTTGGGGGAGAAGTTATGGATAAATCAATTGTCAATCCTACATTGACCAGAAGGTCTTTAATCAAAAAAGCATCAATCGGTGCTACATTAGCCGCTACTAATCTCTCATTACCCTTTAAAACTGTTGCTGCAGAGAAAAGTGCGGTCAGTTCTACAGAAGAAAGGGTTGTCTGGAGTGCTTGTACAGTTAACTGTGGGAGTCGTTGCCCATTAAGAATGCATGTTAAAGATAACAAAATTCTCTATGTTGAAACGGATAATACAGGGACTGATACTTATAACCTTGATCATCAAGTAAGAGCGTGCCTGCGCGGTCGCTCAATGCGTCGTCGTGTCTATAATCCAGATCGTCTGAAATATCCTATGAAACGAGTGGGTAAACGAGGTGAAGGTAAGTTTAAACGTATTAGTTGGGATGAAGCATTGACTGAAATTGCAGCATCCTTGCGTAAAAATATTGAAAAGTACGGCAATGAATCTATTTACCTGAACTATGGTACAGGGACTCTTGGCGGTACGATGACAAAATCATGGCCGCCAGGCTCAACAATGATAGCGCGTTTTATGAACTGTTTAGGGGGCTATCTTAATCACTATGGCGATTATAGTACTGCACAAATTGCAGTAGGTCTTGATTATACTTATGGTGGTGGCTGGGCTTCAGGTAATGGGCTGGCGGATATTGAAAATACTAAATTAATCGTGTTATTTGGTAATAATCCAGCAGAAACACGTATGAGTGGTGGGGGATTAACTTATTGTATTGAACAAGCTCGTGAGAAATCAAATGCGAAAATGATCGTAATTGATCCTCGTTATACTGATACTGCTGCAGGTCGTGAAGATGAATGGATCCCAATTCGTCCAGGTACTGATGCAGCACTCGTTTCAGCACTTGCTTATGTCATGATTACAGAAGATTTGGTCGATCAGGCATTTTTAGATAAGTATTGTGTTGGTTATGACGAAAAAAACTTGCCAGAAAGTGCGCCTACAAATGGGCATTATAAAGCGTATATTTTAGGGCAAGGTGATGATGGTATTGCGAAAACACCAGAATGGGCATCGCAAATCACAGGTATCCCAGAGGTTCGTATTATTAAATTAGCACGTGAGATTGCAGGGGCAAAACCTGCTTATATTTCACAGGGGTGGGGGCCGCAACGCCGCAGTAATGGTGAGTTAATTTCTCGTGCAATTGCTATGTTGCCTATTTTGACGGGTAATGTCGGTATTAGTGGGGGGAATACAGGGGCAAGGGAAAGTACTTACAAAATACCCTTTGTTCGTATGCCTACCTTACAAAATCCAGTAAAAGCTAGTATTCCAATGTTTATGTGGACTGATGCTATTTTCCGTGCACATGAAATGACGGCATTAACAGATGGTATTCGAGGTGTTGATAAACTCACTGCACCAATAAAGGTTATTTGGAACTATGCAAGTAACTGTTTGATTAATCAACATTCAGATATTAATCGTACCCATGAAATTCTACAAAATGAAGAACAATGTGAATTGATTATTACAATCGATAATCACATGACTTCTACTGCAAAATACAGTGATATTTTATTACCAGATTGTACTGCCTCAGAACAAATGGATTTTTGTATGGATGCATTTGTGGCGAATATGAACTATGTTATTTTTGCAGATCAAGCTGTTACCCCCGCATTTGAATGTCGCAATATTTACGATATGTTGAGTGCACTTTCTGAAAAAATGGGTATTAAAGAACAATTTACAGAAGGTCGGACACAAGAAGAATGGCTGCGGCATATTTATCAATTATCACGTGAGAAATTACCTGAACTACCTACTTTTGAAGAATTTAGAGAGCAAGGTATCTTTAAGAAAGTTGATCCAAATGGTTTTTATATTGCGTATAAACATTTCCGCGAGGATCCTATAGCACATCCTCTCAAAACACCTTCAGGCAAAATTGAAATTTATTCTGAACGGCTAGCAGAAATTGCACAAACATGGAAATTAGAAAAAGATGAAGTGATTCATCCGTTACCTGTTCATGCAGATAGTTTTGAGCATTATGGCGATAAATTAATGGAGAAATATCCATTACAAATGACAGGATTTCATTATAAAGCACGTACACATTCTACTTATGGCAATGTTGATGTAATCAAAGCGGCTAATCCACAAGAGGTTTGGATTAATCCTTTGGATGCGCAAGCCCGTAATATTAAAAATGGCGATATGATTCGTATCTTTAATGATCGTGGCGAAGTTCAAATCTATGCTAAAGTCACCCCACGTATTATTCCAGGTGTGGTTGCATTAAGTGAAGGCGCTTGGTATGCCCCAGACAGTAAAGGGGTTGATCATGCAGGGTGTGTTAATGTGTTGACGACACAACGACCATCGCCTTTAGCAAAAGGTAATCCACAACATTCTAATTTAGTTCAAGTTGAGAAGGTCTAAGGAGTGAGCTATGGAACAATATGGTTTTTATTTTGATTCAGAACGCTGTACAGGCTGTAAAACTTGTGAGTTAGCCTGTAAAGATTATAAAGATTTAGATACTGAAGTAAATTTTCGCCGTATTTATGAGTATTGTGGCGGTAATTGGATTGAAGATAGCAAAGGCTGCTGGAATCAAGACATCTTTACTTATTATATGTCGATTTCTTGTAACCATTGTGATAATCCAGCCTGTGTAAAGGTTTGTCCAACAGGCGCAATGCATAAAAATGCTGATGGTTTCGTGATTGTTAATGAAGATATTTGTATTGGCTGCCGTTATTGCCATATGGCATGCCCGTATGATGCACCACAATATGATGCAGCGAAAGGTCATATGACAAAATGTGATGGCTGTTATTCTCGTGTAAAAGCGGGGCAAAAACCAATTTGTGTTGATGCGTGTCCATTACGAGCCTTAGATTTTGCGCCTATTTCTGAATTGAGAGAAAAATATGGCGAACAAGCCTCAATTGCACCTTTACCGCCAGCAGATCTTACTGCACCAAATTTAGTAGTGAAAACGAATAAACATGCTCGCCCAAGTGGCGATACAACGGGTTTTTTAGCTAACCCAAGAGAGGTGTAGAATGAATGGATTACATGAATTACCTTTAGTGATTTTTACTGTATTAGCACAATCCGTTGTGGGTGCATTTTTACTCTTTTCGATGGTGCTCTTTGCCACTCAGGATATCCATTATCGCCGTTATATCCATAAAGCACTATTTGTATTATTAGTGTTATTGGGTATTGGTTTTATTGCATCTATTGCACATTTGGGGTCACCATTGCGCGCGTTTAACTCGTTAAATCGTGTCGGTGAATCTATGTTAAGTAATGAAATTGCGACAGGCGTATTATTTTTTACTTTAGTTGGTGTCTATTGGATGTTGGCTGTTTTAGATAAGCTACCTAGTGCACTTGGTGGTTTCTTATTAGTACTCGCTTCTGCTGTTGGTGTCATTTTTATGTATATGATGAATCAAGTTTATCATATTTCGACTGTACCCACATGGAATACGAGTTTTACTACATGGAATTTCTACTTAACAGTGATTCTAGGAGGCTTTACACTTGGTTATGGCTTATTACATACTGAGCGCCCAGATGGTAAAATTGTTGCTTGGGTACCTTCTATTATTTCAATCACAGCACTAGTCGCTGCTATTATTGCAATATATCAGGGCTTTAGTCTGGCAGGGATTGTGACTTCAGTACAAAAAGCAAATGTACTTGTGCCTGATTTTGCAATATTAACAGCTGTGCGCTTTAGTTTAATTGGTTTTGCTATTGTATTGTTGTTCTATATTGTGCATAAACCTACTTCAATGGTCAGTAAGCTAATTGCGGTAATTAGCGTACTTGTTGCTGAGATGATTGGTCGTTTGCTGTTTTATGGCTTACATATGACAGCAGGCATGGCGGTAGGTGCTTAACTGACATAATATGGGGGGTAGGTTTATACTTACCCTTTATTATCAAGGATAAAGTGCGGTCTTTTTTAATCATTTTTGGGTAAATATATGAATACAGCGCAGCTAGAATGGATCTCAGTTTCGGGTCGTTTATTAGGTTCATTATTTTATTATGCACCTGATAATCAGAATTTGGCGCCCATTATTGATTTTTTCCAACAGTCTGATTGGCAAGCAGAGTGGCAACCCACACCTAGTACAGATGTTGTTGTAAAAATTGAGCAAGGACTGCTTTCTGAACAGTTGGTATTTGAATATCAGCATTTATTTATTGGTCCAAATGCATTAATCGCCCCACCTTGGGGATCCGTATATCTTGATCCTGAATCAGTGATTTTTGGTCATTCTTTATTGAAACTACGAGAGTTTTTACGCCAACACGAGATTGCTTTTGTAATAGAACAAAATGAACCTGAAGATCATATTGGTTTGATGCTAATGTTGGCAGCTTACTTAGCTGAAAATCACCCTGAGTTATTGAACGTATTTTTAGCAGAACATTTTTTAACTTGGTCAACACGTTATTTACAACTGATGGCAGCACAACAAGAATCTGCCTTTTATCAAGGAATTGCATTATTGACTCAGCTTACTTTGACTGATTGGCAGCAACAGTTAGCTATCGAAGTACAAAAAGCCCGTTTATATCGTTAACAAAAATCGTATTTGAATATAATGTTAAAACACATTGCAGATAGTTCGCAAAATAACCGAGATGAACGTTATTATGAGGCATATTTAAGCCATCATAAGCTGTCTCGTCGAGGTTTATTACGTGGGTTATTAGGTGGAAGTGAGCAGGCAATTAAGCAAGAAAAGCGTCAACACAATCGTCCTCCTTTTGCCGCTAAAGAATCATTATTTGTTGAAGTTTGTAATGGTTGTGGGGATTGTGTAGATGCTTGTCCTTATGGTTTGATTCACCTTATTGAGCACAAACCTGTCCTTAATATTGATTTTTCTGCTTGTGATTTTTGTTCTAAATGTGCCGAAGTATGTCATCGTCATGCTTTACATTATGCTTTTCCAGCTGATACTGAACTGCGTCCTGAGTTTGCAGCAACTTGTTTACTTCAACGTGGGCAAGTTTGTGACGAATGCCAACAAAAGTGCCCACAAGATGCAATTGTTTACTCCCACAATCAGCTGTCAGTTAATCAAAATTGTAATGGTTGTGGTGAATGTAAAATAAGTTGTTTTGTGCATGCTGTGACGCTTATTACTCGTTATAGTTAAATTTTTAATGCATATAAAAAAGGGCGCTTGCGCGCCCAAACTAACCTAACTTAGCGTTAATTATGGATAATAAGTGCGGTCAATTTTAAAATTGACCGCGATTTGTATTAACCTGTGATCTCTGCAACCTCGACTTTGCGATTTTCATAGCGAGACTTGGTGCAGGCATCTGCTGTAGCAATTGCTGCTCTTGCGGCTTCACCAGTAAGTAATTTCTCGAATTCTTCTGTTGGTTTCATACCATGTAAAATATCATTTAGATATTTCATTTCTTTTTTCATAATAGAGCTGAGCCACATTGGGGTACGTTTACCAGGTTTACCATATTGAATTGCACCATCCATTTCTGTACTGGTATAAATTCGAGTACGATCATCATCTTCCTCTTGCGTTTCGTGAATAAGGAAATAGCTATCTTTGCCATCGACACGTAGTGTACCTTTACAATGGAACATATCTAACTTAATCGCACCTTTTTCACCTTGAATAAGTACATAATGTTCTCCCCAGCGGAAAGCTGAGCCCCATTCAAGTACAGCAAAACGTCCATCATCAAATTCTAAATTGAGGAATAACATATCGTCTTCATCACCAAATTTTTCACCTTGATGTGCAACATTACCCGCTGTCATCGTGACTGTTTTAGGCATACCACCCATAATAAACTGAATACAATCTAATTCGTGGATGTGGTGATATAAATGACCACCTGATTTTGCACGAATTTTTTTCCATGAAATACTAGGTTGTTCATCTTCCCAGCCATTACGAGCAGAATGGCAATATAATACTTTGCCAATCACACCTTGTTTGATTAATTCTTTTGCATGATGAACACCATTAAAGAAATTCATGACGTGGCCCGCCATAAAAATCACCCCATTTTCTTCGCAAGTTCTTACCATTTCATCACAATCTTGGTAATTAAGTGCAATTGGTTTTTCACAAAAAACGTGTTTACCATGTTTCGCTGCTTCAATTACTGGTTCTTTATGTAGGTAGTTTGGTGTCGCCACAATGACACAGTCTACTTCAGGACTACTTACCAATTCTTTTAAACTATTGGCTGCAATGCAATTTAATTCTTGTGCAATAGTTTGCCCATTTTCGGGGTCATAAACCATTGTGACTTTTGCATTCTCATTTTCGTTCATAAAACGTGCTAAATCTGCACCAAAATAACCTACACCTACAACACCATATTTGATCATTTTAATTCTCCTCACATGACGATAAATAAATTCTATTTCACGGAACCTTCAGATAATCCACTTGCAATTTTATTTTGGATAAAGCAAAAGAAGATAACAGAAGGGATAACCACGAGCACCGAGGCCGCCATCATATCGCCCCAATCAAGAATTTCTGCACCATTTAAAGAGCGTAACGCTACAGCTACAGTCATCTTACTTGTATCGTTGACTAAAATAAGGGCGTATAAGAACTCATTCCACGCATTAATAAAGGTATAAATTGCAGTGGCGACAATACCTGGCGCGACTAGCGGTAAAACAATTTTGAAGAACACTGTAAATTTATTAGCACCATCAATTTTAGCAGCCTCTTCGATTTCAATAGGCACGGTTTGAAAAAAACCAACTAATAACCACACAGCATAAGGCACACTAAAGGAAAGATAGACAACAATTAGCCCCGTGGTGGTATTTGTCAATCCCACTTTTGCCATCGCAATCGAGTAAGGAATAGCAAGTAAAATAGGTGGGAAAATATAAGTTGTAACTAATAATTTAGACATAATGGATCCTAGTTTAGGAAAGAATCGCACAATGCCATAAGCTGCCATAGATGAAATCGTAATGGCAATGACCGTCGTAACAAGGGAAATAAACAAACTGTTTTTAATATTTACAATGAAATTAAGGTCATAAATGACGTGTTCAAAATAGTCTAAGGTTAAGACTTTTGGCCAAAAACGAGTGGGCTCACTTGTTAATTCTCCCTTACCTTTAATGGAGGAAAGGAAAATCCATACCAACGGAAAAATAGCAATAATAGTGGTTACCGTCAGGAAAAGATGAGAAATAATGTCGCCCAATAGAGTAGATTTCTTTTTCATATTATTTCCCCTCTTTTTCCCAACGGTTAATAATTTTGAAGTAAATGAAACAAACTGAGAGTAAGAAGATAAACAGTAGAACAGTGACTGCAGAGGAACGTCCTAACAATTTACTGCCCCAGCCCATATCATAAGCAAAGATTGGTAGTGTCATTGTGGCATTAGCAGGGCCACCACCTGTAATCAAATAGATAATATCGAAGTTATTAAAGACCCAAACAGTTCTCAAGACGACGAGTAACCCAACGACTAATTTAATATGTGGTAAGGTGATATAACGGAAAATTTGCCAAGCATTTGCACCATCAATTTTCGCAGCCTCATATTGATCAGCTGGTACTGTTTGTAACGCAGATAAGACGTTTACCATAATCATTGGTGCACCAAACCATATATTAATAAACACTAAACACACGAATGCCCAAGTTCGATCAGAGAGGAAATTCGGTGCGACTTCCATGAGACCCAGTTGCACTAGCATATTAGGTAAATAACCGTATACACCGTTTAAAATCCATTGCCAAGAGAATGCAATGACAATAGTTGGGAATGCCCAAGGAATGATAAGTAAAATTTTATAGAGCCATTTGAAACGTCTGACTCGATTTAACGCTAATGCGAGGAAAAACCCCACTAATACTTGTCCTGTCAATGAAAGAACAGTCCACTTTAATGAGTTAAAGAATGATAGCCAGAAGTTGGGATCTGAAAGGACAGCTTGATAATTAGCAAAACCAACAAAGCTATAATTCGGCATAATTAAGTTTTTATTGGTAAAACTGTAAAAAATACTTGATAGAAACGGGTAAACAAACAGAACGGATACGACTAGCATCGCGGGTAATACAAATATCCATCTGGTGTAGTTATGTTGTCTGTAGTACATAAGGAAAACTCCTTATTCAATCCATTATTTACGCTAAATTTTGGGTAAAAGTCCCCTAATGCTTATTTGTGTAAGCAAATTTGAAAGACATTAGGGGATTGGGTTGTTTACGGGGTTACAACAGCTTCGAGTAAAGCATTTAATTCTTTTTCTGCTTTTTGTGCAGCTACCATTGGATCCGTTCCATTTATCACAATATCTTGGAACATTTTTTCAATAATATGCTGATTAGTTAAGATACCCGCTTGCACACTTGGGCCATGCTCATAGCCAATAGCTGTACCAAGTTGCACTGCGTCTGTAATCACTTTTTCTGCGTGAGCAAATTGTTTGATAATTGGATCCTCTTTGTAAGCTGGGTCATCAGAAATTCCTTTTATTGCAGGTAACATACCTACTGGAACAGCTTTTAGGAAAGAAATATAGCGCTCTTTATCATAAAGTGTTTTCATAAAGGCTTTGGATACATCAGGGTGTTTTGAATTTTTCCAAATGACCATTGGAATATTGGCTGTTTCCAATGCAGGTGTTGGATCATTTTCATTGATTTTTGGTACAGGGTAAGCATCAACAAACTCTAATAATTGTGGAGAGTTCGCTTTTACACCACCAATTTGGAAGCCTGAGTTAAAATCAAACGCGGTTTTACCTTGATAATAAAGCGTTGCTTGTTGTAACACATTATAATTCACAGAATCTTTTGGTGAGGTATCTTTATACATTTTTACCCAATATTTAATCCCCTCCTGTACTAATGGGCTAGTGAGATCGACTTTTAAATCCTTGGTCAATAGGCTACCACCGCCACTGCGTACATAAAGATTTAAGAAACGAGTTGCGATAAAATCATTACTACCCATTGGTACAGAAAGCCCATAGACACCCTCTTGCGTTAGTTTTTTAGCTGTGTCATAAAGCTCATTCCAGGTTTTTGGTACAGATAATTGGTGTTTTTCCAAGAGATCTTTACGTATCCACATCACTTGAGCATGAGAATAAAGTGGAATCGAGTAATTTTGTCCTTTTACTGTCCCTTCACTAATTGCAGCTTCAGAAAATTTATCGCGCCCAATACTATCAATAAGATCACCTAGAGGTTGAAGTGCACCAAAGTTAATCATTTCTACAACTTGATTTGGTAAAGCTGTACTTAAATCAGGTACGTTACCTGAAGAAAGGCCTGTAGTCCATTTAGTATAGAAGTCATTCCAAGAGAAGGTTTCAATTTTAATTTTGACTTTAGGATTTTTTGCCTCAAATTCTTTTGCAGCTTGTTGAATGATTTCTAAGCGAGGTCCTTGAGTGAATGAGTGCCAAAATGTAATATTACCTGCTAACTCTTGCCCATCTTTTGGCATTGCCGCACTTGTTTGAGTTGTTTTATTTTCCTCATTACAGCCCGTTAATACAGAAGCACCAGCAATAATTGGCAATAAAACAGAAAAAAGTTTTTTCAATTTCATAGAGAGAATCTCCTATTCTTATTAACAATCGTTAAAATCATTTATTAAAGCTGTAATAATGATTTTTCTGTTTGTGGATCAAAGAAATGTGCATATTTCATATCAAATGCTAAATTAACAACTTGTTCCATTTTGATATTTTGTCGTGCATGGACAATTGCTTTAATTTCTTCGCCATCAATATCGGTATGTAAAATATATTCTGCACCAAGTAATTCTGCGACATTAATATAAGCGTGGATCATTGAATGTTGATATATACCTAATAACATAGGATCATTAGAAATATTTTCTGGTCGAATACCGAGAATAATATCTTTATTATCAAATCCTTTTTCTTTTATTAATTGATAATGTTGTTCTGGGATAGCAAGAGTTGTTCCTTTTGGCGCAATAAATTGACCATTCTCAATTCTTCCATGAATAAAATTCATTGTTGGTGCACCAATAAATCCTGCAACAAAAAGGTTATTTGGCGTGTTATAAATTTCTTTTGGTGAGCCAATTTGTTGTACTACGCCAGCTTTCATCACGACAATGCGATCAGCCATTGTCATTGCTTCAGTTTGATCATGGGTGACATAAATCGTGGTTGCATGAAGAGTTTTATGGATACGAATAATTTCAGCACGCATATTACCACGTAGCTTAGCATCTAAGTTAGAAAGAGGTTCATCCATTAAGAATACTTTAGGCGAACGGACAATCGTTCGTCCTAGAGCAACACGCTGACGTTGCCCCCCTGATAAGGCTTTAGGTTTACGATTGAGGAGGGCATCTAAGCCAAGAATTTTAGCGGCTTCTTTAACTTTTTGGTCAATTTCATCTTTAGGAAACTTACGCAATTTTAGTGCAAATGCCATATTGTCATAGACAGTCATATGTGGATATAAGGCATAAGATTGAAAGACCATTGCAATATCTCGATCTTTTGCTTCCACATCATTTACTAGACGTTCATCAATATAAAATTCACCACTAGAAATATCTTCTAATCCAGCAATCATTCGTAATAATGTTGATTTACCACAACCAGAAGGACCAACTAAAGCAATAAATTCTTGATCTTCAACACTTAAATTAAAATCTTGTACTGCATGAAAACCATTATCATAACGTTTATTAATATTATTCAGTAATAACGTTGCCATATGTATCCACCTTAAAGTAATATATAGAAATATAGTTTATTCGTAGATTTTAAAAACAACTTAGCGCATTAAAATGATTTCATTAATTAAAAATGGAATTTTTAATTTTGTCACTTATTTAGACATATGATGTCCTATATTTAAATAAATATAAAGAGATCCAGATCACAAAAATGAGAAAACTATGGAGAAATTAACTAAAAAAGCGGCATCTCTTGCTTTGCAAGAAAAAATTAAAGAGCTGATTATCAAGCGAAAAATGAAGTCTGGTGATTTGATGCCAACCGAGAATGAGTTAATTGATTTGTTTGGCGTTAGCCGTTCTAGCCTGCGTGAAGCGATTAAGTCACTAGAAGCATTACATATTCTTGATATTCATCATGGTATAGGAACTTTTGTTGGAACGTCATCTTTAGTACCAATGATTCGAGGATTAACGTTTTATGCACAATTACATTTACAAGATAACTTAAAAAGCATTATTGATATTTTAGATGTGCGAGAAATATTGCAATATGGATTTGCTCCTATTGCAGTACAAAAGATAAATTCACAAGAGGTCCAGCAATTACAGCAACTCGTACATATCTTAGAAGATAATGCACAACAAGGCTTATTTTCTATTAAAGAGGAGCATCAGATTCATCTATTAATGTATCAGTCAGTGCAAAATCATTTATTAACCCAATATTTAGATGCATTTTGGCAAATTTATCAACAGCTTGATGGAGAATTACCGAAAATTCTGATTTCTCCAACTGCACTTGCTATGCAGTATCGAGAATTAATCGATGCAGTTGAAGCACGTGATCTTGAGCGTGTACAAAGAGCGATTTTGTATTATTTTCAAGCAATGAGACAACGTTTAACACAAGGAAAAGACAATGAGTAACATTAAAATTGCTTTAATTGGTTGCGGATTTTTTGGGCAGCAATTAGCGCTAGGTTTTACAAAGGCAGGCGCTGAATTACTTGGTGTTACTGATCTTTCTATGGCATTGGCGGAAAACCTAGCACAAAAATTAAGTACTCAGGCTTATGTGGACACAGAAACTCTCTTACTAGAAACTAAGCCTGATTTAGTTTTAATTGCAACCCCTAATTATGCACACAAAATACCCGCAGTCACGGCGTTAAAATATGGTAGTCATATTTTTATTGAAGTCCCTTTTAGTATTCACCAAAAAGATTGCGAAGAAATCCTTGCATTAGCAAATGAAAAAGGAAAAAACGTTTATATTGGCCACTTATTGCGTACTTTACCTGGGCTAATCAAAACAAAAGCATTAATCGAGCAAGGAATATTAGGCAAAATTACAGTAGCAAGAGCAAATAGACAACGTTGGATTGATGATTTCCAAGATAAAAATTGGTGGAAAAATGATGTCAACTTAACAGGTGGTAAGTTATTTAATGAAATACATGAGTTGGATTTACTTTGTTGGTTATTAGGCGATGTGAGTTCTGTTTATGCACAATCTACTAATAGAGCACATCCAGATACGCCAAATCACCATGATATTATCCAGTTATTATTGCAATTTAAAAGTGGTGTATTTGCGTCTTTAGAAATGGGCACCGCGTATCGGCTACATGAGTGGGGAATTGCGATTCATGGCGAGCTTGGTGCACTTGTGGTTAATTTCTTTACATCGACTGTTACCTTAACACTTGCTGATGGTACAAGAGAGCAATTCAATTTATATGATGAATTTGAAGCAGACTTATCGTTAAGAGAAAGTGGGAAAGCCACTCAAAAATATAATTCGGTCACTAGTCTTGCTCCACTTTGGTTAACAAGAGCGGTGGAGATTGAAGCTGAGATTGTCGTACAGAGCCTTATTAATAATGAAAAAGCTACCGTGTTAAGCCAAAATGTAATAGAAGCGGTGACGGTAGCTTGTGCAGTAAGAAAATCGATTGAAACACAACAACAAGTCAAAATCGATTGAGTAATTTAAATCAGAAAGGGGCGGTAAATGAAATATTACTGCCTTTTTTATGAATCAAATATATTTCCATCTCTTAGAATATGTAGATTACCTTTACGACGTAAAAAACCCGAACGATCAAAATATTCTATTAATTGGACAACTAACTTACGCCCAAATTTTAATTCGTCTCGTAATTGATTAACTGAAATAGCGCCGTGTTCGGCAATGAATTGTTTGATTAAGCGAGAATATACGTAGATTGTTTCGGTGAGAAAAAAACGATCTTTGACAATCGGAGTAAGGTAGCCTAATTTTCCTGCTTTGTAGAGAAAAGTTCGCATAGTCGTTTCTTCTTGCTCTAATACATTAGCTAAATCACGCACCCATAGTGCTTGCCCATGATTTTGTTCAAATTGCGCTAATACAGCTTGCCAGAGTTGTTGTTCTTCTGCTGAAAAGTGAATTTTATGTTCGGGTAGATGTAACCAACCGCGTGTTTGTTGTAACTTATCTGCATTTAATAGTTCGTCGATAAAGTGATAAATTAATTTTTCTGGTTGATTTAATGTCGCGATACGATATAAACGGGCTTTACTAATGCCTAGTTGATCGTTATGTTGTTCATGGTACTGTGTTAGTGCATTCAATAGTTTTTCATTTTGTTGTTGTTGGTAGTCTTGGTTAAAACACCAGTCTTGAAAGCAGGTTTGCTGATTTTCTTTTAAGCTCTCATCTAGCTGGCTCGGCGTTAATTGTTCTGTCCACATTAATGTTTGTGCAGAAATAGCCTTGTTTTGTAAATAAAGTGCGGTACGTTTTGCAGAAGTTTCTGCTTGTTGTAATTGCTGTAAAAAGGCTAATCGTTCTGCGCTACGTTTATATCGCTTTGGTGAGTTGATCTCTAATACTTTGGCACCTGCAATAACTTGTTTTGCATCAGCGCTGCGTAAAATTAATTTATCACCATAAGTTAAAAAAAGTGGCTTATCTAAAATGATCTCAGCTAAACCTAGTTGAGATGGAGATAGCGTTTTAGTTTGTAATAAATTCAATTTCCCTGTCGTTCTTGCGCAAGCATGGTATAGATGTATTACTTGGCTTTCACCTAATGGGATTTCCGTATTGATTTGAACACTAATACGTTCTGTTGCAGCTTCTGGTGGTTGTGAAAATAACCAGTCACCTCGCTCAATTAAAGAACGATCTAAATCGGTATGAATATTGAGCGCCAATCGTTCACCCGCAGCGCCTAAGTTGGCTTTTTGATTTTGGCTGTGGATATTTTTTACTCGTACTGTTTGTCCTGTTGATAAGTACAATTCATCATCAATTTTGACTTGTCCAGTAAATGCGGTACCTGTAACGACTGTACCTGCACCTTTTACACTAAACACCCGATCAATCGCATAACGGAAAGGTTTATTTTGATCAGCTAGATTCGGGAGCTGTGCTAAATATTCGCGTAATGTTTCGATTCCCTGTGTGGTTTTAGCAGACGTAATAAAAAGAGGCGATTGAGCTAAAATGGGGTAATTTGCCTTTAATTGTTGAGAAAGCTGGTCAATTTGCAGTGAAGTTGCACGGTCTGCTTTTGTAATAACGACAATAATTTGTTGTAACTGTAATAAACGTAAAATTGTGAGATGTTCCTTGGTTTGTGCTTGAATCCCTTCATCTGCTGCAACAATTAGCATGGCATAATCAATGCCGCCTAATCCAGCGAGCATATTAACTAAAAACTTTTCATGACCTGGTACATCAATAAAGCCTAAAGTGCGGTCTGTTTTTCCCAAATCTGTTAATGGTAAATAGGCATAGCCTAAATCAATCGTCATACCACGTTTTTTTTCTTCGGGTAAATGTGCTGTATTTGTGCCTGTTAGCGCTTGTAATAATGCCGTTTTACCATGATCAACATGGCCTGATGTAACGATAATCATGTTATTAGTGTCCTCAAATCAATTTCTACATAATTTTAGCACTTAGCAACAGAATGGCTAAGATTTTTTCAGGATTGCTAGCCTACTATGGTGTTTATTCCATTATGTTGTGATCCTGCTCACAATTATGTGAATAAAGCATTGTGATTGAATAATAATCCTTCTAATCTCAGCAAGAAATTTGAAAAGAAACAATGTGTTGTATATCAAATATGCTAAGAATGAGGTAACGATGAAAAAGATTATTTTAGATTGTGATCCTGGTCATGATGATGCGATTGCGATTTTACTGGCACATGGTAATCCTGAAATTGATTTATTAGCGATTACTACAGTAGTGGGCAATCAAACTTTGGAAAAAGTTAGTCGTAATGCGTTAGCTGTTGCTGAAATTGCCAATATCATTGGTGTACCTATTGCGAAAGGCTGTGTACGTCCTTTAGTACGTGAAGTGGAAGTCGCTCCTAACATTCATGGTGAATCAGGTATGGATGGTCCTGTTTTGCCAGAGCCAACTTTAACGTTAGATCCTCGTCATGCAGTAGATTTGATTATTGAATTAGTGATGAGTCATCCAGCGAAAACCATTACATTAGTACCTACAGGCGGGTTGACGAATATAGCCATGGCAGCGCGTAAAGAACCACGAATTGTAGAGCGAGTGAAAGAAGTGGTATTAATGGGGGGCGGCTATCATACAGGGAACTGGAGCGCAGTAGCCGAATTTAATATTAAAATTGATCCTGAAGCGGCACATATTGTGTTTAATGAAAAATGGAAAGTCACAATGGTTGGTTTAGACTTAACACACCAAGCACTTGCTACTCCAGATGTTGTTGAGAAAATTGCTCAAATTCCAACCAAACCAGCGAAGTTTGTGCTCGAACTGCTTGAGTTTTTCGGCAAAATGTATAAACAAGCACAAGGTTTTGATTATCCGCCAGTGCATGATCCTTGTGCGGTAGCTTATGTGATCGATCCAAGTGTTTGCACAACAAAAGCTGTGCCAGTCAATATTGAACTGACAGGTACACATACATTAGGTATGACAGTAGCCGATTTCCGTTACCCTATTCCTGAAAATTGCCATACACAAGTGGCAATGAAATTAGACAAAGATAAATTCTGGGGGCTGATTTACGATGCATTAAAACGTATTGGTTAATGCTAAGAGAATAAAAAAAGAAGGGGCAATTTAAAAATGCCCCTTTGTTATTTAAATGTATTTTAAAGCCGTTTAACGGTTTCTAATAACGGCGCTAAACTGGCAAGACTGCGTAAATCGAGCCAGATTTTTTCTTTTTCTACTCGGCAAATGATCGGCTGGGGTAAACGTTTAAAACGTTGTAAAAGTGCGGTCAATTTTCCAGAAATTTCTGTCGAAATCGTGACAGCAACAGAGGGAATTATCGCTAATGGTTGTGAACCGCTGCCAATTTGTGCCGAACTGTCTTCAATTTGCAGTAAATAATCAGTGCCTAATTTTTCTTGTAACGCAGTTTTTAGCTGTTCTGCTTTGGCGAGTAACTCATTGACAGGTTGGGTCAGTAAATAAAGTGCGGTCAGTTTTTCACTTAATTTTTCAGGTTGTAAATATAAACGCAGTGTCGCCTCCAAGCCTGCTAAAATCACTTTATCGCAACGTAATGCACGTTTTAACGGATGGGATTGCAGGCGATCAATCCATGCTTTTTTCCCAACAATAATGCCAGCTTGCGGACCACCTAATAATTTATCCCCAGAGAAAGAAATTAAGTCCACCCCTTGCGCCCATTTTTCTTGTACAGTCGGCTCTGAAGGTAGTCCATATTGGCTTAAGTCCACTAAAGCACCGCTACCAAGATCCGTTATTACTGGCAGATTAAATTCATTCGCTAACTTAACTAATTCTTGTTCAGATACAGATTTTGTAAAACCACAAATTTGATAATTACTGCTATGTACTTTCATTAAAAATGCCGTATTTTCGTTAATTGCGTTGCGATAATCACTTAAATGGGTACGATTGGTCGTGCCGACTTCAACTAATTTACAACCTGCCTGTTGCATAATATCAGGAATACGAAATGCACCACCAATTTCGATCAATTCTCCTCGCGAAATAATCACTTCTTTGCCTTGCGCAAAGGTGGCTAACATTAATAAAACTGCTGCTGCATTATTATTGACCACACAAGCCGCTTCTGCACCAGTTAACTGACAGAGTAATTCACTAATATAATGATCCCGATGGCTACGTTTGCCCGCCTCTAAATCATATTCTAACGCGACATTTTGTTGCATCGCTGTTAAGGCAGCTTGTTGTGCTGCTTCTGACCACAACGCACGCCCCAAATTGGTATGTAATACGGTGCCTGTCAAATTATGTACAGATTGAATATTGACTTGCTGTTGTTGCTGTAATTTGCTGCGAATAGTTTCAATTGTGTATTTAAAATCGGTGAAAAAGTGCGGTAATTTATTTTCATTTTTTATACTTTCACGCCCTTGCTCGATTAATTGACGGCAAATATTGACCACCGCTGAATGCCCGAATTCAGCAACCAGCGCCACACCATCAGCTGTTTTTAAGATTTTATCGACAGAAGGAAGGCTTTGATAGAGAGACATTGTTATTCCTATTTTATTTACAAATTAAATTGACTCAATCATACTTGTTTTCTTAGCAAAATTCAGTAAGCAGTACGATCAAAAGAGAATTTTGTGATGAAGTTAAAAAACTACGGTCATTTGTATGGAGGATGATTCACTCACTTGAATCTATTCCTTATTTGCGTTAAAGTTTGCACTAATTCCAACACGGAGGAGCGTCGTTTCCGGTGAAGCGGCAGGACTTCAAATCCTGTTGAGGTTGCCAGCAATCTCGGGTGGGTTCGACTCCCATTCTCCTCCGCCAATCCATAAATCAATCTTCATCAAACCTCACCAAAATAATCAATAAAACCCAATAAAATCAAGATTTATCGCATTTTACATAGTGCAAAATTAATCAAACTTATTCATTCTAACCCGCATTTTTAGCTACCTTTTTTGTTACCTGATTTATAATGTGCTTGTTACTCTCTAAAATCACTCCCTAAAAATAGGTTTTATTAAAAATAAAAAGGTAACAAAAAGCTATTATCTTATTGAAAATAAATGATTTATTTTTGTCTCTGTTTTTGTTTTTATTTGTATTTTTAGGTAACAATAAAATTTTAATTAGGTAACAAATAATTATAACCTGTTGAAAATACAGTAATTAACGTACCATTTTAGGACGTGGTTAAGTTGAACCTTTCAGGCAGCAAAAATTTATTCACAGGTAACCAAAATTACCTAGGGGCTGATGATATGGCTAAAAAAGTAAAACCTCTCACAGATACGGAAATAAAAAACGCAAAACCAAAGGACAAAGAGTATTTACTTTCTGATGGTGCTGGATTGCATTTAATGGTAGCTAATACAGGCTCTAAATTATGGAGATTTATATACAGTAAACCTTACACTAATAAACGCGCTAAGATTAGTATAGGAGCTTATCCTGATTTATCCTTATCACAAGCTAGAGCCAAGCGTGATGAATATAATGCGTTATTGGCTAATAATATCGACCCACAAACCTACCGTAAGCAACAAGAACAAGCACAGGCGGATAAGTTAAATCGTACCTTTGAGAAGATGGCTAAAGCGTGGTTTGAAGATAGAAAGATAAAGGCTAACTTTTCAGAACGTACCGCCAAAGATACGTGGGCTTTATTTGAACGCCATTTGCTCCCACGCTTTGCTAATTACCCTATATCAGAAATCACGCCACTTATCGCCATTAATGCTATCAAACCACTTGAGAAAGAGGGCAAGCTAGAAACCGTTAAAAAGATTATTGGCAATCTTAATAACGTAATGAGGTTCGCACTTCATAGGGGATTGATTGCGCATAATTCGTTAGCAGAAATAGGCAAGGAGTTTGATAAGCCAGTATCTAAGGGAATGAATACTATCACCCCTGAAGAATTAAGCGAGTTTTTACAAGGCTTTTACAAAGCAAGAGATGAAAACCGTTTTAATCCGTTTTCATTTTATGCGGTTATGCTGGTGGTATTGACTGGTGGGCGACCATCTGAAATAGCCAAAGCGAAATGGGCGGATATTAATTACAAGGAAAAAACGTGGACTTACCGAGTCCAAAAAGGCAATAAGAATCTACCAGAGGGGAGAGAACACGTAGTAACACTATCACGCCAAGCAATTGGGATATTTAATAAAATGCAACAATTACACACCGCACTTGGGATTAATAGCGAATTTGTGTTTGCCAGTTTAACAGCGAAAAGCGGTCATTTAAGCATTGAGACAATGCGAAAAGCCATTATCAAGGGGATAGGGGAAAAACGGCTTACTACGCACGGCATACGCCATCTATTCAGCACGTCATTAAACGAGAAAGACTATAAAGCCGACTGGATAGAAAGAGCCTTATCACACAAGCAAAATAAAGATAAAAATCAAATTAGACGTACCTATGATAAATCCTTGTATCTCTCACAAAGGGCGGTGATGTTACAAGAATGGGCAGACTATGTAGAAAGCCAAGCACCAGAGCCAATTATTCCACCACCAAAGCATCTTAAGGTTGTGGCTTAACACTATTCTTTTAAAGGCTAATTTGTTTAGCCTTTTTTATTTCCACCAACACCATAAAAAATCTTTTCTTATAGGAGCATAAATTTTTATAGGACAATTAGGACAATAAAAAATGCAGATGTATATAAAACAATAGCTTACATTTAAAATAGTATGAATATTAATCAATTATTGTCCTAATTTACCCTTAAATTGTCCTATTTTTAGTTACTTTTGTCCTATTTTTGGCTGTTTTTGTCCTACTTTTTTAGGTGATTTTGACGAAATGAGGTAGTAAATAGCCTAAAAAAGAGATTGTATTGTGCTGAAAATAAACTTTTTATACAGTGCTTGTACAGTATAGTGAAATATGATTAAATTTAACTAACTTTGAATTAGTTTAAATTATACTCAAGAAGTATAATTATACTTTTCTTGTATAAAACTGACTAATTTGCGAATTAGTGCAACTAGGAGCGGACTAATTACCCGAGCCGAAAGAGAACAACCCTATTTGTTCTTTGTTGCACTCTCACTAAATAGGGCAACACATAGGGGTGTTTGGATGCTTGACTTTGAGAAAGCATATACTCAATTAGCAGATCAAAGAGAAAATAATTTTATTAGTTTATATGATTTATTTCTTATGATCAGAAATAAGCATCCAAAGTTATCAGATAATAAAATTGCCACTGTATTAATTGATAAATTCAAATATTACAATCAAGAATATTCACGCAATCTAATGCTTGATGAGTTACCTTATGAGTTACTTGATGAAAATGAAAGAAAACAATTAGATGTATTCAAGAAATTGGGTGATATTGATTGCTACACCTTGCCAAAGAAATTGCATCAACCACCTGAACCGTTAGGCTTTGATTCCTTGATAGATATTTTGGAAGTGATTGAGGAAAGTGGAATAAACGAAAATATACCGTTTTAAGTGGGGGCATTATGTATCGCACATACCATGATATAGACTTGGACACAGGAGAAGAAACTAACAATGTTTATCTAGCCATAGATGATGCTGATCTTAAAGAAATTTATTTAGATAAAAAGATAATTTCCTATATCTTAGGCATTGACGAATATCAGAGAAAAGAAAATGTAAGAAAGGAAACGTTTTTAGAACAACCTACACAAAAAGAACTTTCACAAGAGAAAGAAATAGAAAAATTAAAAAAAGAAAATCTTAAACTAAAACAAGATGTAGATTTTTACAGGAAAGGCACTAATAAAAATTATAACGAAAGTATAACTAAAATAGTTGATAGAGTTAAGTATTGCGTTACAGAGAGAGAAACACATTTACAGGCTATTTGCTTTTTATCTTTTAAGTTAGCGGAATGTCACCCAAATCCTAATTTATATTTTAAAGGGAGCGGAGCATTAAAAATAAGCCAAATTGCGAGGATGCTTGCAAAAGAAAGTGCGGAGCATTGTATCACCGCAAAAGAAATGGATACATTTCATCGAAGAATATCAGAAGCAATAAAAGAATTTACTCCAGAAAATTAACTAGCTTATAAAACCTCCAAAAACTTCCAAAAACTTCATTAAAAAACTTCCAAAAATTTATTTTGTAAATATTGGAAGTTTAGTCACAGTCATATCCCACTCCCTCAAAATACCTCACAAGCAAAACGAAATACTTTGCTTAATTTTAATTAACCAAATTAAAAGAGGTATTTATGAGTACTACTCAAACCAATCAAACACCAATCAAAAAATACTATTCAATCAACGAGCTAACCGCACTTGGTATTGGCTCACGTACCAAAATTGACCGCTTAGCAAAACAGGGCTTACTCAAAAAAATCAAAATCGGTGGCTCTGTGCGTTTTAGTGCTGATGAGGTCAATGCCTTTATTCAATCCACTAACGCATAAGGGGGAATTATGGAAGGTGATCAATATCTAGCAAGTTTTAACTTTCCAGCAATGGAGCGTAAGCCAAAAGTAGCTGGCTTAGCTGTGCTATTGGGTGAGGTTAGTGAACTTGAATTACAAAAAATCTGTTTTAACCGTTCTTTGCGTAACGAGATTAATCAACTCGAGGAGCAAAACGATATTTCATTTGTGCGAGTGGAACGCAAAGGGGTATACGGTGGCGTTTATCTCTCTTACCGAGTAGCAAGTGCGAAAGATTGCGAGAAGTTAGCCAAGTATTACAACCTGAAAGCAAGCCAACGAGGTTATAAGCCACTATCACAGGCAGATATTAATGAGGCAATGAACCGTTTTCACTATGTAGATCCTTTGGCGGTGGTGGACGGTGAAAGAATAGTACAAAAACCATCACGCCAAAAAGCCAATATTTAGCGCATAGCGAGGATTTAATGATGATTAATACCAAGAATCAAGTAAACCAAGTAAACGAGCTACAAGGCGCAGAAAGTGCGGTAAATAGCGCAGTATTTCCTAAGGTCTTCCACAAGGAAACGGTAGCGATGACAGATAGCCTAAAAGTAGCGCATTACTTTGGTAAACGCCATGACAACCTTCTTGCGACTATAAAAAATTTAGGTTGTTCGCCTGAATTTAACGTCCTTAATTTTAAGGCGGTTAAATACACGGATGAAAAAGGTGAGAAAAGACCGATGTATTTAATGACCCAAGACGGTTTTACATTGTTAGTAATGGGTTTTACTGGCAAGAAAGCAATGCAATTTAAAGAGCAGTACATCAAAGAGTTTAACGAGATGAAAAAACGCCTTGCGACACGTGCCAATATGAAAGCTGATCAAATACGAATGAATGAGGCGATTAAGTACCGCTTAGAACAAGTAGGCAAGGAAGACCCTCACGCATATAGCCGAGAGAATAACCTTGTTTATGTGGTAGCACTAGGGAATAACCGTAAATCGTGGTTACAGGTAAATGGCTATCCTGATGATGTAGATATACGCCAATACTTAACTGCAGAACAATTGCAATTAGTTGATCAGTTGCTTTCTGAAAATGCCGTAATGATTAAGTTAGGTATGGACTACCACCAGCGCAAAGCACAATTACAGGAAACCACATTACACCACTTGAGAAAGGGGGCATTAAATGCTTGATACCAATCCACCAGCAGAAAACCAATATAACCCAACATACGCAGATATTGCAGCGCAATTAAACGATATTCAAGAGAGTTTGGAAATCACCATTGATAAAGGTTATCCAACGATAAAAGCAGAGGGAGTGCCTGATGTGAGAATGAGTGATAAAGACTATCTGGAGTGGATGTTAGAGCGTATTAATTGCGTGATTTATGACGTGGAGAACATCCAAGAAAAATTAGCACAATTACTGCAGATAAATTGCGACACAAACTGCGAATTGTGAAAACCGTTAAACCCTTGCTGGTGGTGGATTGTGAGTGTTCAGATAACGCCAAAAGTGCGAAATAAAACGCCTATTTGCGAAACGGATAACAAATATCGCCATAGCCGATTTAACGCATTAAAGCACGGTGGATATGCCACACACTTTCACGCCCTCACCGCAGAGGAAAAGCGAATTTATTGGGAAAAGAAATGGAAATAAAGAACAAGATAGCCAAGCGTTTTCTCTTACCTAATGCTGTTCAACATTACTTGGTGAGAGCGACTACCTACTCTTTCCTCAGTCTTGATGACGATAACGAACTCTACCCATTAAGTGAGGTCATCCTGCTGCAGAAAGAAAAGGTGCTAGAAATTGAACGGGAATATAAACAATGCCCTACGGAGTTTTTATTAGGGCAATTACTCAAGGCTAAGCAAACGCTGAATAAGTTAGAGAAAAGGCTAAGCGAGGTTGAGAAGAAGTGAACCCTCCTGAATTTTTGAGGTAGTCAATCCCATTTTGGTTTGGCTGAACTGTTGCGATAACACAACACTTAGCTATGTACATATGTACACAATTCAACTGTGGTCATATGACCACAACTGGACTAACACAAGTTGGCGGTAATCTCCTCAAATTTTAGGAGATTAAAACAGCGCAATTTTAAGTCCGTCCACCAATGGTGGTTCTAGCAATTTTCGGAGCAGTACGCGCGCGAGGGGTGGTGAACACCCTGAATTTTGCGAGTCCATAAAAAAGGGATGTTTCAGTATAAACGCATACGAGGAAGTATATTCAACGAGACCAAAATTGGTCTGGTTAAATTCAGTAAGCGCGCAAGGGAGTGGCAAGATGATTTTTTAACTTCCACCAATGGTGTAAGAGCAGTAAGTGTACCAGTGAGTGGCTTTACCTCAATTTGAGGGAATTATAAATTGTTGATTTTCTTACAAAATCCAACTTTGGTCTTTGCTTTAAAAACAATGAGTTACAGGAGGGCAAATGTTTAACCATAAATTAACGCTGAAACAAGAAAATTTTTGCTTACAGTATATCGAGACAGGCAACGCCAGCGAGGCTTATAGACAGGCTTACCATGCTGAGAATATGAAACCTGACACCATAAATCGAAAAGCAAGTGAATTACTATCTGACGGCAAGATTACGGCTAGGATTGGTGAGCTAAAAGCAGTACACCAACAACGCCATGAAATCACTGTAGATGATTTGATTAGGAAACTCGAGGACATTTACCAAAAGGCAATTAGCGGAAACGGTAGTTTAAATACAGCAGTTAACGCAGTAATGGGGCAAGCTAAGTTATTAGGTTTAGATAAACAAACAGTTAAGTTGGAAACGATAGATTATCCAACTGTGATTGAATTAGTTGCGCCTGATTTTAATTCCGTCAGCTCCAAAGAAAATGATTAAAAAATCCAGAAAACAAAAAACCTCACCGAGTTTAGCTCAATGAGGCTTTGGAATGAAATCAATATCTAGGCAAAAGGATTATATCAAAATGCTATTCAAAATATCCGATTTATTTAAAAAAAGTAAGCTAAAACGCTTTACAAAGTGTGGTTCGTTTTGGCATTATTTAGACGTTAGCGCAAAATCGCTAGCCGAGCGTGGAAACTCGAATTATTTACTTGTGGCGAACAGTAGCACGCCATTTAACCGTGCTTTTTTTGTTCGTGAAGTTCGCACACCTAAAATCCGATATGCAAATTCGCACAACGGAATTTTCTCAATAAATTCAATACTATCCATTTTTGGATTGACTGGATTTATCTCAATGGTAGCGTGCGATTGGCAACGTTTAATCGTTGGCTGTGTTCCACAAGTCGCAGTTTTCCACCCAGTCGCACGTTACCGCCCTAAAGCGTGGAAACTTTTAGCGGTAACCTCTATTCAACATCTTGTGGAGTTAATCGCTATGATTTACTTATTCAAAGCTATAAGCCGTTTAGACTTACGTAACACTTCAAAACCTATCTCATCATTTCCTTGCTATACCATACGAATTAAAGCCGATAACTTAGAGCAAGCCAAAGCGATTATTTGTCCTTTCTTTGCTGTTAAGGAGGTGATTTATGCGTAAATACAGCGTAATCACCTATCGGGAAGAAGATAGCTTGTCAATCGCTGGGAATCGTTGTAGTATTCAAGGTACTACCCCATACAACGGACACCGCACCCGTAAGACTTGTGGAATTTTTTTACCTCAAATTCACTTCAAGGGCTTACTACACCCTGAAAATATCGAATTTGCGGTACAGATGATAAGCCGAAATAAGGCGAGCAATCGCACGAATAAGGCTAGCCGTTTGTATGCGGTAGTTGAGTCTGTATCGCACCCTACTAAGGGCGATACTCTTTTTACTAAAACATACAAGAGAAATCCCACAATGAAAACTAGTCAAAAATCTACCGCACTTTTAGCGGTTCGTTCACGCACACCTATTGCTTTTGCTCCTGCTATGGAGGTGGACCATGCGTAAATACAGTGTAGTCACCTATCGAGAAGATGAAACCGTAGAAGGTCAACCATTCATTATTGCCACAGGGAAAACATACCAAGAGGCAGCACAAATCGCACGTGAGGCAATGGATAACGATCCGCTTGTTTATGGTTCAACATTGAGAGTAGAGCGTTCCCCTTATGAAATCACTGTTTTTAATAAACAAGGAGAGATTGCTTTTACTGGTGAATATCCTACCTATGCTCAAGCTTGTGAAGTATCTGATTATTTAAAAACCACTGGCTTGTATTCTGAAATCAGAATTAGTCATCCAGATGGTTTAGGAGGTGATCAATGATGAATCCAATTACTCAAATGAAAGTAGCGAAATCCACCACCGAACCAAATAAGCTATTTAAAGCGAAATTAGAGGGCTATTTAAGCGATGGAAAGCCAACTCTCACACTAGGCAAGGGAAATGGCTTATATGTGCTATATACGCAAATTAACCGCCAATTTCAGCTAATAAAAGACAGTAACCAACGCTGTTTTAATGAGTTTCCAGATTGCTATCACCATAAGATTAAATTAGCCAAAGAATGTGATGATTTAGCCGAACGGTTATCAAAAGGCTTGTTGATGATGGAAGAATTAGCAGAAGGAAAAACGTTAAGTAAAGAGCAAAAGGGGCAGATTAAAGCCTTTATGCGTGGTGCTAAATATTTAATTAGCAAACTGCAGGGTGTTAGTTTCAATGTAGATGAAATACAAGGTGGTGGAAATGAGTAAAAAAATGATTCAGGCACCAAACTTTAAAGGACAACCTAATGAGCCGTTGAGTGATTTAATTGTGTTAGCAGGCAATCAAGCGTGGGAATGGTGGGGTAAAGGTAAGGGCGAGGGATGGCTCTTACTTTGCCAAGCATTACAGCATAACTCAAAACAAAAGCCGATTGTTCTTGATGTAAAGCAGTTGAATAAATTAGAGTGGTTAGCAATTGTTCCACCAGCACAGAAGGCAGTAAGGGTGATCCAATGTGGTGAGCTTTCACAGGTGCAAGTTACCGCACTTTGTCTTAACCTTGCCAAACATTCTAAGGTTGAGCAATTGGCATTATGTAATTGTATTGGCGAAGTAACCGAGAATCTAAGTGATTATATTAAACGAGTAAGAAAGGGTGATAGTGTGGCTGAAATTGTGAGCGAGAGCATCGCAGAGGCACACAAAGAGAATAATCAAGCCAACACCTTACCTTTTATCGAAGATCGCACAGAACGAGGGAAAAGAGGCTTATATCGCATTACATTAAAAACCAATGGATCAACGGGTGAAATCTACGAGGACAAAATAGAGTGGCTTTGTGATGCGGTGGAAGTTGTTGGAATGGGGCAAAGTGAGGATGAGTTTTACACAATGTTGCGCTTTACACCTAATCGCAGTGAGCAAAGTAAAATTATCGCTTTACCATTAAAAGACGTTGGCGAGCGTACGGGCTGGCAGTTATTGCGTAAAAATGGCTTGAATATCACGAATAATCAACGCTTACGCCCTTACTTAGCCGATTATTTACAAGACTATTATCAAAAGGGCTTTTATCGTGTAGTAAATGCGACAGGGTGGCAATCAGGCGCATATATTTTGCCTAATGGTGAGGTTGTGGGAGAGTCTAAAACGCCAGTATTCTTTGTAGGACAGTCTGCTAATAATAAAGGCTATGGCGTAAGCGGTAGTATTGAAAGTTGGCAGCAGGAAATCGCTAACAACGTGGCTGGTAATCCGTTTATGATGCTGGGTGTAGCTGTTGCGTTAAGTGCGCCTATTATTCATTTAATCAATGCGGAAAGTTTTGGGGTTCATATCTTTGGCGGTAGTTCGACAGGGAAAACAACAATAGCCAATATTGCAAGCTCTATCTATGGTCATCCTGATGAAATCCGTTTAAGTTGGTTAACCACACCGCTAGGGATTAGCAACGAGGCACAAGCCAGAAATGATGGCTTTATACCGTTGGATGAGATAGGGCAAAGCACCAACCGCAAGCACGTTGGCGACATTGCTTATAGTTTATTTAATGGTGTAGGCAAGATACAAGGCGCAAAAGAAGGCGGAAACCGAGATTTAGCCCGCTGGCGCACGGTGGCTTTTTCTACTGGGGAAATGGATTTAGAAACCTACTTAACTAACGTGGGGATAAAAACGAATGTGGGGCAGTTAGTCCGATTGCTGAATATTCCACTACAAAGGGCTACTCAATTCCACCACCACAAAGACGGAAAGGCGCACGCAGACCATTTAAACCAATCCTCAAAATTGCATTATGGCGTTGTAGGGCGAGAATGGATTAAGCACCTTATTAATTTACACCACAATAACGCCATAGAGACGTTATATCGAGCCATTTTAGAGAATAGATTAAATACCCTGCCGAATGATTGTCATTCACAAGTTAAGCGTGTAATGAACCGTTTTGCGATATTAGAAACGACATTAAAACTTTCCCTAGACTTCACAAAATGGGATGTGGTCGAATGTGAAAATGCGATCACGAAAGCATTTAATGAGTGGGTAAATATCTTTGGTTATCATAGCCGAGAGGAATTACAGATTATTGAACAAGTGAATGGTTGGCTTTTGCGCAATAGTTCACGCTTTATTGAATACCCTTTCAATCCAAATCAGGCAGAGCCAAAAGATACCGCAGGTTATAAAGAGTTGGCAGAGCAAGGCAAGAATGAAAAAGAAAGATATTGGATAATACCGCAGGTTTATCTTAATGATGTTATTAGTGGCTTTAATGAAAAACAAGCAAGCGAGATATTAGCAAATGCGGATATGCTAGAGCGAGGAAGAGAAAAAGGCTATCCGTTTAGGCTCAAATTACCTAGCAAGATAAAACCTACTCGTACAAGGTGCTATTTGCTTTATCCACTTGATGAAAGTCAAGACGAAAGATAAGAGCTGACACCATAACCCACTATAAAGAGCCAAATAAAAATGGCTCTTTTTTGTAGCATAATATTATTTTTTAGATAAATATTTTTATTTTTTGTAGCAAATGGTTTTCATTAAAAATTCTCAATTTACCACTAAGAAAAAAACAAGAGAGTAAAAAAATCTTTTCGTATAGAAGTATAAATTTTTATAGGATAATCAGGATAATAAAAAATACAATTGTATGTAAAACAATGCGTTACATTTAAAATAGTATGAATATTAATCAATTATCATCCTAATTTCTCCTTAAATTTCCCTATTTTTGTCCTAATTTTGTCCTACACTGTCCTAACGCATTAGGACAATTTTTGCTATCTAACTTATTGATTTTACAGGTTCTGTCCTATTGTCCTAATTGTCCTATAGTTTTTTGCTTATATATACATATTGCTTTTTTTCTTGATAAAAAAATCGTGGTGGTGGATTTATGAAAAATCAGGGGATTATGCTACATAATACATTGAGGATACTTCCACCAATGGTGGATGTTAGGGTGCAGGTTGAATGTATTGACTTAGGTCAGTTTCGGTTTTAATATTCTTTACAGAAAGGTCAGCATCTGATGTAAGATCCCAATGTAATTGAAGCGGATGGGTTTTCAGAAATTGCTGGCTTTTTTCTTTATTCCAATACACACCCTAGCCATTAAATCATTAAACTCTTCTCCGCCAAACCGTTTGATTTGGCTGTTAGTTTGCTCCAGTTCTGCATTTTGTTGTTGCAGAATTTGTAATAGGCTTTTATCATTGACGTCAGATAAAGGCGACGAGCTAGAAATCTCCGCAGTTGATACGCGAGAGGTCATTTCTAACAAGTTGCCTTTTTCTATTTTAGTCAACTTATGGTCGTAGTATTTATGACCTGTTGTTGACACAGCAGCAACAGCAGAACTAACTTAATATTTACAACTGCAAAATTAAAATTTTCAGATATGGGGGAGGGTGGGTAAAAAGTTCAGAAGAAAGGTTTAGACTACCGCCCCGTCAACTCTGTTTTATCGCTATTCCAGTTTTTCGACCTTTTTTAACTCTTTGAAGCGGATCACAAAACATACAGCGTATATTTGTCTATGTAAAACTATTGTTTTAGTATTAAAAATTGATTTTCAGATAAGTTTTATTAATTGCACTTTTAGTGAGTTTGGTTTGGTTGACA
Organism: Pasteurella canis; assembly: GCF_900454865.1. Classification (GTDB taxonomy): domain Bacteria; phylum Pseudomonadota; class Gammaproteobacteria; order Enterobacterales; family Pasteurellaceae; genus Pasteurella; species Pasteurella canis. The sequence goes on along the minus strand of NZ_UGTV01000015.1, from coordinate 1,598,592 downwards.
GGTAACGTGTTCTGCTAGTGGGTGATTAGTTAGTGTATTTTTTAGTATTGTTCCAAATTGCTTGACAAATAAAAAAAACAGGCTAATATTTACTTGAAATTATGACGGAACCCATAGCAGCTCACAGACCATTTTTACTATCTGTACTGGTTGTTATGGGTTTTTATTTATCTTTTTATTGTGAATTATTGCGAAAATAATTATGAAAAAGACAGCAATTCTAATTGATGGTGGTTTTTTCTTTGCTAAAGTAGGTTTTTTTATTAGAAAATACTTTAAGACTCTAGATGTGACAGCGGATCACCTCATTGATTTAATGTGGAAAATGGTAAAATTCCACATCGAAATAGAGCGGGGACAACATACAGGTAGAGAGCCTCATGAACTATACCGTATATACTACTACGATAGCCCACCATTAGATAAACAAGTTAGATTACCTCACCCAGAAAAGGGACAAACATCTCCCAGAGATAAAAATTTCAAAGCGGAGCCAATGAATAAGCTTCGTACGGAATTTCATACAAAATTAAAAGGAACTCGTAAAACGGCTTTGCGTATGGGCAAACTACAATCAACGGATTGGAAACTTAATGACAATACTCTTAAGGATTTGCGTAATGGGAGACGAAAATGGGAAGATTTAACCAATTCTGATTGGTACTACGAAGTAAATCAAAAAGGAGTTGATGTAAAACTAGGTATGGATATAACTATTCTGTCCTATGAGAAATTAGTTGATGTCATTGTTTTAGTCGCTGGAGATTCTGATTTCGTTCCTGCAGCAAAGCAAGCGAGAATTAAAGGTGTTGACTTTATTTTAAATCCTCTAAAGCAAGAAATTTCATCTGAATTATCTGAACATATTGACGGTATTCAATCTTTCAGTATTGGTGTAGGCCTTGCTGAAGTGCTGAAATGTACCCCAGATAATAATCCTGAGTGGTGGCAAGAGCATCAGCAGAAAATTGAAAATAAAAGAAAAAGTAAAAAGAAGGATAAATCCAAGCCGAGAAAATCTAAAAATTAAGCAAACCGCCCAATGTGGCGATTTTTCTTTACCCTAAATTTATTAGCTAATCAAATTTCCCCATTTTAGATTCACTAATCACTTTGTATTTTGTTTTTGATGTGTTAATTCCCTATTTTCTTCAGTGTACTTAAAATGTTATTTTTAAAAACAACCCCATGTAAATGATCATTAATAACTAGTTTTTTATCCGTACTCATACGAAGATAATCCGTATTGTTATTGTCCGATATGTAAATTTGCACAACGCTTATTAGCAAATAGATAAGAGCTAAATATTTCACCGTTAGGAAAATTATCCTAACGTATGCCTGATAAGTATCCGCCAATGGCTGACACCCTTTGAACAAGTTTTAATTAGTCCTTTTTTATAATGTAAAGAAACTCATTTTTAGAGAAGATAATCAAACAGAAAGTGAGTATAAAAAGTAATCAAAAAATAGGGGAGGGAACAGTTTTTGTTACCTGTTTTGTTACCTATTTTTATTTGCTTAAAATAAATCTATTTATATTCAAATGGTTAGGTTTTAAATTCAACTCCCATTCTCTCCGCCAATCCATAAATCAATCTTTATCAAACCTCGCCAAAAGAATTAATAAAACTCAGTAAAATCAAGGTTTATAGTATTTAACTCAAAATAAAAACCGATCATCCTTAATGTAGAACAGTTGAATAATATTGGTGAAGTAACCGAGAATCGGAGTAGTTACATTAAATGAGTAAGGCAAAATACTAGTATGGATGAAATTATCGCACAGGAGGGCGTAGAACAAACATAAATATTTCACCTTACATAGAAAAAGGCAGAATAGGCAGTAAAAGTGGCTTATACTTCATTACTCCAAAACTAGATAAAGATACTGAGGAAATTATTTAGCGTGAAGATTGGCTGAGTGATGAATTAGAAGTGGTCGGATAAGGTCGAAGTGACGAAGAATATTACACCATGATTAGTTTTAAACTGCATAATAGCGATTTACCAACAGAATGGTTTATTGCAGAAACTAATATGGGGGTTTTACTTAACGTATGTTTTATAGAGAAAGATGGAAGTATCTATATTAGAACAGCGTATAGACCAAATGATGAAGAAATACGAACATATCAAAAATATAAATAGCGAGGGTTAGGATATGACTCATTTAGATGATAAATGGGAAGATGGTACGTTGGGCAGAGATTAAAACTTTGTACAGAAAACCTCAAAAACTAAGGACAGTTTAGAAAATGCGTTAGGTTTACAGCCTATCTCTATTCGATTGCCGAAAGCATTAATACAAGATCTAAAACACATCGCCGAACTACATGGGTTAGAGTATCAACCTCTTATTAAGCAAATTTTAAATAGATTAGCTGATGCTGAGAAGAGAATGATGGCTAATGAGAAAATAGCCGAAGAATTAAAAAAATCAAACTGACTGAAGAACAGAAACAACATAAATCCAAACAAAAAAGAGTGGCTTAACATAATTATTTCAAAGGCTAATTTATTTAGCCTTTTTTATTTCCAGCAATACCATAAAAAATCTCCTTCTCCTTGATATAGAACAGCTAAATGAGTTACTGCGATTAAAGGTATAGAAGTTATATAAGCTAAATTTAGTGCCTAAATGGTGCTTTTTTATTGCCTAAAGATGATGACAGATGTCGATTATAGTCTTATAAAAAGTATACTGTGAATAAAGATAATGCCTGATATAACAAGGAATTAGAAGTGTGGTAATTTTAAAAGGTACTCTTGATGGGAGGCTTTCCGCTGGGTTGGGTGCGCGTGGTTTTCGGCATTTTTTCGATCTTTTTTAAATTTAGTCCATCAAATTTTTATTTCTTGTTTTATTTATAAAGTCAAAAAGTCGGTCATTTTAATCAATAAAAGATATTTTATTTTTTATGAATTGTTCATTTTGTGATCAATGTAACAGAAATAACCACACAAAAATGTATGCTATAAATGAACTGTAGCAACCATGTGGAGGCAAATATGAAAAAGTCCTTATTAGTTGTATTAATGAGTATGGTGTTGGCTGCTTGTGGCAGTAGTGGTGGGAAAAGTTGGGTGAGTAACGGAGGCTTAATTAATCCTCCTGTAGACGAGCCAATATTAATTGATATTGTTCCCAACCCTGATGTTGCAGCTGTTGGTTACGTTGATGATGGGCTGAAAGGCAAAGTGATTAAGATAAAAAGTGAGTTTCTTTCGAAAGGCTTTGGTTTAGAGTTTGATGCAAGTAATTTACCTGAAGGAGTGATGACTAAAAAGGTGAATGGGAATGTCGTAAGAATGCTAAATTTGCCATATTCTGTGCTTGCTTGGAGCCAACCTAGTGCCTACACAGAAGGAGAGGAGTTTTATGATAGTAAAGGATTGCTTTCTGGGGTAGGAAAATTCACTATTAAAGACAATTACCCAGCAAGTAAAGCGACTTATCATGGTTATTCTGCAAATCCAAATGCTGTCGGAAAGATGTTATTAAATATGGACTTTGCTAGCACAACAGTATCGGGTAAGCTTTATGAGCGGAAAAATAAGGAGGGTGAAGGGCTGCCTGATATTACCTTAAAAGAGACTAGCAACTATGCGGAAGATGCTGGGGTTGGTGCCTTATTAGGTGAAACTGATTATAAACCTATGGGAGTAGACAATAATTTAAAATATGTGGTTACTTTTGCGGGGCCTTCAGCAGATGAAGCTATCGGTTTTGTCATGGCTATGGGAGAGATGTCTAATCCGCCACTAATCTATGAGGTATTTGGTGGAAAACGAGATCTACCTAGTCCGCCACTAGATCCATAGTTAAATTTTCCTCACATACCCCCCAAATGATATTGCTTGGGGGGTTTTAGCTTTAAGGTCCATCAATCTTCCTTTTCCCGAAACGAATTGTATGTACAGAGCATCATCAAAATAAATAATACGTTAGGATAATTTTCCTAACGTATACGTCATAGTTATCAGCCAATGGCTGACACCCTTTTAACAAGTTTTAATTAGTCCTTTTTTATAATGTAAAGAAACTCATTTTTAGAGAGGGATATTAGGCAAAAATAAAGTATAAAAACAATCAAAAATAGGGGTAGCAAACAAAAATAGTACTAGGAATAGTACTATATTTTAAGGTATGAAAATTTAGTCTTTTAAAAATCAATATGTTATATATTAAATTGAACTCCCATTCTGGCCAATCTATAAATCAAATTTCATTAAATTAATTAGGCATATAGCTAGACTAAACGTTAGCTCAATTTTATCATTGTGAGGTTAAAATCTTTTGGGTAGATAAAGTAAAAGTGGAGCATATAGCAAGAGGAAGAGTTATTTATAGTAAAAAATGCTTGTGTAGCGAATTTTAGTCGATAGGATGATGAAAGTTTTTTAATGTTATAACAGATTGTGAAGAATATTTTGTTAAATAACATAGGATGAAAAGCGTTGTGTTAGAAGTACTAGATTCAAAAGTGAGTTTTCCCTGACTAATGTTAATTAAGGGAATCTGCACGACAGAAGTAAGCTTTTTAGCTCATTTTTTTTGCTGTAAGCTTGCACCATCATGTGTTTTTAAGTAGTTAAGTAACCAAATTAGTCCTAAACCAAATAATGCAACACTTAAAAACGTGTAACTAAAAGATTGTTGTAACTGCTGTCCTGTTTCACCAATATGCTCACGATAAAGCCCTAAAATGACAGAGCATACTGCGATACCAATGCCAATTCCCATCTGTTGTGCCACACTCAGAATTGTAGAGCCTGCGCTGGCATTTTGTTCTGATAATTCACTCACTGCTAGCGTATTAGTTGCAGTGAAAATAACAGACATAGAGCCTCCATACCAAGATAAGGCTAGAATCAGTAACCAAATAGGTGTTTCTCTTGTCACTAATGTCATGACCGCAATTGAGAGTGTAAGCTGTATAGCTGTGATAACTAATGTTTTTTTGTAACCCCACGAGGTTAAAATACGAGTAATAAGTGGCTTCATGAGTACCGAACTAATTGCGATTGGAGCAAGTAGCCATCCTGACAGCTCTGCACTATAGTTAAAGACGACTTGGAGCATGAGAGGAAGTAAGAAAGGAATGCCTGAGCCACATAAACGAATGAGTAAATTAGCAAGAATGCTAATGCTAAATGTTCTAATTTTAAATAGCGATAAAGGTAGTAGTGAAGTTGATGATTTTTTAGCATGAAAATAGTAAGCAAAAAGAAGAGCAATGCCGAGGCTTAAAATACTTAATGCATTTATTTTATTACTGGTTTTTTCTGCGATTAAATCTAAACCGAGAGTTAAGCCAACTAACCCACCCGCAAAAAGGAAAAAACCAATCCAGTCAAGTTTATTTACAGGAGAAGTAACATTCGGCATATAGTTTCCTGCGATAATAACTCCAATTATGCCAATAGGTATATTAATTAAGAAAATCCAATGCCATGTTGCATAAGTCACTAACCATCCACCCAATATCGGACCGAGAATCGGACCAAGTAAGCCAGACATTGCCATGAGATTCCAAACAGATAATAAATGTTGTTTGGGAACTGTTCTTATAATAGATAAACGTGCTACAGGCATCATTAGAGCTCCTCCAAATCCTTGTATAACTCGTGAAAGGACGAGAGTATCTAATGTATTTGATATTGCACAAGCAACTGAGCCGAGAACGAAAATACTGACTGCAAAGCGAAAGATTTTTAAGGTGCCATATTTGTCTGCAAGCCAGCCACTTAATGGAATAAATAAAGCAACAGTTAATGCATAGCTGATGATGGCAAGTTGCATTTCTAAAGGTGAGTGATTGAGATCTCGGGAAATAGCGGGAAGTGCAGTGTTAAGAATCGTTGCATCAAGGGTTTGCATAAAAAGAGCAATAGCAGCAATCCAAGCTAGCCCTCGATAACTGTCACGTTCTGTCATAAAATTTTCCTATTTTAGACCGCACTTTTGTTGATACCAATTTAAGATAAAGGTAGCAATCTGATTAATATCATTGATATTTAAAAGCGGTTTTTCCGAGTTTAGATCATAATCTGTGGCTAATCCGATAACTTTGTTATCTAGCTCAGGTAGCGGTTTGTCCATTGTGTAGCGATGCAATAAGATTTTTTCAATAGGCTCTTGTTTAAACCCTTCAACAAGTATCAAATCAGTTAAATGAGGATCAAATTGCTGTGCTAAGTAATCAAGATCAACAGACTGCTTAGGTGTTTCTGTCATTAATGCCCAACGATTATCGCAAGCCATAATTACTTGACTTGCTCCTGCTTCTTTCATACGCCAGCTATCTTTGCCTTCTTTATCTATCTGGGCATTGTGGTGGCTATGTTTAATGACAGCAACACGTAGTCCCTTTGTGATCAAAACAGGTAGGAGTTTTTCTAATAAAGTTGTTTTGCCACTGCCACTATAACCAGTAATACCTAGCATTAAGTGCATGAGATAGTATCCTTTTTTCAAAAATTTTATGCATTATAAAGGGATTAAGGCAGATCACAAAATTCTTAATAGAATAGGTTTATAAGCTGTTTTCTGATTAAGGCGTTTGCTGTAATAACGAATCACAAGAAATGCAAGAGCGGTACAAATAAAGATAAATACTGCACTGATTAACTCATGTGGAAAAAGTTGCTCAGCAATGAATGTACTAATTAGGATAGTGAATAGGGGCACAATATAGAGTAGTAGTGCGGAAAGAATCAGTGAGCGCTCAGCTAAACCAATTTCGACTAATTGTCCCACTTTAAGAGGCGTAATAGTTTCAATAGTGAAAATATGTTCACCTTGTTCGCCTGTTAACTCAGAAAGTGCTGATGCACCACAAGCGTTTTTAGCTGCACAAGCACCACAGGCACTTTGTGACTGACATTTTACTTTAGCGAGACCAGCTTGGTATTCAATAACAATAGCACTTTCTTTCAACATTAATTAACCTATTTTTTGAATTGGATATCTTGCACGATACGTTTTGCGGTCGAAATTGGTAATTGACCAACAAAAGTCACTTCTTTGTCATTAATTGTTTCACTATATATTGTATAAGTGCCTTGTTTCCAAGTATTATCTAAATTAATTCCTGCAACAGGATCAGCAACATATATAGTAAAAGAAAACAACCCATCACTGTATAACTGACTTTCAATATGGTTATCCTCCTCTAGTCCGATACTTTCATTAATTTTAACAAAACCTTGTGGCAACCAGCTCACTTGCCAGTGAAAGAGCGGTGTATTTTCTTCTTTTTTATCAATAAGTAGAGGGGGAAAAACAACATTATCTAAATATTGGGCTAGTCCTTGTAAGCCATCACCAATATATAGATTGACAACACGGAATTGGTCAAGCAAATTACCATCGCGATCAAGTATATCACTTTGTAATAAAAGATAATTTTCTTCATCAATAAAAGCAATATATTGATAACGGAAATCATCTTTTGGCAAAATACGAATGGTTTGTACAATACGATCTGCCACACGATTTCGCCCAATATTGATGAAATCATAATATTTTTCTAAGTGATTAAAATCGGCACGCATGATGGCTGGTAGGCTGTCAATAATGTGTGTGCTATGAATGGTGAAAGGCTGGAAATTAGGTTGGAAATAACTGACTAAGTTATCGCGTTGGACGATTTCTTGCTGTACTCCATCAAGAGATACCAGTTGGGCATAAGATTTACCTTCTAAATGAAGGTGGCGATAACGTAATGAATCCATATTGGCTGGTGTTGTTTTCACAAATGCAATTTCATAACTTAATTTCTCACGAGCCTCAGGCATTTTTAATAAGATTTGTTTAGCTGAAAGTTGAGTTTCAGCTAAAGCAGCAAGTGGTACAAGCAAAGCGAAGAAAAGTGCGGTTAATTTTTGAAAAGTTTTTAACATAGTCATTACCATAAAACAAAATCACCACCAATGAAGGTGGTGAAGATTAATTTGTTAAATCATTACTTTTGATTAGCTTGTTGATTCAGGATAAGTGAATCAGCATATAAACGGCGTTGAATTTCATAGTTCTGTAACATTGCACCAATTCGTTTGTTTTTTTGTTCTAATTGTTCTGGAGTTACGGCATCTTTCGGTGCATTATAGCTGACTTCTTGTACAACATTGTTAAATGGCAATGTTTGTAGAATTGGCGAATCAATATTATTTTGTGCTTCATTTTTTGCAGTCAGGAAAGATTGAGTACCAAATACAGCGACTAAACAAACACTTGCTGCTACTGCAACTTGTGCTAATGGCGCAAATAACCCTTTGAGCTTCTCCATAAGTGGCAGTTTAGCGACTTCTTGTGGTAGAGGTTGAGAAATGATTGGCTGAGCCACAAGCATTTCTTCTTGTTCAATGAGCATTTCCATTTTTGCTGTAAAATCCGCACCTAATAGTACTTCAGTTTCTTGGCGCATGACAGAACGGATAGCATGAAAACTTGCCCAAGATTTCTGTAATTTAGGATCTTGACAGAGTTTCTCTGTTAGTTCTGTGCTTACTTGTTCACCATCAATATAGGCTGAAAGTAACTCTTTTTGCATGTTGATACTCCAACTTTCGTTTGGTTTTTGTATTTGTTGTGTTTTTAACGCTCTAACAGAGGTTGTACTTTACTTTCAATAATTTCACGTGCACGGAAAATTCGAGAACGTACAGTACCAACTGGGCAGTCCATAATTTCAGCAATTTCTTCATAACTTAAACCTTCGATTTCTCGTAAAGTGATTGCTGTTCTTAAGTCCTCTTGTAAGCCATTGATCGTGTCAAACACAATTTTTTTCAATTCGTTAGATAACATTTCATGTTCGGGGGTATCTACATCCCGTAAATTACTACCCACATCGTAACTTTCCGCCTCTTCTGCTAAAATATCTTCGTTTGGAGGGCGGCGTCCTTGTGCAGTTAAGTAATTTTTTGCCGTATTAACGGCGATTCGGTATAGCCAAGTATAGAAAGCACTGTCACCACGAAAAGAATCAATTGAACGATATGCTTTAATAAATGATTCTTGTACAACATCGGGGATATCATTTGGTGACACATAACGAGTCAGCAAACCAGACACTTTATTTTGATAACGTGAAACCAATAAATTAAAGGCTTTCTTATCTCCTTGCTGTACTCTTTCTACCAAAGCCTGATCTGTTAGCTGTTCAGCCATATAACCTCTTATATCACCTCTAACAAGCCTTAATATTCAAAGACAGCAAGCTCTTGCAATCAGTTAGACGGTGTTAAAATTAAAAAGTTCAATCTTTTTTGTAAAGACCCAATATTGTGATTAATCAGCTAATTTCAAGGTATGTTGAATATAATCAACCATATCTTGTAATTCGGGATCACTTGCTTTTCCACGATTAAAAAACCAAGAAAACAGCTGTAAGTCAGAGCAGGCAAGTAATCGAATGAACTGGTCTTTTTGAGTATCAGATAATTGCTCAAAATGCTGCTGATAGAATGGCATAATCACTTTATCAAGCTCTAACATGCCGCGACGACAATCCCATTCAATTCGCAATTTGTTGTATTGTGCCATTTTATATCCTTTTGAAATTGAAACAGATTAAATATAGCAAGGATCTATTACAAAATAAACAATGTTAATTTAGCTTATTAATAGATTAAAACGTCATGATTTTGCGATTTTGATAATTTTTTGTTATATTAAATAACGTATGCTAAGCATTTAGCCATATATTCTACCTGTTTTATACTCAATTTAATTGAGAGTTCTCCTCGCTTTCCCGTTAGAAAACGGGCTATTCTGGATCACAATAGGTTATATCAAAATCATTACTAAGGAGGCGTTTTGACGTTTTTAAAGCAATTACGTGCTAATAGCACGTTAAAAGCACCCATTTTCTTACCAAGTCTTATTTTTATCGCTTTTGTCACAATTTATTGTTCTTTTTTTCCTAGGCATGCTCAAAAGATACTGACTATTGCTAAACAACAAATTTTTACTCATTTTAGTTGGTTATATGTATTAGCGGCGTCTATTTTTATCGTATTTTTAATTTTACTGTGTTCAAGTCGGTTAGGTGATATTCGCTTAGGAACAGATAATGAAGCACCAGAGTATCCATTCCTTTCGTGGATAGCAATGTTATTCGCGGCAGGAATGGGTATTGGTCTCATGTATTTTGGGGTCGCTGAGCCTATGCTACATTATGTTAATCCGTTACATCAACAGTTTACGGCAACAGAGCAAGTGAAAGAGGCGATGTTGATGACTTTTTATCACTGGGGTATTCATGCATGGGCGATTTATGCCGTGATTGGACTCGCACTCGCTTATTTCGGTTTTCGTTATAAGTTACCTTTGACGATTCGTTCAGGATTTTATCCATTATTAAAACACAAAATCTCAGGTTTCTGGGGACATGTAATAGATGTTTGTGCATTGTGTAGCACGATTTTTGGTATTACAACGACATTGGGCTATGGGGCAATGCAATTAGATGCAGGTTTAAATAGCTTAGGTTGGATTGAATCGCGGAGCTTCTCTACATTATCAATATTAATCATTGTTGTGATGTTTTTGGCTACTATTTCAGCAATTACAGGTGTGGCAAAAGGTGTTCGCCGACTAAGTGAAGTGAATTTATTCTTGGCATTATCTTTGATGCTATTTGTCATTATTGTTGGACCAACCTTGCTGTTATTCACAAGTTTTACGGAAAACTTAGGTTATTATCTAAGTAACTTAGTTGCTCTGAGTTTTCGGACTTTTGCATATGAACCAGAAAATCAAAGTTGGTTTAGTAACTGGACTGTGCTGTATTGGGCTTGGTGGGTGTCTTGGGCTCCATTTGTAGGGTTATTCATCGCTAAGATTTCAAAAGGGCGTACTATCCGTGAATTTATTTTAGGTGTGTTGTTTATCCCATCACTATTTAATGCATTATGGATGACGACTTTTGGTAATACTGCGATTTGGCTAGATGTTGAAACTGCGGGTAATTTAAGCGCACTTTCAAACAATACTGAGGCATTGTTATTTGGCTTTTTTGAACAATTGCCTTTTAGTAATATTGCATCTTTCATTGCTATAACGATTATCGCCTTATTTTTTATTACTTCTGCTGATTCAGGTATTTATGTGATTAATAGTATTGCCTCACAGGGTGAGGAAAAAAGTGTGAAATGGCAAAGTATATTTTGGGCGTTATTATTGACAGTATTAGCGTTAGCGTTATTACGCTCTGATGGTTTATCTGCCTTACAAACGATGACATTAGTGATAGCGCTGCCATTTACAATAATTATGTTGCTACTTTGCTTTGGTTTGTGGAAAGGATTAATGGTGGATAATCAATATTTTAGCAAGGCATTTTCACAAGGAAGCGACAACTGGACAGGGAAACATTGGCAAGATCGTTTGGAAAAGATCCTTTTACAATCTAAGCGCGCTGATGTGAAACACTTTATTAAAGATATTGCACAGCCGGCATTTAATGAGCTAGTAGCAGAATTCGAAAAACATGGATTAACTGCACAAACAGAAATTATTATGGATAAAAATCCCAAAATTGAATTTGTAGTAATGAAAGAAAATGTACGTAATTTCTTGTATGGTATTGATTGTAAGCCACGTGAGCTGTCGAATTTAGTTGTAGAAGATGATGGATTACCAAATATTGATTCACAACGTTCTTATGAGCCGATTACTTACTTTATTGATGGGCGAGAGGGTTATGATGTGCAATATATGACAAAAAATGAATTAATTGTGGATGTATTGAAGCAATATGAACGCTATATGAATTTAGTGATGGATAATACTAATGCATTAATGACTTACGATGTTGCTTAATTATTATTTTTAGTGATTAAATTTACTAAAAAAAGACCGCACTTGATGTTCTGTGCGGTCGTTATTATAGCCAGTTTAGGTTACGACATAAAATAGATAAGTAGCGCTATAATGAGTCCAATCAGAATGAATGGCAATAGGTAGGCCCCTTTACATTTAAATTGACAGCATTCACTTGTGGTTGAAGCTTGTGGTGTACAGGTTTTAGTAGTGTGTATACCTGTATAAGGCACAGCTTTCGCAAAAGCATTTTCAAATTCTTGTGCGGTGTTTTTTAGTGCTGCACTAGTTGAAGTGCGATATAATGGTTTGCCTTTAAATTTAGTCAAATCAACATCAATATCTGCAGCAACAAAAACTAAATCTGCAGCCTCAACTTCCTCTGAACTAATCAAATTATCAGAGCCCATTTGTCCGTGCGTTTCTACTTTTACACACCAACCTTGCGTTTTAGCATAATTCATAATGGCTTCAGCTGACATAAATGTTTGTGTAACGCCTGTTGGGCACGCTGTTATAGCAACAATTTTCTTATTGCCTTCACAAGTCGCGAAATCATTGGCAAAATTACGTGCTGGGGGAGTGATAATGTCTTCTTCAGGTTGTTCAATTGTATAAATAACGGCTTGTTCAAATGCTTTTGCAAACTCTTGAGCTGTCTCTTTCAAGGCAGCACGTGTTGATGTACGATAAATCGGCTTACCAACAAATTTGGTTAGATCAACATCAATATCGGCAGCAACAAAGACTAAATCTGCATCGGCGATTTCTTCTGCACTAATCAGATTATTGGAACCCATCTGTCCATGTGTTTCCACTTTTACACACCAACCTTGTACTTTCGCATAATTCATAATGGCTTCGGCTGACATAAAAGTTTGTGTGACACCTGTTGGGCAAGCTGTAACCGCAACGATTTTTTTACTGCCTTCGCAGTGCTCAAAATCATTCGCATAATTGCGTGGTGCTGGTGTAATAGTAGGTATATCTTCATTTTGCTCAACTTGATAAATGGCTGCTTGTTTAAGTGCTTGATTAAACTCGGCTTCAACATTGTTGAGTACAGCGCGTGTTGAGGTTCGATATAATAATTTGCCTGAAAACTTTGATAAATTGATATCAATATCCGTCGCAATGAAGACAAGATCAGCCGCTGCGATTTCCTCATTAGTGAGAATTTCTTTTGTACCAACTTGCCCTTGTGTTTCTACTTTGACTTGCCAGCCTTGTGCTTTGGCGTAGTTCATAATCGCCTCTGCTGACATAAAAGTTTGTGTAACACCTGTTGGGCAAGCGGTGACTGCAACGATGCGGTTAATTTGAGGTGCTGAAATATCTGTAAAATCAACCGCACTTTCTGTAGTTGAATAAAGAGTGGCATTTGTAACTGCTTGTTGAATGGTTGTTTCTGGCGCATTAAATGCTTGTTCAGCATCAACAATAAAGATCTTCTTACCCACAAATTCTGGGCGATCTAGTGAGCGATTGCTAAATACAATGATGATATCTGCATCTGCCAGCTCAGTGATTTGATGACTTTGTTGATTGGCTGCTGTCGTTAAGACTTGATGTAATAAAAACAGTTTTGAATTACCAATATCATCTTTTTGCGTGAGGAAAATATTCATGTCATTATCCTTAAATGAATGTGATTTTTACTTTTTCTAAAATAGGTTTTAATAATGTCATATCAGTAACGCCAACATGCTTTTGTGATATTCTTAAGGCAGCAATTGCACTTGCAAAAGTCAGTGTTTCTGAGATTGACTGTTGATTAACAATACCGTAAATAAGACCTGCAACCATCGAATCTCCAGCCCCTACAGTACTGATTAGATTATCACAAATAGGGGGTTGAGCATGAATAATATTGTCTTGAGTTAGCCAAATTGCTCCTTTTTCACCTAATGAAACAACAACATTTTCGATGCCAGTTGATTGTAATTGTCGCCCAGCATGAATGACATCAGCTTGGGTAGGTAAAGAATGTCCTATCCAAGTTTCAAGTTCACGATAATTGGGTTTTACTAGCCAAGGTTTGGACTGAATCCCCATTGTTAGTGCTTGATTACTTGTGTCTAGTATGAGTTTAATATGGTGCTGATTAAGTTGTGTCAGCCACTTGGCAAATGCATGAGGGCTGATACCATCAGGCAGACTGCCACAAACTGCAATTAAGTCAAACTCTGGCGCGATTTGTAATGAAAACTCAACAAAATGTTGCCAATCTTCGGTTGTAATTACGTAACCTTGAAAATTAAGATCCGTAACCTCTGCTTCTGTTTCTGTGATTTTGACATTAACTCTTGTTAGCCCTGGGACTCGTTGGAAATAATCTGTTAATGCTAAATTAGCAAACATATGCTGATATTCACTTTGGTTTTGTTTGCCTAAAAAGCCAGTGACTGCACTATGAATACCTAAATCATGTAGGACTTTTGCAACGTTAACCCCTTTTCCTGCAGGGTATAGACCTAAACTCTCGACTTTATTGACTTCACCTAAAGCCAATCGAGTTAAACGACCAATCAAATCGTAGGCGGTATTGAGTGTAACAGTTAGCACTTTCATTATGATTCTCCTAAACCTGACTCAATGAGTTTACGTATTTCTTCGAGTGCTTGTTTTGCTTCTTGGCCTGTAGCAATAAAACGTAAACGATGTCCTTTTTGTGCACCTAGTGAGATGACTTTTATTAAACTTTTAGCGCTAATCAGTTGGCTGTCGTTATCAAGATTTTGTACAGCAATAGACACGTTATATTTTTTTATGTGGTTGACTAATATTGCAGCAGGGCGGTAATGAAGCCCATGTGTGTTTTGAATTGTTACAATCGTTTCGATTGTAGGGATTTGCCCTATTAAAGTGGGGGAATTTTTGACCGCACTTTCAGTATTCGGTTGAGTATATAATGCAATCAGAATGTCTTCAGTTGAACCTGTTAATAAAATGTCTTGTACTTTTTCATCTAATAAGCAAGTGAGGGTGTGATGAATGTGATCATCAATTGTAGCAATTGTGAGTACAGCTTGAACTAATTTACTATTGTGAGTAAATGCTTGCTTAGCGCGGCTTAAAGCAATGGCATTGCGTTGATTACCAACAACAGCATCTGTCAGCCAAATTCCTTTACCTAAAGGAAGGGCAGGACTGGTAAGAAGTTCCATAATAAAGTCATTGTTTACAGCTTGTTGTTGCTGTAACTTTTCTGCATTTAACGCAGTTAGTGTTAATAAACTTTTTGTCTCGACACCTAAACTAATGGATTCAGCATTGATGATAGAATAGTGCGTATCATCCATGATAAGGGCTCGAAATTGTTTGACATTTTGTGTGGTCGCCAATTGTTTTACTGCTTTTTCATTATCTAAAAGACGTGTTATTTGGCGTAGTAACGTTAAATGTGAATCAGAGTCTGCTGCAAGGCCTATTACAATGTAAGCAATATGACCATCACCCCAATTTATACCTTGTGGGAATTGAAAGATCTGTACACCAGTTTTATTAACCATGTGTCTCGTGTTGAGTGAACCATGTGGAATCGCAATACCATTACTCAAATAAGTGGTCATCTGGAACTCTCGTTCAAGCATACCTTGTAAATACCCTGATTCTACATAGCCAGCTTTCACTAGGGCATCCGCAACAAGTTCAATAGCTTGTTGTTTATCGGTAGCTTGAGCCGATAAATGAATATCATTGTCTGATAATTGAAACACAGGTACTCCTCTGATTTTGCTTTATTGATTTTGTCATGTCACCCTTAGGATAATAATAGAAAAACTGCCGACTTTTACATCAACAGTTTTCCCTATTTAATGACCACAAATTTTTAATAACTGCTCTGACCCTTTCACAATATAAGGATCATCTTCAGATCGTACTTTATCTTTTTGTAAATCTCTCATTGCGTCATAAATACCTTGTGTAATACTCGCAGAGTCAATTTGCTCCCAACAACCTTGTTTTAAACTCTTGAAATTTGTTTGTAAGGCAGAGGCAAAAATGACACCACTATAATAGGCATGAATACTGGAGTCATGCCCTCCTTGATAGAGGTCTGCTTTGATTTTTTCGATAGACAAGAGAATGCGATTTAAGTACCAATCATTAGCACCACTACTAAAAGAATTGACATCATAATCCTGATTGACTCGACCTTTATAAGTTTCAATAGTTGCTTCATAAGCAGTGGCGTAAGATTTCTGGTCAATTTGATCCTGATCTAAATTAATCACTGCTTTTTTATCACCGATAAAAGGGATATACGAAGAAACTGAACAGGCAGAAATCATCGTGATTAAAAAAAGAGTAGAGATTTTCTTTAACATAAACATATCCTAGTTAGCCAAATGGAATCATGTGTTTGATTATACTGCGAAAGCCCTTATGCGCAAGTGGATTAATTTGATTTCAAATCAGCCAATGTATTCATGTTTAAGAATGCATTTTTATATTCAGAAAAATCCACAGCAACAGCATGGTGTTGTTGCATGAATTTTAGCATTTTGCGTTCACCGCTGGCTAAGTAATCAGCAAGCGCATGTTTTAATTGAGTGGAAATTAAACAAAAAGTGGGGTGTTCTCGTTCACTGTCTTGAGCATAGGCAATCAAGACATCAGAAAAACACACCGCACTTTTTAGTTTGTCTAATAGATTATTAGGAAAAAAAGGGCAGTCGCAAGGTACAAATAACACAAAATCTGTTTTTGCACGTTGAAGTGAAGTTAAGATACCACTTAATGGTCCTTGAAAGCCTTCCAAATGATCAGGAAAAACTGATAATCCACTTTGGGCATAACTATCTTGGTTACGGTTAGCATTGATACTAATTTCTTTTATTTGTGGTTGTAAGCGTTGATAAACATGTTGAAATAATGGCTGTTGCTGAAAGAGCTGTAATCCTTTATCAACACCGCGCATACGGCGAGCTTGCCCACCTGCTAAAATTACTGCACTAATTGTGATTGTCATATTTTCTTATTGGTTTAATTAAAGTATGATGCGAACAAATTTTTCTCAATCATAAGGAAAACTTTATGAAATGTCATCGATTAAACGAAGTATTGGAACTTTTACAGCCTTATTGGTCTAAAGAACCTGACCTGCATTTAATGCAAATTTTGCAGAAAATTGCAGATGAAACAGGTTTTGATAAACCTGTTTCTGAATTAACTGATGAAGTGATTATTTACCATTTAAAAATGCATGGCACGGATAAATATGAGCCGATTCCAGGGATTAAAAAAGATTATGAAGAAGATTTTAAAACCGCATTGCTAAAAGCACGCGGAATTATTGAGTAATTAAGGATTGCAAATGAAAAAATTGTTTTTAGTTTTAGCTTCATTTTTATGTGTGTTTGCTGCTCAGGCACAGAACTTAACAGAAGGTAAACAATATGTAACATTAAATACCTCACCTTCAGCACAACCTGAAGTTATCGAGTTTTTTTCTTTTTACTGTCCACATTGTTATTCATTTGAATATGAATATCAAATTCCTAAAAAAGTCAAAGCGGATTTACCACAAGGGGTAGAGTTTAAACAATATCATGTGAATTTTTTAGGACCACAAGGTGAAAATTTAACACGTGCATGGTCGTTTGCTATGGCAACAGGCGTGGAAGATAAAGTGAAAGAGGCGCTTTTCCAAGCTGCACAAAAAAATGTATTACGTTCTATGGAAGATATTCGTAATATTTTCTTAAAGAAAGGTATTTCAGCTGAGCAATTTGATGGTGGCATTAACAGCTTTGCTGTTACAGCATTAGTAAATAAACAAGTGAATGCTGCAGAACAATTTAAGGTGCGTGGTGTGCCAGATTTCTATGTGAATGGACGTTATCGTATTAATCCCGAAGGGTTGAGCACGACGAGTAACGATGCTTTTATTAAAGATTATGTAGAAACTGTAAAAGGCTTATTGCAAAAATAATAAAAAATTGGTTTAATGCCTCGTTTTTAACAAAAGAGATTATTTTAAGAGGGATATTATGGCAGAAAGTTTTAGTGTGACGCGTCGTTTTTTCGATGATAAAAATTACCCAAGAGGTTTTTCACGTCATGGCGATTATACTATTAAAGAATCACAAGCACTTGAGCAATATGGTCAAGCTTTTAAAGCATTGGATTCAGGCGAGCGCGAACCAATCACTAAAGAAGAAAAAGACTTTGTTGCTTTTTGCCGTGGCGAGCGTCAACCTGAAACTTTTTTAGAGAAAACTTGGCATAAATATCGTTCTCGTATTTCAACTACAAAACGTGTTTATACGTTATCTGGCGTAGTTGGGACAGATAATTTAGACGATTTCTCAGCAGAATAATCGTAAATCCCATCAGATAAAAGGCTTGGCAGACGAAAAGAAAACCGAGCCTTTTACTTTTATCTTCAGTTATATGATAGACTTTATCTCATGCAAGACTTGCTCCCAATTGAACAATACGACTACTTATTGGTTGAAAAAAAACAAAAGCTGACCGCTCTTTTATCTCCCTTTGGTGCGCCTGAATTAACGGTATTTGCTTCACCAGCAAAATATTATCGTATGCGTGCAGAGTTCCGTATTTGGCATGATAAGGGCGATTTTTATCATGTCATGTTTGATCAAAAAACACGTCAGCGATATCGTGTTGATAGTTTTCCGATTGCGAGCCAATTAATTAATCAGATGATGAGTACGTTGTTGCCATTATTGAAAAAAGAGAATGTGTTACATCATCGCTTATTTCAGATTGATTATTTGAGTACATTAAGTAATAAGCTCATTGTGAGTTTACTTTATCATAAGGAGCTTGATGAACAATGGGAACAGGCAGCACAGCAATTAAAAAAACAGCTACAAGCTCTAGGATTTGATGTACAAATAATTGGTCGTGCAAGTAAACAAAAAATTTGTCTCGAGCAAGAGTTTGTTGATGAGATTTTAACTGTACATGGTCAACCTTATCTCTATCGTCAAGTAGAAAATAGCTTTACTCAACCTAATGCAATAGTGAGTCAAAAAATGTTGGAGTGGGCGGTTGATTGTACTCGAAACAGCCAAGGTGATTTATTAGAGCTTTATTGTGGAAATGGTAATTTTTCTATCGCTTTAGCGAAAAATTTCCGTAAAGTACTTGCAACTGAAATTGCAAAACCTTCTGTTTCCGCTGCACAGTTCAATATTGTTGCAAATAATATTGATAATTTACAAATTATTCGGATGTCGGCAGAAGAGTTTACTCAAGCGATGAATGGAGTACGCACATTTAATCGTTTGAAAGGAATTGATTTAATGAGTTATCAATGTGACACGATTTTTGTCGATCCGCCACGGGCAGGGTTAGATCAGGCAACTGTCAAATTAGTACAGAATTATCAGCGTATTTTGTATATTTCATGTAATCCTCAGACCTTATGTCATAACTTACAAACACTTTGTCAAACGCATCGTATCGAAAAGGCGGCCTTGTTTGATCAATTTCCATATACTGACCATATGGAAACAGGTGTGTGGTTAATTCGGAAGTAAATGATGAAAATCCAGTTGATTTGTGAGAGTGGAAATACTGAAAATTTTATTGCACTTTGCCAAGCACAAGGTATAGAACAAGATTATTCAAGTTATTTGGCTTTAGTTCAAATTGATGATGAACAAGGACAAACTCGCTTAGAGCTACGTAAGTTAGATGAGCCTAAACTGGGGGCGGTATATGTGGACTTTTTGAGTGGTGTGATGGCTCATCGTCGTAAGTTTGGCGGTGGGCGAGGTGAGGCGATCGCGAAAGCAATCGGCATTAAAAAAGACTATTTGCCTACTGTCATTGATGCGACAGCTGGTTTAGGACGAGATGCCTTTGTATTGGCTTCTTTAGGCTGTAAAGTACGTCTTGTTGAACGTCACCCTGTTGTACGTTTGTTGCTGCAAGATGGTTTACAGCGCGCTTATGCTGATAAAGAAATTGGTGAGATGATGCAACAGAATATGCAATTATTAACGGTTCAACATATTGCACAATTACAGCCAGAAATTGATTTTGCTGATGCAGTTTATCTTGATCCAATGTATCCTCATAAACAAAAAAGTGCATTAGTTAAAAAAGAAATGCGCGTTTTTCAGCATTTAGTTGGCGCGGACACTGATGCAGATAATTTACTTGAGCCTGCATTAAAATTAGCAAAAAAGCGTGTCGTTGTTAAGCGACCAGATTATGCCAATTTTCTGGCACAGCACTCGCCAGATTTTAGTCGTGAAACGAAAAATCATCGTTTTGATATTTATGTAAAACATCATGAATAAGCTAGCATTGCTCTTATTTCCTTATTTAAGAAAAGAGTCAGCATAAATTGTGTAATGCTCAATATTTTACTCTGCTATGTCATGTTCTCTAGGATAAATTGCGCCTAAACTCACCGCACTTTTTGCTCCCGTAACACTAGGTAAATTGGCAGGTTTATCATTTAAACGTTGATAAGCCAGCCAAGCAAAAGCAGCGGCTTCTACATCATCACCATTCAAACCATAATCATTTGTCGTTTCAACTCTCCAATCGGGTAATAACGCCACTAAACGTGCCATGAGCAATGGATTCTTCATGCCGCCACCACAAACGAGCAAATAACGAGGTAACAGCGTTTGGATTTGTTGAAGTTGTGCCACGATACTCTGTGCAGTCAATTCAACTAGTGTCGCTTGTACGTCTTGTGGTCGAAGTGCGGTATGTTTTGCTAGTTTTTTGTTGAGCCAAGCTAAATTAAATAATTCTCGTCCTGTGCTTTTTGGTGGGGAGAAAGTAAAAAAAGGCTCATCTAATAAATCTTGTAGTAGTGTTTGATTGACTATGCCTGATTTTGCCCATTCAGCGTCTTTATCATAGGCTTTAGATTGATGTTTTTCAATCCATGCATCCAACAGTGTATTACCCGGTCCCGTATCATAACCAATCACTTCTTCATTTGGCAGTAAACATGAAATATTACTGATACCACCGATGTTTAGTACGACTGTTGCTTGATTAGCTTTAGAAAATAAAGCTTGGTGAAAGGCAGGTACGAGTGGTGCACCTTGTCCTCCAAATGCCATATCTTTACGGCGGAAATCTGCTACTGTCGTAATCCCTGTTTTAGCTGCAATTAAATTCGCATCGCCAATTTGCATGGTAAATGGATATTGACCAGTAGGTGAGTGCCAAATAGTTTGTCCGTGACAACCTATAGCAGTAATTTGTGTAGCGGTAAGTTGGTATTTTTGTAAGAATTGTTTGATACAATCTGCATAGAGTAGGCCTAAACAATGATCTAACTCACCTAAAGCTTGTAAGGTCGTTTCGCCTGTATTACACAAAGTAGTAATTTTTTGTCTTAGGAGTGTTGGCATCGGATAAAACTCAGCATGAACAAGCTGAGGCTGAGGCGTAGAGAAATCCATTAAAGCGAGATCGACGCCATCTAAACTTGTGCCAGACATTACACCAATATAGTACATAATCTCTCCTTATCTCTCTTTTCTCGACAGTATGCATCGTATTGTAAAGTATATTTCAAACCATAAATAAACGGTTAATGATTATTTATAGTAAATGAATCACATTAATGCAGTTTATAATTAGCCCAATGCCAACTTATCAGATTGGTTGATTAAAAATAATTATTTAATCCATTCCACTACATCATCAAAGGCTTGGCGAGTTTTATCTCTTGGTTCATTTAAACGATAGCCGAAAGCGACCATCACACTGAGTTTGTACAATTTAGGATCGTAAAGCCCTTGTTCAACAAAAACTTGATCCATTTTTTCTAATGGAAACCCCTCTATTGGTGTTGAATCAACTCCGATCATTGCTGCACTTGTGAGCATATTTGCCATTGCAATGTAACTTTGACGGCATGCCCAATGATAGAAGGCATTTGGATTTTCAGTTAAAGCAAAGTCCTGTTCAGTAAAAATCCGATAGAAGTTTTGGCGCATTTTACGCATTTCTTCTGGGATTTTGTGAACATCTTGCATCATATATTGTGCATATTCCCCATCAGCAAGTAATGTATCAGGTTGGCGGACAAGTATTACCACAAAATGGCTACAATCGATCACTTTCTCTTTTGCCCCCCATGCAATATCACGGATAAGCTCTTTGATTTTTTGATTTTCAATGACTAAGAATTTCCAAGGTTCAAGACCAAAAGAGCTTGGGGAAAGTCGACCTGTTTCTAGAATAAAACGGAAGTCTTCGTCACTAATTTTCTTACTTGGATCATAAGCTTTACAAGCATGACGGTAGTGGAAAGCGTTGAGAATATCTGTTTTTGAAATAGTCATGTTGGTTTCCTTATAGTTTATTTATCGGGACTCGTCGATGACGATTTACGTTATTTATAGGTTCATATTAGGGATTGAAGATTCTTTGCCATATTACATGATGCAAACTAATTTATATGAACACTATATTATGAGCGTTATGAATAAAAGTGCGCTCTATTTTTCAACATTTTGCTTAGATGATCCGAGAAAACTGCTGTCTTTTTGCTTGTGCTCTTGAATAAGTATCAAAACATAAACAAATATTCCGAATTAATAAGCGTCCTTTGGCAGAAACTTGGATCTTATCTTCGCCAATTTCTACTAAACCATCTGCAGCTAATGGTGTAAGGAGTGCTAAATCCTCCGCAAAATGCTGTTTAAATTGAATGTGATATTGTTGTTCAATCGGATGATAATCTAGTTTAAAGTTACAAATGAGTTGTTTTATGACATCACGACGTAAACAGTCCTCTTGACTCATTACAAAGCCTTTATGTAACGCAATACCAGTATTATCTACCGCCGTATAATAATGTTTTAATTCTTTTTGATTTTGTGCGTAAGTATCGCCTAATAAACTAATTGCAGACACACCTAAGCCCAATAAATCGCATTCTTCTTGGGTGGTATAGCCTTGGAAATTGCGGTGTAGTACACCTTGTTGCTGGGCAATTGCTAACTCATCATTAGGTTTCGCAAAGTGATCCATACCAATGAAGGTGTAACCTGCGTTACCGAGTGTCTCGATCATGTTTTGTAAGATTGTTAATTTTGTTTCAGGAGCTGGTAGTTGTTCATTTTTAATTTTGGCTTGACCAGCAAAGCGGCTGGGTAAATGAGCATAGTTAAACACACTTAAACGATCAGGATTGAGTGCAATTACTTTTTGTAAGGTAAACATAAAGCTTTCTACATTTTGTAGAGGTAATCCATAAATCAAATCGAGATTAGTTGATTGGAAACCTAATTCACGAGCACGTTTTAGTAATGCTTCAATAAAATGTTCATCTTGTTCACGATTGACTGCTTTTTGTACTTCTTTATTAAAATCTTGCACTCCCATGCTCATGCGATTAAAGCCAATATGACGTAAATGATCGAGCATAGGTAATTCAATTTCACGTGGGTCTATTTCAATGCTGATTTCTGCATTAGGGGAAATGTTAAAATGCTTACATAACATTGTCATTAATCGTGAAGACTGTACTTCAGTCAAATAGGTTGGTGTACCTCCACCCCAATGCACTTGCGTAACGAGTCGGTTTTTAAATAAGGGTGCGCGTGTTTCGATTTCTTTTTCTAAAAAATCTAGATAAATATCCGCTTTGTGTTGGTGGCGAGTAATGACTTTATTACAAGCGCAAAAATAGCATAGTTTATGGCAGAAAGGAATATGAACATAAAGGGACAGTGGGCGTTCAGGATAACGTTGTGCTGCTTGAGTAAAATCCTGATTTGTATAACTTTCATTAAATTCTAACGCCGTTGGATAAGATGTATAACGTGGACCAGAATAGTTATACTTTTGAATTAATGCTGAGTCCCAAATAATTTCGGACATGGTTTCCCCTCAAAATTAAATATGTTCCATATCAGCGAGTAGCTGATGAATCTCCAACAAAATTTGTTTTTCTAAATCTGCTTCAGCACTTTCACGTTGCAAGTCTAAGCGCATACGCTCATTTTTCTTTAATTCTCGACGTTTCTCATGAGTTGGCATATCCATCACAACTTCATAGAGTTGGTTCATCGCTTGATAGTTTTTCAGCTTTTTACCTAATGGATCCAACAACATTTTGAGTCGAAGTACGCCTTCAGAATGATTACAATCGCCATTTTGCATTGCTTTGGCAATAATCACAATACTCTCTTTGAGGCGCTGAGTTCTCGCTGTACGAGCATGTTGAATTGCTTTTTTCTGTTTTTGTAACATGAGTAGTAGATAGCCCGCATAAGCGACCATCACAACAATAATCAGCACTGCAATAATGATTAAAAAAGTGGTCCACATAATGATTATCTAAATTGGTTAATATCGATTTTCTCGAAAGTTCGGTATAAATCTTCTTCATTATCTTCATCGTCATTAATACCGAGTTCATCCATTAATTGAGCGATACGTTCTAAGCAGTCATCGACAAATTGTTGATCTTCTAAACTTAATGTTTGCCCTGCCTCTAATTCATCTAACAACTGATTCAAACATTCATTATTTTCCAGTTGTTCTAATTCTAGCATTGGATCCAGTTGTTTCGTTTTTTCTTCTAATTGGACAGCAGGAATTGTCATTCCTTTTTCAGGTTTGTTTACAAACTCAACAATTAGTGGCACTTTTTTACGACTACCAATGCGTGGATCTTTTTTCTCTATGCTTTGATTATAGGTATTATTATCGACTGCACTATGGCGTGAGCCTGAAGCTAACCCTTTATGTTTACGTTTCTTTTTATCTTCACGAGCCTTGGCATCTAATTCATAACGCGTTAGTTTTTTGCCAGTTTTTCCCTTAGGCATCTCTATTTTTTTATCTGTTTTACGTGCAGGCATAATATCTGTTACGCGACGTGTTTTTTTCTTACGAGCCATGTTGTTTTCTCTTTCTCTATAATTGATTGAAGATTGTACCATTTAAAACCATTTTTACTTAATTAAAACTCAGGCTTTACTTCAAATAACATGCTTTGTTGGTTAATTGGGTGAGTAAAAGCTAAGCTTTCTGCATGTAAGCATAAACGTGTAGATAAAGTTTTAGCTTGAGGTGGGGCATAGAATTTATCACCCAAAATAGGGTGTCCTAAAGCTAGCATATGTAATCTTAGTTGATGGGAACGACCAGTAATTGGCGTTAGTCTTACTCTTGTAGTATTGTCGGGATAGCGTGCTAAAACTTCATATAATGTGACCGCACTTTTACCACGCTCAAAACAGATTTTTTGGCGAGGGCGGTTTTCCCAGTCACAAATTAAAGGTAGGTTGATAACGCCCTGATCTTGTTCTATATGTCCCCAAACTAATGCTTGGTAGTGTTTCTTTGGTTCTCGTTCACGAAATTGGCGCTTTAGTTCGCGATCAGCTGCTTTGCTGAGGGCAAACAGAATAAGTCCACTAGTTGACATATCCAAGCGGTGTGCGGGCTCACAGAATCCGTATTTTTCTTTTACACGTGACATGGCACTATCATAATACTGCGGTTGATTTCCAGGAACAGAGAGCAGTCCGCTAGGTTTGTTGATGACGACAAAATGATCGTCGTAGTGAACAATATCCAGATAAGGTTCTGTGGGTGGATTGTAAGTGATTAAAGCCATTTTTTTCTGTTTTATATGCAGTGTGTTATTTTCTTTTTGTCTAAACAACGTCACTAAAGAAATCCCCCGTTGACTACGTTTTCTTCATTCGAGTCTATTTTGATAGAAAACGGAGCGTCGCGTTGGAACAGGTTATATCGGGGATTTTCTTTTATATTTACTATTTATTCAAACTTATATAGATACAAGTATTATCCTTGTACGACTCGTTAAACGTGTGGTGATTTTCTAATGTATCATTCTTTGTTACTCACAATCACACGTAAGCTATCTAAACGCCATGTGGCTTGTTTTAGTTGAGCAAGAGACTGTGTACGGATAGCTTCGAGCGCATCGATTTCAGCTTGGCGGATATTTTTATTGACCGCTTGTAATGCAGTTAAACGATCTAATTCAGTACTGAGAGTATAATCTGCAAGCTGTTGTGCATTGTGGATAATTTGTTCCGCTTGTGCAATGACTTTTTGCTCACTTTGTTTTATTAGTTGTTCAATATTAGCACGCACCATTTTTACGACTTTGTTTGCCATGTTTTTACCAATTGGTTTCAACTGTTTTTGTAACGCATTGAAAGTCACTTGTTCAGCGAGATTATTGCCTTTTTGATCCAATAATAAACGAATAGGTGTAGGTGGCAAGAAACGAGTGAGTTGTAAGCCTTTTGGCGCTTGTGCTTCAACAACATAGATCATTTCAAGTAAAAGTGTTCCCGCAGGTAGAGCTTTATTAATTAATAAACTGACGGCACTTTTGCCAATATCGCCTGAAGTAATTAAGTCAATACCGTTGCGAATCATAGGATGATCCCAGCTTAAAAAGTCGAGATCTTCACGTGCAAGTGAAAGTTGGCGATCAAAAGTAACTGTTGTACCTTCTTCTTTTAAACCCGGAAAATCTGGCACAAGCATAGTACCTGTTGGACTAATAACAATTGATTTTTCACCTAAGTCTTCTTGTTCCAGTCCAATAATATCAAATAGATTTAACGCAAAATTAATTAATTCTGGTGAGCTATCTTGCTGCTCTATATCGCTTGCAAGATGTTGTGCTTGTTCGCCCCCATTAGAATTTAATTCTAATAAACGATCACGACCTTTTTCTAAGGCCTGTTTAAGTGCTATTTGCTGCTTACGTGTCTGAGTAATGAAGTCATCAAAACCATCAAGTTCGGTTGGTTTTTGTAAAATTTGATTAAGTTGTTGTTGGTATTTTTCAAACAATGTCATCCCCATTGGACAGGTTTCCTCAAAGGCATTTAGTCCTTCGTGATACCAACGAGCGAGAACGATTTGTATACTATCTGCAAAACAAGGGACATGAATTTGAATATCGCGTGTTTGTCCAATACGATCTAATCGACCAATACATTGCTCTAATAAATCAGGGTTATCAGGTAAGTTAAAGAGTACAAGGTGACAAGCAAATTGGAAGTTACGCCCTTCTGAACCTATACTTGAGCTGAGTAATACCTGAGCGCCCTCTTCTGTCTGAGCAAAATATGCAGCAGCGCGATCACGTTCGATAATTGTCATTTTCTCATGAAAAACAGCAGCACGAATGGCTTCTTTTTCACGTAATGCTTGTTCCAATTGAATCGCTGTATTAGCATGGCGACAAATCACTAATACTTTTTCATCACGGTGATTTTTTAGAAAGGTGATGAGCCATTCAACTCTTGGATCAAAGTCCCACCAACGTGCCTCAGGATTGAGCTTCTGGAACATTTGTTCGGGGTAGAATGCGTCTTTTTCGGCGATTTCACCGAGCATTGTTAATACATTGGCTGCATTACTATATTGCTTGGGTAAAGCTAAGGTAATTTGGTTGTAGGTGCGATGTGGGAAGCCTTTAACACCTTGGCGCGTGTTACGAAATAGTACGCGACTTGTACCATGACGATCAATTAAATTATGTATCAACTCTTGGCGAGCAAGTGCTTTGTGTTCTGGGTTAGCTTGAGAGTCAATGACTTTCAACATTGGTTCAATGTCCTGCTCCGCTAATAGCTCAGCTATATGATTTTTTTCTACCGCACTTAATGGTTTATCTGCTAATAAACTCTGTACAGCATCTGCGACAGGTTGATATTGCCTTTGTTCTTGTACAAAGGCATTGTAATCATAGAAACGATCAGGATCGAGCAAACTCAAACGGGCAAAATGGCTTTCTTGACCTAATTGTTCTGGCGTGGCAGTGAGTAATAAGACGGCTGGAATTTTGCGTGCGAGCTGTTCCACAAGTTGATATTCTAAGCTTGGGTTGTCTTCTGACCAAGCCAGATGATGCGCTTCATCGACAATCAACATGTCAAAGCCTGCTTCAAGCAGTTGTTCTACTCGTTTTGGTGTTGTACGCAACCAATCTAGAGCACAGATAATCTGTGATTCAGTAGTGAAAGGATTAGTCCATAATGCTGAAGTGGGATCTTCAAAATCAGCACAGCGTTCTTCATCGAATAAAGAAAAATGCAAGTTAAAACGACGTAGCATTTCAACTAACCATTGATGCTGCAGCGTTTCAGGGACAATAATCAGTACACGTTCCACTTTTTCAGCAAATAACTGCTGTTGTAAAATCATGCCCGCTTCAATTGTTTTGCCTAAGCCTACTTCATCCGCTAATAACACACGTGGTGCACTACGTTGACCTACTTCTTTAGCAATATGTAATTGGTGGGGGATCAGTCCTGCACGAATACCACGTAAACCACGTAGAGGAGATTGAAATTGTGCTTGTTGATGTATTAATGCGTTATAGCGCAAACTAAAATGTTCATTACGATCAATTTGTGCAGTAAATAAACGGTCTTGAGGTTTGCTAAACGTGACTTGATGAGCTAAATCCATTTCATGAATCGTCACTTCTTCATAATTATCAAGACGTTTAACTAAATAAAATGCCACACCTTTGTTTTCTAAAATATCTAAGATGCGTCCCTTCCAACCTTCTTGATGGATAATTTCATCATTAACTTGAAATAAAACGCGTGTTAAAGGTGCAGAATCTAATGCATAAATACGTTGTTCTTCTGAGGCAGGGAATAAAATTGTGACACTACGTATATCAATATTTACAATGATTCCTAAACCAAGATTATTTTCACTTTCACTGATCCAACGTTGACCGACTGCAAATGCCATATGTAATTACTTTCTCTTATTGCTTTTATAAAAAATAGCCAGCTATTTTAGCGATGTTAAGTTAAAAAATAAAATGAAATATAGGAGTTTATTAGGCGTAGTAAAAAAGGATAAATTTATCTCATATGTCACAAAATGCTATTTTATTTTAATTTTTGTTGATTAAATGTAGCTTATGATTGACATGTTATGGCGAAAGTGTAAAACTTTTGTTCATGTTTTAATATGTTAACCTTTTTTCTACTATTTTTGACTTAACGAAAATACGTTTTTTGTATTAACAAAGTGAGGTAATTTATGATGAAGCTCAATTTAGAGGCGATTAAAAATGAATTTTTAGGGGGCTGGAAACCATTTGAAGTTGCTTGGCTTTCTCTCTTTTTAATTGCACAGATCGTCATTTACATTCAAAACCCAGAATCAATTTTAGCAATGGTATCTGGTATTGCAGGGATTTTATGTGTTGTGTTTGTGAGTAAAGGAAAAATCAGTAATTATTTCTTTGGTTTGATTTTTGCTTATACCTATTTTTATGTGGCTTGGGGAGCAAACTATCTTGGTGAAATGAATACCGTGCTTTATGTATATATCCCTGCACAATTCATTGGTTACTTCCTCTGGAAAAATAATTTACAGAAAGAAACTACAAATACAGAAAGTGTGATCAGTAAATCTCTCACTTTAAAAGGTTGGGCGATTACATTAAGTGCAATTGTAATCGGGACATTATTGTTTGTACAAGCACTTAATGCTGCTGGTGGTAGCTCAACAGGCTTAGATGGCTTAACAACAATCATTGTAGTGGTTGCACAGTTGCTTATGGTTCTACGTTATCGTGAACAATGGATTTTATGGATAGTGCTTAATGTGATTTCTATTGTGCTTTGGACACAGGCCGAAGAGGGATCATTATCTATGGTTACAATGTATTCTGCCTATTTATTAAATTCTATTTATGGTTATTATAATTGGCGTAAACTTGAGCAAGTCTAAATTAGGTCTCACAAAAGGAGAATGCCATGTCTGTGACAATTATTTCCGCACAAGATGCACAACAGCGTTGTCTTGCTGGCGCAGTTTTAGTTGATATTCGCCAACCTGATGAACACCGTCGTGAACATATCGCTGGAGCAAAATCTATCCCATTAGATGAATTAAAACAGGGGCTTTGTACGCAGCTGAAAGATGAAAAAGTGATTATTTTCCATTGTAAATCAGGTATGCGTACACAAAATGCACAGGCAATACTAGCGCAATATACTGACTGTGGTGCAGAAGTTTATATTGTTGAGAAAGGCATCGACGGTTGGAAAGCGGCGAATCTCCCCGTTATATTTGATAAAAAACAGCCACTAGAAATGATACGCCAAGTACAAATTGCCGCAGGTACATTAGTATTATTAGGGGCAATTTTAGGTTTAGTCGCCTCTCCTTATTTCTTTGCTATCCCAATATTTGTTGGTGCAGGTTTAATTTTTGCAGGCGTCACAGGTTTTTGTGGTATGGCGCGCTTATTAGCCTTCATGCCGTGGAATAAATAGTCTGATATTATCCCCTCTTAATTCTAATTAAGGGGGATTTTTTATGCTCCAAAATGTTTCTCCACTTCTTATTTATTAAACAATAAGTCTATTTTGATATTATTTTAATCACTACCAAATAAGCAAATTGGAAATTATCGAACGAGTTTGATTTAGAAATAAAGTATTTAAATATCAAGTGGATAGTTTAAAATTTAAGGTAAAATTCGCGAGTAAGTGCGATGAAATCGGGGTGATATTGGTTGTTTTTATCGTAAATCATTATCTGGCTTTTTTGAGTTACGTGAGACTGTGTGGAAAAAGTCAGTAACAAACGTTGTGGTGATTTACCTTGTTTGGTGATGACTTCGCAGTACTGCGTACAATAAAGTGCGGTCTGTTTTAACAAAGTTTTACCAGCTTCATAGGGAAGGACTAAACTTATTTTACCTTGTTCAGTAAGACAATGAGTGGCGAAATGAAGCCAATCAGCATGTGTTTGTTGTTGAGCATAACGTGCAAGCTGACGCTGTTCCGTGCGACAAGCTACACCTTGTGGAAAATAAGGCGGGTTGGCAACAATTAAATCAAAATTTTCTTGTGTATTGAGACAAAAGTTTGCCACATCTTGTTCTAGTAAACTCACTTTTGCTGCCCATTTTGATTGTTCAATATTGGTTTTTGCTTGTAAAAATGCGTCGTGATCTAATTCAATAGCCCAAATATGGCTTTCTACGTTACTACGTTGTGCTAACATTAAAGCAATTAAGCCTGTACCTGTACCCAGATCTAATATTCGTTTAGCTTCTTTTACTTCTGCCCAAGCGCCTAATAAAATACCGTCTGTCCCTACTTTCATCGCACAGCGATCATGATGGATATGAAATTGCTTAAAAGTAAAACCATTATTTTTAGCTGACATAAATTTCCTTAAAACAGCCCGCACTTGCTATACCGTTTTTCTTCATTTCGTGATAAGTACAAAGTACGCTATAATCTGCCACAATTTTTCATTAATAGAAACTCACAAACCATGACATTAGCACATTTCGACGATTTTGATCTTGATCCTGCCTTACTTAAGGCACTGAAACAAAAAGGCTATATTCGCCCTACTGCTATTCAGCAACAAGCCATTCCTGCTGCAATGGAACAACGAGATATTTTAGGTTCTGCACCAACAGGAACGGGCAAAACGGCGGCCTTTCTTTTACCAGCCATTCAACACTTATTAGATTATCCTCGTCGTAAGCCAGGTGCGCCACGTGTTTTGATTTTAACACCCACACGTGAATTAGCGATGCAAGTGGCAGAACAAGCAGAGATATTCGCAACCTTTACTCACTTAAGTATTGCGACTATCACTGGCGGCGTTGCTTATCAAAATCACGGTGAAGTGTTTAATAAGAATCAAGATATTGTTGTTGCAACACCGGGGCGCTTATTACAGTACATTAAAGAAGAAAACTTTGATTGTCGTTCCGTCGAAATTCTTATTTTTGATGAAGCGGATCGCATGTTACAGATGGGGTTTGGGCAAGATGCAGAGAAAATTGCTGCAGAAACGCGTTGGCGTCAACAAACACTGCTTTTTTCTGCGACATTAGAAGGGGAGCTGTTGATTGATTTTGCCTCTCGTCTATTAACCGAACCTGTCCAAGTAGATGCCGAACCAAGCCGTCGTGAGCGTAAAAAAATCCAGCAATGGTACTACCATGCAGATAGTTATGAACATAAAACTAAGCTATTAGCACGTTTTATTGAACAAGAACAAGTATCACGAGGTATTGTATTTGTACGTCGTCGTGAAGATACTCGAGTTTTATCTGAAACCTTGCGTAAACGAGGTATTCGCTCGACTCACTTAGAAGGTGAAATGGCACAAACGCAACGTAATAATGCGATTGATAAGCTAAAAAATGGCATCGTTACTGTATTAGTTGCTACAGATGTAGCTGCACGTGGTATTGATATTGAGGATGTTAGCCATGTAATGAATTTTGATTTACCTTACAGTGCAGACACTTATTTACATCGTATTGGGCGCACTGCTCGAGCGGGAAAAAAAGGTGTTGCTGTTTCGTTTATTGAAGCTCATGATTACAAATTGTTGGGCAAAGTTAAACGCTACACTGATGAACTATTAAAAGCACGTACTATTGAAGGTCTAGAGCCTCGTACTAAAGCGCCTAAAGATGGTGAAGTGAAAACAATCAGCAAAAAGCAAAAAGCACGAATCAAAGCAAAACGAGAAGAAAAGCAAAAACAAATACAGCAGAAAAAAGTAAAAATACGGCATAAAGATAGCAAAAATATTGGTAAGCGCCGTAAACCCAGCGGACAAGTCAGCCAAACTGATTAATTTATTATACAGGTAACCCTTTTTTCTTAATGAGTTTTTTATCTAATAAAATCAAAGGGTTATTTTTATAGCTAAAAAAAGGGTTTTTGTATATAAAATGTGCAAAAGCTTGATAAATATTGAGGTCTGAATTAAACTGCCAAAGCTCACTGCCGCATAGGCAGCTTAGAAAAATCAGAAGCTGTAGGATTGTTGAAAATTCTTGCTCACTGCCGCATAGGCAGCTTAGAAAAATTGCTGCATTAAGCGGTCAACCGCAGGCGAGCTCACTGCCGCATAGGCAGCTTAGAAATTTTTATTGTTTATATTGCAGTAATTTGTTTTGCTCACTGCCGCATAGGCAGCTTAGAAACACTTTCACTTTGTTATCAGTGCTTTTCCCATGCTCACTGCCGCATAGGCAGCTTAGAAATCTGGCGTGTTGCAGTCTTCAAATGTTCTAAAGCTCACTGCCGCATAGGCAGCTTAGAAAGGAACTCGCATTTTAAACGTGAGAAGTTGCACGCTCACTGCCGCATAGGCAGCTTAGAAAATTATCTTTCCATTGATGAAGTTGAACTTGAAGCTCACTGCCGCATAGGCAGCTTAGAAAAATACTAAAATTCTCCAAAAACACTTGAATAAGCTCACTGCCGCATAGGCAGCTTAGAAAGAAACTTGATTTCAAGAGAGAAAATAATCCACGCTCACTGCCGCATAGGCAGCTTAGAAATCGTAAATCGCCAAAAGAAAAAGTGCTAATCAGCTCACTGCCGCATAGGCAGCTTAGAAAAACGCGGGCGCGGCAGAATAAGAATGATTTACGCTCACTGCCGCATAGGCAGCTTAGAAAATTATTGCGAAGCTTGCAGAACACTACAAGCAGCTCACTGCCGCATAGGCAGCTTAGAAAAGAGGAACAGATTGAACTTTTTCAAACATTTTGCTCACTGCCGCATAGGCAGCTTAGAAATGCGACTTGTACTTTCTGATTCGCGCCGGTCAGCTCACTGCCGCATAGGCAGCTTAGAAAATTAAGACCAAGCCAAGCAGATCTTGATACATGCTCACTGCCGCATAGGCAGCTTAGAAAGCATATGCCGAATAAGTCGCCATACGACGGTTGCTCACTGCCGCATAGGCAGCTTAGAAATTGAAATGCACGAGGAAGCTGGCACTAAAGAGGCTCACTGCCGCATAGGCAGCTTAGAAAAGATTTAGTTGTTCTTGATGATATTGAAAACGGCTCACTGCCGCATAGGCAGCTTAGAAAGAACTGGATTAAAGACGATGATTATATAAAGGGCTCACTGCCGCATAGGCAGCTTAGAAAAACAAAGACGTATTTAGCG
The DNA here is from genome assembly GCF_900454865.1 of Pasteurella canis. Classification (GTDB taxonomy): domain Bacteria; phylum Pseudomonadota; class Gammaproteobacteria; order Enterobacterales; family Pasteurellaceae; genus Pasteurella; species Pasteurella canis. The sequence continues at coordinate 1,564,818 of NZ_UGTV01000015.1, read as the reverse complement.
TGTTTGCCTTTTTGCTCACTGCCGCATAGGCAGCTTAGAAATAATTTTAAAGCAAGTTCTGAAATTCCGTTTAGCTCACTGCCGCATAGGCAGCTTAGAAAGCTTCATCCTGCCCGTGCTTACCAATAAACCAGCTCACTGCCGCATAGGCAGCTTAGAAAGAACAACAAAGCGGGCTATTGCACACAAATCAGCTCACTGCCGCATAGGCAGCTTAGAAATGTTTCGTTATCCAGCGACTGAATCAAGCGCAGCTCACTGCCGCATAGGCAGCTTAGAAAAACGAAACCAATGCTCACTTGATTTCCGTTAGGCTCACTGCCGCATAGGCAGCTTAGAAATTGCGGGTAAAAAAATCGCTATTAACCGTCCAGCTCACTGCCGCATAGGCAGCTTAGAAATTATCAATGCCCTGCAGATGTTTTGACGGTCGGCTCACTGCCGCATAGGCAGCTTAGAAAGCGTGGGATAATCGTGTTTTCTGTCACCCTCAGATCACTGCCGCATAGGCAGCTTAGAAAACTTCCTCCCCCGCCGAATTTTTGACGCGTTTGCTCACTGCCGCATAGGCAGCTTAGAAAATTAACCCATCAATTATGTTATCAAGTCCCGTGCTCACTGCCCGCATAGGCAGCTTAGAAAGTGCGAAGGGAAAAGTGCGGTGGTTTTTGTCGGCTCACTGCCGCATAGGCAGCTTAGAAATCAAGAAAGCATTATTTTTAAGTTGACATCTTGCTCACTGCCGCATAGGCAGCTTAGAAAACATGGGTATTTAAAAGCGATTGGCGGTACATGCTCACTGCCGTATAGGTAGTTAAAGACGGAAAATAAAGCATCGGATACTAATTGTTGTGCAAGCCAGTTTAGTTTGTTTTGTCTATTTTATCGTTGTACATTTTGTTTTTAACTTGATAAGAAGAACAAAAAGACAGCCGCACTTTTGTCGGTATGTAAAAGTGCGGTTGATTTTTCTTCTGTTTTATAACGCGTTATTGGGTTGCTGGGGTACCGTATTTTTGTGCTAACTCGTTATTTAGTTGTGTAAACTCATCAGTGATTTTAAGTAGTACATCTCTTTTCACCAATAATGCTTGCCCACCAGCTTCGGAAGGATTTTGCTGTAGTTTTACATTATCTGTCATTAGTTCTGATGAAGTAACAAGTAAGATTTTTGCTTTTTCTTTTAGAGCACGAACTTCTGCACTATAAATAGCTAATGCATCTAATTCTTTTACAATACTATTAATTTCTTTTGAAAATGTAACTAATAGAGTTTCTAAGGCTTTTTTGTCACCTGATTGCAAAATTTCAACTAGTTGTTGGTTTAATTGAGCCACTTTTTCATTTTGTGCAAGTTGAAATTCAGTAAAGAGAGCAAAATCTGCTTTTGGATCAACTTGTACATGCGCTGTCGATACGTTTCCTTGTGTTTTTTCTTGGCTACTTGTGAACTGGTCACAAGCGACTAAAGACAATGCGCAAAGTGTGATTGCACTGATTTTTGATAGTCTATTCATATGGTTAATCCTTAAAATTTTATCCAAATGGCTAGTATTAATAGCCGAGTTAGTACTATACACCGCTTTGTATAAGCTGACAATTTCCTTGTTTTATCTAGGGGAAGCTTATTTTTATAATTAAGTTGGATTATAATTTGAGAACATCATTTTATTAGTTAATAAGAGAATATTATGGAAGCTAAAGCATTAAGTATCGTTATTTTAGCGGCGGGTAAAGGTACGCGTATGTACTCGGATTTGCCTAAAGTACTGCATAAAATAGCAGGAAAACCTATGGTAAAACATGTGATTGATACAGTGAAATCAATTCATGCTAAAAATATTCATTTAGTTTATGGGCATGGTGGGGATGTCATGCAACAACATTTAAAAGATGAGCCAGTGAATTGGGTATTACAAGCACAGCAACTAGGCACTGGGCATGCAATGCAACAAGCCGCACCGTTTTTTAATGATGATGAAAATATTTTAATGCTATATGGTGATGGTCCACTTATCCGTGCAGAAACGTTACAAAAATTAATTGCAGCGAAGCCAATAAATGGTATCGCATTATTAACTGTTATGTTAGATGATCCGACAGGATATGGGCGTATTGTGCGTGAAAAAGGCAATGTAGTTGCTATTGTTGAACAGAAAGATGCCAACCCTGAGCAGCTAAAAATTCAAGAAATTAATACGGGTGTATTAGTGGCTGACGGTAAGAGTTTGAAAAAATGGTTAAGTCAGTTAACTAATCATAATGCGCAAGGGGAGTACTATATTACGGATATTATTAGCCTTGCTAATCAAGATGGTTGTCAAGTTACGGCGGTACAAGCTGAGGATTTTATGGAAGTAGAGGGTGTGAATAATCGTCAGCAACTTGCTCGATTAGAACGTTATTATCAGCGTAAACAAGCGGATAAATTGTTATTAGCAGGGGTAGCTTTAGCGGATCCTACACGTTTTGATTTACGTGGTGAACTAGTACATGGTAGAGATGTGGAAATTGATATTAACGTTGTGATTGAGGGATACGTCAAATTAGGTAATCGTGTGCGTATTGGTGCAGGCTGTGTATTGAAAAATTGTGAAATTGGTGATGATGTAGAAATTAAGCCTTATTCTGTATTAGAAGATGCACAAGTTGGTCGTTTATCTCAAGTGGGACCGTTTTCACGTTTACGACCAGGTGCAACATTAGCTGCAGAAACGCATATTGGTAATTTTGTTGAAATTAAAAAAGCGAATATTGGTCAGGGTTCAAAAGTGAATCATCTGAGTTATATAGGTGATGCTGAAATTGGGCAAGATTGTAATATTGGTGCAGGTGTGATTACTTGTAATTATGATGGGGCTAATAAATTTAAAACGGTGATTGGCGATAATGTATTTGTGGGATCTGATGTACAATTGATTGCGCCAGTTACAGTGGAAAATGGTGCGACAATTGGTGCAGGTACGACAGTAACTGACAATGTATATAGTGGCGAGTTAGTAATTAGCCGAGTACGACAGCGCCATATTACAGACTGGCAACGCCCAACAAAACAAGGAAAAAAATGACCGCACTGTATTGTAATAAATGATAGATCATAAGAAATGTAATATAGGCATACAGTGTATGTATGCCTAATTTTTTATAGCTAGATTAATTCGCTAACAGTGATGAGTTAATGTTAATTTGAATAAAAAAGATTAGTTGTTATTGTTTTTTCTCTGCAGAGAAAGTACCCATCCAATCATATCCTATTCCTGTGCCAATGATATATTTACGATCATCTTTATTTTTGATTGAATCAATGAACTTGATGTCAAATAGACTCACATCCTCTTGAGCAATACCAGATTTGTTTGTTGGGGTAAATAATAAGGAATTATGTTCTCCTTTTGTAATATCAAATATAACTTCATTAGATTCTTTTATCTTAGTAACAGAGCCACTAATACTTCCATTATTATAGTTTAATGTAATATCCGCATATTGGGCCTTATGATCCTCGTCAAAATTTGAAAAATTAGTATAAATAAAACTATTTTTTCCTTCATATTTAGCATTGAAATCAGTTGGTAAGGATTTGTTATTAATATAATTTTCATTTATACCAGAGAGAATTTTAACTCTTTTCTTTTTATTCGGCGTATTGTTATAAATACTATATCCATAATAAGCGAGATCGATCTGATTTTCTTGTAGTAATGTAATCTTATATTCGTGCTGATTGTCTTTATTTTTATTTTCGCCTACTGAAAGTGAAATGGTGGTTATTTTTTCTTTTTCTTTAGAAGAATTGGTTTTGCTGATGTTTTCGATGGTTATTTCATTTGGTTTTTTTATATTATTAGTTTTACATACGCCATAAACACATTCTTTCCCTACCCACTTTATAGAATCTTTTTCTTTATCTTTGGGAGCGGTTTTATTTATAGGTGGTTTCTTGTTAGATTGCATATCGGAGTGATGATTAGGTTTGTGGCTACCACAAGCAGAAAAGAGAGTAGATAAGCTAATAAGTAAGCTTATTTTTAAAATAGATTTTTTCATTTATTAAAGTCCTTTTCGTTTTTACATTAAAAATTATTTATATCCTTAAATAATGTGTTTCTATTTTACCTTGATTTTTTTTATTATGTATAGAGAGAATAAATCTGTTTGCTTAAATGTTATTTATGTTATGGCGATTTATTAATCATTTTTTTATGCAAAAAATAAAAATAAGAGATTAATTAAAAGGGTTTTTTATGATAAATATGAATATTTTTTGATATAAAATAACATTATAAAATATAAATGGAATAGAGAATAATTATTTGTCTGATTAATTAATGAAATAATACGTTAGAGGAATAACGCGGATTTAAAATACATTTAATTATTAATTCCCCCTCTCTAAAAAAGAGGGGAAAGAATACAAAACTTAATTAAAATGGAGTTCTAGTCCAATCTCATTTAAGAGACGTTTTTCGGCTTTTAACTCGTTATGCACTAATGGTGTGTGGGTTAAATAATCATTCGCAAAAGTAACCTGCCAATGACTTAAAGAGCGGTCTGTTTTCAGCGAAATTCTCTCGGTTTTCTCAGTGGCTTGGCGAGACTTATTCAGCATGATTGCTAAACGGAGTAAACGTATTAAAGCCAATACATCTTGTTCGTGATAGCGAGAAAATTTTGTGAAATCACTAAGCTTGAATAAGTTAATTTGATAACGTACTAGAGTTGTTAACAAGCGCTGCTGCTCTTTATCAAAGCCAGGTAGTTCGATATTTTGTAAAATATATGCAGAATGCTTTTGCATTCCTTTATGGTTGATCACAATGCCAACTTCATGCAATTTAGCTGCCCAAAGCAAAATTTCGCTCATTTCTTCGGCGAGCTCAGGTTTTTGCCAATGGGTGTACTGTGAACCAAGCAATTTTGCACTTTGATACACTCGTTCAGCCTGAGCCAGATCAATTGCAAATTGCTCAGCCAAACCTAGGGCAGTACGTTGGCGGATGTTGGTCACTTGGAAGTTCTTTTCTAAGCTATACATTACGCCTTCACGTAATGCCCCATCGGAATAGCGCATTTGTTGAATGTCAAATGTTTCAAACACGGCACTTAAAATAGCTAAGCCAGGAACAAAGACATCAGCACGTTCTTCAATGAGACCAGAGAGCTTTAATTCATCAAAATGAGAGCTTTGTAATGTGCGCTCAATCAGTTGGTTAAGCCGTTGTGGTGTGATCATGCCATTTGGATCAATATTCGACATAATGACTTGATAAACTGTCTTGATAGTACCTGATGAACCCAGCACCACATCCCAACCTAAATGACGATATTCAAAGGCTAAGTCTTCAATTTTCATAAGTGCTGCTTGGCGGGCATGATGAAAATGTTGTTGGCTAATGACGCCATTAGGGAAAAACTTTTTAGCAAAACTGACACAACCCATATGGCGACTTTCAGCGAGTAGGGGTGTAAAATTTTCACCGATAATCATTTCAGTAGAACCACCACCAATATCTATGACGAATTTTCTGCCTGTTTCAGGCTGTGTATGCGATACACCAGCATAAATTGTTTTTGCTTCAGTTTTACCTGTAATGATGTTAATCGGATAAGGGAAAACAGCTTTAGCTTGGCGCAAGAATTCTTGATTATTGACTGCGCGGCGTAAGGTATAAGTTCCAACAACATTCACATTCTCAGGCGCAAAGCCTTGTAGGCGCTCAGCAAATAAGGCTAAACAATTTACCCCACGAGTGATCGCAGCTTGGCTTAACACATCATTCTCATCTAATCCTTCAGCTAATTGGACTTTTTGTTTTAAGCGCGACAGAATTTGAATAGAGCCATTCATAATACGCGCGATAATCATGTGAAAACTGTTGGAACCAAGATCAATTGCTGCTATTTCTTTCACTTCAGTGCGAGTGAGCGGTGTCAGTTCGGTTACTTTTGCTATCAGATTTTGGTTATTCATAGGATTCCTTAAAATTCAAATTGATAAAGCAAATCAACGGCTTGTGTTACACCTGAAACTGATTGCAAATAAAGTTTTGGTAGCAAGCGATAACGTACAGTAAACTCAGCTAAACCATCAAATAACCCAACGCCATATTTAACTTGTAAGCGTGGTGTAATATTTCCACTTACGACTACTTTAGAGCTGTCACCTACTCCTTGTGTACCTAAGTTGAGATCTTGGATACCAAAAGCCTGACCTAGACCACCAACCGCTTTCCCACTTTTGGCTAAGCCAAGACCTAATAATGCTGCACCAATTGAGCCACCAGAACCTGCTTCACCACTATTTTCTAGCGAGCGGCCTGTGAGTACATAAGAAAGTGCTTGATCTTGTGACATCCCAGGTTCAGAGAACACTTTAATTTCTGGATTCTCAGCAAGACCCAATACTTTGATACCTGCGATAATACCAGACGTATCCATGGATTCAGGATTTCGGATCGCTTCGATATTTAACATTGGTTGTGAAGGTTGACCTGAGAAACTGATCATGCCTTTACGGATCAGTAAATCTTGCCCGAAAGAGGCATAACGCCCATTACTTAAATAAACCTGACCAAATAGCCCTAAATTGCCTTTCTCTTGTTTGACACTCAGTAAACCGTGTAAATTGGTTTTTAGTCCATAGGCGTTAAGATAGACATCTCGTCCGATATTAATTTTTAAGTCAGAAAGAATTTCCATACCTGATTTAGTTTTTGCAGGTAAGTTGGCTTTCATTTTAGTTTTAGGCTTCCCATCTAAGATGACTTCATCTGCACTGACTGATACGGCGGTTTCAGGTAAACTTTCAATTTCTATTCTTGCCCAAGGAATATCAATATTGCCAGATAATTCTAAACGTTTTGGACTTGCTTTTATTTCAATATTCGGGCTAATTTTAAGTTTTGCTATAGAGGGAATATCTACTTTAAATTGTTCTGCTTGAGCATGTAAGCGTGAATTCCAATTCTCTAAATTTTGCCAGCTTGCTTCGCCATCCAAGTTGAGGCGGCTATCTGGTGTTTGTAAATGCCCACGTAAAGTGGAGCGGTTACCCTGAAAATTCAATGCGAGTTCACCACCATTAATATCAAATGGCAGTGACTTCATTTTGGCAGTCAAATTATTAATGTTGAATACCCCGTTGAGACTTGGTGTATTCAATGAACCACCGAATTTTAAATCGGCAGTAATATCACCATGGAGTTTTTCATTATTTGAAAGCAATTGGTTAATTAAACTTAAATTGAGTTTATGGATAGTGAATGTACCACCTAACTGACGTGTTTTTGCTAAATCTTTGATTTCTAGATTAGTACTAATATTGCCTTGTTCTTGTAAGAGTAAGTTAGATTTAACGGTTAAATTGTTGTTTTGTAAATCTGCATTGACAGTCAATTTGGGCATTGTCAACTTAAAGGTTCTATAATCAATTTTTTGTGCTAAATGTAAATTATCTCCACTGAGTTGTACTGTCAATTCAACAGGTTTATCTGTAAACCATGCAACATTTCCCTGACTTTGTAACTGACCCGTTAATAGTTCTTGTTGGATAAGTTTATTGATCAATGCTAAGTCGAATTTTTTAAGTTGGAAAGGAATCTCTCCTGTTTTGCCAACACGGAAGTTTTGTGGAAAACAAAGTTCAATATTCGGATTTTGCCAACAATGTGCATTGATTTGCATCTGTGCCGTTTCATGAGCGTAACTTAATGGCACATTTTGATTAATATTCCATGGTCCTGCGAGAGATTGAATTGCTACTTGGCTTAATGTACCTTGCCAAATTTGTGTTTTACGGTCAAAGCTACCTTCAATATTCAAGTTTGGAGCGACAGGTGTACCTTGTGAGCTGAGATTTAATTGATGAGCGTGTTCATTCCCTTGTAATGCTAATTTCGCATTATTTAGTTTCACATCACCATAATTTAAGTTATCAAGCTGAAGATCAAGTTGTCCTTGGCTTTGATTTGCCAAATCTACTTGTCCTTTTAATAAGATCTTATTAAGGTTAAATTCATTAAATTTAATTTGGTTACCTATGATATCGGCATCAATTATGGGTTGAGCGATATGACCAGTGAGATTTACTTTACCTTGTAAACTTGCAGATAAATTAGGGACTAAGCCTCGTAAATCAGGTGCATCAATATCGACTTCGAGCTCAGACTCCTTGCCAATAAAGCCTGCTACATTAATATTGTTATTACCATAACTGAGTAATAGTGCTGGTGCTTTTAATGAAGGGCTGTGGAAATTTGTATCCACACCAAAACTAAGAATGCCTTTCATGACGAGAGGGCGATTGGATAAGCTGCCCTGTAAGTCTAATTCTGGAATATCAAATAAGAGGACTTGATCAGTAATAATACCTGTTGAGAAGATGCCACCTGATAGAATTGTCGGTAAGTCAGCAACATAATCGCTTAAATTTAAGTGGCTTAGTTTTAAATCACTGTACCATTGTACACCATCACGCCAGCCAATTTTTCCCTGCATATCAGCAGAGCCTTTTAATGTATCAAGATGTAATTGTTCAATTTCGACTGATTGTAATTCTCCCTTTGCTTGTAAGTGGAGATCTGTTTTTGGCAGATTCATGCCTTGTACTGAGGTATTGAGTTGTAATTGATAGTTAAGTAGGTCACCACTAACATCTAAATTCAGTTGTGGCACTTGCAGTGGATTTGATTCAGCCGTGTTAAACGGATAGCGGAAATCCTGCGCTATTAATTTTAGCTCAAAAGGCGTTTTAGCTTGGTTAAGTGCAATCACTCCATTTACATTTGCATTTAACGCGCCTGTCATTTCGAGCGAAAGTGCGGTCTGTTTTTTTAAACTTCCAGTAAGGGCTAAATTGAGCTGACTTTCTGGTAGCAATGTATTGTTGTCTTGCATCAATTCATGGATATGGCTTTTTACTCTTAATTCAATGGGAAAATTTTCATTGAGTTGTATCTCAGCATGTCCTTGTACATCAGCCAAAGAGCTTTGGATATGAAGTTGATGTAATTTTACTAGATGGTCTATTGCCTCAGCTTGTAAAAGAACTAGAGGGATATCAATTTGTTGCTGATGGCTATTATTGAAGTATTGATATTGCCAATTTTGCCCTTGGATAGCTTTAATTTTAATATCGAAAGGCAGATCGACTTGTTCGAGCTTTGCTAATAATGGTTGAGCTAATTTTTGCTCAAGCTCTGTCCAATCAATAGGTTGTTTTTCTTGATAGGTTGTTGGTGTCTTTTCTTTTTCCGCTTGTGCTGAAACTTTAACTAAAAGTTCGTCAATAGTCGTTGGTTCAAGAATAAAACCTGATTCATTTGTTAAGCTGGCGGATGTTTGAAAATGGGCGAGATCAATACTATTATCATCTATGACTAGACGTAGTTTATTAATTAATAGATTATCGACTTGTATCGAAACTGGTAAATCAATGCGTCGCATTGGTTTAGAAACATTGTCTTTTTTGTTTTCTGTTGCAGGTAAAAGCGCTGTATTTATTTGGATATGTGGTTTATACAAACTGATATCTTTTAGACAAATTTGTAAATGCCATAAACAAGCTAAATCTAATTCTAAGCGTGCTTGAGACAAATGTGTTTTCACTCCAGTCGACTCATAAAAAAGATTATTGAGCGTTAATCCTTCTTGTAAACCACCTTCAATTTTTTCGACTGATAAGCTATCAAGCGATCTATCTGCTAACTGAATGAGCCAACGCTGCCCTGTACTGGTTACTAACAATGTGCCTAAGATAAAAATAAGTAAAACAATGACCGCACTTATCGTACATAATAAGCGGCGCCAAAGTGGTTTTGAGGTTTTTACTTTAGATCTATCTGTTGTCGTTGCAGTATCTATTTCGTCTTTCTTTGTTTGCTCAGTCATTTTGTTGCTCGGTTAGTAGAATGGAGTCACTTAAATGCGTTAAAGTTCTGCGCCAAGTCCAATATAAAATTGAATATTTTTACTATTATCTTTGTCTCGTATCGGAGTTGCTATGTCAAATTTGATAGCTCCCACAGGGGATGCCCAGCGTACGCCCATACCCGCACCATAGCGTAATTCTTTTGCAGTAAACATATTCGCAGCAAGTCCTGTATCTGCAAAAGTAGCTAACCACCAATCAGGATATACTTGGTATTGATATTCAAGGCTACCTGTTAACAAACGTGAACCACCAACTAATTTATTATTTGCATTTTTAGGGGCAATTTTTTTGTAGCCATAACCTCGTACACTGCGGTCACCACCAGCGAAGAAACGTAATGCAGGGGGGATGCGTTCAATATTTTTAGTGTGTAACCAACCTAATTCAAGACGAGTCACTACACGATGATTATGTAAGTAAGTACGTACCCACAAACTAGACCCTTGTATTTTGAAAAAATCCACATCGGACAACCACCAAGTACGTCCTAAATCAACAGTGATATTTTGTGCATCTCCCCATGTCGGAAATAATCCTCCCTGCAAACGAGTACGTCTGAGTGAGGCAGTAGGATAAATAAGAAGCGTTTTATCTTTTACATTTGCTTGAATGAAAGAATCATAACGAACGCGTAAACCAAATGAGTGTTGCCAACCTGCTGCATGGTTCCAGTAGCGTATTGCAGAAAAAGTAGAAGCAAAGGACTCTGTGTCATTTTTATTTTCATTTTCAAACCCAGTTGAGAGCTCATAGTAATAATTGAGAGGGTTTTTCAGTAACGGCATTTTATAGGTTGCTTCTAAAGTTTGTTTGGGTGCCGAAACATATAGATTAGTGCGGAAGCTATGTCCTCGGTTATTGATCCAAGGCTTGGTCCAACCAAGTTGTAAGCGTGGCCCCACATCTGATGCCCAGCCAATCCCAACTTCCATGCTATTTTTTTTACGAGGTTGGAGCAATACATCAACATTCACAATTTTATTTTCTTCGTCTAAATTAGGCTGTAATAAAACAGAACTAAACCAGTTTGAGGAAGTATAGTTGTTTGTTAAGGTAGAAAGATCATTAATTAAATAAGGGTCGCCTTGTTTAATATTAATCATATTACGCAAATAATCTTCGCGTATTTGAGCATTTTCGAAAGTTACTTCGCCAAAATGGTAACGCTCACCACTATCATAGATTAAACGCCACCATGCTTGTAAAGTAGAAGGCATAACTTCAAGGCGTGATAATAAGAAATCACCATCAAAATACCCCCGACTGAGTGCTAATTTCTGAATACTCTTTTTATAATCATCATATGTTTCATGATTCAAAACGCTACCATTTGGAGGTAATTGCTGTGCTAATTTCGTAAATTCAGGATCATTTTTAGCCTCACCTTCGATTTTAACATCTGTTTCTACTAGATTAACGGGTTTACCGAGTGTGACTTGTGCAATAAGAATTACATTTTGTGGCGGGCGGTTTATCAATTCAAAATCAATTTTATTTTGGTAATAACCGTATGCACGTAAAGCTTGATCAATTGCTTCTCGAACTAATTGTTTATGACGTTCTGAACCATCAGCTTCTTCTTTGTCTATTGTTGCAGTATGGATACGTACATTATTATTTAATTGTGTATTTTTAATGCCTTGTATTTGTAGGTCAACTTGTGCATAGGTAGGAGACGTGCTGAATAAAATAGCACTGAATGTGGCTACTGTTGTAGCAAACCATGCTTTTGTATTCCTTAATAATTTCATAGATTCCTCAAATTAAAAATTACTTTAGTGTACCTTTTAAACAGAGGCTTTGGCAACGCAAAGAATGGTAGTTTTTTTGAAAATTTTAGTAAATTTTTTATAGAAAAGCCAATTATAAGAACAATTGGCTTTGTGAATAATGAATAGAATTACAAACCTTTATGCTCAAAGTAAAGGACTGTTGCTGCTACACGAGAATGAACGTTTAGTTTGCGTAGAAGATTACGAATATGGACTTTAACGGTTTCTTCAGAGATGAACAGTTGCCCTGCTATTTGTTTATTAGATAAGCCTGTTGCAATTAAACGGAGTACATCCATTTCACGATCTGTTAATGAATACATAGGGTCCATTGTAGTTTGTCGCTCAAGAAGTGCGTGTTTAATTGAATCGCTTAAGATAATCTCACCTTGTGCGATACGTTTAATTTGGTTTAATAGTGTATCTGGTTCAGTATCTTTTAATAAATAACCATCAGCACCAGCATCAATTAAAGTGAAAATATCACTTTTTAGATCTGATACGGTTAAAATTAAAATACGTGCATCAATACCTTCTGCTCGTAAAGCTTTTAATGTATCTAAGCCCGATAATCCTTTCATGTTAAGATCAAGAATGATCAGATCTGGCTGGGTTTGTAATGCTAATGTAATACCTTCACTGCCACTACCTGCGTCAGCAACAACTTCAAAATCATCTTCTAATTCCATAAGTTGTTTGATTCCTCGACGCATCAATGGATGATCATCGATAATCAAAACTTTTGTTTTTTCTAACATGTAACCCCCGGTATGGTTATGCCATCGCTAATCGACTGTGGAATGGGACAATTTTAATTCCGTTTTGTTGTGATAATAGTTGATAAAATTGCGGATAATTAAAATCACGCTGTACAATTTTATACGGATTATTATTTTCATCCAAGCCTGAAGATTGATAAATATGATTAATCTCAAGTACCTTTTGCTCTTTTTGTCCATCACAATTGCGGTAGATCTCAATCCGATTTGACTCATCTAAAATATAGACATTAAATGAGCCATCTAAATTATCCTCAAAGAAAAATTGCAAAAATCCTTCACTGGCAAAATGATCGATTTCAGGTGGATAAGCACGAGAATGCTCATAAGGACGAGGATGATCAATAGGAGCAATTTCTTTTTCTTCTATTTCTGTTTGTAAGGCGCTATCAAATTCTGTTGTTTCGACAAAAGTATTATTTTGGATTTCTTGTAGGCTGATCCCTCTTTCTTCAAAGAAAAATTGCCAGTTTTTACCTGCTACGCGTAGCAAATTATTTTGTGGCGGTAAGCTAGTACCAATTTGAATACTAATACATCGATTAATCAGCGCTGTGACGATGTTACGTAATGTTTTACGATAACGTTGGCTATAACAAAAAACTTGTACTAATTTAGGTGAAGGCGCACCACGATGGATTTTATTAGAGAGCACTTTAAGGGCTAATAAAATCGCATTAGGTCCTTCAAAGTGTAAAGTCCGTATTTCATTCCATAAATTACGGTAAGTAATATCAATACTTCCAACTAAACTTTCTTCTTTCGGCCCAAAACTAAATAAATCACTTGCTTGGATACGCGTTTTTGTTTGTTTAATTTGTTTAGTAGGATCAACTGTGAGATTTACTGCAACAATTAAACTACGAATCTCACATGCATGAGCTAAGTCTTCATTAGTCGCGGAGGATACTGTTGCAGGAAAAGAAAGGCGTAGGTCAGTGACGAAATGACGCAAAGTCGCTAAAGAGACATTCTGGCTAATAATATGTAAATTCGTATTAGCTGTTAAAATACCATTAAAATAAGCCCATGCAACAAGTTTATTTAAACTTTTACTGTATTCAGTATAACGTTTTTGAACAAAACCTTTTACGTTTGGTGTTTGATTAATCACATACCATCCATCTTTGAAGGTTTTGTTATTTTTTACTTCAAAAAATAAGAGGTTTTTTTCAGATAAATCCATTGAAATTTGTGGATTGAGTAATGTGATTTTGCCTGGTAATTCCTCAAAAGCAGTATAAAGCTTACGTGTTAAAACACTAATATCTTGCGGCATGATACTAGAATTCACTTTGTGCTTACGAGCGAATGTTACCAGATTACGATAGCTTAGCATTAAGAATTTAATCAAACTGTTGTGTGCTTTTTTAACTTGTTTAATTTTCCATTGAGCACGTTGATTAAGATCGTTAATTAAGTAATCAGACCAATCCCATTCTTTAATTAATTTTTGTAAATGTTGTATACGCCAATTGTTTTTTGTCTCAGGTGCGTGCCAATCAATCCCTTCTGTCGCTTTGAGATAAACGCTGCGGCGAACAAATCCGAGACGCTTGAGTTCATTATGTGCAGTTAAATAACGAGTTGCACGTTGTAACATAGCAAGATAAGGATCAAAATTGTGGCTTGGGTTGAGCTTACCTGTGAGTAATTCTTCTTTAAATTCACGTGCAATTAAATATGTATTAGGATATTCGGAAGAGTAGGTTTCCAGTAACAAAATTTTGATAACTGATTTATAGGGGGCATCAATACCTTTATAGAGTTGCCATAAACTTGCACCAAAATATTCGTTAGCAGAAAATTGTCCCAGCCCACCAAAGTCAACCCAATCTTGTAAATCGATCTGTCCACTTTTACTTAAACGTTTAACTTCACTTTCATAGCGATCCTCTCGCTCAACTAATAAATGTTGCCAAAGTAATGGTTTGCCCGCTAAGCGAATTGCAGAACGGTAGAATTCATCTAACAGTAACATGTATTGTGCCGAACCGCAGTTCTCTGCTGTAAGTGGTTCGGCATAACGAAAGCTGCGGAAGCGTTGTTGATCCATTAAATAGAAATTAACTTCAATACTAAATTGCATTGCCCATTCTTCAATGAGTGTCGCTTTCTTTTGTAATGCCTCTTTTTCTCTTGCACTCAAATCTTCACGATGGCAGACCCAAGTATCTAAATCTGAATACTCAGTTTGTGATATTGATGCAATACTACCCATGACGTAAACACCAAGAATAGCGTTAAAGCCACGATATGAAAAAGACGGAATAAGTGAATGATTAAGATCTAAATTAGGGACAATTTGCTTAAGATATTGTTGTTGATAATGAGATAGTTCAAAGTCAACAATCCCAGCCGGTGCATCAGCCACATAGCCCGGTATATTAGGATGGTTAACATGTAATAATAATGTAATTAATTGAAAAACATGCTGAAACTCATTGGAGGCATTAGATAAAGCTCGTTTAATACGTAAGTTATCTAAATACTCAACTTTTTTCTTCGCACTAAAGAGATCGTAATTCAAATAATATCCCACTAAATTTACGTTGCGATTCATTTTGCAACCTTACTCTAACATCTGGTCTAAATTAAAGCAAAAAATTTAAATGGAAACTGACATTTAGATGGAACAATGGTAGGATAAGAGCAAATTATTATGCCTACAATGGTTGTGATGATGACAAAAAAAATCTTAAAAATCGCCACTCGTCAAAGCCCACTTGCGTTATGGCAGGCGAATTATGTCAAAGCACGTTTACAACAAATTCATACTGATTTGCAGATTGAATTAGTGCCTATGGTGACGAAAGGCGATGTGATTTTAGATACACCGCTCGCAAAAATTGGTGGTAAAGGGCTTTTTGTAAAAGAGCTTGAGGTTGCTTTACTCAATGGTGAAGCGGATATTGCAGTCCATTCCATGAAAGATGTGCCGATGCAATTCCCTGAGGGTCTTGGTTTGAGTGTGATTTGTCAACGTGAAGATCCAAGAGATGCATTTGTATCAAATTCCTACCATAGTTTGATAGACTTACCAAAAGGTGCAATTGTCGGCACCTCTAGCCTTCGTCGTCAGTGTCAATTAAAACAATTACGTCCTGATTTAAACATCCATTCATTGCGTGGTAATGTAGGTACACGGCTAGCTAAACTAGACAATGGTGAATATGATGCCATTATTTTAGCTGCTGCGGGTTTGATTCGTTTAGGTTTAGAACAACGAATTACTTCTTTTATTGATATAGAGCAGTGCTTGCCAGCAGCAGGACAGGGCGCTGTGGGAGTTGAGTGTCGAACAGATGATCACGAAGTCCAGCAATTGCTTGCTCCATTAGCTGATTTGGAAACGACTTATTGTGTGTTAGCTGAAAGAGCTATGAATATGCATTTGCAAGGCGGTTGCCAAGTGCCAATCGCAGGTTATGCAATTTTAGCAGAAAACCAACTTTATTTACGTGCCTTAGTTGGCGATTTAGATGAGGCTGTGATTATTCGTTCTGAAGGTAAAAGTGCGGTTGAAAATGCAGAAATGTTGGGTATACAAATTGCTGAACAGCTTTTGCAACAAGGTGCTGATAAAATTTTGCAGAAACTTTATTCAGAATAAGGAAAGGAAGAATAAACAATGGCAGTATTAGTCACTCGACCTGATGAACGCGGGGCCCAATTGGTCGACATGTTAATTCAAGCAGGCGTGTTTGCCATCCATTTGCCATTATTTACGATTGAAGCTGGTCGTGAATTAAATGCGTTACCGCATAAATTTTCACAATTAAAAGCGGGGGACTATGTTTTTGCTGTTTCAAAACATGCTGTTGCTTATGCGACTCAAACTTTTAAGGATACTGGTTTTGCTTGGCGACATGATTTGTCCTATTTTGCTGTTGGGCAGCGTACGGCTGAATATTTTGCCAGTCAAACAGAGCATGCTATTTATTATCCGCAACAAACAGAAACGAGTGAAGGTGTACTTGAATTAGCCTTGATGCAAGATGTGGCAGAAAAAAGTGTTTTGATTCTACGAGGCAATGGTGGACGTGAATATTTTTCTGAGCAAATACAATTACGTGGTGCAAAAGTTGATACAGTAGAATGTTATCAACGAGTACCAATAAACTACAATAATGTTGAGCAAATGAGTATTTGTAAACGTGCAGGTATTCAACGAATTGTTGCAACTAGTGCAGAAATTTTACAGTATCTTGTAGATTTTGTCCCAGAAAGCGAACATAATTGGTTAAAAAGTTGCCAGCTTGTGACAGTGAGTTCTCGCCTTGCTAAGTTAGCGCATAATTTGGGTTGGCATAATGTTGTAGTTTCACCACGTGCAGATAATCAGCATTTATTACAGACATTGTTACATTCAAGCTGATTGATTTTGAATTCTAATTATCATAAAGGAAATGGGTATTATTATGGCTGAAAATAAAATAACTTCTTCTGATATTACTGAAGTGCCACAGAATGATACAGGCACACCAGAGCAGAAAAAACATAGTGAGAAGGTTATTGTGGAGAAAAACGAAAATGTTACAGAGCAAAAAGTACCACAAAAGCCAAAAGATATATCTAATAAAGTAGATACTGGAGAAAAAAAGGATTCGAAAAAAGTGAAACAGCAAGAGCAGACGCAAAATCTGACACAACCAGATAATGTTGCTGCTGAAGCAACAAAGCCAGTTGAAACTGTTGTCGTTAAAAAAGGCGGAACAGCTCTTGCTTTACTCGCATTGCTAGTTGCTTTGGGGCTCGGTGGAGCGGGTTATTATTTTGGTCTACAACAAGTCGATCAAATTCACCAAAAATTGACTGCACTTGAATATAAAGCAGGTCAAGCAATGGTCACGCCTAGTGTTGATATTCCTTCTTTTGAGCAAGAGCGTCAACAGATTGCACAATTAACGGATGCAAATCGTATGACTGATGAGAAATTACTTTTGTTGCAAAAAGAACTTGCTGTAAAAGATCATGCGATTTCAGCGTTACAAAATCAAATTAATCGATTGAGTTCTGCAACTAAAGCACAACAGCCAAATGATTGGTTATTATCGGAAGCAGATTTTTTATTAAATAATGCACTACGTAAATTAGTACTAGATAATGATGTAGAAACGAGTATTTCTTTATTAAAAGTTGCAGATGAAACATTAGAAAAAGTGTCAGATCCTCGTATTGTCAGTGTGCGCACAGCAATTAATCAAGATTTAAAACAATTGTTAGCGGTCAATAATGTCGATCAAAATGCCATAATGCAGCGTTTATCGCAGTTAGCAAATAATCTCGATGACTTGACTGTGTTAGATGTGAATTTTGATGAAGTTGATTCAACTAACCAAAAATTAACGGACTCCTTAGAAGATTGGAAAGAGAATGCAGAGAAAAGCGCAACATCGTTTTTGAATCATTTTATTCGTATTACGCCAAGAAATTCTCATGACAAGGCACTCTTAGCACCAAACCAAGATATTTATTTACGTGAAAATATCCGTTTACGCTTACAAATTGCGATTATGGCAGTACCACGTCAGCAAGATGACTTATATAAACAATCTTTAGAGGCTGTTGCTTCTTGGATAAGAAGTTATTTTGATACAAGTACTGAAATTGCACAAAATTTCTTAAAAAGCCTAGATGAATTAGCAGAGCAATCTATTTATGTAGATACCCCTAACCAACTTTCAAGCTTAAATGTATTAGATAAGTTACTTGATAAACAACCACAAGAAGTGCATAAAATTGAACTCTCTGTTGATAAAGCATTAACAGAAAAACCAGTGAATGACTCACCAAAAACAGGTGAAGATGTATCGAAAACTGAACAACAGTAACAGTAGAGGAAATGGATTATGTTTAGAGTCTTATTTTTAATGCTGGTGTTACTGGCAGGATTGATTGCAGGCCCTTATTTATCTGGTAAACAAGGTTATGTATTGATTGAAACTAGCAACTATAACATTGAAATGTCGATTACAATGTTAGTTGTGTTTTTTGTGATTGCTATGGCAATTATTTATGGGATTGAGGTTGTCATTACTCGTTTTTGTCGTTTAAGTAGTGATACATATAATTGGTTTTCGCGTCGTAAACGTGCTAAAGCACAAAAACAAACTCTCGAAGGCTTAATTCGCATGAATGAGGGGGATTACTCTAAAGCGGAAAAATTAATTGGTAAAAACGCGAAACATTCTGATGAGCCTGTATTAAATTTTATTAAAGCGGCTGAGGCAGCTCAGCAGCGAGGTGACGAATTTAATGCAAATCGCTATTTAATGGAAGCAACGGAAATTGCGGGATCAGACAGTTTGATTGTAGAGTTAGCACGAACTCGTATTTTATTACAACAAGGTAAATTACCTGCTGCACGTAGTTCTGTTGATAGTTTATTAGTGATGACTAGTCGCAATAAAGAAGTGCTTAAGCTAGCTGTTGAAATTTATTTAAAATCAAAAGCCTACTTGGCATTAGATAAGATTTTGGATCAAATTGAAAATTCGGCATTGTATTCTGGAGAAGAGTTTACTGCATTGCAACGTCAGGTAGAAGAAGGATTGCTTGATGAAAAAATGAATGAGGAAGGCGTAGATGGTTTACTTGCTTGGTGGAATGATCAGCCACGTAAACGCCGTAATGATTTGTTTGTCAAAATTGGTTTGATTCAACGTTTAATTGATTGTAATGATCATGAAACAGCTTATGAATTGACGTTAGAAGCCTTGAAAAAAGTGGATGAACAAAGTTTAGAAAATAAATTACTTTGTACGCAAATTGCTCGTTTACAGCCAGAAGATAACAGTAAGTTAATTAAGTTGATGGAGAAACGTGCAAATAAAGCAACAGAACAGGCGCAGTGTTGCATTAATCGTGCTTTAGGCTATTTGTATGTGCGTAACAATGATTTTGTTCACGCGAGTGATGCGTTCAAACAAGTGATTTTACATAAAACACAATTGGAACCAACAGATGTGAATATGGCAGCCTATGTGTTTGAGCAGGTAGGTGAAAATGCATTAGCACAACAAGTACGTGAAGAGGGATTGAAAGAGGCTATGGCTGTGTCGAGTTTAAAAACTGAAATTGATAAACTCGAAGAAACACCAACAGTACTTTTAGAAAGTAAATAAGTACAAGATAAATGTATTGGATACGATCTTGTTAAGAAATAAGTAAGTTTGACTTGTAAGGCAGATTCAGATGATCTGCCTTATTTTTTTATATTATTCTATTTCATTATTGATGTAGTGAGAAAAATCCTCTTGCTTAAAACCATGAGAAAGCATGTAACGCCATACTTTTTGTTTCATTTTTACTTCAGAAATAGTAGCGAATTGAGGAAACTTCTTACGTAATACAGTTAAGGCTAATTCGGACCAATTAATTCCAGCTTCATCTAAAGCTTGTTGAATGACATCTGAACTGATCCCTTTTAATTGCTGTAATTCTTGTTTGATTCGGTTAAGTCCATAACCTCGTTGTGAACGAAAAACGAGATAGTTTTCAGTAAAACGTTGATCATTTTGCCAATTTTTTTGTTGGCAATAACTTAACACTTCATCAATTTCTAACTCAGTAAAACATTTTTCTTGCATTTTACAGCGAATTTCAAATTCACTATATTCACGGCGTGCTAATAAATTGATGACATAATTAAGTGCAGTTGATGACATCTAGTTTTCCCTGTAAGCGATCTTGTAATAAAGCTTAGCTGACAAATAAAAAGTGCGGTTACTTTTTTGCAAATTTTAACCGCACTTTATTTCATTTTGATTACTCGCAGTTATTGATTAGTACTCTGAGTCTATTTGCTCGTTGTTTTGCTCTGCAATATCTGCTGCAAGTACTTTTTCTGGATTTGCTAATAATTCGTTGCGTAGCTTAGTTTCGAGTGCTAATGCTTCTTCAGGATGTTCCTCTAACCATTTCATTGCATTAGCTTTACCTTGGCCAATCTTTTCACCATTGTAAGCATACCAAGCACCCGATTTATCGACTAATTTGTGTTTCACACCAAGCTCGATAAGTTCTCCTGTTTTAGAGATACCCTGTCCATAAAGGATTTGAAAGTCTACTTGACGGAATGGTGCGGCAACTTTATTTTTGACTACTTTTACTCTCGTTTCGTTACCTATCACTTCTTCACCATCTTTAATCGAGCCTGTGCGGCGAATATCTAAGCGAACAGATGCATAGAATTTTAATGCGTTACCACCTGTTGTTGTTTCAGGGTTACCAAACATCACACCAATCTTCATACGAATTTGGTTGATGAAAACCACTAAGCAATTTGAATTTTTAATTTGCCCCGTGAGTT
Organism: Pasteurella canis; assembly: GCF_900454865.1. GTDB lineage: Bacteria > Pseudomonadota > Gammaproteobacteria > Enterobacterales > Pasteurellaceae > Pasteurella > Pasteurella canis. The sequence goes on along the minus strand of NZ_UGTV01000015.1, from coordinate 1,544,022 downwards.
TACGTAACGCTTGTGACATTAAACGTGCTTGTAATCCCATGTGGGAGTCACCCATTTCACCTTCAATTTCAGCTTTTGGTGTTAATGCTGCAACAGAGTCAACAATAATGACATCAACGGCACCTGAGCGTACTAATGCATCACAAATCTCTAACGCTTGTTCGCCATTATCAGGCTGCGATACTAATAACTCATTGACATTCACCCCTAATTTAGCAGCATAAATAGGATCTAGCGCATGTTCTGCATCAATAAATGCACAAGTTTTACCTTCTTTTTGGGCTTGAGCAATAACTGAAAGGGTTAATGTTGTTTTACCCGAAGATTCTGGTCCGAAAATTTCAACAATACGTCCCATTGGCAAACCGCCGATGCCTAGTGCAACGTCTAGACTTAATGAGCCTGTTGAGACCGCTTCAACATCCAAGGCTTGTGTGTCACCCAATTTCATGATTGAACCTTTACCAAATTGTTTTTCAATTTGGCCTAATGCTGCAGCCAGAGCTTTATTTTTTTCTTCTTTTGTTGCCATTGTTGAATCCTCAATAAAAAATCATCATCAGAATTTGGTATGTATATTAACTGTATGAATAAACAGTATCAAGTGCTTTTTGCTGATTTTGTGAAATTTCTTCCAAAATAGAGAAAGAGTATAAAATATAAGTGTTATAAATTTCCTCTTTTCATTTTTAGATCATTGATATCAATACAAATCTGAGTGATTTAAAAAAGCACAAATTCTTTGCATTTCTGCAGCAAGATTATTAAAATCCTTCAAATGTAGTGCAATATTTATAATTTTTTTGTACTGATTGCAATCAACTTGAGCAAGGATAATCTATGTTAAGTGCTTTATTACGTAGCGGTGATGTGAAAAATTACACCGCACTTGGGCAAGATGGTACACCTGTATATGCTGTCGCATCACAATTACGTGAGGCGATTAAGTTCAGAGTGAAAGAGGCGGATAATAAAAATATTGGTAAAACATTTGCTAACTATCTTGCGATTCCACAGCGTAATGATCAGGGGAGCCAGATTGATTGGTATGTACCATTTGAGTCAGAACGTCCCGATGGAAAATATATGATTATCCCTTGGACCGCTGCGACAGATGAGGAGCGTGCGGCGGCATTCACTGAGTTAAGTCAGTTTGAACAAGCAATGTTGCAATTTGGCTTAAAATTAAAAAATACAGATAACTTACAAGGCGATCTTCTTCTCTTCTCTCGTTTATTATGTGGCAATAATAATCCTTCAGATATTAGTGATCCTGATAATTTAAAAGCCCTTCGTTTTCCAAGTCCTGAATATGTTTATTTAGTGAATAATAAACCCGTAATTACGTTTTGGGGATTTGTTGAAAAAAATACAGAACTTTATGGTAATCCATTTTTAAGTTTAAAGCCTGTTGTACGTGAGCCTACTCCTATTGTGACGGATTTGGTTGAGCCTACACCTATTATTGAGGAAAAGAAACCTTGGTGGCGCTGGTTACTGTGGTTATTGCCGCTTTTATTATTGGGATTATTAGCATTGTTCTTTTTGCGTGGTTGTTGGGCGCCTAAGGTTGAAGTCGCTGCTACTTCTTCGGATACGAGCAAAGTTAAAGCGCCTAGTGTAGAACGTCGGGTTTGCTTTGAGGGTATTTCATATCGTTTTTTAAATGGTAATTGGATTGCTGATGTTAATAAAAAAGCAGTTACTGAGCCGCACTTAATTGAAAAATTAAATCAGTTACCAACACAGCTAACAGATAAATGTGAGTTAGTTCATTATGTCGATCCAAATAAAAAAGTCGTTGGAGCTGATGTCAATCAAACAGTCTTGAACAGTCGTAGTGAGGTAGCAAAAAGTTCTGATGTAGTAGAAAGCAATCAGCCAGAGTCTGCAGATAAAGCCGTATTGCCTGAGCTAGATTCAACTAATGATAAATTAAATCAAGTAGATAATAACAAAGACAGTGTAGAGAAAACAGCGTTAGAGCCACAAACTCTACCAGAAAAAGCCCCTACAGATGATTTAGCAACACGAGATCTGTTACAAAAGACGCAGTCTGAACATCAGACGACAAATCAACCATTGCAAATTCCAGCTGAAAGTGCCAAAAGTGGTAATGTTGATTTTCTGAATGGTCAGTGGAATGCTGGAGCAGGTATTCAAGATAAAAGTACGGGTAAACCTTTGCGTTTAAAATATGAATTTGAAAAAGGAAAAGGACAAGTTCGTGTAGAGCGAGGGGACGGCATACAGTGTGTGGGTGATGTGAACGCTGCTATGCAAGGGGGGAGTTTAAATATTGGCAATACAGGTATTGCGAAATGTAGTGATGGTTCTACATATCAATTGCCTAATGTTAAGTGTAAACCTGATGCAAGTGGCTCTGCGGATTGCGAAGGGGAATACGGTAGAGGTCAGCGTTTCCCAATGTCGATGAAAACAAATTAATTTAACAATAAGAGAGAATAAAAATGCTTCCAGAATTACATTATTTGGGCAAAGAAGTCTCGCTAGTGATGAATAGTGGGATTCAGTTTATTGATTTTGGATTGAAAATTGACTGGAAAGAAAGAGCATGGCGTGATATTAGCAGCGGTTATTTTATTTCCTCTGGTGAAAATGGTCCATTACGTCGTTTAATTGAAGATAAAGTTCGTGATGGTTATTACGATCCAACCCAACCTGGTCGCATTGTGACACCAGAACAAGATATTAGCGTAGAACATTCATTTACATTGTTTGATGGAATTTGGTTACCTATTCCATTTTTACGCACTGTACCACCTGATCGTTTTGACGAAGGCCCATATAACTGGGCGCGTGCACGTATAGTTCAATTAGAACAGCCAGATCAAGATGGTCATACTCATCGTATTACTTTTGCATTTGATACAAAAGTGTTTCCAAACAGTCAGAATGTGGCGTACTTAGCGCCAACCGAAGAAGATGTTCGATCTGGAGTGGTGTTTGGTTTGGCTCATCAATCAAATCAAATGTCGTGGTTTTTAGATTTTAAATGGGTCAATGAGTGGTTGTTAGAGATTTTTAAAGAGCAAGCCCATTTAATTCGTTTAACGGATTTTGAAGAGTTATCTGATGCGCTGAAATTAAAAAATCACCAAGCTCATTATTTAAATATTTTAGCAATTTTAGGCACCTGTTTAACTATACCTAATATTAAAGTTGTATCTAAAAAAGCGGATGATATTGTTGAAGCTATCCCTGTGGATATGGTGTTAGATGTAGGTAACTCACGTACTTGTGGTATTTTGATTGAGGATCATAAGCAAGAAAAAGATGGGTTGAAAAAGCGTTATGAATTAGAGCTACGTGATCTTAGCAGTCCAGAGCGAGTTTATAATGAGCCATTTGAAAGTCGAGTTGAATTTGCACAAGCATTCTTTGGTAAAGAGCACTTTTCTGTACAGAGTGGTCGTCGTGATGCTTTCCAATGGGCAACAATAGGACGTGTAGGTAAAGAAGCCGCACGTTTAGCAAGCCGTCGTAATGGTAATGAAGGTTCAACTGGTTTATCCAGCCCAAAACGTTATTTATGGGATGTAGAACAATATGGACAAGGCTGGCGTTTTAATAGTGCTTATGTGAAAACTGATCACGAACCCCATGCCACTGCAGAACCGTTATCTGGTCTAATTAATGAATATGGTGAAGCATTACATATTCTTGATGACAATATTGATGATGAATTTGAACGTAAAATTCCAGTTTTTCATCCAAAATACTCACGTAGTTCATTGATGACTTTCATGTTATCTGAAGTGTTAATGCATGCACTTGCACAGATTAATAGTCCAACGCAGCGTGCTAAGCTAGAACATTCTCGTACACCACGTTATTTACGTTCAATTATCTTAACTGTGCCACCTGCAATGCCGAAACCTGAGCGTGAAATTTTCCGTAATAGCGTGTATCAAGCTATTGGTCTAGTGTGGAAAAGTTTAGGCTGGGATAAAAGTGATGACGATTTAAACTTCGACTCAAAAGAAAGTCGCGAACGTTATTGGCCAATGTTACCAGAAGTGGTGATTCAATGGGACGAAGCAACTTGTGGTCAAGTCGTGTATTTCTTTAATGAAACGCAAAATAATTATGGTGGTCGTCCAGAGGAATTTATTGCTGCATTAAGACGTCGTGATAACTTGAAGAAAGAATCGATTACTATTGCGACAGTTGACATTGGCGGTGGTACGACGGATTTAGTGATCAATGACTATGCCTTAGATTATGGCAGCCATAATCATCATGGTGGCAGTAATGCACATATCGTACCAACTCAACGCTTCCGTGATGGTTTTAAAGTAGCAGGTGATGACATTCTACTTGATATCATTCGTGATGTTGTGGTGAATGCATTAGCAAAAGGTCTGAAAGAAAAAGGCATTGTCGAACCTGATTCGATTTTGTCAAAATTAATTGGCTCAGAAGAGCGTTCTGTGCAAGATAAGTTATTGCGTCAGCAATTGACACTGCAAGTATTCATGCCAATTGGTTTACGTGTATTGAAAGAGTATGAAAATTTTGATCCTTATTACAGCGAAGCGAGCATTAGTGATCTAACATTTTGCTCTTTGTTAAGTGAAGTAGAGGCGCCGACTGAAAATGTGTTGGATTATATTAATGAGCCAATTCGTCGAGAATTAAATGATCCACATTTCAGTATTTTGGATTTACCAATTGAAGTGAATTTACGTGAGATTCATAACCGTTTCGTACGCGGCGACTATTATGATATTTGTAAAACATTTAATGCATTATGTGAAGTCATTAATTGCTATCAATGTGATGTATTACTATTAACAGGTCGTCCATCACGCTTACCTGGTGTGCAGGCATTTTTCCGTTCACGTTTACCTTTACCAGTTGGGCGTATTTTACCATTACATAATTATCGTACAGGTAACTGGTATCCATTCCACAAGCAAGGGCGTATTGATGATCCAAAAACCACAGCGTCTGTTGGTGCAATGCTATGTTTTCTCAGTACACATCAACGCTTACCAAACTTTTATCTGCGAGCGACTGCATTAATTGCCTATTCTACGGTTAAATATGTGGGGTTATTAGATAACAATAACGTAATCAAAGACAGTAACATTTATTATCGTGATATTGATCTTGATAACACTGATTATGAATTGCCAGATATACATTTTGAAGTACGTGGTTTAGCACGTTTAGGTTTCCGTCAATTAAATGTAGAACGTTGGAGCGCGACACCATTGTATTTATTGACTATTGAAGATGATGCATTAAATCGTGAGTTGGCGAATGGTGGCGTATTAAATGTGAAATTACGTATCAAGAAAGCACTAGGTTTAGCATCAAAACAAAAAGAGCGTATTGAGCATTTTGAAATTGAAAGTGCTAAGTTGATGACGATGAGTGGCAGTGAAAAAACGGTACGTTTAAGACGAAATGATCTTGGGGAACCACAAATTAAATTAACGTTAAATACAATGACAGATGCGGGTTTAAAAGACAGTCTTTACTGGTTAGATACTGGCAGCATTAAACGGGAGAAATAATGAGTAATACAGCAAAACAATTAGTGCAATCTTGGGATGATGTATTTAATGCATCACAATCGGCAATTGATTGGATTGATGAAGTTCGCCCGAATGTTGTACGTTTAAACAATGAAGCAGAGAGTCTGATTTTGGAGTTACGTCGCTTACGTAATACCGCAAAACGTTTAGGTGCAGTTTCTGATAAACCTATTACGGCAGGTTTTTTTGGTTTATCACAAGCGGGTAAGTCATTCCTCATTTCTGCGTTAGCAGCAGATGAACGGGGTAAATTAGAAACTTTATTTGATGGTAAACAACTGGATTTTATTAAGCATATTAATCCACCAGGTGGCGGTAAAGAAGCCACAGGCTTAGTGACACGTTTTACACGTAAAGAAACGAAAGGCGTAGCAGGCTATCCACTTGAACTTCGTTTATTTAGTGAAATTGAAGTCGCTAAAATTTTAGTTAATTCTTATTTTAATGATTTTGATAAAGAACGTGTAGATTACGAAATCACACAAAGTCGAGTTAATAGCTTAATTAAGGGATTACATTCTCGTGTTGCTACTATAGAAGTGTCTGGTGTCAGTAAAGATGATGTAGTAGATTTGCAAGATTATGCGCAAGATAGTTTTGGCAAGTCGCTATCCGTTTTACAAGGCAATTATTGGGCAAATGCAACGCAACTTGCACCTTATTTGTCTATTCGTGAACGTGGTGAATTATTTTCCATCTTGTGGGGTGAGATTAAAGAGTTAACTGATATCTATATTCAATTTGCAACATCCTTATCACGTTTAGGCCATCCTGAGCGTGTATATGCACCATTAAGTGCCGTTGTAAAAGAAACGGCTGACGGTGGGTTATCGCAGGCAGACAGTATCATGAATGTCGATATGTTAGAACGCTTAGGTACAGATCGTGATGAAGAAATTGAAGTTCGTCCAAATCATGCGGGGGAAGTGGGCGCCCCTGTTAGTATTTCTTTAGCAGAACTTACCGCACTAACAGCAGAACTCGTCTTTCCGTTGATTAATCCAACACGAGTGCCTGCGGTTGAGCGAGTGGATCTATTAGACTTTCCAGGTTATCGTGGACGTTTAGCTATTACTTCATTAGCAGAAGTAAAAGAAGGCAATCCTGTTTCTCAGTTGATTTTACGTGGAAAAGTAGCTTATTTATTTGAGCGTTATACAGACAGCCAAGAAATGAACATTTTGATCGTTTGTACTCCTTCAACGAAACAGTCTGATGTGAATAGCGTTGGTCCAGTTCTTGAGCGTTGGATTCATAAAACACAAGGCGATAGTCCTGAGCAACGCGGTCTGCGTAAGCCAGGCTTGCTGTGGGCAATTACGATGTTTGATATGCGCATTAGTCAAGACTTGTCTAAGGAAGAAGAATTATTAAAAATTTCTTGGGGTGCCGGTGGATTATTAAAACAAACAATTTTAGAACGTTTTGGTAACTATGAGTGGTTTAATAATTGGTCAGATGGGAAGCCGTTTGATAATGTCTTTCTAGTACGCAAACCAGGTTTCAAAGTCGCTTTCTTAAATGTCGAAGGTGAAAATGAAGTGAGTGTTAACCCAAATGAGAAGGTACAGTTAGAATTACTAAAACGTACATTCTGTCAAGATCCTGATATTCGTAAACATATTGCAAATCCAGAAGAGGCGTGGGAAGCGATGCTGTTATTGAATGATGGTGGGATGAAGCGTATTAGTCATTATTTAGAAACTATCGCATTACCTGAAGTGAAAGCAAATCGTTTAACTGAACAACTTAACGAGCGTATTCATCATTTTGTAGAAAATCGTTTTGCAAGTTGGTATCAGAGTGATGGCGAAGAAGAAGTGGCTAAAAAGCGTCAGTTAGCGAATGCATTGGCTAAAGAGCTTCACCCACAAAATCCACGTTCATTACTAATGGGTGAATTATTGCGTCAATTACAATTACCTGAAGAAACGATTCGATCACTGTATTTTTCCGATTTAGACGATGTGTTTGAGCAAGAGGAAATGTCAGTTAGTCATGCGCCTGCAGATGACTTTGATTTGTTTAGTGACCCAGTTCCATCTATGACTGCAACAGTAAGTGCGGTCGAAAAAGTAGAAGAATCACGTTTTGCTCAAGCAGTGTTTAAAGCTTGGGTCAGTCATTTACGTAACTTAACATCAGATCATAAACTGATGCAATATTTTGGCCTTTCGACTGATAATATTGAGAATGTAGTGAATGAGCTAGTGACAGGTGCAACAAGATTGAAGCTTCAGGAACAACTTTCGCAAATCGCGTTACGTAATGAAAACAGTGGTAGCAAGCGAGATCAACTTGCAGAACGCCAAGTCTTTACAATGAATACTGCAATTGCAGACTTTATTTCGTGGCTAGGCTATGCAGAGACACCTATTGAACAGCGTCCAGCAAGCCGTGTGTTACAAGGTCAAATGATTTTTGAACAACGTCCAGTTGAGCAACAAAATGGATTGCCAAAACTCAATGATCAAACGAGTAATTATGATGATAACTATCGTTTAGATTGGTTAGTCGCATTTGGGCACTTTGCAGTGAATAATGCTGGACACAGTGCAGGGCGAGAAATTAACTCAACGCAGAATGCACAGTTAGGTAATGTATTACGAGCGTTTCGTTCTGCACAGATCACAGAATAAAAAACATAAGAGGAATTTATCGTGTTACGAATTGAATTAAGAGAAGACAGCCCAGGTTATGCCAAGTTTAGTGCACGTAAATGGAAAGGGTCTAGTGCGGTTGAAATTGCCGTACAACGTAACCAAGACCGTTATTATTTTGCAGGCGATAATCAGTGGACACCAGAGCCTATTTGGCATAAAACCTCAGAACTCACCGTGGAAGGAGATGCACTACAAGGTCGAGTAGGCCCATGGTTGATTGATGGTTTAATGAGCCAAATAGGGAATGTCCGTTTCTTATTACAAGTACGTGATGGCACGATTGAAGATGGCGGAACGTTAAGTTTAATTGGTAATATTTTGGCCTCTTCTGCGGGGGGCGATTCTTCGCGTGAAACTGAAGTACGAGAGGTGACACAGCCTGTGATAGACGAGGAATTACCACCACTTGTTGAGCCTGTTGATATTGCAGTAAATCCTGAAGTTGAAACTCCTACTGTTGAATCACCTATTATTGAAGAACCAGTTGTTATCTCGCCTACTGTTGAGCCACAAGTTAAAAAGAAAAGTAAAGTAGGGTTAATAATCGGTTTGTTACTGCTATTGCTTATTGCTGGTGCAGCTGCTTATTTCCTTCTAGGCAATAAATCAAGCACAGCAACATCAACACCTATAGTGTCAGAATGTAGTGTGGCAAGCAGCACTGATGAACTCGCGTTCATTCAAAGTTGTTTAAAAACAAAACCAAATAGTCAACGTGTGTTGGAAATTATTGCGGAGGCGAAAGCGGCAAATAAATGTAGTATTGCTCAGCGTTTATATGCACATCAAGCACAAGGTGGTAATGTTGAAATCGCAGTCGCGTATGCAAAAGAATACCAAGTTGGTAGCCCTTGTTTTACAGCTGATAAAGAAAATGCAATTTATTGGTATGAAACCGCACTTTCTATTGATCCAAACAATGAAGTTGCAAAAAAAGGGTTAGCTGAGCTTAAAAAATAAGCATGTTGGAAGGGTATTTTCCACATGGAGAGGAATTAAATTATGGCTAAATCGAGTTTAGCAGCACTATATGCATTATGTTTATCTTTGCCATTAAGTTTAACTGTTTTGGCAAATGAAAAGCCGTTATTACAAACGGGGAAAACAACGTTGTATCAACGTGTATTAAGTACGCCAACTTGTGAATTATTGGAAAAGAGTAATGCCAATACAGGTAAAAAAATTCCAGCATTTTCTCGTTATTATGTGTATCAACGTGAAAATGTGGCAGGCAAAACTTTTGTAAAAGTAGGACCTGATACATTTGGTAAAACAGTTGGCTGGCTAGATGAAAGCTGTGCGGTACCATGGAATATGCAAATGACATTAGTGTTTACTAATCCATCAGATCGCGATCGTTTGTTATTTTTTAAAGATCGTACTGAGTTAGATAAAGTGATTAATGCTAATGATCCTATGCAACTTGTGACACCTATTCGTCAAGATTTAGCCAATAATAAACCAAATCCAGCCGTCTTAGCACAAGAGCCTGCTGAATTTGTCGATTTCCAAAAGAATTTTTATTTATTGCCTATTTTACAGGGCGAAGAAGTAATGAACGCTAAGGGATTCTATGAACGTGCGTTGGAAGTGGCTTCTGTGAGTAAAAATGAGAATGCATTAACCAAATCTACCACTGATCCTACTGTGAGTAAAACGAGCCAAACAGATCCGACAAATACGGCGAAAAGTAAACATACTGATCCGCAAGAAGTCGTTGGTTTTAGTGCGGCAGTGGTGTTTGTCATTGATTCTACTATTTCCATGGATCCTTATATTAATCGCACACGCGAGGCAATTAAACAGGTGTATGAGCAAATAGAAAAGGAAAATTTAGGTGAACAAGTAAAATTTGGTTTAGTCGCGTTTCGCTCCAGTACAAAAGCAGTAAAAGGACTGGAATATACATCTAAAATGTTTGTTGATCCAACGACAGTAAAAGATGGTAAAGACTTCATGCAAAAAGTTGCTTCGTTAAAGCAAGCAAAGGTCTCCAGTAAAGAATTTAGTGAAGATGCTTATGCTGGTATTAACCAAGCACTAAATGAAATTCAATGGAATAAATTTGGTGCACGTTACATTGTATTAATTACTGATGCGGGTGCAATTGAAGGTGATAATCCAATTTCGACAACAGGATTAGATGCAAAACAATTACGTTTAGAAGCACAACATCGTGGAGTTGCGATTTATGCCCTTCATTTAAAAACGCCTTCGGGTGTGAAAAACCATGAGCAAGCACAAGCACAATATACGGATCTTGCGTTTAATAATTATTTAAATAAGGCGCTGTATTATCCCGTCAATGCAGGTGATGTGAATGAATTTGGCGAGAAAATCGGTACCTTAGCGAAAGCATTAACTGCACAAGTGAAATTAGCTTATCGCGGTGAAATGGCAGCTGGCAGCGCATTAAGTGCGGTTGAAAAAGAAAAAGTTTCAACACCGACACCAACTTCAGAGATTGAACAAGATGCTATGCTATTAGGTAAAGCTATGCAGTTGGCTTATTTAGGTGGAAAAAAAGGAACAAAAGCGCCACCTGTTTTTAAAGCGTGGATCAGTGATAAAGATTTTGCAAAGCCTACCGTACCAACTGCAGAAGCCCGTGTATTGTTAACAAAATCACAGCTGAGTGATTTAAGTGATGTGGTGAAGAAAATTGCGGATGCAGCAAACGAAGGTCTAATTTCGCCGAATGATATGTTTGCACAGCTACGATCTGTGGCAGCAGCGATGGGACAAGATCCAAGTAAAATTAAAGCAGAAAGTTCGACTAAAATTGCTGATTTAGGGTTATTAGGTGAGTACCTTGATGATATTCCTTATAAAAGCCAAGTCACATCAATTGATGAAGAAACGTGGAAAGGCATGAGTGTACAAGAGCAAGAAAAATTTATTCGTGAATTACACAGTAAATTACGCCATTATCGTGTATTTAATGAAGATCAAAGTCGCTGGATATCCTTATCCGAAGGCAGTGATCCACGTGATTTTGTTTATCCAGTTCCATTAGAAGCATTACCATAATAGGATGAGGATAATTTGTGCTGATCATTGAAAATATGTCTGTCACCAGAGGTAAAGGAGAACAAGGTTTTACCGTATCTTTGCCTTACTTGCATCTAAATGACGGTGAAGTCGTTGCGATTCAAGGTAGCAGTGGCTGTGGGAAAAGCACGTTATTAGAAATGATCGGTTTAATCCTGAAACCTGAGCAATTGTCTCATTTTCAATTAGGGATACAAACGGCGTTAGTGGATATTCAGCCATTGATTCAGCAGCAAGAACAGCGTGCTTTAGCACAGATTCGGGCGCAAAAGTTAGGTTTTATGTTACAGCATGGTGGCTTATTGCCGTTTCTTAATGTGGCACAAAATATTGCGTTGCCGAATGCACTGTTGCACGCAGAGGTCGATCAGCAGTGGATCGATTTTTTAGGTGAGCAACTTAATATTCAGCACTTATTGACAAAGTATCCGAAGCAGCTCTCTATTGGTGAGCGCCAACGTGTTGCATTTATTCGCTCAGTAGCACATAAACCTTTATTGTTATTGGCGGATGAACCAACATCAGCGCTTGATCCTTATCATGCTGATATATTGTTTGAGTTAATTTTAAAATTAGTTGCTCAGCAACACATTTCTGTTTTGTTAGTCACTCATGATTGGGCATTAACTCAGCGTAAGCAATTGCGAACATTGCAAGCGAATCTCGTATCACCTCAACAAGCAATATTTAGTGAAGCTTAAGTAAAAAAGTGAATTAAGAGCATGATGTTAGTACAAAAAGCAAATTTATTAAGTCAGTTAGCCTTGCGAGATTTGTTATATGATCGCAAGGTGTCTTTTTGTATTATCGCTTCTTTAATTGCAGTGATTGCGCCATTATTATTGCTATTCAGTTTGAAATATGGAATTGTCTCGCAATTACGCTCACAACTTATCAATGATCCACGTAATTTAGAAATCAAGATTGTGGGTAATTTGAATTTATCATCAGACTGGTTTATCTGGTTAAAACAGCAACCAGAAACGCGTTTTGTGATGCCATTAACTCGTTCATTAAATACGATTGTTGATTTACGCACTGATAATCGCCGTTTTATCTCAGATGTCGAATTATTACCAACAGAGTCTGGTGATCCCGTATTAGGCTCACAGCAATTACAGCAGTCTCAAGGTGTCGTGTTAAGCGCTTTAGCAGCGGAAAAATTAGCCGTGAAGGCGGGCGATAAAGTGACATTACTGGCGACACGGAAATATGAAGGTATTACAGAGAAAGGTCTGATTGAACTTGTTATTGATGGCGTATTACCTGAGTCACAGTTTAGTCGTGCGGCAGCATTTGTTGATTTAACTACACTAGTTGGGATTGAGGATTTTCGTGATGGATTACAAACTGATCTTTTCCCAACTATGCAAGGAAAAATCAGAGAACAAGTCAGAACCACCTTTGCACGTGCGAGAATTTATGCCTCAAGTTTGGAGGACGTTGCACCTTTAGCATTGAAATTGCGTGATAAACATATAGATACTCGCACAGAGGCAAAAGCAATCGAAAATGTAAAGGCAATTGATTCTGTATTAAATGTCATTTTTATGGTCATCGCAATGACATCTATTATTGGCTGTATTCTCTCGTTAATAGGTGCTTTTTTAGCAAATATTGATCGGAAACGCAAAGAAATTGCAGTGTTGCGTTTACTTGGTTTTCAGTCACTTGGTGTAATGGGCTATTTAGTTTTGCAAGCCATTATTTTAAGTAGCCTCGCATTTATACTTTCTTATCTCTTTTTTATTACAGGTAGTCAGCTATTCAACCAAATTTTAACGAGTAATTTAGCAGATACACATTTTATTAGTAGCTTACATCCATTGCATTTAGTATCAGCATTTATCATTTGTTTTGTGCTTGCGGCGATTGTGGCGGCAATTGGTGCCATGCGTGCAATACGTATTCAACCAGCGGAGAGTTTACGTGATGTTTAAATATGCTTCTTCTTTTTTCATGCTTACTGTAATCAGTGCAACAGCTCAAGGAGCATGGGAAGAAAAATTTTATAATCCTCAACCTTTGGAAAGTGATGTGATTTTGCCTTTACCTTGTGATGGTAGTATGGTATTTCGCGTCGTGAAAACAAACACGCATAAACCATTAGAAGATATGCCTGTGATTTTAGGGGGCAATAGCGAGCAAGATGGCTATGCAGAATATGCAACGCCTAATTATATCGCAGGTGGCTTTGCAGATAACAATCAAGAACGTTTCTTTTTGATTGCGAAATACGAAGTGACAGAAACGCAATATCAAGCAGTGATGAATGAAAAATGTAGTACGCCAAATATGAAAGGCTTGTTGCCAATGACTAATCTGAGTTGGTTTGATGCAATGGGCTTCACTCAAAAATATAATGAATGGCTGCTTAAGCACGCGAAAGACAAATTGCCTAAAGAAGATGGCATGGCTGGTTTTGTCCGTTTACCCACTAATGCTGAGTGGGAGTTTGCTTCTCGTGGTGGTGTTGCAGTCACACCATCAGAATTTCGTGAAAAAGTGTTTCCAATGGAAGAGGGGCTGATTCATTATGCTTGGTTTAATAATGCAAAGTCTGCTAACGGTCGTTTACAGATTATTGGTCGCTTAAAACCTAACCCATTGGGGATATTTGATACTTTAGGTAATGCCAGTGAAATGATGTTTGATAGCTTTAAACTGAATAAGTTAAACCGTTACCATGGACAGGATGGTGGTATTATTTCACGTGGCGGCAGCTATTTAAAATCTGAAGCCGATGTGAACAATGTATTACGTTTAGAAATTCCATTTTATGATCAAAATGGTGCCAAAAAAGCTAAAGATATGGGATTTCGTGTCGTTATCGCCGCACCACTATTAACATCGAGTGAGCGAATTAAGTTAATGGAAAAAGAGTGGGAAACTTTAGGGCAAGATAACCAAACAGAGGGGCAAGGTGAAAGTACGAAAATCGTGGATAAATTAGAAGAACTTGCCAATAACACCTTGGATGAAAAATTAAAACAAGAGTTAAATAATACGAAAGAACAACTTCGTGCAGCGAATTTAGAGCGTGATGAACAGCGTGACTCAGCAATACGCTCAGCCTTACAACTTGGTGCCTTTTTATGTGCTAATGTCTCAGACTTACAGGGCGAAGTGGAACAAAATAATAAAATTGTTGAGGCAATGACCGCACTTTATCCAAATTCAGATAAAGAAACAAATGCGAAAAATCGCTTATTAGAGTCAGAAAAAGCGCGAGATTTTGTGTTGAAATATTATGCTGATACAATTGTAGGCAGTTCAGCAACTTACCATAAGGCAACAATTCAAGCACAAGTTGCTCGAACGAATAATATTGTCAAGAGTAGTGGTAAAGGGAATTTAACTCAGTATGTTGATCTTTATTGGCAGCATCTAGAACAATATTATCAAGATAGTAAAATTAATCGCCAGCAATGGTTGGATAAATGTACTCAAGTCAAACAGGGGAACTAAAATGAAAAAATCAAGTAAATCAATCTTTAGTGTCTTGACACTTTCTGCGGCAATTGCGTTAAGTGGCTGTCAAAATGTAGGCTCAAGTTATTTTGGGTCGAAAAGTAGTTTATCTACTGGTGAAGAAGCAGAATTCTTTAGCGACTCAGGTTTAAGTGCTTGTGCTTGGGGGGCCGCGGGTGGTGCAGTACTTGGCGCAGGCACAGCGTTATTAGCGGGTAAAAGTGCATCGACTGCAACGGTTGCAGGTGTAGCAGGTGCAGCGGTTGGTTGTGGTGCGTTAATGGGAACTAACTATTACCTTGAGCAACAACGTAAAGCCTATGCTAAAAAAGAAGATCGCTTAAACTCTTACATCGCGGAAACACGTAAAAATTCTGATATGGTAAGAAAAGCAACAGCTAAAGCCAAAACACAGCTTGATAAAAATAATCGTGCGTTAGTGAATTTGAATAAGCAATTGAAATCAGGTGCGCTGCAAAAAGCGGATGCACAAAAACAATTAGCTCAAATTGATGCTGATATTAGCGCTGCACAAAGTAATTTAGCATCAATGAAGAAAAGAGCCCAAACCTTACGTGAGGTTGCGAGTAAAGAAAAATCAAATGGCTTAAATGTAGGGCGTTTTGAGGCAGAAATTGCGAGTTTAAATAAACAAATTGCGGCGTATGAACGTTTAGTTGATGCCTCTTCAAAACAACGTTCAGCGATTCAAATAGGGTAATTTATGAAAAAAGTAAAGTTAATTTGTTTAGTCTCTGCACTTTCTGCACTGACAGCTTGCTCAGTAACACCTGAACAATGTGATCCAAGTGTTGAATCCAGTGTATGGAATAAAATGGCCTGTACTACATCAGGCACTTACGATAATCGTGTACAAGAAAAAGAGCGTACTTTAGCAGGCGAAAAGAGTCGTCATACTGCTTTAAATAAAGAATATGCCAGTACACAGAAAAAAGCGAAAGATGTTCAACGTACCTTAGCGCAAAAGAAAGCTGAATTAGCAAAGCTGAACAAATCTGTTACAGATTATGCTACACAGCTTAAACAAAAAGCGAAAGGAAGAGATGATGTCCTAGCTGAAGTCAAAAAAGTGGAGCAGCAGTTAAAAAATATTAATGGCTCAGCGGTAAGTGAAGAGACCAAACAAGCTGAAATTAAAGCCTTACAGCGCAAGCTTGAGGCATTACAAGCCGCAAGTGGTATTTAATTTGGCTCAATAAGGCAGCCTGAAGGCTGCCTATTTTTTGTTAATAGTTTGGAAAAAATTATGCAACGTATAGCCTGTTTTACGCTTCAAAACGAGAATCAATCTGCTATAGATTTATTATCTCATTACGATGAGTTAATGCGAATTATTGTACGGTATTTACCACCTAGTACAGCGACATTATTTGCTCGACCTGAGTTACAAGCAGATGGCAAAACGATTGAATGGTATAGCGATTTACAAGGGCAGCCTTACTTATTAGGGAATAGCGTTGCAGATCAACAAAAATTGGCTGAAATTAGACCGCACTTAACACAGCGTTTACAATCCATAGCGCAATTAAATCAACATTTGACTAAACAAGGGGCAATTAGCGCAGAGCAATCACGTTGCCTTACGTTGTTAGTTGAAGGTGCTAGTCATCACACAGCTCAAATCTATGTAGTTAATAATGAGCCTGTGATTACAGGTTGGGGAGTCGGTGAGAAACCTGTTATATCGTCACCACCTGTTGCAATACCCGTGAAAAAACATCGCTGGTGCTTGTGGTTATTACCTTTATTATTGTTATTAGCCTTACTACTTTGGTGGTGGTTTGGGTTACGTGTATCAGAAAAGCAACCTGAACTACCTAAGACTGAGCCTGTGATTGAACAGCCGAAAGAAAGTAAAATAGTTGAGGAAATCAAACCTGACCCACCTAAAGTCGAGCCAGTAAAACCAGAGGTTATTGAGCCTGTTAAGGCTGAACCAGAAGTAGTAACACAGCCACCTGTAGAAGAAAAGGCAGTAGAGCCTGAAAAGCCGAAAACACCTGAAGCACCGAAAAAAGTGTGCTCAATTTCAACCAAGCCAGGCGAAAATCCACAGATGGTGATTATTTTTGATAACTCGAGATCCATGTTGTATTCGCTATTAGAAAATAATCAGAGTATTGAACAATTCCATTGGCGTTGGGATCGTGACTTAGTGACAGCAGAGGATTTCGCTTATATGCGTCGTTCACCGAATCGTTTAGAAGTAGCGAAAAAATCTTCTTCTAGCATTATTAATAGTATTGCTAAAACAGTAGATATTGGTTTGGTGGAGTTAAGAGGCTGCCCTGCAGCAAATAATCATGGTTATTACAGTCCAGCTAAACGTAAACAACTCCGAGCGAAGATCAGTGCTATGCAGCCAGCACCTGATAATGACCCGAATGCAGGTGGTACGCCTTTGTATAGCGGCTTACAAAAAGCAGCAAGTATGATTGATGGTAAAAAGCGTGATGGTTTCATTTTAATTTTAAGTGATGGTCAGGATTCTTGCGAAGTTGGTGATGTTTGCGCGCTAGCGAAACAAATTGCGCAACGTCAGCCACGTTTGAAAATTAATGTCGTTGATATTGGTGGTGCTAAAGGAGCGAACTGTGTAGCAAAAGCAACAGGTGGTAAAGTTTTTACAGCCAATAGCCAAAAACAGCTGATTAATATGATTAATCAAGCAGTAAAACCCATTACAGAAGTCGAAGTGTGTAAATAGAGAGATATTAAGATGCAACGTTTAGCCCGTTTTTCCATTCAAACCGAAAATCAAGAAGCCATTGAATTGCTATCGCGTTATTCAGAGATTGAAAGTCTTTTGCTACGATATTTGCCGCCAAGTACAGCCACTTTATTTGCGCGCCCAGAAGTACAAGCTGATGGCAAAATTATTGAGTGGTATACTGATTTACAAGGACAGCCTCAGTTATTGAGTCACAGCTCAGAAGATCAGAAAAAACTAGCTGAAATTCAACCGCACTTAATGCAACGTTTAAATGCGATTCGTCAACTCAATCAAGAACTGAGTAATAAAGGACAAATTAGTGCAGCGCAATCTCGTCTTTTGACACAGTTGGTCGAAGGAGCTAGCCACAATACTCGCCAGATTTATTTAGTGAATAATGAACCCGTTATTACTGGATGGGGAATAGGAGATAAACCAACTGAGCCTATACCCGTTGTGCCAGCACCTGCGGCGAATAAACGCTGGTATTGGTGGCTATTGCCATTATTGTTATTACTAGCCTTGTTATTATGGTGGTTTTGGTGGCGTGTACCAGCTATTGAGCCTGTGAAAGTCGAGCCAGTAATTGAACAGCCAAATGAAATACCACCTGAGCCTGTGAAAGTAGAAGAGCCGAAAGTAGAACCGCCAGTAGAGTTACCAAAAGTTGAACCTGCACCGCCAGAAAAGGTGTGTCGTCAGAAAATTATTCCTGCTGAGGCACCACAGATGGCGATCATTTTCAATAATGCTTCAGGTATGCGTTATACCATTAAAGAAGGGATTAAAAAGATTGATGATTTTGATAAACGTTTATCACGTGAAGCGGTACCTCAAAAAGATATTGATTATATGTATCGTAAGCCAAATCGTTCAACAGCTTCAAAAGTGGCGGTTAATAATATTTTAGCATCTATTGATCCGAATATTGATATTGGTTTGGTGGAATTAAAAAGTTGTTTAAGTAAAAGTAAAAAAGTATCCGCTGCAGTATCACATGGTATCTTCACTTCAGGTCAACGTGATACATTGAAACAAAAAATTAATAAAATGAAAGTACGTCAAAACGAAGTGCCAGGTACGCCAATTTATGAGGGGTTACAGAAGGCGTTAGCAATGGTAGACGGTATTGAAAGGGAAGCATTGATTTTATTAATTACAGAAGGCAATGGTGATTGTACTTTCCGTGATCCGTGCCAATTGATTCAGCAGGAATTAAAACGTCGACCAAAATTGAAAGTCAACATAGTCAGTATTAACTCGCCTTGGAATGCGACTGATTGTTTAGCAAATCTAACGGGAGGACAGATTTTTAATACTGAAGTGAATAGTGAAATACAATTAACTGAGTTAATTAATAAAGCAGTAAAATCAGTCCAAACAGAAGAGATTTGTGAATAAATCTTTTGCATAGTAAACAAAAAGCAGGCAATCACTAGAACGCCTGCTTTTTGTCTAGATAAAGCTATATTTTGTCCTGTTATTTTATGCGAAAATAGCGCGTACTTTTATGATTAATTATAGAGATAAGTATGGATAACTTAGAATTACATACGCCAATGATGCGACAATACATCGCCCTTAAAGCGGAAAATCCTGATATTTTATTGTTTTATCGTATGGGGGATTTTTATGAGCTTTTCTACGATGATGCGAAGAAAGCAGCAGCATTACTCGATATTTCATTGACGAAGCGTGGACAGTCAGCGGGACAACCTATTCCAATGGCAGGAGTACCTTATCACGCGGTTGAAGGTTATTTAGCGAAGTTAGTGCAATTAGGCGAGTCAGTGGCAATTTGTGAGCAAGTTGGTGATCCTGCTACTGCAAAAGGGCCTGTTGAGCGTAAAGTGGTGCGTATTGTGACACCAGGTACAGTGAGTGATGAAAGTTTATTACCTGAGCGCCAAGACAATCTTATTGCTGCCCTTTATCAAGAGAAAACGCGTTTTGGTTTAGCGATTTTAGACATGAGTTCTGGACGTTTTCAAATCAGTGAGCTAGACGATCGCGCGAGTTTACAGGCTGAATTACAACGTATTTCGCCTGTAGAAATGTTATATTGTGAAGAGTTGGCGGATTTTTCGGCGATTGAACATATCAAAGGATTACGCCGTCGCCCTATTTGGGAATTTGAATTAGGCACAGCAATACAATTACTGAATCGTCAGTTTAATACTAAAGACTTACGCGGATTTGGTGTGGAAAAAGCCATTTTGGGCTTATGTGCAGCAGGGTGTTTATTACAATATGCAAAAGATACACAGCGCACTGCTTTACCGCATATTCAAAGCATTACTTTATTGCAAAATTCTGAAAACATTCAATTAGATGCCGCAACGCGCCGTAATTTAGAATTAACTCAAAATTTAGCAGGAAGCACAGAAAATACGTTAGCTTCAGTGTTGGATAAGTGTGTTACTGCAATGGGCAGTCGTTTGTTAAAGAGATGGATTCACCAACCGATTCGTGATGTAGAAAAGCTTACTCAACGTCAACAAACGATAAGTGCCATTTTAACACAAGATTTAGTGTCAGAGTTGCAACCATATTTACATCAAATTGGTGACATGGAACGAATTTTAGCACGTGTTGCATTGCGTTCTGCACGTCCGCGCGATCTCACACGTTTACGCACTGCATTAGCGCAAATTCCCGCAATTCGTCAAATTTTACAACAGCAAACTTCCCCAAATCTGACCGCACTTTTACAACCAATTGCCGAGTTTTCAACACAATTGGATCTATTACAACGTGCATTAATTGATAATCCACCAATGCTCATCCGTGATGGTGGTGTGATTGCCGCAGGCTATAATGCGGAGCTTGATGAATGGCGTAGTTTATCAGAGGGCGCTACGCGTTATTTAGAGGATTTAGAACGTCGTGAACGTGAAAGTACAGGCATTGATACGTTAAAAATCGGTTTTAATGCAGTGCATGGTTATTATATTCAGATCAGCCAAGGGCAATCGCATAAAGCTCCAATCCATTATGTACGCCGCCAAACGCTTAAAAATGCTGAACGTTATATTATTCCCGAACTGAAAACCTATGAAGATAAAGTGCTAAAAGCTAAGGGTGCTGCATTGGCACTAGAAAAACAGCTTTATGAACAATTGTTTGACGAGTTATTACCGCATTTAGGGGCGTTACAACTTGCGAGCTTAACGTTAGCAGAACTGGATGTACTGACGAATTTAGCAGAACGTGCAGAGAGTTTAAATTATGTCGCACCACAATTTAGTGATGACATTGGTGTATATATTCAACAAGGGCGTCATCCTGTCGTAGAACAGGTTTTAAAAGCGCCGTTTATTGCAAATCCAGTACAGCTTAATTCACAGCGTCATCTGTTAATTATTACAGGCCCTAATATGGGGGGAAAAAGCACTTATATGCGTCAGACAGCCTTGATTACTTTGATGGCATATATTGGCAGTTTTGTACCAGCTGAAAGTGCCATCATTGGACCGATTGATCGTATTTTTACCCGTATTGGTGCCTCAGATGATTTAGCTTCTGGACGCTCTACTTTTATGGTGGAAATGACCGAAATGGCAAATATTCTACATCAAGCCACGGCACAGAGTTTGGTGCTCATTGATGAAATTGGGCGCGGTACGTCGACTTATGATGGCTTGTCATTGGCTTGGGCATGTGCAGAATGGCTTGCGAAAAAATTGCGCTCACTGACATTATTTGCCACGCACTATTTTGAGCTGACTGTATTACCCGAACAGCTGGCAGGCAGCGCCAATGTCCATTTAGATGCCTTAGAACACAATGATACCATTGCTTTTATGCACTCCGTACAAGAAGGGGCCGCAAGTAAAAGTTATGGTTTAGCAGTAGCTGCTTTAGCAGGTGTACCACAATCAGTTATTAAACTGGCAAAACAAAAATTAGCACAATTAGAAAAACTATCACAACAAAATGCCGACCAACGTATTCAGGATTTACGCCAACTCAATCAAACACAAGGCGAATTAGCTCTGATGGAAGAAAACGATGGCAAAAATGCAGTTTGGGAAATGCTCGAAAAACTCGATCCTGATGAACTGAGTCCAAAACAAGCACTGGCGTATTTGTATCAGTTGAAAAAGTTAGTTTGAGTTTTATAGAAAGTACGGTAGACTAAAGGACCGCTGAAAAGTGGCTTAGAAAATGTACTCTTGTGCATTCTTTATATGTTTTGTTACCGCCGTATAGGCGGTTTTTCTTTGCTCTTCCTTACATGTAATTTATGTATCTTATTCACCTTTATTTTCATCCATGTATTCATGTGTATTTTTTATTTAAAAATTTATTGACATGATTAGATCTTATTCGTAGAATGAGCTTAAATTAATCACCTTTAAAGAGGTAGTAATATGAACAAACATAAAAGAAAAAATGATATCTATATTAAAGGATGTAATAAAACTTCTATAACTATTTACCAGCAAATAAATGTTCCAACTATAGAAAAACCAGTTTCAGAACAAAAACGCAAAATAGAGAATATAGCGACGATTGCTAAGCAGTTGCTGTTAGTTGCTAAGATAATAATCTATTTATTTTGATAAGGGCATTTAATCATGAGTTCAAATATTAAACAATATATTTTAGCTTTTCTACAAGAGCAAAATTATAAAAAATCTGAAAAAGAACGTAAGGCTCTCGAAAAAGCAACCTCTGATGCAGAAATTGAGCAGCTCTCTAAGAGCATTCGAGAATTTGATGAAAAGTACCGATTTGATAATTGGGTAGCTAATGCTGCTAATATCATGGCAAAACAACTTCAATTTGGTACACATATCGCCAAAGGTATTCACCCCGATGCAAAGGGGGATAATGTTACTTTCCAAGCTGAGACTGATTTATCCAATCAATATGTCGGTTCACAGAGTGTTATCAATTTAGTATTAGATGCTAATGGAAATGCTGCTGCCCTTCCATTAGCTGCATTTTTTAATATTATTGTGGATGAACAAAAACAGTTAAAATTACGAGATCTTTTACTCTCGGATGATCCACAATTAATCGGTTGTTTTGCTGATGATCTTGCATTATCTGAACAATATAAACAACAGTTTCAACAAGCCCTTAAAGGCGACTTAACTCAACCAAGTACTCACGAACGTAATAAACAACTATTATGGGCTAATAGTGAAAATGCAATTGAAGATGATGATTATACGTGTTTAATTCCACTTTATCCCTCTTCTCTAACTCATGCCTTCTATCAAAAAATTAATCAAAATCGGTATTCTGAACAAAATAAACAAGCCCGTGAGAATAGGTATAAAAAAACATCTGAGCAGGTAAGTTACCTTTCCATTAATCAGCTCGTCACAGTCGTTTTAGGTGGGAGCAAACCACAAAATATATCTCAGTTAATGAGTGCGCAAGGAGGGCGTAATTATTTATTGCCTTCCTTACCTCCTATTATGTCTTTTTCAGGTCAGCTTAAAATCACAAAGAGTCAAAATACTATTTTTAATGATAGATTGGCATATGCATGCCGTTATGGCTTACGTCAATTGTATGAAGTGATAAAAAATAAAAAAAATATTTATCAAGTACGTGACAATCGAATTGATGCCTTAAATATTATTTTAAGGACATTGCTATTTCACGCTAGTTTATACCAACGGTTACCAGCAGGGTGGTCGAAAGAATATCAATTAAATATGCATGAAAAGTACTGGCTTGATCCAAAGCGCACAGAATTAGTTGAAGAAGAGGCATTTCGTACAGAACGTGAAAAAGGAGATTGGGTGGCAGAAATAGAACGCAGTTTCGCTTTATGGCTAAACCAATGCTTACAACGCCGTTTCCCTAAATTAGCGCATGATTTTGCTGATGCAGAATATAACGAATGGCGTCGTAATATACGTCGCTCCCTACGCTATCGTTTACGCCATCCCTAGGAGGAGATATGTTTCAAACTGATTACTATATTTTATTTGATCACATTAAACTACAAGGCGCCAATGCGATTTCTGGTCCGTTAAGTTATGGTTTTCCTGCATTAACAGGGTTTACTGGCGCTATTCATGCACTGAGCCGTAAGTTAACTCATCATAATGTGCAATTAGGTGGCGTGATGATCGCGTGTCACGATTATGAACTACAAACTTATCAAAGTTCGCCGTTTTCTGACCACACTTTTAAGCAAACCCGTAATCCAATCAAACGAGATGGTAAATCTGCCTCTATTATTGAAGAAGGTAAGATCCATTTAGATGTTTCGTTAGTCGTTGAAATGCATGTACCTGATCAACATTTATATGATGCGTTGGAAAATAAACAAAGCCAAACTGCACAACAGTTCTTACAGGAATGTAAGCAGTTATTATGGCAACAGCGCATTGCAGGTGGTTCGGTCTTAAAGATTGGTGATGTACAATTATTTAGCTTAGCAGAAGAACCGGATATTCCATTTGCTTTAATGCCCGCCTTTGTGCTGATGGATGCGAAGGCAGATTTGGTTAATATTACAACAGAGCTACAGACAGGATTGCGCGTAGATCTATTAGACGAAGATGGTAATTCACAATCATCACAAATCAACATTCAGCCAGAAGCGACCGCACTTGATGCATTGTTAGAAATGGCAACCTTACACCATATTCCAAATCATCCACAAGCAAGCTCAGTTGATTGGCAAACCTACAGTGTTAAACAAGATCGTGGCTGGCTAGTACCAATGCCTGTGGGATATCAAGCCATTTCTCCTTTGTTTGATGCGGGACAATTACAGCATTGCCGCACGACACAATATCCAAGCCAATATGTTGAAACAATTTATAGTTTAGGTAAGTGGGTTTTCCCATTTAGCTTACCTGATGATCTTTCCCAATGTTTTTGGCGCTATCGCGCTCCACAAAATAACCTTTATCTGATTTCACAAGGAGAATAATAATGAGTAAATTATCAACCCCAAGCGTATTAGCATTTGAACGTAACTTGGATATTTCAGATGCGATTTTTAGTCAAAAAGACAGTAAAAATGATCAAGATGAGCCTATTGCACTACGCATCCGTGAAAAATCAGTACGTGGTACGATTTCGAATCGCCTGAAAAATGCGATTACAAATGATCCTGCAAAATTGGATGCAGAAACCGAAAAAGCGAATTTACAGCGTGTTGATGTAGCAACGTTAGATAATGACAAAGATACTCTAGTTGCCAGTTTTAGTATGAAAGTGCTGCCATTTACTGGGCGACCAAATGTGTGTAACGATCAGCACTATCAACAGCAAGTGATGACGGTAGTACAGCAATATTTGACGCAAACAGGTATTGATGAATTAGCTAAGCGTTATGCAATGAATATCGTTAATGCCCGTTGGTTATGGCGTAATCGTATGGGGGCTGAGCATATTCAAATAGAAGTGAAGTGTGGTGAGGAAATTATTCGTTTTGATGATGCGAAACAATTTTCATTAAACAGCTTTACATATGAAGATAGCAAGATTCAAGATATTGCAGATGAAATTAAATCAGGCTTACTCGGTGAAAAATTTGTGATTCTTTATATCACAGCTTATGCCAATATGGGGTATGGACAAGAAGTATATCCATCACAAGAACTTGTGTTAGATAACTCAACGACTAATCGCAAAAGCAAAATTTTATATGAAATTAATCAAAAAGCGGGTATGCATTCTCAAAAAGTCGGTAACGCGATTCGCACGATTGATACTTGGTATGCAGATGAAGTGGCTTTCCCTATTGCTGCAGAACCTTATGGTGCAGTGACTACGTTAGGGACTGCATTCCGCCAACCTAAAGCAAAACTGGACTTTTATACGTTATTTGATAATTGGGTGCTTAAAGATGAAGTCCCAAGCATTGAACAACAGCATTATGTGATGAGTGTTTTAATCCGCGGTGGCGTCTTTGGAGCAAGCGGTAAGGAATAATCATGACAAGCCATTACATTGAACTAAAAGCAATCCCACAAATGGATATGCTACAAAGTGAAGTGGTTGGACATTGTATGCAAATATTACATAAATTCTTACCACACTTTGAAGGTCGTATGGGCGTTGCCTTTCCTGCTTATGGTTTAGGGCGTACTCTTGGCGGTATTTTGCGTATTTTTGGTAGCGAAGATGACTGTAAACAGCTTTATCAACAATTATCACAGGTAGGATTGCAGGATTATGCGTTGATCAGTAGTGTAAATAAAACTCCTCCTGTAGCAGAATATCGTTGTTATAGTCGTGTGCATCGTAAAGGACAAAGTACGATTCGTCGCACAGAAAAGTTCCTGAAGAGTATTGACAAATGGCGTGAAGGGATTCGTGAAGAAATGCAACAACGCCAACAAAATACACCTTATTTTCCACATGTACATTTAAAAAGTGCGAGCACAAATCAGCGTTTTATCTTGGCAATAAGAGTCAATAAAACCTCTCAGCCTCATATTGCTCAATTCAGTAGTTATGGATTAAGTAATAAAGCAACTGTGCCACACTTCTAACCTAATTTATAACCCTTTTTTCTAATTGGCTAAATTAACCAATGAGATCAAAGGGTTATAAATATGCTGTAAAAAAGGGTTTTTCTTTCAGATGCTCTTTAACAATTTGAAGAATAAATAAATTTTTATTAATATTATTAGGTTCAACATCGTATAGATGGCTTAGAAATCATTTAATAATTGAACACTTGCAGCCACCATGTTCAACATCGTATAGATGGCTTAGAAACATAATCAACATAACTTCACGTTGTGAAAAGTGTTCAACATCGTATAGATGGCTTAGAAATTACGATTTAGTGTATTGGATATATCCAGCATGTTCAACATCGTATAGATGGCTTAGAAATAAATGTTACAGTAAAAAGGCGTGGTTTTATCGTTCAACATCGTATAGATGGCTTAGAAACCTGTATTGCATAAAAGATTTTAGATAAAAATGTTCAACATCGTATAGATGGCTTAGAAACGTGGGCTAAATTAGACCAATGGGGGCATTTAGTTCAACATCGTATAGATGGCTTAGAAACTCTTCAAAATTCGGCACTCATACAGATTTAAGTTCAACATCGTATAGATGGCTTAGAAAGTTAAAATCAGTGCCGACGATTGTACGTAATAGTTCAACATCGTATAGATGGCTTAGAAAAGTCAGAAAAATCCACTACACCTTCTTCGCCCGTTCAACATCGTATAGATGGCTTAGAAAACGCTTCATTGATGATGTTGCAGCATTTACAGGTTCAACATCGTATAGATGGCTTAGAAAACGCCAACGTCAGCGTGAGTATTTCCGAAAACGTTCAACATCGTATAGATGGCTTAGAAAAAATCTGATGGATTCATTATTAGAAGGATATCGTTCAACATCGTATAGATGGCTTAGAAAGTCAACGCGCACTTTCCCGCCGGGTAACACGGGTTCAACATCGTATAGATGGCTTAGAAATGGATCAACAAAACAAGTCATATTTTGTAATTGTTCAACATCGTATAGATGGCTTAGAAAACGTGGGGAGTGGGAGTAGTTTGTTAGCTTGTGTTCAACATCGTATAGATGGCTTAGAAATGATATATCTAAGCAATGTGGATGTATGGAGTGTTCAACATCGTATAGATGGCTTAGAAAGTTTGTAAATGGTGCAGATATTGAAGATTTAGGTTCAACATCGTATAGATGGCTTAGAAAACTGAGGGTTTAGACGACGATCAGCTTTTATCGTTCAACATCGTATAGATGGCTTAGAAAAGTTCTGATTCATTTAATGCTTGCATACCAAGGTTCAACATCGTATAGATGGCTTAGAAAAGGTGGCAAATACATTATGCTGTCATCAAGCAGTTCAACATCGTATAGATGGCTTAGAAACGGATCGTTGTTGATAGATTCGGCGATAATCTGTTCAACATCGTATAGATGGCTTAGAAAGAAACGCAATCGCATTGAAGATTATCTATCTCGTTCAACATCGTATAGATGGCTTAGAAATTGACGAATTAGCACTAGATTTAAAACAAGGCGTTCAACATCGTATAGATGGCTTAGAAAATAATCTTCTGAAACGCCTATCACTGCAAAACGTTCAACATCGTATAGATGGCTTAGAAATCAATGCCTTTTAGCTTTGCCAAAACAAGCGTGTTCAACATCGTATAGATGGCTTAGAAAAATACCAAAAAATTTGCAAGATTTTGTAGAAAGTTCAACATCGTATAGATGGCTTAGAAATTATTGCACCTTCAGCATCAAGAGCTGCAAACGTTCAACATCGTATAGATGGCTTAGAAATACATTAAGCAACCAAGCACAGCCTAGCAATTGTTCAACATCGTATAGATGGCTTAGAAATCTTGCGTGTAGATTGAAAGATTGCTCAAGCTGTTCAACATCGTATAGATGGCTTAGAAATAATGCTAGCTTCTCTGCTGCTCTCTTTTGCTGTTCAACATCGTATAGATGGCTTAGAAATAAAAAGCCATAAGTATTTGTTTTTGTAGTTGGTTCAACATCGTATAGATGGCTTAGAAACATTTGTTGCAGTATGAAGTGCGAAACTTAATGTTCAACATCGTATAGATGGCTTAGAAAAATATGCCCGCACGGCTTTATAGTTGTCGCTTGTTCAACATCGTATAGATGGCTTAGAAATTATGTTTTTAATGTTGAATTTGTTATGCCGAGTTCAACATCGTATAGATGGCTTAGAAAGTTCCGAAGATGCTAGCCACGGCGATATTTGCGTTCAACATCGTATAGATGGCTTAGAAAACTTATTTGGCAAAAACGTACCGCGCCTGAAAGTTCAACATCGTATAGATGGCTTAGAAAAACCTAGCCAAGCCATTTTAATATTTTTAATAGTTCAACATCGTATAGATGGCTTAGAAATGTAGAAGCTAGAGACTCGCTCCGTTCACTTTGTTCAACATCGTATAGATGGCTTAGAAAACGATAGAGCAGTGCAACAGGATTGTTACTTGGTTCAACATCGTATAGATGGCTTAGAAAATAAATTTTCCGCAATCCTCCACCGCGTAAGCGTTCAACATCGTATAGATGGCTTAGAAAATGTGATTCTATTTGCAAGAGGAATTGAGTTCGTTCAACATCGTATAGATGGCTTAGAAATTTTAGCTAACTTGGACAAAAGTGGAGTAATGGTTCAACATCGTATAGATGGCTTAGAAAATTCATTACACCTTTTGAATGGTCATCACGCAGTTCAACATCGTATAGATGGCTTAGAAATCTTTAAAAATCCTAGGATTACAGAATAAAGGGTTCAACATCGTATAGATGGCTTAGAAAAAAATCTGGGTTAACATTAACAGAAGTTCAAAGTTCAACATCGTATAGATGGCTTAGAAAATTCTGGCTCATATCAGTCCATTCATGATTAAGTTCAACATCGTATAGATGGCTTAGAAAAATACGGTACACCTTCTATATAAACTTTTTCAGTTCAACATCGTATAGATGGCTTAGAAAATGTTTTTTCATCACACTGACTTCTTCGTTAGGTTCAACATCGTATAGATGGCTTAGAAAAGTTAGCGTTGTTGTCGCGCTTTGCCCTAAAGGTTCAACATCGTATAGATGGCTTAGAAATTTTGTTGTAGTTCCATCAAATCCTAATTCATGTTCAACATCGTATAGATGGCTTAGAAAATCTAGCTCTACTGTGATGTGCGTTTGAATCGGTTCAACATCGTATAGATGGCTTAGAAAATTTCAACAAAATCATTTAAGTTTTGCGGAATGTTCAACATCGTATAGATGGCTTAGAAATTCACTGCGCTTTTTGGTCTGTTTTACTGGAAGTTCAACATCGTATAGATGGCTTAGAAAATGATTCTGTGAGTAAGACCAAATGCTGCCAGGTTCAACATCGTATAGATGGCTTAGAAATTAAACTCTCTTTAAATCAGCATTAAAGAGAGGTTCAACATCGTATAGATGGTTCATATCTGCTTAAATAAAGCTTATTATTTAAACATATTGAAAAAGTTAAATGTTATTTAATTTAGTTTAAACTGGATTTTAATATTTTTACACTTAGTTAAGGAGGATGTTGTGCGTAAGACACCTTATATTGCCTCTTCAGATTTAAAAACCATAATGCATTCTAAAAGAGCCAATATTTATTATTTAGAACACTGTCGAGTATTGTTAAATGGTGGACGAGTGGAATATGTGACTGATGAAGGTAAAGAGTCTTTATACTGGAATATCCCTATTGCTAATACTAGTTGCCTGCTATTGGGGAGTGGAACGTCTATTACACAAGCTGCAATGCGTGAACTATCAAAAGCAGGGGTAATGGTGGGGTTTTGTAGTGGCGGTGGTACGCCTTTATTCAATGGAACGGAAGCAGAAATTGGCTGTGAGTTTTTTAGTCCACAAAGTGAATATCGTCCTGTTATCTATTTACAACAATGGTGTCGTTTTTGGTTTGATGATGAAAAGCGGTTAAGCGTAGCCAAAACATTACAACAACATCGATTATCTTTGTTAGAGGTTATTTGGGCTAAATTAGAATGGCATTATTCTGCTGAAAAACTCGCCGCACTTGTACAGCAATATCAACAAGAATTTACTCATGCAGAACATAGCCAAGCGTTGTTAGCATCAGAAGGGCGTTTAACGACTAAACTATATGCGCTCGCTAATCAGACGACAATGAATGATCCTACTTTTAAACGCAGTGAGCGTGGTAATAGTATTGATACAGTCAATCAGTTTTTAGATCATGGCAATTATTTAGCCTATGGCTTAGGCGCAACAGCTTGTTGGGTATTAGGATTACCGCACGGTTTAGCCGTATTACATGGCAAAACAAGACGAGGTGGTCTGGTTTTTGATGCAGCAGATATTATTAAAGACAGTATCATTTTACCGCAAGCATTTATTTCTGCACAAAATGGCGAGTCAGAAAAAGAATTTCGTCAAGCCTGTATCCAAAATCTTCTTCATTTTGGGGCATTAGATATTATTATTGATACGTTGAAACAACTTGCTTTACAGGGAGCGTCGGATGAATATTCTGCTAGTTAGTCAATGTCGGAAAAATGCGCTGACTGAAACTCGTCGCATCTTAGACCAATTTGCTGAGCGTTGTGGCGATTGTGTATGGCAAACGGCTATTACGCAAGCTGGGTTGGAAACTCTATATAAGATGTTGCGCCAAACAGCACGTAAAAATACAGCGGTCGCTTGTTATTGGACTCATGGTAAAAACAGGACAGAGTTATTATGGATCGTTGGTGATAAGCGCCAATTTAATGAGCAAGGGCGTGTACCGACGAATCGTACTCAGCGTAATATTTTACGTGTTGAAGATGAGGTGAATTGGAAAGATGCCTATTCTATTCAAATTTTGACCGCACTTGCTGCCTTGTTACATGATTTGGGCAAGTCGAGTGTTGGTTTTCAGAACAAGTTAATTAAAACAAAGAATGCTCCCAAAGAGGCTGACCCATATCGACATGAATGGATTTCAGCCCGTTTGTTTGAGGCGATGATCACTGGGTGTGAAACGGATCAGGATTGGCTTAAGCGGTTAGCTGATTGGGCTGAGTTCGAAGAGCAAAATCCTCACTGGCACAAAAATATTATTGAAGACGATATGGGAAAAGATTTCTCTGGTTTTGGTCATTTACCACCCATTGCTCAAGTGCTGATTTGGTTAATTACTTCTCATCACCGACTTCCATTTAGTCAGAATTTTTTCGTAGGTGGGCGAAATTATTTGAGGGATCTACGAGGTTGCTGCAAACGTGATTTTAATTCCTTTTTTAGTTATTATCGTCCGATAGAGCGTTGGGTGTTTAATGATTCACAGCATCCCAAGCCACAACATTTTTGGCAATTTGATACAATCGTCACACAAAGCCGTGCATGGCAGAAAGTGATGACTCGCTGGGCGAAAAAAGCACTTAATCATCCCGCCTTATTTTCCTCTTCCTACATTGAAAATCCTTTCGCCTTGTTATTAGCGCGTTTATCTTTAGTTGCTGGCGATCATTATTATTCTTCACAAGTGAGAAATACTGATTTAGGGGATAAAAAATGTATCTTATTAGCTAATACTGATGATGAAGGCAACGAAAAACAACGCTTAGATGAACATTTATTGGGAGTATGCCAGAGTGCAAGTCGATTTGCCCGTTTACTCCCTAAATTCAGCACAGAATTACCACATATTAAACAACATAAGCCTTTTGCTAAGCCTGCAACAAGTCGTTTTGCTTGGCAGAATAATGTTGTTAATCTGGCAAAAAAAATACAAAAAAACAGTGAAACACAAGGTTTTTTTGGTGTGAATATGGCAAGTACAGGCTGTGGCAAAACCTTTGCTAATGCCAAGATGATGTATGCATTAAGTGATCCTGCTAAAGGAGCGAGATTAACGATTGCGTTAGGCTTACGTGTGCTAACCTTACAAACAGGTACTGCATTGAGTCAGCGTTTGGAATTACAGAATGCCAAGGAACAAGATTATTTAGCGGTGTTAGTGGGGAGTAGTGCAGTTAGAAAATTGTATGAGTTGCAGCAAGAGCGAGCACAGCAGCTAGCAGAACAGGGGAGTGAAAGTATCGAACAATGGTTCGAGAATATGACAGTTGCAGGTGCGACTTATATTGAAAGTGCGGTGGAAAATGAAGAAATTTCAGATTTTTTAACGAAGAAAGATCCAACAATGAAGAAATTACTGTATGCACCACTCGTCAGTTGTACTTTAGATCATATTATTGCTGCATCAGAAAGTGTGCGAGGTGGGCATCATATAGTGCCGACATTGCGTTTGTTGACATCAGATTTAATTTTGGATGAGCCTGATGATTTTGGGCTGGAGGATTTACCTGCGCTCAGTCGTTTAGTGCATTTGGCAGGCTTGTTTGGTAGCCGTGTATTGCTTTCTTCTGCTACGTTGACGCCCGATTTTATCACGGGGCTATTCCGCGCTTATCAAGCAGGACGTCAAATTTATAACCAACAACAAGGCATTGTTGCAGAATTGCCCGTTTGTTGTGCTTGGGTAGATGAATTTCAGCAACAACAAATGGATTGTGGTAATGAGCAGATTTTTATGCAACAACATCAACAATTTGTCTTACAGCGTGCAGAAAATTTAGCTAAAAGTCCTGTGCGGCGCAAAGCCGAGATTTTGACTTTACCGTCATTATCACCTAATGAAAATGAAATGTTTAATTATCGATTATTAGCCGAACATTTATTGAAGAGTGCGGCAAAATTGCATAGTTTTCATGGGGAAATGGACAGTAAAAGTCAGAAAAAAGTCAGTATTGGTCTAGTGCGTTTTTCGAATATCACCCCTATGATTCCAATAGCACAAGCACTTTTGCAGCAGCAAGCACATGATGAATTGTCAGATTATTGCTTCCATCTGTGTTGTTATCATTCTAGACAATTATTATTATTGCGTTCTAATTTAGAAGAAAAACTTGATCGTTTATTAGATCGTCACGATCCACAAGACATATATCAACAACCTGAAATCATCTCTGCTTTAGCAAGTGATCCCGCTAAAAACCATGTATTCATTGTCCTGGGTAGTCCCGTCACAGAAGTTGGACGCGATCATGATTATGATTGGGCGATAGTTGATCCTTCTTCTATGCGTTCGATTATCCAGCTTGCAGGACGTGTCTGGCGACATCGTGCAGATAAAGTTGCAGAACAGCCAAATATGTATTTATTGCCGACCAACTGGCGAGGTTTGTCGCTAAAACGAAATTCTGATAAACCGATTTATCATCGCCCTGGTTTTGAAAGTGAGACAGATAAGCTGAGTTCGTATAAGTTAGCGCAATTAATTTCAGCAGCAGAACTATCACATATTCAAGCCACACCACGTATTGTGAAGCCAGCGAATTTACAACCGAGAGAAAGGTTAGCAGATTTAGAACATCAAGTTATCGCTAATTTATTGAATAATCCACGCGAAAATCATGTTAATTTGTATTGGGATCCTCGCTATACAAATAGATTATTGGCAAATTTACCTTTGATGACGCGTTTTCGACAAAGTCTGCCTGAGCAAGATATTGTCTGTAAATTCGATGATGACTCTGATTGGGGATTCTCGTTTTATGATATGGAGAATGTGAAACGAGATAATCTTAGTACTTCGTCTAATTTTAAATATAAACCACTACCTGACTGCCCACAAAGTATAGTGAAACCTTGGTTGAATCAGTCTTTAGAGGTTGCACTCGCGCAATTAGCTGAGGATTTAGAGTTAGATGATGTGAAAGCTGTCCCTGTTACCTATCTTAGTGTGTCAATTCCACTATATAATTTAAAATGGGATTACAATGAAATGCTGGGTTTTTGGGATACCAATAAGACTTTAATGTAATTGTTATAATTAGAAATAGCGCAATACAAATAGGATTGCGCTCTGTTTTTTAAGATGAAAGTGTCAGAAGTGCGGTGAGTTTTTGCAAAATTTCATCACTATGGATATTTGTCATACTGTCAGCAACAACATAATGTTGATTTTTGCCATAAGCACCAATAAGTCTGGGATCTGTCGCCCCATACAGTGTGATATTAGGTTTATCTAAGGCAGCACTTAAATGCGCCAATCCTGTATCGACTGAAACGATGGCATGAGCATTGACAATGTATTGGGCTAATTCTGATAGGCTCGATTTTGCGAGAATACGCGCAAGGGGTAAGTCTTGAGCAATATAATCTGCGCGTTGTTTTTCTAATGGATTTGACCAAGGTAGGTATACTGCTATACCAAGTGCAGTCAGTTTTTCTGCCAGTTGACGCCATTGTCGATCAGGTAGAAATTTATCTGTGCGTGTGGTGCCATGAAAGAATAACACATAAGGCTTTTCTGATAGTTGTTGTGGAAAATGGCGCGCAATTGCATAGTCGCCTTGTGTCATGGGTAATGAATAGCCTAAGCTTTGTGCAAATAATTGACGAATGCGCTCGACAGCATGTTGCTGATAGCTAATTGCGTAGTGTTTATCGTAAAACCAAGCTGCAATTGGTTCTCGTATAGAGTGGCGATCATAACCATGTTTACAACCATGTGCTAAACGTGTGGCGAAAAAAGCACTTTTGAATAAACCTTGAGCATCAATTACTGCATCATATTGTGTAGCTTGTAATAAAGAGCGGTAGTTTTTCCACTCATTTCTTGTTGCTGCCGTAAAAGGCGTCTTACGCCATCGACGTAGTGCAATAGGAATGACCTGTTTGACCGCACTGTGCCAATGTGGGATCTCTGCAAAGTTTTCCTCAACTACCCAGTCAAATGTTATATGCGGTATTGCACATTGTGCATCTGTTAAAGCAGGCAATGAGTGTAAGATATCGCCCATGGATGAGGTTTTAATCAAACAAACTTTCATACTTTACTTAGTAACTCAGTTAATTTTTCTAAGACCATTTCAGGTTGAATATCAATCAAACTTTGATGATAACCTTCTTCACTGTCTTTGCCTTTACGTACTTTAATTAAGCCACCTTCAATCAAGCGGATAATTACGGCTTGGTCAGATAAAGGCGGTGTATAAGTTGGACTTGTTGGACCATAAAGTGCAACTAAAGGGCGTTTAACTGCCGCGGCAATGTGCATTAATCCACTGTCGTTTGTAACGATAGCGGTACAATCTGCAATCAAATCTACCGCTTCATTTAACGACGTTTTTCCTGCTAGATTGAGACAAAAATCACGTTTTTCAGGCGGTAAAGTTTGGCGGATTTGTTCGCCAACAGCCTCATCTTTTGCCGAGCCAAATAGTCGGATAGCATAACCTTGTTTAATCAACATATCAGCTAATTTAGCATAATGATAGTGAGGCCAGCGTTTTGCTGGACCAAATTCAGCACCAGGACAAAAACCAATAGCTGGGCGTTGTTGACAAAGTGCGGTTTGATTGTTGAATTTTTCTAGTGTGGTTGCTTGGTGTGTCGGATCAACTTGTAAGTAAGGTATAGGATAGACTAAGTGTTCTGCGCTCGGAACCATGCCTTTATCATAACCAAGAGCAGCATAACGTTGCACCATCATCGGATAGTCTTTTTTGTTACTGCGTAGATCATTTAAGAACATATAGCGGCTTTCCCCTTTCCAACCACGACGATGTGGAATTTTTGCGAAGAAAGGAATAAAGGCAGATTTAAGTGAGTTAGGCAGTACAATAGCCATATCGTATTGATTTCTTAGTGCTTTTCCCAAACGGTAACGATCACCCAAAGCAAAAGCACCATGTCCTAATGGCATCGTAATGGCTTGGCGTACTTCTGGCATACGCGCTAATAATGGTTTACACCAATCAGGTGCCATGACGTCAATATCACAATGAGGATATTGTTGTTTAAGTGTTTGATATAAACTATGTGACATCATCATGTCACCAACCCAAGACGGCCCAATCACTAAAATACGCATTATGATTCCATTAAGTTAGTCAAAAGAAGGTACTATTTTAATCTGCTTTATTAGGAAGAAAAACGTTTTTTCTTATTCATTTTGCTCTTTTAAGGCGAAATGACTTTCGCATTTACTTCAATAATTTCCCCGTTATCAAAAAATAAATGGATAGGGTATTCATCGCCAATAGTAAGATCTTTTTCTGTGTCAAAGACCATAATGTGTAATCCACCTTGTTTTAGTTCAGTGATGCTTTGAGGTGGAATTGGAATACCAGTGACTTCGATCATTTTACCATTTTGTGTACCGTGTAATTCTAAACGTGCCTTATCTTTACTTTGTACAATCGCAAGGTTCACTTCCTGCTCACTGTCATTACGCAGTTGCATAAAAATAGCAGTAGGTTCTCCTTTTTGCGCAGTAAAAATCACAGGCTGCTGTACACTTATTTTGGCAAATAACATTGTTGGTAAAAGAGCGGTACAAACTAAGGCAATTTTGTATAAGTATTTCATATTAACATCGCGTTATGTATAAATTATCCTCAGTATTATACGTGCTAAAAAGAAAAAATGCCGTGATAACTTCACGGCATTCGACATAAACTCAACTTTATATTTTAGCTTGTGCTCGCTTACCTAAAATCAAGGTGACTGAAAAGGCGATAGTAGCTGAGATCAGCATGCCAATAATATACATCACCAAGCTATCAGGTTTAATTGATGGAATACCTGGTAAGCCTGCTGCCCCTAAGGCGATTGCTTTGACATTAAAGAAGGCAATAAAAGCACTGGAAATCCCCGCTCCTGTCATAGCGGCAATAAAAGGATAACGATAACGTAAGTTTACGCCAAACATTGCTGGTTCTGTGATACCTAATAATGCACTGATACCTGAAGGTACAGCAATTCCGCGTACTTTTGGATCTTTCATGACAAATGCTGCTCCTAAGCAAGCGGCACCTTGAGCGATATTTGACATAGCGGCTATTGGGAAAATGAATGTACCACCAGTGCGTGCAATTTCGGCTAATAGCTGAGTTTCGACTGCAATAAACGTTTGGTGCATGCCAGTGATAACAATTGGCGCATAAAGCGTACCGAAGATTGCGCCACCAACAAAGCCAAGTGTGTCATATAACCAAGTAAGACCACTACTAATTAAAGAACCTGCTTCACGTCCAAATGGACCGATAATAGTGAACGCTAATAATCCTGTAATAAATAAGGCAAAGAGTGGCGTAATTAAATTATCTAAGAAAGAAGGAACAACTTTACGCAAGTTTTTTTCTAGCGTTGCAAGTACCCAAGAAGCAATCAGCACAGGAATAACGGTACCTTGATAGCCAACACGCTCTATCTCAAGTCCAAAAATTTGCCAATATTGAATATTGCCATTCGCTAGCGTTAAGGCATAATTCCAGCCATCTGCTAAAGCTGGATGGACAAGTAACATTCCCAAGGCAGCGCCCAAATAAGGATTACCTCCAAATTTTCGGGTTGCAGAGAAACCTAATAACACAGGTAAGAAAACAAAAGGCGCATTAGCAACAGTATTAATAAAATCAACTAAATGCGCAATAGCTGGGTAAAGATCAACGACATTTTTTTCCTCCACAAAGAAACCTTTTGCTGTCAGCATACTGTGGATACCCATTAATAAACCGCCTGCTACAATTGCAGGGATAATCGGGACGAAAATATCTGCCAAGCCTTTAACTGCACGTTGAAATAAGCCTTGTTTTTCATTGCCAGCAGCAGCAACATCAGCACTTGTCATATCGCCGATACCTAATTGTTGACTTAATTCGGTATATACTTTATTTACTGTTCCTGAACCAAAAATAATTTGGTACTGTCCAGCGACAGCAAATTGCCCCTTAACACCTTCAATGTTTTCGATGGCTTCTTTATCAATTTTCGTTTCGTCAACGACAACTAAGCGCAAACGCGTTGCACAGTGTGCAGCTGCTGAAATATTTTCTTTACCGCCTAATTTTTCAATGACTTGCTGAGCAATAAGTGGGAAGTTCATATGAGTCACCTTTTAATCCATAAATGTATTTAATCATCATTTTTTATTTTAACTAAAACGTTTTAGTTTTGAAACTGTAATTAACTAAAACGTTTTAGTTTTGTGTGATAGATCACATTTTTATTTATAAGGGAAGTACATTGTGTATAAAGTTATCAATCAACATAATGTAGTTGATTAAACCTTCATTAAGGCAAAATAGGAGATATTTTTATCAATATAGAAATAAGAAAGAGAAAGATTAATCACGATAAATAATTTCACAATCAATTTTAAGATTGTGTGTTTTTTCACCTTGTAACATTTTTTGTACCATTTCAAAAGTGTGTTTTGCAATAGTTTGGTGATCTTGTTTAATAGAATGAATGTGAAAAGGTAGTGCATTTAACAGAGCATGATCATCAAAAGTAGCTAAATGTAATTGACGATTGAATAACTTTTCCATTTGTTGATATTCTGTGAGATAGCGTAGGACACCTTCTAGTAAGGTATAAGAGGCGGTAAAAATTGCATTTGGTAAACGCCCTAAGCGTTGTTGCAGGTCAGCTAACATTTGATAGCCTGATTCAGGCTGATAAGTGCGGTGTAAAATCCACTCATTTTTTGGTGTCACGTGAGCTCGTGTAAGTCCTGTTAAAAAGCCTTGTAAACGTGATTCACTAGGAGAAAGGGCTAATTGACCGCCAAAATAGAAGAATTCTTTAAGTTGATATTTTTGTATTAGATATTGAATCAGTTTTGCAATTTTATTTTGATCATTACTGATGATGTAAGGAAGATCCAGATTTGGTACATAGCGATCTAGCTGTAAAATGGGGGTTTGCTGTGCAATTTGTTGATAATAATACGGATCTTGATGTGTTGGAGCTGTAATCAAAAAATCAATTTGGCGATCCAATAAACGCTCAATAGCGAGTTTTTCTTGTTGTGGATTATCATCAGAACAAGCAATAACTAACTGTAAACCATTTTCGCGGCATTGTTTTTCTAACATTTTTGCAGTGTAAGCAAAACCATAGTTAGTTAAATCAGGAATAACCAAGCCAATGACATTAGAGCGTTGCATTTTCAGTGATTTTGCATAAACATTAGCGCGATATCCTGCCGTTTCTGCAATGTTTTTTACACGCTGACAAGTTTCAGGTTTGATCTTAAATTCTTCACCACGTCCATTTAAAATCATACTGACAGTCGTTGTTGATAAACCACTCAATGTGGCTATATCATTCAGTGTGACTCGTTTTTTGTGCGTGTTTTTTATCTTATTCACGATATAGTCCATTATGTAATCGAAATTGCGGGTAATTGTGCCACAGAAACCTGAATTGGGCGAGAGCAGGTTATTTGGTTTTCACGTTGTTCAATAAAAAATCGTGATGTCATTACTTTTTCACCATCATTGAGAAAAATTTCTATTACAGAGCGGTCAAAAAAGATCTCGATTTTGTTTAGTTGACTGATTTCGCAATGGCGTTGTGTACCAAAGGCTTGCATAATTTCAGTCTGTTTTGTCTGTGTTCTGTCTAAACTAAATAGCCCATTGCGATAGCTTATAATCAGCCTATGTTCAGCATTATTATTAAAAAAAGCCATTTCAAAATCTTGATTGTCAGGTTCAAACATTAAATAAGCAGTATCTAATCCTGCTATAATTTGTGGCTGTTGTATAGAAAATACTTGGCTTACACCTAATTGTGTATAAATTTGTGCAATAGGTCTTTGGTAGAGCCTATTTTGTTTTAAAGTCAATTGGCGTGGTAAGCTTAACATAGAATGCCATTGATAGTGATCGGTTGGATATGTTAAGTCAGGTAATCCAACCCAGCCATAAAGAATACCTTCACTTTGATAAACAGTTTGTGGTGCATAAAAATCAAATCCATAATCGAGTTCTTCAATATGCTCACTATGGAAAGTCATATTATGTAATTTACCGACAGCATAAGTTGCATGATAGTTGTTTTGGAAGCGGTGTGTTTCGCGTACTTTACCTTGTGGTGACCAAATAAAAATAGATTTATCTGCTAATTGGAATAGATCTGGACATTCCCACATAAAAACATGTTGGTTATCAAAATGGGTGAGAGACAGTTCTCCTAACAACTGAGGTGAGCTATCAATATTAGGCATTTCATATAACAACGCAGTACCCGTACCATTTTTTCGCTGTGCACCAAGAATAAAACGGATTTTACCTTCGGCCGTGATGAATGGTTTAGGATCACGTACATGTTCAGTGTAGCCTTCAGGTACTTGGCTGAGTAAACAACGTTTTTCAAGCAACTTACCGTCTTGAGTAAAAATAGCAATATTTTGATATGGAATCCGCTGATTTTCTTGGTTTCGTGTATTTCCTGTATAAAACGCGATAATATTATCTTGCCATAATATTGCGCCGCCAGAATAGCAACCGTGTGATTCAAAGTGTTGATCGGGAATTAAGGGATCAGCATAAGTAAACTGTTGAAAGTTTTCGGTGATTAAATGCTGCCAATGTTTCATGCCATGTATGGCATCATAAGGAAACCATTGATAAAAGATATGGTAATTTTTACCATCAAAAATTAACCCATTTGGATCATTTAATAAACCTGTATCGGCAGCCAAATGATAAGTTGGACGAAATTGTTTATCAGACAGGACTTGTTGGCGAATTTGATCTAACTCACCAGCAGATTGTGCATGTAGGCTTTTGTATTTGCCTTGGTTGAAAATATACATACGACACTCCGAAATTAGCCATCATGAGCTCATGTTATTGTGCAAGAAAGCGCTCTAATTCAGTTCGAGTTGGCAAAGCTGACATTGCCCCTTTTGCAGTTGTAGCTAAAGCACCGCAGGCATTCGCTTGTCGGATAATAGGAATAAGTGCGGTTGAGGTTTGCCACGTTTCGACTTGAGAGAGTCCAGCTAATAAGCCACTAACAAAGGCATCTCCAGCTCCTGTTGTATCTACTGGTTGTAATGCTTTACCTGCAATAATTTGGCTTTCGCCGTGTAAATGATAAGCTGCACCAGCTTTTCCTAAAGTCACAATAATTAGTTTTTCAGGATATTGGGTGGTAAGTGTTTGTGTTGCCTGTTCTAGACTGCTGCTATTAGTGAGTAAGATGAGTTCTTCTTCTGAAAACTTAAGTACATCAGCTTGAGCAATGACTTGGTTGACCACGCTTTTCATTTCATCATGACTTGACCAAAGTGACTCACGTAGATTTGGATCAAAAGAGAAAAATCCACCTTTGTTTTTAACTCGCTGAATAGCTTCTAATGTCGTTTGACGAGAGGGGTTATGAATCAATGCAATTGAACAACAGTGTAACCAATCATTTTTTTGAAATTCAGGCAAGTCAGATACCTCTAAAAATTGATCTGCACTTGGGTTAACCATGAAAGTAAAACTGCGTTCACCATTCTCTAAAGAGACAATAACTGTAGAGGTTCGTTGTTGTGGATCTAATATCATTTGTTGTGTGCAGACTTTTTCATGTTGTAATGTTTCTTGCATAAAACGACCGAATGGATCATCACCTACACGGCCAATAAAGCCAGTATTACCGCCTAAGCGTGCAATTCCAACGGCAACATTAGCTGGTGCACCACCAGGACAACGTAAATAATGGTGTTGTCCGTCAGGAATTAAATCAACAACTGCATCACCTAATACCCAAATCTTACTCATCGTGAATCCCCTTTACTGATTTTATAATTAATAATATTAACTAAAACGTTTTAGTTTTTCAATTTTGGTTTTAAAATTTGAGATCAAGATCAAATTTTGAAATACAAATAGGCAACTTTAAAAAGGTATGAAAAAGTGCTATATTGTCCGCCGATTTTTTATCTTCATTTATCTGACAATATGGCAAATTATTACGAGATTACTCTGGCCCTTGCAGGTGTGTGTCAAGCTGCAAAATTAGTACAACAGTTTGCCCATAAGGGGCAAGCTGATGAAGCAGCACTGAAAGCAAGTCTAAATACATTATTGCAAATGAATCCAGAAGATACATTAGCTGTCTTTGGTGGACATGAACAACATTTAAAACTGGGGCTAGAAACTTTGCTTGAGCAAATGAATGGCAGTGGTTCTGATCTCAGTCGATATTGGATCAGTCTATTAGCATTAGAGGGGAAATTAAATAAAGATCCTAAAGCTAAAACTGAACTTGCGCGTCGTATTCAATATTTACTGACTCAACTTGAACATTATGATTTGCTTGATGAGCAAATGTTATCTACTTTAGCAAGTATTTATGTGGATGTGATTAGCCCATTAGGTCGTAAAATCCAAGTGACTGGCTCAACGCTTTATTTACAGCAGCCAGCTATGCATAATCGGATCCGAGCTTGTTTGTTGGCAGGAATTCGTTCTGCGGTCTTATGGAAACAAGTAGGCGGAACAAAATGGCAGATTTTGTTCTCACGTCGCAAAATTACTGCCATGGCAAAACAAATTTATTCTTCACTTTAATCATCTTATTTATGGAGCAAACCGCTATGCAACTTAACGCATTAACTGCACTTTCCCCTATTGATGGACGCTACCAAGAGAAGGCAAATTCATTACGTCATATTTTTAGTGAATTCGGCTTATTAAAATTTCGTGTTACTGTTGAAGTGCGTTGGTTACAAAAATTAGCAGCAACTCCACAAATTCAAGAAGTGCCTATATTATCGAAAGAAGCAAACGATTACCTTAACCAAATAGTTGATCATTTCAGTTTGCAAGATGCAGAGCGAATTAAGGAAATTGAACGCACGACTAATCATGATGTGAAAGCAGTTGAATATTTCTTAAAAGAAAAAAGTGAAGCTTTATCTGAACTTGCAAAAGTGAGTGAGTTTATTCATTTTGCTTGTACTTCAGAAGATATTAACAACCTTTCACATGCTTTAATGTTAAAGACAGCGCGTGAAGAAGTTATTTTACCAGAGTGGCAAAAATTAATTGATGACATCAGTGCACTTGCACGGGAATATAAATCTATTCCATTACTTTCGCGTACACATGGACAGCCTGCCTCACCTTCAA
This sequence comes from Pasteurella canis, assembly GCF_900454865.1. GTDB lineage: Bacteria > Pseudomonadota > Gammaproteobacteria > Enterobacterales > Pasteurellaceae > Pasteurella > Pasteurella canis. The sequence goes on along the minus strand of NZ_UGTV01000015.1, from coordinate 1,501,073 downwards.
CAATAGGTAAAGAAATGGCGAATGTCGTATATCGTTTAAAACGCCAATTTAAGCAATTACAACAAATTGAGATGCTAGGTAAAATTAATGGAGCAGTGGGAAACTATAATGCTCATTTGTCAGCCTATCCTGAAATTGATTGGCATAACTTCAGTCAGGAATTTGTAACATCATTAGGTTTAACTTGGAATCCTTATACGACACAAATTGAACCACATGACTATATTGCAGAATTTTTTGATAATGTGGCGCGTTTTAATACGATTATTATCGATTTTGATCGTGATTTGTGGGGATATATTGCATTAAACCACTTTAAACAACGTACTATTGCAGGTGAAATTGGTTCGTCAACAATGCCACATAAAGTGAATCCAATTGATTTTGAAAATTCAGAAGGTAATTTAGGCTTAGCAAATGCAGTCATGGCACATTTAGGTGCGAAATTACCTATTTCACGTTGGCAACGTGATTTAACAGATTCGACAGTATTGCGTAATTTAGGGGTCGGACTGGGTTATTGTTTGATTGCTTATGCTGCTACTCGTAAAGGGATCAGTAAATTAGAAGTCAATGAGCAACATTTACTTGATGAATTAGATCAAAATTGGGAAGTACTTGCAGAACCAATTCAAACAGTTATGCGCCGTTACGGTATTGAAAAACCGTATGAGAAATTGAAAGAGCTTACTCGTGGTAAACGTGTCGATGCCCTAGCTATGCGTGAATTTATTGAGACGCTTGACATTCCAGTTGAAGAAAAAAGACGTTTACAGCAAATGACACCAGCAACTTATATTGGCGCGGCAATTGAGTTAGTTGAAAAATTATAATTGGATTAAATTTTAATCATATTTATTTTTTTAAAGTTAAATAATTTGTTTTAAATTTAAACTGAATTAAAAAGGCTATGTGAATAATCCATAGCCTTTTTTCGTTATTTTAAATAAATTAAATTAATTCACTTATAAAAAATAAAAAAATGTTGCAGTCAATATTGTTTGTTAATTCATCAATTGTTGATTGAATTGCTATATGTGTGAATTAAATCACATAAAATACGATTTTTTTTAAAGCATTTTTTTTTAATTACTTTAATATAACATCTCATTAACATTAATGAGTAAATGTATATTATTTATGCAATTTAATTTTGTTTTTAAATAATTACTCAAAAATAGTTATATGGATTTTTAATATGTTAATTTGATATTCATATCGAATTTATCTATAGGATTTTTTTATGGTTTTCTTTTTAAGCATTCTTCCGATTGCGCTATTAATTTACTTAATGGTAAAGCGTAATAGTTTACCTTCCTATATTGCTTTGCCAATCATTGCAGTATTAACTTATCTTTTACAAGCATTTTACTTTGGTACAGATTTAACGCGTTTAAATGCAAATGTTATTGCTGGTTTAATTGCGACTCAAACACCAATCACGATCATTTTTGGGGCAATTTTATTTAATCGTATGATGGAAGTATCTGGTAGCACAGATATACTTCGTAAATGGTTAGCCAATATTAACCCCAACCCCGTTGCTCAAATCATGATTATTGGCTGGGCATTTGCTTTTATGATTGAAGGTGCCAGTGGATTTGGTACGCCTGCGGCAATTGCGGCACCTATTCTAGTTGGTTTAGGTTTTAAACCTCTACAAGTTGCTATGCTTGCATTAGTGATGAATTCGGTGCCAGTTTCTTTTGGTGCAGTAGGTACACCAACATGGTTTGGTTTTGGTGCATTGGGGTTAAGTGATGATGTGGTACTGGAATTAGGGCAAAAAACGGCATTTATTCATTTTATAGCGGCGTTTGTTATCCCTCTATTAGCGTTACGTTTTCTCGTAACTTGGAAACAAATCAAACAAAACCTTGTATTTATTTATATTAGTATCCTTGCTTGTACGATACCTTATTTCCTATTAGCACAAATAAACTATGAGTTCCCATCGTTAGTAGGTGGTGCGATTGGTTTACTTGTTTCAATTTTCATTGCTAATAAAGGTATTGGTATCAGTAAAGGAGATAATACGGATGTGCAGCTGGAAAACGTGGCATTTAGTCAAGTATTCAAAGCACTTTTCCCAACAATGATGTTAATTGCTATCTTAATTGTGACACGTATTCATCAGTTAGGTATTAAACAATTGTTAAATGATGCAACAACTTGGTTCTCAGTTTCACTGGGTGGATTAGGTGAGTTTAAAGTCAGTCAAGCTCTCATCTTGTCGTTAAATAATATTTTAGGACAAGGGATTAGTGAAAGCTATAAGACGCTTTATGTGCCATCTCTTATTCCATTTATTGTGACAGTGATTATCTCTATTTTTGTATTCAAATTGAATAGTGAGAAAACTAAGAATATTGTATCAACAACTTATCATCAAACTAAAAAGCCCTTCTTTGCCTTATTAGGTGCATTAGTTATGGTAAAATTAATGCTAGTAGGTAATGATAATTATGATTCTATGGTCATTACTATCGGTAAAACCTTTGCTGATGTAACGGGTGATAAGTGGGTTTATTTCTCTTCTTATTTAGGTGCAATTGGTGCCTTCTTCTCTGGTTCAAATACCGTATCAAATTTAACTTTCGGTGGCATTCAGTTATCTATTGCAGAAACAACAGGTATGTCAGTTCCACTTATTTTAGCGCTACAGTCTGTGGGGGGCGCGATGGGTAATATGGTGTGTTTGAATAACATTATTGCAGTGTGTACTGTATTAAATGTGAGTAATCAAGAGGGTACGATCTTAAAACGCACGGTTATACCTATGTTCTTATATGGCGTAATTGCAGCATTAGTTGCGGTTGTTATTTACTAATCTGTTGTTGTGATACTGTCATACATAGCTAACTTGTATAAAGTTAGCTATGTACTATTTTTTTGGAGTAATCAAAAATGAATGTCAATTTTTATGTAACTTGTATTGCTGATGCATTGAAATCGAATGTGGCAAAGCAAACAGTACTTCTTCTTGAACAGCTTGGCTGTCAAATTACGTTTCTAGAACAACAAAGTTGCTGTGGACAACCTGCGATTAATAGTGGCTATGTGACTCAAGCGATCCCCGCAATGAAAAATTTAATCGAAACCTTTGAGGTTAATGACTATCCTATAGTGGCACCTGCAGGTTCTTGTGTATATGCCATTACAACTTATCCAGAGTATTTAAAAGATGAACCAGAGTGGGTTGCTCGCGCGCAGAAAGTTGCAGATCGTTTTTATGATTTAACGGATTTTATTGTAAATAAATTAGGTATCGTTGATGTAGGTGCAAAATTAGAAGGCAATGCAGTTTACCATCCCTCTTGTAGTTTATTTCGTAAACTAGGTGTGAAAGACGAGCCCTTAAAACTGTTGCAAAATGTGAAGGGGTTAAGTTTATTGCCTATCCACAACCAAGAAACTTGTTGTGGTTTTGGTGGAACATTCTCTGTAAAAATGGCTGAGATTTCAGGTGAGATGGTAAAAGAAAAAGTACAACATATTATGGCAGTCAAGCCTTTGTATTTAATTGGAGCAGACGTAAGTTGCTTAATGAATATCGGCGGTAGGATGAAGCGAGAAGGGCATAATGTAAAAGTCATGCATATCGCTGAAGTGTTAATGAGTCGATAAAGGAGAAAATGATGTCAATAAAAACAAGTCACCTTCAATTTAAGCCACGTATTAATGAAGAGATTCAAAATGAGATTATGCGTAAAGCTGTTGTTATGGCACAAGAGCGTATTGGCGCTAATCGTCAGAAAATGGTGGAGGAGCTCGGGCACTGGGAAGAATGGCGCGATTTAGCAAAAGAGATCCGTAATCATGTAATTGAAAATTTAGATGCCTATTTATTCCAACTTTCAGAAAAAGTGACTGAAAATGGTGGACATGTTTATTTTGCAGCAACGGCTGAAGAGGCGACTAACTATATTAAACAGGTCGCTAAAGCGAAAAATGCAAAAAAAATTGTGAAGTCAAAGTCAATGGTGACTGAAGAAATTGGCATGAACCATGTTCTTGAGGCAGAAGGGATAAAAGTTATTGAAACCGATCTTGGTGAATATATTCTTCAAGTAGCTGAAGATAAGCCATCGCATATTGTTGTTCCTGCTATTCATAAAGATCGTCATCAAATTCGTAAAGTGTTAGCAGAAAAGTTAGGTTACACAGGGTCTGAAACACCAGAGGAAATGACATTATTTATTCGTGAAACGATACGTAAAGATTTCTTAGAAGCAGATATTGGTGTAAGTGGGTGTAATTTTGCAGTAGCAGAAACGGGCAGTGTATGTTTAGTTACTAATGAAGGAAACTTGCGTTTAGCAACATCATTACCGAAAACACATATTGCGGTAATGGGAATGGAACGTTTAGCTCCAACTTTTAAAGAGGTTGATATTTTAATTACTTTATTGGCACGAAGTGCAGTAGGGGCTCGTTTAACAGGCTATAATACGTGGTTAACTGGTCCACGTTTAGCTGGTGAGACAGATGGACCTGAAGAATTCCATTTAGTGATTGTGGATAACGGTCGTTCGAAAATGCTGGGATCAGAATTTCGTGATGTTTTACGTTGTATCCGATGTGGCGCCTGTTTGAATACTTGTCCTGCGTATCGCCAAATTGGTGGACATGGTTATGGTTCGATTTATCCAGGTCCAATTGGTTCAGTGATTTCACCTATTTTAGGTGGCTATGAGGAATTTAAAGATCTGCCTTCTGCTTGTTCATTATGTACAGCATGTAATCAGGTTTGCCCTGTTAAAATACCACTGGCAAATTTATTATTAAAACATCGTCGTAATATTGCTGAGTCAGGTATGAATCCTGTCGTAGAACGTTTATCTGTGAAGGCATTTACTGTTGCGAATAGCCATCCAAATCTATGGAAGATTGGTGTAAATATCGGTGCTAAAGTTGCAAAGTTAGCTATTCGTGATGGAAAAATGCCGATTCAAGTTGGGGCGGTTGCAGAGTGGAGTAAGGCTCGTGATTTACCTGATGCTGAAGGTGAAAGTTTCCGTTCTTGGTTCAAAAATCGTTAATTGGTAAGGAATTTCTATGTTAGATCAACAAAATAGACAACAGTTTTTGGATAACCTTGCACAACAACTTGGACGGGAGTTTCGTTCTACTGTTACAGGAAGTTATTTGCAATTGAACAATTATCCTACAACGCGGTTAACAGAATTGAGTATTGATGAACGTTGTGAAGCATTCGTTGAATTTGCTACACAAACGATGTTAGTTAATTGCAAAATGACGACCCCAGAACATGCTAGTACAGATATATTAGCTTTATGTAAACAATATGGTGGTGGTCCAGTTATATTGAATGACGATGTACGTTTAGTGGGCTTAGGTATCACATCAGCTATACAAACACAATATGAAACACATATTTGGGCAGAAAACTCTGCGGAAACAAACCGCACTTTTGCGAACAGCGCGAATATTGGTATTGTATTTGCTGAATATGGTCTAACGGAGTCAGGTGGGATTGTGCTTTTTTCTAATGCACAATCAGGTCGTTCTGTTAGCTTGTTGCCCAAGGTATCTATCGTTGTATTGAAAAAAAGCACTATTTTGCCACGTGTTGCACAGTTGTCAGAGATTTTGCATCAAAAAGCAAAGTCGGGGGAGCGTATGCCGTCATGCGTAAATTTGATTGCAGGACCAAGTTCCACTGCTGACATTGAACTGATTAAAGTTGTTGGTGTACATGGCCCTGTTGCAAAGGCTTATTTGATTATTGATGATACTAAATAGGTATCAAACATGATAAAACTGTGGTCTATTCTAGTAAAATTTTATCAATGATAGGTGTTGTGATATAAATAATGGAGGCAAAATGGCCTCCATTTTGTTTACAGAATCATTTTGACGAGTTTATCTGCCTTAATACGAGCAAATTTTTTCAGTAGTTTTTGTACAGGCGCTGGATATTGTTTCATTTCATCTAACTCAGAATAATGTTTTAGCACAGTTGTGTGCTGGCGAATACAGGTTAACTCTTGATCAACCTGAGCGCCTAATTGCTGTTTTGGATCATGAATAAATAAGCCATTTTCTGCATCTAAACGCCATGCACGAGGATTAAGATTATTTCCAGTCAATAAGATATAATCTCGGTCGACCCAAACACCTTTTAAGTGATAGGAATTCTCACCATCTTTCCAAGTCCGTATCGTTAATAGTCCTTGATTAATTTCATACTCAAATTTTTTGCTAAAGCGACGCAAATTGCTTTCATATAAATAAGGTAATGCACCTGCCATTTTGAAGGGTTCTGAAGGTGGAATATAGAAGTCATTGGCTGTTTTATCACCTACAATAATTTCCACTTTTTTACCTTTATTGAGTAAGCGACGGATCTTTTGTTGTAATGTACGTGGAAAGTTGAAGTAAGGTGTACAAATTACTAATTCTTGTTCAACAATTTGAAAGAGATCTTCTATTGTTTGATTTAAGCGATTGTTATATTTACTTAAACCGAATAAGACAGAAATGCTGAGTTGCTCCTCTGTTTCTTCTAATAATTTAGCTCCTTTTAATGCATATTGTGCTTCAAATGCCAATGTTTTACGAAATTCTTTAATGGCTGGACGAATATCTTTTGTTGCTGGGCGGTGCACACTATCCAAAGGATAAACCGCATCTGGGTTTAATAAATACTTTTGTATGAAACAAACGATTGTATCCGCTAATTCTGGGTGAGTAATTTTATGATAGCGGTCATAGCGATATTTATTTGATTGGTGTAGATAGACATTATTAATGCTTGCACCACTGTAAAGCACCGTATTATCAAATACAAAACCTTTAATATGTAATACACCAAAGACTTCACGAGTATTAATTGGTACACCAAAAAACATATTTGGATCATTTGCTAGTTGATATTTCGCTCGTTCATCACTATACCAATCTGCATTAGTGGCGCTCTTTTCTGCACCAAGTAGGTTGCGTTGTGCTCGATGCCAATCAATTAGGATTTTGACATCAAGAGCGGGGTTATCTTGTTTAGCACGATAGATTTCATCTAAAATTTCCTGCCCTGCTTCATCATGCTGCCAATAAAGTGCAGTGATATAAATACGTGATTTTGCTTGTTTGATAAGCTGAATAATCTGGTTTTTAAATGTGGATGGATGATAAAGAAACTCCACTTGTTCAGCTTGTAACGGTAAACAGAATAAACGATTGATATTTTGTTTTGCTCGTTTGGTTTTGTTTATCAACATAAAAATCATTCTCTTTAAGTTTGATTAGCTCGCTAGTTTACAATATTTAATATGGAACTTGGTAGCAAAATACAGTTTTTTCGTTATAATGCTCACACTTTATCGCAAAGTAGGGCTTTTTTTGCCTAACTTTACCCTTCTAACAAGCAAACTGGCACATCAAAATGAGCAATAAGACAAAGTCACCTGTTTTTCAACAAACACCTCATAAAAAATTTAATGAGCGTATTGTAGGCGAAAAAATTGAAAAAAATACACCGCACTTCAAACATCAAACACAAGAAAATCGCGCTAAAAAAAAGCATGATAGCTTTCATTCTACACATAAATTACAAACAAAAATGAGCAGTTCTCGTCATACTCAAAAAGTAGAGCAACGCATTTCAGAAACAACCTTACGAACAGCAAATGGTATTGATGGGAAAGTAAAGGTTGTTGTAAAAAGTTCTGTTATGAGTGATAAAGCTACTGAGAAAAAAACTGGGCCTCTTTCACCTCGTGCACCAGAGAAGATCAAAAAAAATCGATCAGAGGAAATGAAAGTATATGGTGAAAATGCTTGTTCTGCATTATTTATTCAACGCCCAGAGAGTATTGTACGAGTTTGGACAACAGTAGAAATGGCGAAAAAGAGTGGTGAGTTATTCAGTTATTTAGCTGCAAATAAAAAAGTCTATCATGTAGTAGATAATAAGGAATTAACGCTAGTAAGTGGTACAGAGCATCATGGTGGAATCTGTATGCTCGTGAAAAAAGCGAGACCATTTACTCTATCAGGTTATTTAGATATTCCTCGTAAACAAGACTGTTTAGTAATGATTGATGATGTACCAAATGCACATAATATTGGCGGTATTGTTCGTACTTGCGCAGTGTTTGGTGTTAAAGGTCTTATTGTCGAGCGTCAATTTGCTGACAATTTAAACTCATCAGCTGCCGTGCGAGTTGCAGAAGGGGGAATGGAATATATTCGTGTATTAGAAACAGATTATGCCGATAAAGCATTAAAACAGCTTCGCCAAGCCGGATATCAAATTGTACACCTTTCAACTAGTAAACAAGCTAGTACATTCAATAAAATTAAGTTAGCTCATAAAGTGGTTTTTGTGGTCAGTGAAAGTGGAAAAACATCATTAGCAGAACAGGAAGATGAAAAAGTCATTTTGTCGTTAAGTAATCCACTCAATGCAGAATTGAATATTGCCGTTGCGACAGGAATTTTGTTAGCAAAATGGGATGAAAGTCTAAATTAATTTTCTATGTATTGTATTAGTTAAATTTTAGTCTATGATATATTAGTAGGCAAATAAAAATCCCCAGTTAATGCTGGGGATTTTTTTGTTTGAAACTATATAAAAAGTATTACCAACCTTTTACAACACCGTCATTAAAATGTTTAACGGCTTCTTGATAAACTTCTTCACTTTGGAATGCTTTTACGAAATCTTTGATAACTTCATTATCTTTGTTATCTTCACGTGCTACAACTAAGTTAACGTATGGAGAGTCTTTATCTTCCACAAAAATACCATCTTTTTCGCGAGTTAAACCATGTTGTCCTGCGTAAGTATTGTTGATTACAGCAAAATCAACATCATCTAATGCACGTGGTAATAATGATGTTTCTACTTCTTGAATAGTGATATTTTTTGGATTTTCTACGACATCAATTGAGGTTGAGAATAAATTATTTGAATCTTTTAATTTTATCACACCTTGTTTTTCTAAAAGTAGTAATGCACGCCCTAAGTTACTAGGGTTATTTGGTACTGCAACAATAGCACCCTCTCTTAGTTCAGAGATGTCTTTAATTTTTTTAGAATAAGCGGCGATTGGGAAAACAAAAGTATTACCAACAACAGCTAATTTATAACCACGTTGTTCTACTTCTTTATCCATATATGGTTTATGTTGGAAAGCATTTATATCTAAATCGCCTTTTGATAGTGCTTCATTCGGTTGAGTATATTCAGTGAACTCAATAAGTTTTACATCAATATTGTATTTTTCTTTTGCAATACGCGCGGCAACTTCCGCAACTTGAGCTTCTGCACCAGACATGACACCGAGTGTTAATTTACGTGCAGGCTCTTGAGCTGGAGTAGTTGTTGCGGTAGGTTTGTCATCTTTACAACCTGCTAATGCAACTGCCGAGAAAATGGTCGCTAGACCTAAAAGTTTTGTTAATTTCATAAGTAATCCTCTAAAAGAAAGATGTTGTGTAAGTTGTATAGTTAATTAGCGATGATCAAAACGCTCAGCTAAGTGGTCACCCAATTTTTGGCTTAACATTACGATCAGAACGATAATAATTGTTGCGATCCATTTCACATAGACCATATTACGGTGTTCTCCATAAGTAATCGCAAGATTACCCAAGCCACCACCACCAACAGCGCCCGCCATTGCAGAGTAACCGATTAAAGCAACTAAGGTCAGCGTTATACCGTTGATTAAAATAGGGATAGATTCTGGCAAATAGTATTTAGTGACGATTTGCCAATTAGTCGCACCCATTGATTTCGCAGCTTCTGTTAAACCACTTGGAATTTCAAGAAGTGCATTCGAAGTCAATCTTGCAAAAAATGGAATTGCAGACACACTCAATGGAACGATTGCTGCTGTTGTACCAAGTGTCGTACCGACAATTAAACGTGTAAAAGGTAATAAAATAATGAGTAAGATGATAAAAGGAACTGATCGCCCTATATTAATAACCACATTTAATACTTGATGCGCACGACGATGCTCTAAGATCTCACCTTTACCTGTTAAAAACGCAAGGAATCCTATTGGGAGACCAACAATAATGGCAAATAATGTTGCAACAAATCCCATATAAAGAGTTTCTAGTGTAGAAAGCCCAACAAGTTCCCAAATTCTTGGTGTCATTTCTCGGGTAAAATCTGCCCATAATTGATCAAACATAACCTAATACCTCAACTTTTACATTATGTTCCATTAAATAAGCTTTTGTTTTTGTAATAGCTTCATCATCTCCTTCCATTTCTGCAATAACAAAGCCAAATTTAACACCGCCAGCGTAGTCAATTTGTGAAGTTAAAATACTTAAGTCAACACCAAACATCTTTGAAGCTTGTGAGAGTACTGGGGCATCTACTGTTTGTCCCGTGAACTCAAATTGTACAATTGGCCAAGAGTTTGTATGTCTAGGTGTATCTGATAGTTTTTCCATATATTCTTCTGGTAAGTTAATATGGAAAGTTGATCGAATAAATTCTTTTGCCAGTTGAGTTTGTGGATTAGAAAAAACTTCACTTACAGACCCTTGCTCAATTAATCGTCCTTTATCAATTACAGCAACTTTATCACAAATGCGTTTAACAACTTCCATCTCATGCGTAATTAAAAGGATGGTGATACCTAAAGTGCGGTTGATTTCTTTTAATAAATTTAAAATAGATTGTGTTGTTGCAGGGTCTAAAGCACTAGTTGCTTCATCACACAAAAGAACTTTAGGTTCACTAGCAAGTGCGCGTGCAATTGCTACACGTTGTTTTTGACCGCCTGATAAGTTAGATGGATAAGCATCCTTCTTATCAGCCAAACCAACAAGTGCTAATAATTCATTGACTTTGCTATGAATTTTTTCTTTTGGTGTATTTTCTAATTCTAATGGTAATGCCACATTACCAAATACTGTACGTGATGTAAGCAAATTAAAGTGCTGAAAGATCATGCCAATATTACGTCTTTCATGAACTAATTCAGTATTTCTTAACTGAGTTAAATCTTTTCCATCGACAATAACTGAGCCAGTTGATGGTGCTTCAAGTAAATTAACACAACGGATTAACGTACTTTTTCCTGC